>JAGCVI010000003.1 GCA_017962445.1 Bacteroidales bacterium
CTGTCTATCTCTCCAAACAGCCCGCAGGCTGTGATTGACCTATCCAACCTACCAGCAGCCGTATACATCGTCACCGCATCCTCCCCCTCCGGCTCCGCCTCAAGAAAACTGACTGTGAAGTGAAACAGGATACAGGACCTGTTTTTTGTGACCTGTAAATTGTTTTTTGTGAACTTATCTCTCAAATCTTTATAATTAGAAAATCTTCAAAACCACAATCATAATCATGAAACAAACCGCCTTGTTTTTTGCTTTCTTTCTGTCTCTCTCTTTCGCCAACGCCCAAAACACCGTGCTCGGCCTGTGCGACAGAGAACCCACCTTCCACTATGGGGAAATGTGGATAGACAATTATTGTAAACACTGCCACGGCCTTGGCAACTATACCTACACTCTATGGTATACATTCCCATACCGCACCCAAAGCATCCTGGCACGCTATTGCGAAACCGACTCGGCAATGCTGGTAATTGGCGTGGCAGCGCCGGTATACATCAGCACCTTAGGCAACATAGCTGACCCCTCGATGGAAAACCGTTTGCCAGAATATTTTCACCTCTACGAATCGACAGACAGCGGCATAGTCCTCATGGCTGTTGCTCAATGGGACACTATGACACCGCGCTACGACATGGAATTTATACGCCTCCACTACGGCAACCTGGCAGACACCTTCCATTTGTATTTCCCTGTCTATGAGGCCTATTTCGACAAACCTGTTGTGGTAAACGACTCTTTCTATGTCGGCGGCACGACAAACAACAACGCACCGGATATAAACATGCCTACCTACGACGCACACCCGTCAACATACTATCTGAGATATAAATACGAGTATAGCGGCTCGATGGACCAGGGCGCAGGTGCAGTATACCCCAACAGCGCACACCGCTTAGACCTGATCATGAACGACAACTTCCCGACATGGAACACCAACCCGACACTGGACCCCGGCTTCGGAGCCTTATTCCCCATCTTCGACACCTCGAGCTGGGTAATCATCGGCGACAGCGCGACATGCCCGTCCCCGACCGGACTCACCGTCCTGGACTGCAACACCATGTCGGTGTCTCTGTCATGGACATACCAGTCGGGCAACGCCTGGGAGCTGTCGCTGGCCCGCGACTCCATGCCAGCCGACAGCGGCGACATATCACTGTGGAATCTCAACTTCGCCAATATCACCGGCCTTGACAGCGGCCAGACCTACACCGCCTATGTGCGCACAGTGTGCGACGGCAACATGCGCAGCGAATGGAGCGACAGCGTGCAGTTCACCATGGCCGACCCCGGCGGCCCCACAGGCACAGGTTCGCCGGCCTACAGATACACCGACGTGATGCCAAATCCCGCACACGACTGGCTGACCATCTGCTCTTCATTCAAAATCAAACAAGTGGAGCTGTTCTCAGCTAACGGCACACCGCTCCGGAAGCACTCCGCCGACGCACCATGCGTGAACATCAACATCGCCGACATACCTGCCGGAATGCTGCTGGCGCGCATCACCACCAACGCCGGCGTGGTGACAAAAAGAGTGGTGAAACAGTAATGGCTTGATTTGGCACGCAGGCAAAGCACCTGCATCAATCGCTCTCCTATCGCAGACACGTGTCTGCATACCATTTTTTTCACATATCCGTGCATAATTAAAAAATTTGGTGTATATTTGCCAAATTGAAAACGATACCTTTTTGTCGCTATCCTTTTCTGTATCAATAATTAATTTTATTTATGCAGAAAAGTGTCGGCGTGAAAAACGGTAGTGTATTATTATATTATTTAGAAATAAATAGCAAGATGCATATAGCAATAGCAGGCAATATCGGTTCGGGCAAGACCACGCTGGCCAACAAACTGGCCAAACATTACCAATACGAAATGCTGCAGGAAAAGATGGAAGCCAACCCCTACATCAACAGCTTCTACGAAGACATGCGCCGCTGGAGCTTCAACCTGCAGATATACTATCTCCACACCCGCTACAAACAGCTTCTGGAAATGAAACAGACAGGATGCGACTTCATTCAGGACCGCACCCTGTACGAGGATGCATACATCTTCGCCCCCAACCTGCAGGCCATGGGTCTGATGACCACTCGCGACTACGACAACTACATAGCCGTGTTCGAACTGCTCGAGTCGTTCATACAGCCGCCTGACCTGCTGATTTACCTGCACGGCGACGTCAGCTCGCTCATCAAACAAATACAGAAACGCGGACGCAGCTACGAGAGCTCTATACGCCTCGACTACCTGACAAACCTCAACGAACGCTACGACCGCTGGTTCGAGAGTTATGACAAAGGCAAGGCTATGCTTATCGACATCGAAGAGCTCAACTTCGCCGACAACCGCGAGGACCTGGGCGTCGTGATAAACAAGATAGACGCCGAATTCAACGGACTCTTCTAACTCTCATTCAATTCAACCACTCTTTATAACCCTAAAACTTTGGAACTTTCAAACCCCTCAAACCCATTATAAAACCATCAACCATGAAGACAATCGGCATAATCCCTGCACGCTACGCCTCGACACGCTTCCCTGGCAAACCCCTGGTCATCATCAACGGCAAACCCATGATTGAACACGTATGGCACGGTGTCTACGACACTGGCCTGCTCGACCGCGTTGTCGTCGCCACAGAGGACGAGCGCATCCTCAAGACCGTCAAAGACTTCGGCGGCGAAGCTGTCATGACAGGCAAGCACCACAAAAGCGGCACCGACCGCTGCGGCGAGGCAATACAGAAAATCGGCGAAGACATCAACACCTACGACGTGGTCATCAACATACAAGGCGACGAACCCCGCGTGGCCGCCAACCAGATAAAACTCGTGCTCGAGACCTTCGACGACCCGACAGTGCAGATTGCCACACTCAAGAAACGCATCGAGAACCTTGCCGAACTCAACTCGACCAACGCCGTCAAGGTGGTGTGCGGCAAGAACGGCGACGCCCTCTACTTCAGCCGCCAGCCTATACCCTATCTCCGCAACATCGCCAAGGAGATGTGGCTGCGCCGCCAGAACTATTATAAACACATAGGCATCTACGCCTTCCGCCGCGAGGTGCTGCAACAAGTGGTACAGCTGGCTCAGACTCCCCTCGAGAAGAGCGAATCGCTCGAACAGTTGCGCTGGCTCGAGAACGGCTACCGCATCGCCGTACGCGAAACAACCGAGGAAAGCGTGGCCATCGACATGCCAGAGGACCTTCTGAAACTGAAATAATAACACGATATCATACGATTCAAGCAATCAAGGAACAGCAAAAATGAATATAACCGACTATTTGGTAGCATACCTGAAACAAGGCAACACAGTCAAGATTCCCAACATCGGCACACTGTCATCTATGGACGAAGAGGCGTTTTTCGACTCCGCAACCTCAACATTCTACCCCTCTCGCCGTGTCGTCAAGATGGAATCCGGATGGGACAAGGAAATCCAGTTTGTACACTATCTGGCAGGAAAAGAATGCGTGAGCGAGTCCACCGCCGAACAGATTTGGAAAAACTACTGTGACGCTCTTGCAGCAAAACTCAACACCGAAGGAAGCTGCCAATTTGGCGATTTAGGACGTATCGCCTGCGAAGACGGCACCTACATGTTCACCCCCGACGACAGCCAGGCCGCAGCCGCGACACCACAACCGGTGAGCAATGTGCGCAACTATGCCGACAACAACCAGTCGGACCCCTTCGCCATGTTCGAACAACCGATTCAACAACGCGAAATGACAACCGTCTCCATGCTGACTGGATTCACCCCAGCTCCAGCCGAACCTGAACCTATTCCCGAGCCTGTTCCTGAACCAGAACCTGAACCCGTAATTGAACCTGAACCAGAGCCTGTTCCCGAACCAGTAATTGAACCGGAACCGGAGCCCATTCCAGAACCGGAGCCTGAGCCCGAGCCTGAACCCGTAATTGAACCGGAACCGGAGCCCATTCCAGAGCCCGAACCTGAACCCGAGCCCGAACCAGAACCTGAACCCGAACCAGAACCAGAGCCTGTTCCTGAACCTATAACCACCACAGCCTTTGCCGACAACGACGACAAAGACAATAAGCTTGATGACACTCTGAAACAACTCGACGCAATAGCAAAGTCTGACGACGAAAGCAATCCGTTCGAAGAAGAGAAAAAGAAAAAGAAGAAAGAGAAGAAAGAGCAGAAAAAGAAAGAACATAAAAAGGAACATAAAGAAAAAGAAGAGCATAAAAAACACAAGAACGACGATGACGATGAAAATAAGGGCCATTTCTGGAAACGCCTGTTCATCATCCTGATGATTCTCGCCATCCTGTTCGGCTGCGCAGTGGTGTTAGACCACTACCTGCTCAACGGACGCGGTCGCAACTGGGTTATGCGCCATCTGCCTAAGTCGGCACAGTCCGACTCCAATAAGAACGCTGCGAACATCAAAGCTGGCGACATTACCCCGAACCAGGACAACGTCGTTTTCACAGAAGTGGAACTTGACGAGCAACGCGACATAATAATGAAAAACATGAACGGCTACCTGGTCAAACACCTCAAAGAGCTGAAGGAAAGCCACAACCAAAAAGTGTTCCTCGAAAACGTAAGCGACTATATCGACTCGCGTCTCACCGAACTGACACGTCCCAAGAAAGGCAGCAACTCGTACATCAACTATGACGACCCGAAACACGAGAGCTTAATACAGACCCTCAAACGTGAGAAACTCGACAAAGTCAGCACCATCATCCAGAGCGAGCTGATGGACGACGAAGTATTCGAACGTATACTGAGCGAAGTGGTTTCGGCCGACGAGCTAACCCCCGACCCGTCAAACAAGGCCAAAGAGCAGCCAAAAGCAGCCAACACAACTGCCAAGACAACAAAACAAAAACAGGCAGTCGTGACTTCAAAGATTACCACCGAGTCGAAGAAAGGCTTCGACCTCATAGCAGGATTCTACACCAATAAGAGCACCGCCAACCAGATGTGCAGCAGACTGAAAGGCCACGGCTGCGACGCCTATATCATCAACCGCAACGGTCTGTACTACGTCAGCATGGGCAGCGCGGCAAGCAAGACTGAAGCCGACGCAATGTTCAAACACATTAAGTCGTGGTACAAAGAGGATGTAAGCATCAAGAAGTGGTAACCACCAACAACCAATAAAGATGGCTAAGCACAAACTGGCACGCTTCGCTGAGAACCTGACCTTCCCCAACCTGTTCCAGGTGTCGTTCGAAAGCCTCGAGCAACAAGGCTTCGAGTGGCGCGGACGTTGGAAGGACTATTTCGGCAACGACAACCCCATAGTTCTGGAGCTGGGCTGCGGCAAAGGCGAATACACTATCGCCCTGGCACGCGAGAACAGCAACCGCAACTACATAGGTGTCGACATCAAAGGTGCACGTTTGTGGCGCGGAGCCAAGACAAGCAACGAGGAGCAGATGAAAAACGTGGCGTTCCTACGCACACGCATAGAGATGATAAACCGCTTCTTCGCCCCCGACGAGGTGTCGGAAATATGGATAACCTTCCCCGACCCGCAGCCCAAGAAACCCATGAAACGACTCACCAGCGAACGCTTCATAGGCTACTACCGCCAGATGCTGAAGCCGGGCAGCTTCATACACCTCAAGACCGACTCGCGCGAACTATACGACTACACCATGGACGAGGTCATAGCCCCCGCAGGCTACGAGGTGGAGTTCAACACTCCCGACCTCTACGCCTCAGGCCACAACGGCATGGCTACGGCTGTGCAGACTTTCTACGAGTCGATGTTCCTCAAGGAGGGCAAGCCTATAACATACATCAAGTTCAAAATCAATTAGATAATAATTCAACAAATTAATAAACTAAATATTTTACATCATGTCAGGACACAATAAATGGTCTAAGATTAAAAGAGCCAAAGGTGCAGCTGACGCCAAGCGCTCCAAACAGTATTCGAACATCTTGAAACAAGTGGCAATCGCCGTTCGTGAAGGCGGCCCCGATCCCGACAGCAACCCCCGTCTGCGTCTGCTCGTGCAGAACGCCCGCGGATGCAACATGCCCAAGGACACCCTGCAGCGCGCCATCAACAAAGCTAACGACAAGGACGCTGCCGCTATGCAGGAACTCACTTTCGAATGCCATGTCAACCACGGCATCGCCCTCTTCATCGAAGCCCTCAGCGACAACAACAACCGCACCGTGGCTAACGTGAAGTCTATCATGAACAAATTCGGAGGCACCCTCGAAACCAACGGCAGCCTCAGCTTCCTCTTCACCCGTAAGGGCGTTTTCGTAATTCCGCGCAAACCCGATATGGATGTCGACGAACTTGAAATGGAACTTATCGACGGAGGCCTCGAGGAAATGGAAGTCGACGACGAATACCTCACCCTCTACACCGCCTACGAGGACTTTGGCAACATGGTGAAATTCCTCGAAACCAAGGGCATCGAGTGCGAGAGCGCCGAACTGCAGCGCATCCCCAACACCACCCGCGAGATTGACGAGGAGTCCATCCGCAAGGTCATGAAAGTCATCAACATCCTCGAAGAGGACGACGACGTGACCAACGTCTTCCACGACATGGAAATCCCCGACGACTTCGAAGAAGAATAATCGCAATTTTGAATGTTGAATTTCGAAAGTTGAAAATAATGGATTGTCCTAATTCAAAATTCATATTTCAAAATTCAAAATTATATCTTGTACCCACACCGGTAGGAAACCTCGACGACATGACTTTTCGTGGCGTCGAGGTTTTAAAATCGGTCGACCTCATACTGGCCGAGGACACCCGCACCAGCCGCGTGCTGATGCAACACTATGGCATCACGACGCCGCTGCAAAGCTACCACATCTTCAACGAGCACAAGGTGGTCGACGGTCTGGTGGAGAAACTGATGAGCGGCATGAGCATCGCCGTGGTGACCGACGCCGGCACCCCAGGCATCAGCGACCCGGGATTCCTGCTGGTGCGTGAAGCGGTGCGAAAAGGCGTAGAGGTTGAATGTCTTCCCGGTGCCACAGCCTTCGTGCCGGCACTGATAGACAGCGGACTCCCTTGCGACCGCTTCGTTTTCGAAGGCTTCCTGCCCCACAAGAAAGGCCGCCAGACAGCCATACAGCGACTGGCCGAGGAAAGCCGCACAATGATAATTTACGAAAGTCCGTTCCGCCTCGTCAAGCTGCTTGAACAACTGATGGAAACCATAGGGGAAGAGCGCCAAGTCAGCGTAAGCCGCGAAATAAGCAAACTGCACGCCGAGACGGCTCGCGGCACCCTGCGCGAAGTACACGACCACTTCGCCGCCAAAGAGGTCAAGGGCGAGATAGTGGTCATCCTCGCCGGAAAAGAGGAATAATCCAAAACTACAGTATTTTCATCGCTATCGCTGCACAAGCCTCCGCATCGGCAAGTGCATTATGATGGTTTTCCAGGCAAAAGCCACAAGCTTCCGCCACGGTGTGGAGCTGGTGGTTTGGCAGCCGCCTACCGAAATGGCGACGTGAGGCACGACACGTACAATAAAACCTGTAGTCGGGCCAGTCCATACGGTATACTTGCATCACGGCTCGCAGGCACCCCTCGTCGAAGGGCGAGTTGTGAGCCACCAGCGGCAATCCCTCAATGCGGGGAGCTATTTTCGCCCATACCTTGGGGAACACCTCCGCGTCGTCGGTGTCCTCGTGACCAAGACCATGCACCTGCTGACAGAACCACGAGTAGTAGTTTGGCTCTGGCTGGATAAGGCTATAGAACGAGTCGACAACCCTGCCCTGCCGAACAACCACAACACCTACGCTGCATACACTGCTCCGGCATCCATTTGCAGTCTCAAAATCTATAGCCGCAAAATCAAGCATATCCCGTCCTAGTTATTTTATCTTGCAATTCTGTCACCGCAAAAGTCCTTGCGTTTGCAGTCGCGACAGCGGAGGCCCTGCCAGATGCCGTCAAGATGGTCGGCGGCGGCATCAACCAGCTGGGGCTCGTCGGTAAGTATGCCTGCCTCGAAATTGCGGTTGCCCTCGCCCTTCATGCCAATGCCGGCCCCGGTCAGGTTGGCGGAGCCTATGTAGGCAGTCGAACAGTCGAAAATCATGATTTTGAAATGCACGCGCGGACAAAGCCTGCGTTCCAGACGTGTCCATAACCCTGGATAATTGTCGAAGTCCTCACGGAAATTCTCGCCAGGCTCCTTGGCATGCAACAGCCGCACCTCGACACCTCTCCGCAAAAGCCTGTCAAGCACAGCCAGAAAAGGCTCTGTCGCTCGTCCACGCGACACATACAGGTCTTTCAAATCAGCGGTGGCAATCCACAAATCATGCTTCACAGCCTCGCAGCGCGAAAGAACCTCGGTGTAGTGCTCCTTATCAGCGATATAGCGCAGCATTGAATACAAAGGTTAGCGGCCCAAACGATTCCACGAATGCGAATAACCCGCCGGACAGCCGTACGACGACGGCGTGCGTTGCGAATAGATAGCCAAGCCGCATTTCTTGCACATGTAAGCCACATCGCCCTTCTCGCCAAGGCTCTGCCAGCTGTGCGAATAGCCTGCCGGACAGCCGTACGACGACGGCGTGCTGCTGTTCTCTATATGGGTGCCGCATTTCTTGCACTGGTAGTTCTTGTTGCCAACCACACCCAGATTCTGCCAACTGTGCGAATAGCCGGCAGGGCAGTTGTACGAACTCGGCGTCTGTGTGCTCTTCACGACCACGCCGCACTTCTTGCACTGGTAGTTTCTCAATGTGGTCTGCGCCGAAGCAGAACCCACACACACAAACATGGCAATCAGAAAAATAGTAAAAATCCGTTTCATAGTTCTATTTTTTTAGGATTAAGTCTTTATTGTTTTATTGGTGATGAAATATGGGAAGTAATATAGGAAGTTAATCTTCGATGGAATTAATAATGGTAGTTATCTTCTGCGCAAAGGACAATACAGAACATTTGTCCATTTTTGCCGAAGGCTGCGTGCCGAAGGCTGCGTGCCGAAGGCTGCGTGCCGAAGGCTGCGAACACCTTAATTAAATTTTATTGTGGTGAGCAACACCTTAATTAAAATTTATTGTGGTGAGCAACACCATATAAATAAAAAATAATACAGTGAGCAACTCCCTCTTTTACTTCCAATTTAACTCCCACTTTTACTCCCATTTTTTCACTCTCTATAACGTCAACCTACGACTGTTTATTGTGTCGGTCATGCCTCACGGACATGTCAAAATGTCATACTTCCTACCTTTGGAATGAAAATTGCGACAACCGGTCAAGGGTATAACCCTGCCAAAATTTGATAATAATAATGAATAAATATTATGCAAGGTAATTTGAACGTTCAGACCGAAAACATCTTCCCGGTCATCAAGAAATTCCTCTATTCGGATCATGAGATCTTCCTCCGTGAGCTGATCTCCAACGCTATCGATGCAACACAGAAACTGAAAGCCCTCTCGTCGCGCGGCGAGGTGCAGGGCGATTTGGGCGACCTCACCGTCGAAGTGAAAATCGACAAGAAGAAACTCATCATCAGCGACCGCGGCATCGGCATGACGCAGGACGAAATCGACAAGTACATCAACCAGATAGCCTTCAGCGGCGCCAACGATTTCCTCGACAAGTACAAGGATGTCCAGGAAAACCTCATCGGCCATTTCGGCCTCGGTTTCTATTCCGCCTTTATGGTGGCCGACAAGGTTGAAATAGAGACCAAGTCCTACAAGGACGCTCCCGCTGTACACTGGAGCTGCGACGGCTCGCCCGAATTCGAGATGAAAGAAGGCAAGAAGAAAGACCGCGGCACCGACATCATCCTCCACATCGCCGACGACTGCAAGGAATTCCTCGAAGAGCACCGCATCCTCGAGCTCCTGAGAAAATACTGCCGTTTCATGCCCATCGCCATCCGCTTCGGCGAGGAGAGCAAGTGGGAGGACAGCGAGACCGAATTCAATGAAGTGGACGATGGTGAAGGAAGTGCCAGTGGCACTTCCGATAGCGAAGCGGAGAACAAAAGCAAGAAGAAAGAACCCAAGCGCGTCGAGAAGAAGGTGCCGCGTATCATCAACGACACCGACCCGGCATGGAAGAAGAAACCTGCCGACCTCACCGACGAGGACTACAAGAAATTCTACCACGAGCTCTACCCGATGAATTTCGAGGAACCTCTGTTCCAAATCCACCTCAACGTCGACTACCCGTTCAACCTCACCGGCATCCTCTACTTCCCCAAAGTGCGCAAAACCATCGACCCCAACCGCAACAAGATTCAACTATATTGCAACCAGGTGTTTGTAACCGACAGCGTTGAAGGCGTGGTACCTGAATACCTGATGCTGCTGCACGGTGTGCTCGACAGCCCCGACATACCGCTCAACGTCAGCCGCAGCTACCTGCAGAGCGACAGCAACGTCAAGAAGATTGCCCAGCACATCAGCAAGAAAGTCGCCGACAAACTTGAAGAGATGAGCAAGAACAAAGTCGAACTGAAAGATGCCGACGGCAACGACGTGGCCGATGCCCCCACCCAATTGGAAGAGAAATGGGACGACATAAAGATCTTTGTAGAATACGGCATGCTGACTGAAGAGAAGTTCTGCGAACGCGCCATGAAGTTCACCCTCCTCAAGAACACCGAGGGCAAATACTTCAAACTCGACGACTACCGTGACAAAATCAAGACCCTGCAGACAGACAAGGACAAGAATGTCATCTATCTCTATGCAACGGATGTCGACGAACAGCACGCCTACATCGCCAAGGCCAAGGAGAAAGGCTATGATGTCCTGCTGATGGACAGCGTCCTCAACTCACACTTCATCAACCTGCTGGAACAGAAAATCGACAAGACTCGCTTCGTACGCGTCGACGGCGACACCGTTGAAAAACTCATTGCCCACGACGACAACATACCCGAGAAACTGACCCAGGAGGAGAAAGACAAGCTGAAACCCATCATCGAGGCCGAAGTAGACAAAACACACTACACCGTCATGCTCGAAAGCATGGAGAGCGACGACCAGCCCATGGTCATAACCCAGAACGAGTTCATGCGCCGTTACAAGGAGATGAGCCAGACCAGCGGTGGCGGCATGGGATTCTATGGCGAGATGCCCGACAACTACAATCTGGTTGTCAACATCAACCATCCGCTTATCAGCCAGGTGCTCAACGAACCCGACGCAGACAAGCAGAAACAGCTCGTCCACCAGCTCACCGACCTTGCCCTGCTGAGCAACGGCCTGCTCAAAGGCGAAGCACTGACCCAGTTCATCAAGCGTAGCGTCGACATCATCAAATAACGCCTCCCCGTACTTAACTATACACAAAAGGATGCCTCGACTGTTTCGTGGCATCCTTTTTTTTATCGCTGAACAGACCTTTTATTACATACAGCTATACCCTACCGGGACTACTAAGAATAGTCCCGATAGGGTAGAAATATTTTATAAGGCAATTATTATGCCTCTGGGTCGTGGCTTTTGCTGAGGTATGTATAGCCCTTCATCAGGCCGGTATTGGCATTTCCGATAAAGCTCAACACTATCTTGCCCTCGTCGGTGTTGCCGTATTGCTCCTTGATAAGCTCGACAGCATGCGTCACATTAAGGCCTTTCTGGTATATGATACGGTAGATATCCTGAATATTGTTTATGGCCTGGGGCGAGAAACCTCTGCGCTGCAGACCGAGGGCATTCACGCCGGCAAACGATATCGGGTAGCGGGCTGCCTTGACAAAAGGCGGTATGTCTTTGTTGACCAGCGAGCCGCCCATGGTGATGACATGCGAACCGATATGCACAAACTGAAGGATGGCTGTCTTGCCGCCCAGCACGGTCCAGTCACCGACGATGATATGGCCGGCCAGCGTGGTGTTGTTGGCAAAGACGCAGTTGTTGCCGACCACGCAGTCATGAGCGATATGGACATACGCCATCAGCAGGTTGTTGTTGCCGATGACCGTCTTGCCCGATGCCGAAGTGCCGCGATTGATGGTGCAGCATTCGCGAATCACGTTATCGTCGCCAATCTCGACGGTTGTATATTCTCCGTTGAATTTCAGATCCTGCGGAATAGCAGCGATTACTGAGCCCGGGAAGATCTTGCAGTTCTTGCCAATACGTGCGCCGGGGAAAATGGTCACATTGGGTCCAATCCAGGTGCCGTCGCCAATGACGACATCTTCGCTGATAGTTGAAAAGTTACAAATCTTTACGTTGTTTCCGATTTTTGCCTCGGGATGCAAATCGTAGAGTGTTGCCATTTTAAGTTTTTTCCGTTTATGATAAATGTAGTTATTTCTGTTCAAGCATTATCTGGCGTATTTTCGCAGCCAGGTTGACATTGGCGCGGTGGCCCGGGCATTTCAGAGTGAACTTGCCCACAACAGGCCTGCCGACCAGATAAATATCGCCTACGAAATCGAGCAGTTTGTGGCGTGCCGGCTCGTTGGGATAATACGGCTCAATGGTGTTGAGTACACCGTCGCGCACCTGTATGCTCTCCGGATCGCGGCCATAGAGCTTCGCCAGACGGTTCTTTTCCTCGTCACCAAGGGGCTTGTCGACAAAGACAAGGGCATTGTCGAGGTCGCCGCCCTTGATAAGGTTGAGCGACAGTAGCATCTCGACCTCATGCAGGAAGACGAACGTGCGGCAACGCGATATCGCCTCTTCGTAATCGGAATACCCAACCAACGTGGCCGACTGGCTGCCAATCAAATTGCTTGCAAACTCAATATTGCATTCCACCTCAAACCTGTCGGCAGGCTCGGCATGCAGCACGATGCCCGACTCCGGCTCGCTCCACTCGACAGCCTCGCTCAGTTTGAAAACACGACGTTCCTCGCCAAGGGTCTCCATGCCTGACTTTTTAATCTGCTCCACCCATAGGCGGGCACTGCCGTCAAGGATTGGGACTTCCGGTCCGTCGACCTCGACGATGGCGTTGTCGACATGCATGCCGTGGAAAGCGGACATCATGTGCTCGATAGTCGACACCGAAGCGTCACCCACCGCCACCGTGGTTCCGTGATTGGTACCGACAACGCGGTCCGCAACGGCAGGAATGTCAACGGCAGGACTCAGGTCTATACGGCGCAGGACGATGCCCTCGTTAGCCTTTGCAGGCTTTACCGTGGCATGTATGAACTTGCCCGTGTGGAGTCCAGGACCCGACAGAGTGAAAGCGTTCTTTATGGTTGTTTGATATTCCATTCTTAATTCAACTTGTTTCTTAATACTTTAATTCACCTTGATAAGCTTGTATGACTGCATTTGGTAGATGTCGGGAGCCTGGTTCTCATACCCTCCCGTAGGCGACTGCTGTTTCAGCCTGAGCGGGAAAAGCAGGTCGATGGGGGTCTGGAAATTCTGTGGATTGCGCCAGAACTCAGCGCCCTTGCTCGTCAACGCCTTGACAAAAAACAGTGTAATATCATGAGCCACACCCGCATAGAGCGTATTTGGCTCTGTGCGGAACTTGGTCTTATAGGTGTCTATGAAATCCTTGTGACGCGGGTTGTTATAGTCGAGATGGCCCGTCGTGACCGATGTGTAGTTAAGGTGCTGCAGCTGGTCATAGTCAACACTCTTGACCTCCGTCAAGAAGAAATTGTTCACCGTCATCAATGTCGGCACATGCGAAGTCAGCGACGACAGTCTGTTGAGCAGCGTGGTGGCATACACCGTGTTCTTGTTCCCGTCTTGGTTGTAGATGCTCACAATGACGTTGTCGTCAGTCGACTTCATTGCACTGATCAGCTTGCCGTTAGCAGCCCAGTCGAAAAGCGTGTATTTAATATCATTTCGTGCCGCAAGCTGTTTCTGGAACTCTTCAAAATACTCGTGTTCCTCGCTCACGACGCTCTTGTTGTTCGAGTGCATAAGGTACAGGTGACCGTTTCTGTGCTTCGTCGCCACAAGGTCAAGCATCGACTTTACAACGCCCTCTGTCGACGGCATATACTTGACAACGTATGGGTTGTCCTTGACAACATCGACTCGCGACGAGAACGGGTTGATCACAAACACCTGGTACTTCTTGGCCAACTGCGCCAACTTGTCAAACGGTTCCTTGACCAGCAAAGCAATGATGAAATCGGAATTGGCAACTCCATGACTTTCAAATGCGGCCTCCACATCGGCAGGCTTCGTCGACACCACGTCGACAACATTCAAAAGCACATTATAGCCCTGTCCTTGCAGTTCGTCGAGTGCCATGAGTATGCCCTCGTAGAACTGCACGAATTCAAAAACCTTGTATTGTTTCTTGCCTCTCTGCTCGATGTCGAACTTCGATGTTGAAATACCTTCAATCTCGTTTAGATGAAGAGGCATCATCACGGTGACACATATACGGTCCTTGCTTTGCAGGTCGCGGACCTGGTAATTGAAGCCCGACACAGTCGAGAAATTGTAATATCCAGCCTGCGTTGTCGGGAACCCTGTCGGCACTTCGGTGAACGGATATGGATTAACTATCACCCTTGGCTGCGGCTTGGCTGCGGCTTCTTCGTTCTGTACTGCCGGCTCTGCTTTGCCTGCCTCGGCCTGTTTTTTCTGTTCCTCCTGTCGTTTCTGTTCTGCAACACGCTTCTCTTCATCAAGACGCTTCTGTTCTGCCAAACGTTTCTCCTCAGCAATACGTTTCTCCTCATCCAGACGTTTCTGTTCGGCTATGCGTTTCTCCTCATCCAGGCGCTTTTGTTCTTCTATTTTCTTCTGCTCCTCGGCCTTCTTTTGCTCCTCAATCTTTTTTTGTTCTTCGGCCTGTTTGTTTAGCTGGTTGTCTGTCGCCGTCGGCTTGTTGGCCTGGGTGTCATTGCTTTCCGCGCTGGCTTTCGGGGCATTGCGCGGAGGCACCTTAAGCATCTGTCCTGCTTTCAGCTGCGAATTCTCCAGTTCGGGGTTGGCCTCCACAATCTGTTCTACAGTCACGCCATATTCTCTGCTGATTGAATACAGTGTCTGTCCTGCCTCCACCTTGATGTAATGCGTGCGCTCCGTGGTCGTCGCCACACCTGCGGCAGTCGTCACAGCCGCCACGCTGTATTCATTCTTCGGCAGCCATACCGTGTCGCCAACCTTCATAAGGTGTATGTCAGTCTTGATGACCGCGTCATAGTATTTCAGTCCGTAGGCACGTGCTATCGAAAACAGCGTCTGTCCCTGCTCCACAATATGGATGTAGTATTCCTTTCCTCCTACACGCTGAGTCTTGTCCGACAACCGCACAGGCACTGTACCGGTGCCCTGTGCCGAAGCCATCACGAAAACCATCAACATTAAAACGAAAAGCAGTTTCTTCATCTGAATTGTGAGATTGTGAAAGGTTTATTGAATAATTGATTATTCCCACTCAATAGTTGCCGGCGGCTTGGAGCTGATGTCGTACACCACGCGGTTCACGCCTTTCACTCGGTTGATTATGTCGTTCGATACCTTTGCCAGAAAATCGTAAGGTAGATGCGACCAGTCGGCTGTCATGCCATCAACCGACTCGACAGCCCTCAGTGCCACCACGCTCTCATATGTTCTCTCATCGCCCATCACGCCCACCGACTGCACAGGCAGCAGCATTGCGCCAGCCTGCCAGACCTTGTCGTACAGGTCGTTGTCGCGCAGACCGCGGATAAAGATGTCGTCGACCTCCTGAAGTATGCGCACCTTCTCGGGGGTGACATCGCTCAGTATGCGGATTGCCAGACCTGGACCAGGGAACGGGTGACGGCCTATGAGCTCCTGCTTGATGCCCAGCTGGCGGCCAACACGGCGAACCTCGTCCTTGAAGAGGCTGCGCAAAGGCTCCACCAACTTCAGTTTCATATAGTCGGGCAGTCCGCCCACATTGTGGTGCGACTTGATGGTCTGCGACGGACCCTTGACGGAGCTCGACTCAATAACATCGGGATATATCGTGCCCTGTGCCAACCATTTGGCATCGGTCACCTCTTTAGAGGCATCGTCAAAGACATCGATGAAAGTCTTGCCAATGGCCTTGCGTTTCTTCTCGGGATCGGTCACGCCGGCCAGCACCTCGTAGAATCGGCTCTTTGCATCCACACCCTTCACATTCAAGCCCATATCCTTATACGACTCAAGGACGCTCTCGAACTCGTTCTTGCGCAGCAAGCCGTTGTCGACGAATATGCAGTGAAGGTTGTGTCCGATGGCTTTGTTAAGCAGCACCGCGGCCACCGACGAGTCGACACCGCCCGAAAGACCGAGTATCACCTTGTCGTCGCCCACCTGCTCGCGAATCTGGCGGACAGTCATCTCGATGAACGACTCCGGAGTCCAGCTCTGGTCACAGTGGCAAATGTCCACAACGAAATTCTTCAGAAGCGTCAGTCCATCGACCGAGTGGTGAACCTCGGGATGGAACTGGATGGCGTAGGTCTGTTCGCCCTCAATCTGATAGCCTGCATACTTGACATTGTCGGTCGAGCAGATGCAACGATAGTTGTCTGGCACACGCTCAATGGTGTCGCCATGGCTCATCCACACCTGCGAACCCGTAGGCACACCCTTCATCAGCGGCGACGTGGTGTCTGTCCACTGCAGGTTGGCGCGGCCATACTCGCGAATCTTCGACTGCTGCACACTGCCACCGCCGTACTTTGCCAAATACTGGGCTCCGTAGCACACCGCCAACAGCGGAAGCTTGCCCTTGATATCCTTCATCTCCGGCACCGGCGCGTCGGCGGCGTTGCACGAATAGGGACTACCTGAAAAAATTACGCCCTTAACATCGCTGGTAAGGGCGGGAATTTTGTTGTATGGATGTATTTCACAGTAAATATTGAGTTCGCGAACTTTGCGAGCTATCAACTGAGTGTATTGAGAACCAAAGTCTAAGACAATTATCGTGTCCATATTCTATTTATAAATAAAGTACAAAAATACTAAGAATATTTGGAATGCGAAAATTTTATTTCTAACCGACAAAAGCGAATCGTTTTTTTTTTGTATTTTTGCATCCATAAATCATTCAGCGGACGAACAACCGCATAGCAAGAACATCATTAATATTCAGCATCATATACTCAACAGCAATCGCCATCGCCACACTCCTTCAAGGGAGACTGCCAAAATGTCATTTTAACTTAGTAATGATAAAAAAAACGCGTAACGATAATGTGCCGAAAGCACATAATTTCAATAACCCCAGACTTGCAGTCTGGGGACAACACAACACCCCATTTCAGCGTCTCGAAGAGATGCAACCTCAAAAAAAAACGTACCACCTTGTTTAACCGTCACTTAATCAGCAAGCAATGAAAAAAACAATAAGCAACTGTTCCGAAATGATGGAGACCATCGAGCGCATGGGTCTTCTGCCTCTGCTTGAAAGCGGCGTGCCGGGCTTCTCGGCCGAGGCCATGGTGAGCTCTGAATGCCGCTACCACGTCACCGACGACGGGTGGGAATGGCCTCTGTGGCAATGGAAAGGGCCGCTGGTCACCGAAGGCCATTTCGCCTACGGCAAATTCTTCGACAGCAAGGCTGGTTTTGTCAGCATGAAGTGGTGGCCTGACTTATGCAACTGGCGACGGTTCCGGCACCCCACTCCAGACGAGGAAAGCATTGAGGGCGTGATACTTGAAGTACTACATGTCAATGGCAGTATGATCACCCGCGAACTGCGTGCCGCATGCGGATTCACAGGACCCAAAATGCGCAGCCGCTTCGACTCATACATCACCCGTCTTCAGATGGCCTGTCGTATTGTTACAGAGGACTTTGTCTATCCTCGCGACCGTCATGGCAACGCCTATGGATGGGGATGGTCGCTGCTCGCCACTCCCGAACGGCTTTTTGGCCGCGAAGCATGCCGCTGCAAACGCACACCCGAAGAGAGCTACAAACGTCTGAAATCGCACTTCCACACTCTCCTCCCCGACGCCACCGACAAGCAAATTGAACGGCTCATTGGGTAAGCATGCATCTGTCATTGCATTTTTATTATTTTATTTTCTTTAAAAACAAAAAAAATGTGTACTTTTGCAGTTCATGAAAAAAGCAACACATCTTATAATAATTACACTGGTAATTAACGTATTATCCAGTTGTAGCGGCTATAACAAACTGCTAAAAAGCACCGATTACGATGCCAAGTTCGAGGCCGCCATGCAATATTACAACGAAGGACGCTACCAACGCGCCCGCGATTTGTTCGAAAATCTGACACTCTACTACCGTGGCCGTGAGCACTCGGAAGACATAGCCTGGTACTATGGCAAAAGTCTCATTGAGACTGAATATTACTACACCGCCGCCTACCAGATGAAGTCGTTCGCCAAGCGTTTCCCCTACAGCCCCCACGCCGAGGACGCCGCTTTCCTTACGGCCTACTGCCAATATATGGAATCGCCGGCCTACACGCTCGACCAGACCATCACTAAGGACGCCATAGCCGAGTTCGAGCTGTTTGCGGAACGCTATCCGCAGAGCACCCACATCCCCGAGGTGAACAGCTACCTCGACGAGATGCGTAACAAGCTGATGGAGAAAGACTACGAGATTGCTTATGGCTACTACAACACCGAGTCATACCGCGCCGCCGTGGTCGCCCTCGGCAATTTCCTCAACAGCTATCCCGACTCGCCACACCGCGAAGATGCAATGTACTACATCATCAAGGCTGGCTACGAATACGCCATCAACAGCCGCGAGGACAAGATGAAAGAGCGTCTGCAGCAGGTGGTCAACAACTTCGACAAGTTCGCCGTGACCTTCAAGAACTCGAAGTACATGGCCGACTGCCAGGATATCTACACCAAATGCAAAGAGGCGCTCCGCCAACTGCCAACCGAATAACGAAACAAAAAAAATAAATTATCATAATGGAAACCAAGAAAAACAGACCCATCAACACAACCATCACCCGCGACACTGCACAGTTCAGCAAAGGAACCGACAACATCTACGAGACCGTGGCTGTCCTTTCCAAACGCTCCAACCAGATTGCCTCCGACATGAAACGCGAGCTGCATAAGAAGATTGAAGAGTTTTCCTCCGGTGTCGACACCATGGACGAGATCTACGAGAATCGCGAACAGATTGAGGTTGTGCGCCACTACGAGCAGCTGCCCAAGCCCACACTCATGGCTACTCAGGAATACCTCAACGACGAACTCTACTACCGCAACCCGGCCAAAGAGGACCAGAACATGCAGCGTCTCGAGGCTATGGAAAACGAGGTGATGAAGAATGAAGAATAACGTCCTGCAAGGCAAACATATTATTGTCGGCATCACTGGCGGCATAGCCGCATACAAATCGCCGCTCCTCGTCAGACTTCTTGTCAAGGCTGGCGCGGAAGTGACATGTGCAGTGACGCCGCACGCCCTACAGTTCGTTACCAAGCTTACGCTCGAAACAGTATCTAACCACCCTGTCTATTCCGACCTCTTCGAGCACGACAACCCCCACACCACAGAGCACATCTCCCTTAAAGACTGGGGCGACGCCATGGTGGTGGCACCGGCTACAGCCAACATAATCTCCAAGGTCGCCAACGGCATAGCCGACGACGCGCTCTCCACGCTCCTGCTCTCGTTCCGCAAGCCGTTGTTCATATGCCCTGCCATGAACACGCAGATGC
This sequence comes from Bacteroidales bacterium, assembly GCA_017962445.1. Taxonomy (GTDB): domain Bacteria; phylum Bacteroidota; class Bacteroidia; order Bacteroidales; family P3; genus Colimorpha. The sequence goes on from JAGCVI010000003.1 coordinate 19,603, forward strand.
TCGAAAGCCCGGCACTGAAGCGCAACATGCAGCAGCTGTGCGACGACGGTGCATTCATCGTCCAACCCGAATCCGGCCCCTTGGCCTGCGGCACCTCCGGCAACGGCCGCATGGCGGAACCCGAGACAATAGTCGACGCTATGATTTCACAGCTCTCAGCCTCATGCGATGGCGTTGCCTTGACTCAGGATTGCAGCTCGACGCTCACGCCGTTCTCTGTTCTTATCACTGCCGGACCTACCTACGAGAAGATAGACTCCGTGCGCTTCATCGGCAACTTCTCGACAGGCAAGATGGGCTTCGCCCTCGCCGAGGAATTCGCCGCCAGAGGCTGCAAAGTGCACCTTGTCGCCGGCCCGACACACCTGTCGACAAACAACACTAACATCGAACGCATCGACGTGACCTCGGCACGCGAGATGTACGATGCCGCCACACGTCTGTTCCCGTCGTGCAACGCAGCTATACTCAGCGCGGCAGTGGCCGACTTCCGCCCCGAGCATGAGGCTGACCACAAGATAAAGAAACAAAGCGACCAGGACGACATGACGCTCCATCTGGTGCAGAACCCCGACATACTGGCTTCGCTCGGCAAGGCTAAACGTCCCGACCAGATTCTTGTGGGCTTCGCCCTCGAGACCGACAACGAGCTTGAGAACGCCAAGAAGAAACTGAGCAAGAAAAACCTCGACTTTATAGTCCTCAACTCGCTGCACGACAAAGGTGCCGGCTTTGGCCACGACACCAACAAGGTCACCATCATAGACCGCGACGGCAACATCGACGAAGGCTCACTGAAAAGCAAGCAAGCCGTAGCCAAGGATATTGCCGACAAGATGTTCAGTCTTGTAAAGATTTGAAAACGGTATGGTCTGCAAGGTACCTATATCCTAAGACCTTACAATCCTTTTAACCTAAAATAACTCCTATCATGAAAAAAACAGGGACTATTGCTCTTATATTGGCATCTGTAGCCATTGCCGGCCAGATTTTCATTTTTGCAACACACAAGAATCCATGCGAGGAACAGCAGCAGGGCGATGCCACGCCCAAGACTCCTGTTGAGACAAAACTGAAAATCTACGCCCCACCCATCCCTGACACAATGACGCTGGCGGGCGAGCCGGTGCCGCTCAACACCTACTATGTCCGCGAAGGCCTTGATCGCGAGCTGATCGTCAACACATACGGTCATACCAATACAATTCTCTATATTAAGCGCGCCAACCGTTATTTCCCCATAATAGAGCCCATCCTGAAAGAGCAGGGTGTTCCTAACGATTTCAAATACCTGTGCGTTGCCGAGAGCGGACTGACCAACGCCACATCGCCTGCCAAGGCCCAGGGATTCTGGCAGTTCATGAAGGCTACCGGCCAAAAGTACGGACTAGAAGTCAACGACGAGATAGATATGCGCAACGACTTGGAAGCCTCCACCGTGGCAGCATGCAAGTTCCTGAAAGTGCTCTACAAAGACCTTGGCAGCTGGACGGCAGCAGCGGCAGCCTACAACTGCGGCGGTGGCGGACTGTCAAGAAACTTTGAAAAGCAAAGCATCGACTCGTACTACGACGCACGTCTCAACGCCGAGACTTCGCGCTACATATACAGAATACTTGCCCTCAAACAAATCATGCAGCACCCGCAGGACTACGGATTCTACCTGCGCCAATGCGACCTCTACCCTGCCATGCCAAAGCCCCGCACGGCGACACTGAGCGGACAGAACGTGGACCTGTACGACTTCGCCAAGAAGAACGGCACAACATACAAGATGCTTCGCGAACTCAACCCCTGGATAACCACCGACAAGCTTGTCAACAAGGCCAAGAAGAGCTACACCGTCAAGCTCCCTGCAGAAAACGGTACTAGCCTCAAACACATTCTGTCCAACAAAGACAAAAGCACCGACTTCATAACAAGAATGTAACCTCACCATGACTGACCCCAAACTAGAAATACTTGGTGCACGCGAACACAACCTTCAGAACATCGACATCGACCTGCCCCGCAACCAGCTGGTGGTCTTCACCGGACTGAGTGGCAGCGGCAAGTCGTCGTTGGCATTCGACACCATCTACGCCGAAGGTCAACGCCGCTACATGGAGACCTTCTCGGCCTATGCACGCCACTTCATTGGCAACATGGAACGCCCCGACGTGGACAGCATCAACGGCCTGAGCCCAGTCATCTCCATCGAACAGAAGACCACCAACAAAAACCCACGCTCGACAGTGGGCACCGTAACTGAAATCTACGACTTCGTCCGTCTGCTCTTCGCCCGCACCGCCGACGCCTACTCGCATGTCAGCGGCAAGAAGATGATAAAATACAGTGAGAGCCAGATTCTCGAAATTATCATGACCGACTACGCCGACAAGGATATCCTTGTCCTCGCCCCCGTGGTGCACAGCCGCAAAGGACACTACCGCGAGCTCTTCCAGCAGGTGGCCAAGAAAGGATACCTGCGCGTCCGCGTTGACGGCGAAATCCGCGAACTGACCTACAACATGCAGGTGGACCGCTACAAGACCCACGACATCGAGATAGTCATCGACCGCGTACGCGTCAACGAGAAAGGCCGCCGCCGCATGGAAGACGCCGTAAAAAACGCCTTCAAGCAGGGCAAAGGCATGCTGATGATTCTCGAAAGCACTGGCAATAACGGGAAACCGCGCTATTTCAGCCGCATGCTGATGGACCCCGACACAGGCGTGTCATACCCCGAGCCGGAACCCAACACCTTCTCGTTCAACTCTCCCTACGGCGCATGTCCCAAATGCAACGGCTTGGGCGAAATCACCGAGATAGACATACGAAAGATAATCCCCGACCCTGAGAAAAGCATCCGCGACGGCGGTCTCGACGTACTCGGAAAGTACTCCCCGACCAATTTCCTCTACCGCCAGCTTGAAAATCTGGGACGGATATACAACTTCACCATCGACGACCCCATCGAAAGCCTCAGCGAAGAAGTAATAAATATTATATTGTACGGCACCAGCGACTACATCAACATACACTCCGCAGCCGAGAACTCGTTCAGCAGCGGCTTCCCCGGAATCGTCAACTACATCAACGAGCTGGCCATGGAAGACCAGCCTGCGTCGCTCCAGAAATGGGCCAACAGCTTCATGAACAACGTCGCCTGCCCCGAATGCGGAGGCAAACGGCTGAAGCGTGAATCACTCAGCTTTCTGATTGACGGCAAAAACATCGGCGAAGTGGCGGAGATGAACCTCACCGAGTTCTACGACTGGGTGTCGACGCTCGAGCCCAAGCTGGACAAGAACCGTCGCGAGGTGGCGCATGAAATCCTGCGCGAGATACAGACCCGCACCAAGTTCCTTATCGACGTTGGCGTGGGCTACCTGTCGCTCAACCGCAGCTCGAAGTCGCTCAGCGGCGGCGAGAGCCAACGCATACGCCTCGCCACACAGATCGGTGCCAAGCTGGTCAATGTGCTGTACATTCTCGACGAGCCATCCATAGGTCTGCACCAACGCGACAACCGCCGTCTTATCGATGCCCTCAAGGAGCTGCGCGACCTCGGCAACTCGGTAATTGTGGTAGAGCACGACCGCGACATGATTCTCAGTGCCGACTACGTCATCGACATCGGACCAGGAGCAGGAGTGCGCGGCGGCAAGATTGTGGCGGCAGGCACGCAGAAAGAGTTCCTGAAACACCACACATTGACCTGCGACTACCTGAACCGCATCCGCGACATCGCAATCCCGGAACGGCGTACTGCCGAGGGACGCAAACACCTTGTGCTCAGCGGTGCCACAGGCAACAACCTGAAAGACGTGACCCTCGACATACCGCTCGGCCTCTTCGTCTGCGTCACCGGTGTCAGCGGCAGCGGCAAGTCGTCGCTCATCAACGAGACTCTGCACCCCATCCTCAACCAACATTTCTACCACTCGCAGAAACGGCCACTGCCCTACCGCGACATCAGCGGCATCGAACACATCGACAAGGTGATAGAAATCGACCAATCGCCTATCGGCCGCACGCCCCGTTCCAACCCTGCGACATACGTCGGCATCTTCGACGAGATACGCCAGCTGTTCGCCCAGTTGCCAAGTGCAAAGATAAGAGGCTACAAGCCCGGACGCTTCTCGTTCAACGTCAGCGGTGGGCGTTGCGACACCTGCAAAGGAGCAGGAATGCGCACCATCGAGATGAACTTCCTGCCCGATGTCTATATTAACTGCGAAGTGTGCAACGGCAAGCGATACAACCGCGAGACTCTGGAAATACGATATAAAGGCAAATCCATCTCCGACGTGCTCGACATGACCGTCAACGAGGCAGTGGAGTTTTTCGAACCTCACCCCAAGATTGCACGCAAACTGCAGGCAGTGAAGGACGTAGGCCTTGGATACATAACCCTCGGACAGCCGTCCACGACACTCAGCGGCGGCGAGGCACAACGCATCAAGCTGGCTACAGAGCTGTCCAAGACCGACACCGGCAACACGCTCTACATCCTTGACGAGCCCACAACAGGACTCCATTTCGAGGACATCAGGGTGCTGCTCGAAGTGCTGCAAAAGCTGGTCGACAAGGGCAACACCGTGCTTGTCATAGAACACAACATGGACGTTATCAAAGTCGCCGACTGGATAGTGGACATCGGTCCCGACGGCGGCATAAAAGGCGGCGAGATAGTCTTTGCCGGCACCCCCGAACAGCTTGCAAAAGAAAAAGACAACTTCACCGGCATCTATCTTAAAGAAGAACTGGAAGAAGTTAAAAAGCACATCAATAAATGAATTCCGTCATTACCATATTATACCTGTTAGGCATACCGCTGCTGGTGATGCGGCTGGCGAAGCGGTGGAGCTGGATTGACAAGGTGAGTCCCATGACGGTGCTGTACATCGTCGGACTTGCCGTCGCCAACCTGATACCTAAAGGCAACGGAATATTCAATGTAGACCTGGACATCAACACCCTTTTCAGCAACCTGGCGGTTCCGTTGGCAATACCGCTTATGCTTATGGGCTGCGACATGAACCACTGGCAAATCGGCAAAGCATTCAAGGTGTTCCTCTCGGGCTTGGTGTCTGTGCTTATCGTCACAATCATCGGCTTTTTCATCTTCCAGCCTGCTGACCATACACCTGAAGACTACAAAGGCTTCGCACAGGTATGTGCCGTGGCAACAGGCATCTACACCGGCGGCATACCAAATATGGGAGCCATCAAGCAGGCTGTGGGCATGCCGCACCAGACCTACCTCTACATCACCAGCTACGACCTCATAGTCACTGGCCTCTATCTGGTCTTCATCATCTTTTTCGGGAAAACAGTGTTCCGGAAGTTGTTGCCGGTACAAAAGAAGAGTTCCAACAGCGCAACGTCAAAAACAGAGGAAACATCTGTAACCGACGATGCCAAGGTCAATCCTTTTGACAAAAGCCATCTTAAAGCAACCCTGATTGCCATAGGGATAACGCTTGTCATTGCAGCAATATCGTATGGAGCCTCACTGCTAACGTCCAAGGATGGCAGCCCGAATATGACAGTGCTGATACTTCTGCTCACCACCCTGGCCATTGCAGCTTCGTTCCTGCCGTCCATGAAGCAGCAGCAACACTCGTTCGACCTGGGGCTCTACTGTGTCTACGTTTTCTGCCTGGCCATAGCCACGGCATGCAACGTACGCGATATGGACATTGCCGGCAGCCTTCCGATACTATACTATCTGGGTTTCATCATCCTCGGATCGCTCGTTCTGCAAATCATCTTCGCGAAGCTGCTTAAAATTGACGGCGACTCAGTGATGGTATGCAGTGTTGCCCTCATCAATTCGCCGCCGTTCGTGCCTCTTGCCGCCGCATTGCTCAACAATAAGAACATAGTGGTACTTGGCATAACCATAGGCCTATTGGGATATATGCTCGGCAACTATCTGGGCATAGGCATATTCCACCTGTTGCTAACCATAGGCTAAGTTCATTTTGCAGATCTGCTACAACAATATTATTATATCAGAAAATAACTTGAATTCGAATATGGCGATATGTGCTGACTCTTCGCACCCTCGCCATACCTATTTATAATTCCTTCTATATATGACGAGTCGAAATCATTCAGTAGTTTCTGACGCATGTCCAACTGTAGAGAACTGTCCATCTGTTTATTACTTGTATTAATAAACCAGCAACTGTCATTTTTGTGCACGTTTTATGTAGTCTTGAGAGTCAGTTTTATATGTTGATTGATTCAACAAATTATTAAGTTTTAAAGTCAACTGTTAATTTCAAATACTGTCAATTTCAATTGATATAAAGTCATCTGGCTGAACGCAAACAACATCAATAAAACCATCGCTAATAGTATATTCTAGAAATAACAATGTGTCTTCGGGAGTGAACTTGAGACTGCTCAAATCAACATTTTTCAAAGAATCAGTATTGTAAAAACAGGTTCCGATGTTACTTTCATCAAAAACCAATAATTTATAATCGCCAATGGTTATGAGACCCTTAAACCCATTCAATGGCATACTCTTATGCATCGGACCGAAAGCTATTCTGGTATGCTCCAACTCATTGCCCAGATACCCTTTTAAAAATTCTAATACGTAACAGACAGAAGTGTCAGGATTTTTCTCATGCCCAATAAAATAGGCGAAAGCCTTCTCTATACATGGTGCCACCTTAGGTGTGGGGGTGCTTTTTGAGACAAACTCTTCCGATGTGGTGCTATTATGGCAAGAAAACAGAATCAATGATATTAATGTAAAAGGAATTATCTTTTTCATAGCCTATTTTGAGTTGTATGTTCCAAAAAATAAATCTGAAAATATTCTAATTCTTCTAATATAAGCTGGCCTATGGAATCCGATACTCCATAATTGATTGGTATGAGGGAAGTAAGTATAATAATTTGTATTTCGAAAAACTAATCTTTTATTACAAGCATCTCCTCTAAACTCACCTCTATTATACCAGTATCCCATACTCTCCATTTGACTATCATTTGATGTGGGATCAATAACTCCATTCATTGGATGAGAATGAATTAAAGTCACAACATCATTGTTATCATGATGACCTTTTGATAAATAATAAGTACTTGGCGTATGTTCCGTATCATGTTTTGTTCCAATTGAGTAAGTATTATCTGTGTATCGTTCAATACCCCACTCTACATTGGTATTATCGGCCATGAATTTAAAAACTTTTGCATAGGCGGTTTGCATATTTTCGTCACCGTAGGAAGAGGAAACATTATTATTCGTTATTATACTTAGGTCAGATATGGTTTTATAATATTTATTGCCTCGAAATATTGCCACAGTGCCGTTGGAATATTTAACAGTTTGTTTCATCGTGCCCCCATCATTACTTGTTTTTTGAATTGTACCATCTTCTGAGACAGACCACACATCTTGTCCATCCGGGTCAACCAGCTTGACTGGGTTCCAGCTGCAGTAGGCGTAAGGAGAAATGCTGGGGTATTTATCCGCCATCGGGTCGACGGATAGCCAGGCAGTGGAGAGGGCATTGTCGAGGTAGCGGGCACCGAAGTATGAATACCCTGTTTCGAGGTCTAACTCCTTGCCGGTGGAGCCTGGGAGTCGAAAAACGCTGTTCCCAGCTGCTTTTCGGGGCTGTTTCACAGGCGTTTTTCGTATGTCGGTTTTTGATGTCATTTTTGAATAACGAGCAATTAATGATGATTTTGTATGTCAATTAAGTCAGCAATGCTTAAGGCCATACCGTAAAACAATCAGATAAATCTACAGCAATGTGTTAGGTATTGTCTTTCATAAATTTTCTTTCTCCCATAAATACTCTCCGTTTATGTATTTCTTTAGTTTGTATATACGATCCTTTTTTTTGATAAATAAAAATTCAGAATCAGGACATCCTAAAAGACTATAGTGAATCCGGATGTATTTCGTCGGATACGGCACAATTATATCTTGACAGAACGTCCTACTGCAATAAAGATATTCTGTATAGTGCCTAATGACAATAGTTGTATCTCTGGGGTCCTTCGTTATTGTATGACAAAAGGATGGCAATAACTTTATGTTTACGGTGTCGCCACTAATCCACATTGTGTCAACCATCAGAGAAACATCGTATATGTAATTTGGTATATCCCAATAAGCTTTTTCCTTACATGGAAAAGGTAATGGAATATCCCTTTTCTTGACGTGATACTGCAAAGTAACAAGACTTTGCGCTGATAGATTCATGCCAATGAACAGTGCAATAAAAAAAATAATAATTGATTTAATAGTAATGTTCTTTTCCATTTCTTTCATATCTTCCTAGAATTCTGAGTGCTGCATTCTGATAATCTACCTTTTCTTTACCCGAACTACTTTCAGTGACACTATGTCTGATGTTTCTGTTTAAAAACTCGTCGAGTATTTCATGAATAAAAACAGAACTCGCGGTTGTTGTTGTATAAATCGGGAACAATATATCAGACTCACCACCACCAAGTGTGTATAGGTCAGTCGACAGAAGATTCTGTTGATCTGTTCCCTTGTCATTAATCAATACAGGATAAACGACACCGATAGTTCCATCCATTGGGGAGGTAGCTGTATATCCAGAGCCTCCATCTGAATATATACAACTATTAGTTTCTTTATATTTAGGATTTTCATTATCATCCAGACCCTCGAATTCTTTCATAGTGAATTCTACATCTCCACTATAATTTTCAGTTACTCTTAGCAATGCAATCTCCTTTGCTTCAATAGCACATCTAATACCATCTAACAATTTTCTCTGATCTGGCGACGCATTCTTGTAGTATCTCTTATATCTTCTATTGTTTATTTGAAGATAATTATTGTTTGTAAAAGAAAACATATTACTTTTACCAAATAACTCATTTAGATATTTTTTTACATATTTATGTGTTGTTCTATCGTGAAGCTTTATTCTTTTTCCATCTGGGTCCACCAGCTTGACGGGATTCCAGCTGCAGTATGCGTAAGGAGAAATGCTGGGGTACTTGTCCGACATCGGGTCGACGGATAGCCAGGCGGTGGAGAGGGCGTTGTCGAGGTACCTTGCACCGAAGTAAGAATACCCTGTTTCAAGGTCTAACTCCTTGCCGGTGAAGGCTGAATGACAAAAAACACTATTTCCAGCCACGTTTTGAGGCTGTTTTGAAGTTGCTTTTTGTATGTCGTTTTTTGTCGTCATGTCCTATATGTAACATTTTTTTACAAATATTTACACATGGGTGTAATTATTTTTAGTGGTCTCGTTTGCATTCTAACATTGTATTGTCTCCTTTAGTTATCATCCTCAACGATAAATTATAAATCCGACACAAATGGGAGACATTAGTCTTACTGTTGTTCCACTGATAACAGCCTGAGAGTTGCATCGTCTTGAATTTTATATTTATATGTGCTTTGAGAATGAGTTGTTAAATCTCTATTGACAAACCCACGCTGATCATAACCATAATGAATCTCGCCATTCATAATATCGGCTCCACCTATTATTTGATACAAATACCTTGTCTCGGAATCATCCATTTTATAGTCATTTATATAACCCAAAGCTAAAGATAATCTTGAAATGAATCCACCTTGGAGTGTATATGACAATATGTCTAAATATGAAGCATATGATTTTGTTTTCGTTTGGTGATTATATATTTCCAAAATACTATATATACCCAAAACATAACCATTGGGGCAATCTATTCTAAATGCTGGATAGATTTCAAAGAGAGGCGTTGTCACCATTATTTTTTCATATTTAATGTTTAGTGGGACTTTATCTGGGTTATTAAACCATACGGCTTGAAACAATGTATCATATTGCTGACGCTGCACAGAGAACTCGGAAAGGAGCTCTGAAAACAATACTTTGTCTTGAGTAAATGTCGTTTCATTGGGTTCAGTTCTTTTGGGAACGTCGTACTTTTGAGCCGATGCTGTTGTTGCATATACACTCAAAAAAAATAGAATTGTTATTACCTTTATCGTCATAATTCATTGGCGTTTTAATATGTTTATATCAAGGTTATAAACTAAATGCGTTCCATATAGCATCTTGTTTCCTAGTATAACCTTTAGAACTCTTAATAAAACTAGACTGCCTTTCTTCTGATACTTTCTTTTCACCACCTTCAAAGGAGTAATTGTAATAACCACCTTCCCCAACCTTTGTATAAAGATAAAAATCACATGATTTTGCTTTTTCTCTAATATGACCATAAAATGTTTTATCATCTCCATTACCTTTACGATTTGTTGGATCTGAAGGTGTGGCATTACCATCAGGATGATTGTGAAAATGTTTAAGAAGTTTGTCACCGAGTTCACACGCTCGCGCAGATCCATTTGCATCCCCTAAGTCCGACAATGAAGTGGACAGATCATACCTATCCTTACCTTTTTCCTTATAACCAAGTGCAGAAAACTCAAAATTTAGATTATCAGCAAAAAGCTCAAAAGCTTTTTGAGCATCCATCACGTCTGTAAATGTATAGTACTGGTTATCTTTTAATGAAAAAGAATATCCTTCATACCCTGTTCCAAAGACGTTATTTGAATTAGAAAAAAGGATTTCCTTTCCATTATATAAAATCTTATCATGTAATGATTTATTCTTCCAGGTCATTGTACCATCATCAGAAAGTGTCCACACATCTCTTCCATCTGGATCCACCAGCTTAACTGGGTTCCAAGCGCAGTAGGCATACGGTGAAATTGACGGGTACTTGTCACTCATCGGGTCGACGGTGAACCACGAGATCAGAAGGGTGTGGTCGAGGTACCTCGCGCCGAAGTATGAGAAGCCTGTTTCGGAGTCTAACTCCTTGCCGGTGAAGCCTGGGTGTCGAAAAACGCTGTTTCCAGCTGCTTTTTGAGGCTGTTTCGAAGTTGCTTTTTGTTTGTCGGTCTTAGTCAACATCTTCTTTGTATAATAGATTGAAGATCAATATAGCCTTTCAAGATATTTATATTCGTCACCAATCTCAATTCCGAGTCTATTTGTACTTTTTATCAAGACACGGAAGAAATCATTGTAATTGGGCAATAGTACAAATACCACATCGCCACTGTCTTTGCAATAGTTCTTACAAATGCCGTTGCTGCTATTAGGATTTATACCATATATATTGAATTGGTAGGTATTGTTCGGAATCTCAACACTTTCATATTCTTTGTCTGACCTATGGTACTCCTGTATTATTCCCCCAGAAGAATCGTAAAAATAGGCATCATAAATAGGCATGAGATGTCCGCCTCTATCTTTTAAGGAAACGGTATTCCCTTTCCCATGCGTATTCTTGTTGTAAAAATACATGGTGGATTCAAGGGATTCACCATCGTCATTATGAAAACAGATACTTGATTTTACTGAATCAGTCCTCATCCTCAGCATATCCATCTTGCGCCATTTATTAGCTCTTGACAATGTCCAATACCCATACATCTCTCCCCAGTAGTTGTGCTCTACAAAACGGCCGTCATCTCGCAAACTGATTGAAAAAGGTCTGCTATCGGGAAATATTTTGTTGGACACATATTCCCCTTCATATTTTTCCCTCCAATACTTGTAATCTCTACCCAATAACTTATCCATGACAGTGCATGATTGAAACACGGCCAAAAGGAAAATCAGTGTCAACGCTATTTTAGTTTGTTTCATTTTAACGGAAGATAAACAGTTCCTTTGTATTTATGAGTTTTCCCTTTTTCATCAGTCCACCGATGTGTGCCTTCAAATGGTATTTTCCCTTCTTCGGAGCTATATGTTCCTTCCAAATGATAACATGCTTCATACGTTTTCCTTAAAGGCATTCCCATTTCTTTCCTATACTTATTGACTCTTGCAACGGCCTCTCCTACACCATGCGGTCCGGTTTTATATGCAGGATATTCTTTATCTGGGTCATTCCAAAAAAAAGTTGCCTCATTATTAGGTGGATCATCGTCTCCAAAATAGGCATGTCCTAATTCGTGAAAAAACAACATTCCGAGTCCGTTTGTCTTATTATCACATTCTTTTTGGTGGAAAGAGCCCAGAAGAATCCAATCATTTCCTTGTTTGTCAACCGCATATTCATCTTGATTGACATTACTATTTTCCCCGACAAAAATGACTTTTTCGTGATTATCCATAACTTTCTGCAAATCCTCACGTGCAGATTTAGAAAACCTGTACTTTCCATTTCTCACACCTTTGGAAACAAGCAATCCATTCTCAACAGCAAGATTCAAGCCTGTTATGTATCCTATACAATCCACAAGTCTTTTTTGTAATTCTTCTGACAATGCAGAGACATCAATGTCCATACCTTCCGGGTCAACCAACTTCACTGGATTCCAAGCACAATAGTTATAGGGGCTTAGCGACGGATACTTGTCGCTCATTGGGTCGACGGTGAACCACGAGGTCAGGAGGGTGTGGTCGAGGTACCTCGCGCCGAAGTAGTAGAAGTCCGTTTCGGAGTCTAACTCCTTGCCGGTGAAGTCTGAATGACAAAAAACACTATTCCCAGCCACGTTTTGAGGCTGTTTTGAAGTTGCTTTTTTTATGTCGGTTTTCGTCTTCATGCCCTATTTGTAGCATTTCTGATAAAAATCATTTGACTGTTACCACATTCATATTACGGCTGATGATTAATAATTTTTATTCAGATCATTCACTTACATCTTTGTCCTCACCTTTTTTTTCCATTTCCAAGAGTCTTATACATTCTTCATAGCCTAACTGAGCGCCTTTGACTAAGTAATGCATTATAAAATCATGGGTCTCTTTATCCATTTCCATATTATAATATTCATAAAGCTCCTTTGTTCTAAGATATATTTGAAAACACGCAGGTGCGTAATTGTATCTATTTGCCATTATTAGAGCATACGGTAATATATGTTCGTAATCATTATATGATCCATTGCTGTGTTTTGGGTAATCCGCACCCCTTAAAAAATGATATTGTGCATATGACAATACATCTCCTTTTAAAACTATACTGTCAATAAATACGCGACACTCTTTGATAGAATATCTTGGTGAAACATTTTCTACTATTACCTTAGGGTTCTGACAATATGAATTGTTTATTGAAGTTGTCACAAGACCGAATAATGCAACTCCATATAACCATGTTCTATATTTCTTGTTTTTCCACATATTCTCTATATTTTTTTTCATATTTTGCTATTACTTCATCGGGATTCCTAAACACAGGCTTTTTTGTACCACTGAAACTATCAACCAATACACCTTTATAATAAATCTTCCAATATCCCTTTTTTTCAATATTCCTTTCGATTTTATTGTCTACAAACTTAACAGTACCAACATATGTACCATCATCGTAAGATTGTTCATATGGCAATCCGGGATTCGTTGTTTGTATTTTTAAAAGCTCTGATGGAGCCACGACCAGAAGATTTGCTTCTGCAGAAATCTTTTTTGCTATATTATCCTCACCTTCTCCTGTGTTGCATGAATGTAATACGAGTATTGATGTTTTGCCTTCCCTTTCATTTTGATTAAAGACAGTGCTGTGTTCTCTTAAAAAAGATTCCATTTGAGATGCAGATGAAATGTAATCTAATTTTCCATTGTTATCATATTCGATACTTGACTTGTTTCCATGAGCCCATAAATGAATTACTGGATCATTTCTATAATATCTTTCTGCTGCATTTTTTATTCGTGTATTGCGAATGCAGTCTAAAAACAGAGAAATAATTTTTTCTTTCCCATCCGGATCCACCAACTTCACAGGATTCCAAGCGCAGTAGGCATACGGTGAAATTGACGGGTACTTGTCACTCATCGGGTCGACGGTGAACCACGAGGTCAGAAGGGTGTGGTCGAGGTACCTCGCGCCGAAGTATGAGAAGCCTGTTTCGGAGTCTAACTCCTTGCCGGTGAAAGTTGAATGACAAAAAACACTGCTTCCTGCCACGTTTTGAGGCTGTTTCAGAGGTGTTTTATATAAGTCGCTTTTCGTCGTCATGTCCTATATGAAACATTTCTTTAAGAAAATTTACACATGTGTGTATTTTTTTTAATTGTAACGGCTTTGCACACTGAATGGTTCCACATGTTGTACCTGGTTGATGTGATATTTCTCATTCATCATGGTCTATAGGGAAACCATAATATTCCGAATCTATTATTAGTTTTTCCCTGACATCATCCAAGTCTTCGTCAAAAGACTGAAAATCAAGAATACAATATTTCCTCACAAGGGACAGGATGAAATATTCGAACAGACTTAAAGGTCTCGGCTCTATATTATCTCTTTCACTATAAAAAAACGTCTTTTGATGGTCGCCGGAACCAACAACAATTAAACAGTTGTATGTACGGCTCCAATTCGTTCCGGATGTATCAATGTATGCTCCGTCTTCATATTTATCCAATAATTCCTCGAGAACAGAAAGAAGTCTGACTTCCTCATAGGACAAATTGGCGAGGTATCTTGTTTTTATTATTCTATAACCTCTACTGGCCAAGGCATATACGTTAATTGACATCGTAGAGCCTTTGACGGAGACATCGCAAATCGGGATACGCTGTTTGTGCCAGCAGCCATCAATTCCATTGGCATATTTCAAATCAATATCTGCAGTTTGAAATGTTGAATCCGCATAGAACACCGTGTCTGCAGTTATTTCTGCCGAGGAAAAAACGTCAAAGAAATCGAGGAAAATCCCCATGTCGTATGGAGTATATATAGAATTGTTGATTCGTATTACAGGAAATCCGTAAATTTCATAATAAACTGCTGCAATTTGTTTGTCTTGTGCAAATGAGGACATATTTAAAAGCACAAGTGTAAATAACAAAACTATTCTTTTCATGGCTATCATTTTGTTTTGGTTTTATCTTCAGTGAGTCTCGTCGTAACGCTGTACACGTGCCTTTACTTCTTCTGGTATCGGCGCACTGGCTGCCGCACTACGCGAATAGCCCGACATAACGGTGCGGCAGGTGGCGCAGGGCTGGTTTGTGTCGGTATTGACTATCTGCTGCGTGACCTGCAGGCTTTTGTTGCCCCAATGTGATACACAAGTAGTGACGGCAATATTGTCGAGCCAGTGAATCTGGCTGTGGAAGTCGACCTCAAAATGGACAACCATGACACAGAAATCACCCTCCTCGGGCGTGACTGGTATGCCGGCATCGGCAAAATAGTGCGACTTGCCAAGGTCGAAGAATTCCATGATGACAGCATTGTTGACATGTCCCATCATGTCGACATCGTTGAAGCGGAGCTGAAGGGGAAGGGTATGCATGGTATGATTGTTTATAGTTAATCTGTTGTGGTCTAAATCAAAAACGAGGATTTATTTCTTTCTCAATGAAAAGGAGAATTCAAGCCCGCCTTCATCGCGGTTGCGGACGTAGATGTCGCCACCATGGAAAAGAACGGCATGCTTGACGATGGAGAGCCCCAAGCCTGTGCCGCCCGACTTGCGGCTGCGACCTTCGTCAATTCTAAGAAAACGGTCGAAAAGCTTGGGAATGTACATGTTGTCGACTCCCGCACCTGTGTCGTAGAAGCGTATATAGTACTTGTCATCGTCTTTCTTGTAACTCTCTATAACCACCTCCACACCATCACCGGCGTATGCAATAGCGTTTTCGAGAAGATTGCGGAAGATGCTGTATACAAGACTGTGGTTTCCATTGATGTGCATTGGTGGGACAAGGTTGTTGTAAACCTTGATTTGATGCGATTTGCAGAACTCTTCGAGCTCATACACTGCCTCGTCGGCAATTGCGGCAACCGACACCTGCTCTTTGGGGAACAACTCGGACGATTCCTCAAGCTTGTTGATTAAGGAGACATCGTTGATAAGCTCCGACAGACGCAGGGTCTGCGAATAGCAGCGTTGAAGGAAAAACTGGCGCTTGGACTCCTCGACAGGCTTGTCGCCCAGCAATATCTCAAGGTATCCGCGAATACTCGACACCGGGGTCTTCAACTCATGGGCAATGTTGTTGGTCATCTCCTGCTTGAGTTGCCGGTTGCGTTCCTGTTCTGTGATAATCAAAGCTTTCGACTCCTCGAGCGAATGGGCAAGATCCTGAAGCTTGCGTATCAACTTGCGCTGCCGCATGTGGTTCCACACAAGGAAAGCAATCAACAGTACTACAAGTCCGGCAATAATATAGGCTAACAGAGGTATTTTCATAACGAAGAGGTATTTTTATTGTTCGTCGAACGAATAGCCGAAACCGCTATGATTCGATATGCAGCTGCCTGCCGGGCCCAGCTTCTTGCGCAAACGAGCTATATGGACATCTACGGAACGGTCGCCGACAAAAATATCGTCACCCCACACTTTCTCAATAATAGCTTCGCGAGAAAGATGAGTGCCGCGATGCTGCATTAGAAGCGACAGGATAAGGAACTCTTTCTTGGTCAGACTCAGGCGGTTGCCGTTCAAAGTGACAATCTTATGCTGCATATCGAGTTCAAGACCCGAGGCATAGACGTTCTCCTGTGGCGGCTGGTTTGAAGGCGATTCGGAACGTTTCAGCACTGCGCGGACTCGTGCAAGCACCGTCGGGAACGAGAATGGTTTGGTGATGTAGTCGTCGCATCCCGAGGCGAAACCCTGCAGCTGCTCCGTTTCCGAGTTGAGCGCCGTAAGGAAAATCACAGGCGTGTTGTCGCCCTGCGCCCGCAGCTGTCTGGCCATTTCGAAACCTGACATGCGCTCCATCATGACATCGAGAAGGATAAGGTTGAACCGCTCGCCATCAGAAATCATGGCCAACGCCGATTCGGCAGAATAGGCGTAAGCGGTATCGAAACCCTCGCTTTCAAGGTTGAAGCACAGGATTTCACATAAATCCGGCTCGTCGTCAACTACAAGGATGCGCATAAGCTACGGTGCCTTACTTTATTGATTAAGCAACGACTTGACGATTTCCGACACGACACGGTTGTCGGCTTTGCCTGCAAAACGCTTCGAAGCCTGTCCCATTACCTTGCCCATGTCCTTGGGCGACGTAGCACCGACCTCGGCGATGATAGCCTTGACTTCATTCTCAATCTCCTCGCGACTCATTTGTTTAGGCAGATAGCGTTCGATAATGCCAGCCTGGAAGAGCTCCTCGTCGGCTAGGTCCTGACGGTTTTGCTGGACATAGATGTCGGCAGCCTCACGACGCTGCTTGACAAGCTTCTGAAGCATAGCCACCTCGGCAGCTTCAGAGACTTCGCCATTAACAGCATCCTTGCCGGTCTTGAGCAACAGGATGGCTGACTTGATGGCGCGAAGTGACTCAAGGACATCCTTTTCCTTGTTTAACATCGCCTGCTTGATGTCGTTGTTGATCTGAACTTCTAAACTCATGATAACATTTTTTTTAGGAATAACTATCTAAAACAAAGCAAGGAAGTAACTTGTACTTCCTTGCTTCTTGTGGCATCGACTGGAATTGAACCAGTGACA
>JAGCVI010000032.1 GCA_017962445.1 Bacteroidales bacterium
AATAAAAAGTTAAAAAAATGCCGTTAAAACAACAACTGCGTAGCCATTCGTAAAATTCTAGCAATTCGTAGTATTCAAACGGCGAATTACTCGAATTACTCGAATTATGGTCTGCGACCATGTAGAGCCAAGTAACACCTTCATGAAGAGAATAATATCACCGTGTAGTAATAAAATAAAGAGTTAAAAAAAATGCCGTTAAGAAAGTCCAGCGTAGCAATTCGAGTAATTCGCAAAATTCGCCGTTAAGAAAGTCCAGCGTAGCATTCGAGTAATTCGTAAAATTCGCCGTTAAGAAAGTCCTGCGTAGCAATTAGAGTAATTCGCAAAATTCGCCGTTAAAAATCGCCGTTAAGACATCGCAAATGAAATTCCGCCGTATCTACAGTCTCATCCTCTGCGCAGCATTGTCGTTGCAGATAGCCGCATGCCAGGCACAGCCGGGTACTAAGGTAACAGGTGTCAATACCGACAGCTATCCTGTCCCTTTCTATACAGGTGCCGATATGCTTATGGATTGCATCCAGCGATTCCATAATGACGGAACATGCCCTTTTGCCAAAGAATATTTACTCGGCGATGTAAAAGTAGCTGTAGTCGGCAACCAGACGTCGTTGGTCGCGACTGGAAATGAGCAATCCAACAACAAGTCGGGTTCAAAACATCTCGTGGACACCTTGTTGGCCAGCGGAGTCAACGTGGTAAAAATATTCTGCCCAGAGCATGGCTTCCGTGGCAATGCCGAAGCCGGCGCACATGTGGGCAATAGTGTGGATTCCAAGACAGGCCTCCCCATCGTCTCGCTCTACGGCAATAACAAGAAGCCTACGCCAGAGCAGATGAAAGGCATTGATCTAGTCATATTCGACCTTCAGGATGTCGGCTGTCGTTTTTACACCTATATCAGCACCCTCCATTACGTCATGGAAGCCTGCGCCGAGAACAATGTACGGCTCATCGTTCTCGACCGCCCCAACCCCAACGGCCACTATATCGACGGCCCGGTGCTCGACATGAAATACCAGTCGTTCATCGGCATGCATCCCGTGCCAATCGTCTATGGCTTGACGATAGGCGAATATGCGTGCATGATCAACGGCGAGGGATGGCTGAAAGGAGGTGTGGAATGCGACTTCACGGTCGTTCCCATGCAGGGCTATTGTAGCGACAGCAGCTATGTGCTGCCAGTGCCGCCGTCACCCAATCTGCAAACGCCACAATCCATAGCCCTCTACCCGTCGCTGTGCCTCTTCGAGGGCACCAACATCAGCGTGGGACGCGGCACCAAAATGCCTTTCGAGATTATCGGCAGTCCGGATTTCAAGGTTCCCAAAAAGAGTCTGCCCGGCCCAAGCATCAAGTTCACACCTCAACCGATAAAAGGGGTCAGCGAAAACCCGCCATTCAAGGGCCAGCAATGCTCCGGACTAGATTTGCGCAAGGTTAAGGTGCCGGCAAAATTCGACCTCACATGGTTGAAATGCATGTACGAGAACACGCCCCACGACACATTCTTCAAGAAAACCAACGGCTTTGAGAAACTGGCAGGCACCGACCAGCTGCGCAAACAATTGCAGCAAGGACTCAGCGAAGAAGAAATACGTGCCTCTTGGGAACCTGCACTGTCCAAGTACAAGCAGATGTGTAAGAAATATCTTATCTATCACGAAGTTGTAAAGTGAGAACCATACAGCTCATAATCGCAATCCTACTTTTTCCTCTGAGCATCTGGTATGCTGTTGGGGTTGCAGTGCGTAACATCTGTTTCAGGCATGGAATTCTCAAATCCGTCCCCACCTCCATTCCAACCATAGGCATCGGCAACCTGCGTATGGGTGGCACAGGCAAGACCCCTCATACCGAATACCTTATCCGTCTGTTTTCAGACAAGCACACTGCCTTGCTGAGCCGTGGCTATGGACGCAAGACCAAAGGGTTCGTCCTCGCCGACGGGACGAACAGCGCACGAGAGCTTGGCGACGAACCAGCCATGATATCCCACAAGTTTCCCGACCTTACCGTTGCCGTTTGCGAAGACCGTGTCGAAGGTGTTGAACGTCTGTCGCAAGAGAACAACCCACCCGAACTGGTGTTGCTCGACGATGTATACCAGCATCGCCAAATCAAGCCCACTCTGATGATTCTGCTAACAGAATACGGAGATCCCTTTTTCGAGGACCGGATACTTCCTTTCGGCAACCTGCGCGAGTTCCGCAGCGGCAGCCGACGCGCCGATATAATCGTTGTCACCAAATGCCCGCCACTGATGAGCGAGACCAAGCGTAATGAATATCGCCGGAAACTGAAGCTCTCCTCAAAGCAGGCTCTTTTCTTCTCCAATATAGACTACCAACAACCGCAGCCACTTTACAACGGCACAGAGTGGCAGCCTGTCAAAAAGGTGTTGCTTGTAACCGGCATAGCCAATCCCACACCCCTCATACATCATATCGAGAAACAGTGTACGGTGAAGCATCTCAACTTCCCAGATCACCACGATTTCACCGCCACCGACTGCCAACAGATAATAAAAGCCTTCAATACCATAAAAGAGACATCGAAAGCAGTGATAACCACCGAGAAAGATGCCATGCGCCTGCTTTCACCGTCAATAAAGGAAATGCTGCAAGAGCTACCGATTTTCTATATTCCCATACAAGTCTCTTTCCTCGAAGGTGATACTTTCGACAAGGCAATCAAAAAAATTATTTAACTTTGCATTTTCGCATGTGTCCGCGCGAGCGCACGAGGCATGTTATTTATTAATTGAAAATTAATACTATACCATATCATGGCAGAACTGAGTGAACAAGAACAAATTCGCAGAAATTCATTGAACGAGCTTAAGAAACTCGGCATCAACCCTTATCCGGCAGCCCTCTATGAGGTTAACGCCAAATCGACAGAAATACTTGAGGAGTATCCCAAAAACAACACCAAATTCCAGAATGTCAGCATCGCCGGACGCATCATGAGCCGGCGCATCATGGGTGCCGCCTCTTTTGTCGAACTGCAGGACAGTTACGGCCGCATACAGCTCTACATCAAACGCGACGAGATTTGCCCCGATGAGGACAAGACACTATACAACACAGTCTTCAAACGCCTCCTCGACATCGGCGACATCATCGGTGTGACTGGATTTGTCTTTGTCACCCAGATGGGCGAGACATCAATACATGTCAAGACCCTCACAGTGCTCAGCAAGTCGCTCCGTCCACTACCCATAGTGAAGGAGAAGGACGGTGTGGTCTACGATGCCTTCAGCGACCCCGAGTTACGCTACCGCCAACGCTATGTCGACCTTATTGTCAACCCGCAGGTTCGCGAGACCTTTGTGCAGCGCGCCAAGATTGTCAACGAGATGCGCCAGTACTTCAACGAGCAGGGCTATCTCGAGGTCGACACTCCTGTGCTGCAGAGCATTCCCGGCGGTGCCGCCGCACGCCCCTTTGTGACGCACCACAACGCTCTTGACATCGATCTCTATCTGCGTATAGCCAACGAATTGTACCTGAAGCGTCTCATCGTGGGAGGCTTCGCAGGCGTCTATGAGTTCAGCCGCAATTTCCGCAACGAGGGTATGGATCGCACGCACAACCCCGAGTTCACCGCCATGGAGATATACGTGCCCTACAAGGACTACAACTGGATGATGACTTTCACCGAAAACATGCTGGAGCGCATCGCCCTCGCCCTTCACGGCACTACAAAGGTCAATGTATGGGGCAACGAGATTGATTTCAAGCCGCCCTTCCGCCGCGCTCCCATGTGCCAGCTCATCAAAGAGGAAACCGGTGTCGACGTGGCATCGATGAACGAGGAGGAACTGCGCGAAGCCTGCAAGAGACTTGGCGTGGAGACCGACGCCACCATGGGCAAGGGCAAGCTTATCGACGCCATCTTCGGCGAGAAATGCGAAGGCAAACTCATACAGCCCACTTTCGTTACCGACTACCCCATCGAGATGTCGCCCCTCTGCAAGCGCCACCGCGACAATCCTGAACTCACCGAACGCTTTGAACTCTTCGTGTGTGGCAAAGAACTTGCCAACGCCTATTCCGAACTCAACGATCCCATTGACCAGCTCGGTCGCTTCCAGGAGCAACTGCGCCTCTCCGAGAAAGGCGACGACGAGGCCATGTTTATCGACATGGACTTCGTACGTGCACTCGAATACGGCATGCCACCGACATCCGGCATGGGTATCGGTATTGACCGTCTGGTGATGATGATGACAGGCGCCGAGAGTATACAGGATGTGCTCCTCTTCCCGCAGATGAAACCCGAGAAGAAGCCGACCGTCACCACCGACGCTGAATTCGTCGCACACGGTGTCGCCGCAGAATGGGTGCCGGCTCTCCGCAAGGCTGGCATCAACACCATTGCACAGCTCAAAGAAGCCAACCCCAACAAGCTCTTCAACGACCTTGGTGGTCTGCGCAAAAAGCTCAAACTTGACGTACCTCCCGTTCAGAAAGAGACCGTGGAAAGCTGGATTAACGCCTAATGCTCAAGAATTTCATCTTTAATCATTTCGGTGTCAACTGCTATGTTGTGGTTGACGACGCAACGAAAGAATGCGCCATCGTCGACCCGGGGATGGAGGCTTCCTATGAGGATGCCCAACTGTTCCAATATGTAGAGCACTTCTCCCTTACGCCGAAATACATTCTCCTGACACACGCTCATATCGACCATATCAGCGGATTGCGTCAAACCTGCCAAAAATACAACCTGCCCGTCACCATGCACAACGACGGCGGAAAATTGTTGCGCCAAGCCGAGGCCTACGGAAGCATCATGGGTTTCTCCACCGAGAACATGGGCGACCTCGAAACCATACATGCCGACGAAGGCACTATCCTTAAACTTGGAGAGACAGAGATTGAATGCCGCTATGTGCCCGGACACTGTCCCGGCAGTCTCTGCTACGTCATTCCCTCTGCAAAGACGGTCATCACAGGCGACGCCCTTTTCCAAGGCAGCATCGGCCGCACCGACCTGCCCGGGGGCAACTACCAACAACTTATTGATAAACTCAAGGAGCGTATACTCACTCTGCCTGATGACTACGGAGTCTACCCAGGCCACGGCGAATCGTCGACTATTGGCGACGAGAAAAGATACAATCCGTTTCTGGTTTAACAACGGCGAATTTCTCTTTAAACGGCGAATTTCACGAATTACTCGAATTGCTACGCAGGTCTTATTTTAACGGAGAATTACTATTTAAACGGCGAATTTTGCGAATTACTCTAATTGCTACGCAGTCATTTTAATATCTTCTAATTACTCGAATTGCTACGCAGGTCTTATTTTAACGGAGAATTACTATTTAAACGGCGAATTTTGCGAATTACTCGAATTGCTACGCAGTCTTTTTAATATCTTCTAATTACTCTAATTGCTACGCAGGTCTTATTTTTAACGGCGAATTAAGCGAATTACTCGAATTGCTACGCAGTCTTTTTAATATCTTCTAATTACTCTAATTGCTACGCAGGACATTATTATTAATAGTTCGTTTTATGGAAAAATTTGATAACGAAAGCGGAATCTTATATAAAGAGGAATCATATAAAATAATTGGTACTGCAATGGAGGTGCACCGTGTTCTTGGATGCGGTTTTACTGAACCCGTTTATCAAGAAGCACTGGAAAAAGAGCTTTTATTAAACAATATTCCATACGAACGTGAAAAAGAACTGAAAATAGACTATAAAGGTTCCACTCTAACAAAAACCTTTAGAGCTGACTTTATATGCTATGACAAGATTATTTTGGAACTAAAAGCCGTCAGCCAATTCACTGAAGAACACTATGCTCAGATTTATTCCTACCTTAAAGCCAGCAACATGAAACTTGGCATCCTTATCAACTTCGGCAAAGCCAATCTAGAATACTTCCGTATACCCGCCAGCAATAAATGGCAACACCAAAAACAATTCGAGTAATTCACCGTTAAGACATCATCAAATCAACCCGAGTAGCCCATTCGAGTAATTCGCTAAATTCGTGATCAAAAAAACAGCATAAAATTTTCGAGTAATTCGCAAAATTCGCCGTTTAAGAAAAGAAATCGCCGCTAAAAAACTTGCGTAGCAATTCGAGTAATTAGAAGATATTAAAAAGACTGCGTAGCAATTAGAGTAATTCGCTTAATTCGCCGTTTAAGAAAAGAAAAAAATTCGCCGTTAAAAAACTTGCGTAGCAATTAGAGTAATTCGCAAAATTCGCCGTTCAAGAAAAGAAAAAAATTCGCCGTTCAAGAAAAAAATTTCGCCGTTAAAATCATGTCCGTAAAAATAGATCCATCCTGGTTGGCGGTGCTGCAGCCGCAGTTCGACGCCCCCTACTTCGCACAATTGAAGTCATTCCTTGTTGAGGAACGAAGCCACTACACCTGCTACCCCAAGGGCAAGGACATCTTCGCCGCCTTCGACCATACGCCGTTCGAGAACGTCAAGGTGGTGATTCTCGGGCAAGACCCCTATCACGAGCCCGGGCAAGCCATGGGACTCTGTTTCAGCGTCCCTGCGGGTATAGCCGTACCGCCGTCGCTGGTAAATATCATAAAAGAGATCAATAGCGACATGGGTTGCAACATACCGCTCACCTGTGGCGACCTCAGCGGTTGGGCTGACCAAGGAGTGCTACTCCTCAACGCCACCCTCACCGTACGAGCACACCAGGCCGGCTCGCACCAACGCCATGGTTGGGAGCAATTCACCGATGCAGCCATTCGCGAGCTATCGGAGCGACGCAAGGGTATCGTCTTCCTGCTGTGGGGCAGCTATGCCATAGCGAAATCGCAATATATCGACAAGGCGAAGCACTACATACTTACCGCACCCCACCCCTCCCCTCTATCTGCATACAGAGGGTTCTTCGGATGCAGGCATTTCTCAAAGACAAACGAAATTCTCACGCAGCAAGGTCAACAGCCGATAGACTGGACCAGAATTCAGTGATTCAGAAGCTGCAGTTTATTCCGGCACAAACAAGTATCGGCAGCTGGTCGACACGGCTGAACGTTATGCGGTCGAAGTAGAAGATATTGTTCCTGTCATAAACATTGGTCACGCTGAGCGACAATTCAAGTACGCCGTTCTTGCCGAACGAGAACTTGCGCTTCAAGCCCAGGTCGAGGCGGTGGTATGACGGCAGACGGCCGGCATAAAGCTCGCTGTAGTACACACCCAATGTTCCATTTTCATCAATATAGGCACCACCGATGCCGTCGTCGAACGACAGACGTTCATACACACCCTGTGTGCGAGTGAAAGGATAGCCGCTGCCGAAGCTCCAGCGTCCGCTGAGTTCCCACTCGCGCTCCTCACCGAGGGCGTAGGTGACAAGCATGTTAACGGTATGACGACGGTCGTAATGAGGGTTATAGGTCTGTATTTCATCAGTACGCTCCACATAGCCAAGCGAATAAGTGGCCCACAAATACAGACGTTCAATATCGTAGCAAGCGCTTATATCAAGACCGGTAGCGTAACCCTTCTCTATAATGAAGTCCGTCATCAGGTAAAAAGGCTGTTCATAGACGCCGCCCGACACGTAAGCAGGATCGGTACGGTCGTATATCTGGTTGTGGTTCATGCCGATGAGCTGGCTGAAATTCTTGTAGTAAAACTCCATGTTCATCGTCAGGTGCTCAATCATGTCGTATTCAAGACCCACCACCACATGCTGAGCCCTTTGCACACAGCTCTCCACAGGCTCGTTCTGGTAGACAGCGGGGATATTAATCTGTCCCGAACCAGTGAGGAAACCATTGAAAAGGTTAACGATATCATGATCCGAGCGGGCATCCAGCACAATCTGGCTGTACAGACCCGACGCCATCTTGAGGCGCAGCTTGTCATTGATGTTATACTTGGCGGCGAAACGAGGCTCGATGCGAGGCTCGTTCAACGAGGCATAGTAGTGCAGCCGCAGTCCCGGGTCCAGAAGCCACTTGCCTGCGCGGATATTGTAGGTGGCGTAAGCCGAAATCGACGAAGTGTTCTCGTCCTGCGAGCGGTTCACGCCATAGGCGTTGGTGAAGCGATAGTCGGTGGAATAACCCTCAATTGTGAAACCGCATTTCAGCTTGTTCTTACCCATGAAGTTAGTGACACCCAGAGTGATGTTGAATCCACCAATTGCACTGTATTTAGGTCTGTTGGTGCCGTCCTCCAGATTGACCTCGTATTTCGAATAGGCAATTGTACCGTCGATTAGCGACGACGCGCCAGTCATGAGGGCAAACTTTGTGCCTGCACCGTAGTTCTGCCAATGGAAGTCGGCGAGCGACATGTAGTTGTTCACCCTGTCGTCGAAGCGGAAGCCGAAGAAGCTCACCTTGCTGCCCATACCCGAGTTGATTGACAGTTTGCCATAGGCATCCAGAAAATCGAACGGCAGGCCACCCTCGATGTACGGATAAATCACTTTCGAAGAATGCGACAGGAACGAGTTCTTTGCCGAAAGGACATAAGTTATTGTAGCATTGCTTTCATTAGTCTCTTTCTTGATAGGACCTTCGAGCAGCACGCTGGCGCCAAAGGTGTTAAGACCCACTTTGCCGGTATGGTGGCGTTTATTGCCATCGCGTGTGGTGATGTCGAGCACCGACGACAGGCGTCCGCCATATTCGGCCCCGAAGCCTCCGGTGTAGACATCAGCATTGAGAATCATGTCAGTCTCGAAGATGGAATACAATCCTATGGAATGGAAGGGATTGTAGACAATCATGCCGTCAAGCAGTGAGAGGTTCTGAATCATGGAGCCTCCACGGATATACAGCTGGCCGCCCTGGTCGCCTGTCGAGTTGACACCGGGCAACACCTGCAGATATTGCGCCAAGTCGGCCTGTCCGCCGATAGAGGGCATCTGCTGAATCTGCATGGAGCTGATTTTCTCGACCGACACCTGAGTCTGTATCTTACGATCCTCCACCTTGCTGCTGGTGATGACGACCTCCTTCATCCTGCGTGACTTTGGTCTTAGTTTGATATTCTTCACCACAGTCTGATGACTCAGTGTCAGTTCTTCGCGGAAGTCTTCATAGGTTGAGAAGCGTGCACACAACGTGTAGGTGCCGTCAGGTACCTTGTTGATAAGGAAATATCCGTTGTTGTCGGTCGTCGACCAATAGTTTGTACCTTCGAGGAACACCCTTGCATAAGGTATTGCCTCGCCTTTGTCCTCGTCCATCAGCACGCCTTTCACGGTGTTTTGAGCCGACACGGTGCCAACCATACAGAGCAGCAACAGCGGAAGCAGATGTAACCAGAAACAATGTCTATTCGTTGACTTCATATATTTCCCAAATCAAAAATCAGTGAATAATTTTGAATACCAATTCCTTTAGCAGCTCGCCGTCGGTTATGCTACCGGTGTTGCGAATACCTTTCGAGCGCAGGTCGGTATCGTAGAGATAGCCTATGCACGAAGCCAGCTTGCCGAGCTTGTAGTTCTGGGCAGCCACCTCATAGCCTCTAAGAAAGTAAGGATTGATACCCATAACCTTGGCGGCTTTGCTCTTGTCCTCCAGCTGGTGGTAGAGCATAATCTTGATGAAATAGCTGTACAGCAATGGCAGAATCATCTGTATCGGGTTGTCCTTCGGATTGGCGGCGAAATGGTTCACTATGCGGTTGCACTTCACCACGTCGCGACGGCCAATGGCATCCTGGAGTTCAAACACGTTGTAGTCCTTGCTGATACCGATGTTGCGTTCAATCAGGTCCTCGTTGATGACGCCCCCTGGCTGCAACATGATGAACACCTTGGTCAACTCGTTGTATATCTTGCTCAGGTCGTTGCCGATAAACTCCGCAATCAGCACAGCGCCTTTCTCGGTGATTGAGAAACCGCGTTGCGACACCACGTTGGCTATCCACGCCGGAATCTGGTTGTCGTATAGCCTGTCTTTTTCATACACAACGCCCTTGCTGTTGATAGCCTTGTAGGCCTTGGTACGCTTGTCAAGTTTTTTGTGGCGGTAACAGAAGACGAGAACCGATGTCGGCTGCGGATGCTCGAGGTAAGCGGCCAGGAGATCCCATTCCTTCACGGCAATGTCCTGCGCCTCCTTGACCAGCACCAGCTGCACAGGCGACATCATAGGGTAACGCTGTGCGTAGCTCACCACGGTGTGCATGTCCACATCACGTCCGTAGACAATAGTCTGGTCAAAATCGCGGAATTCCTCGGCAATAATATTCTTCTCAAAGAAATCCGAAACCATGTCAATATAGTAGTTCTCCTCACCTGTCAGGAGGTAGACCGGTGCGAATTTCTTTTCCTTCAAATCCGAAATCAGCTGTTTCTCAGTAATCGCCATATTTTGCCGCAAAAAAATCAGTTAGCAAAGATACGAATAAAAAAGCGATTACAAAAAATTATTTCATTTGCCCAATGGCAAACGTCGCAGACAACTCAGGCGGTGAGTGAGATGCTGCCGCTCGCAGTTGAGGACACCCTCGTTTGTCAGCCTGTCGCGTCGCACACATCCCGAGGAATGGATTATGCCGCCGTCCTGTGCCACAATCCCCACATGCACGATGCGGCCTGCATCGTTGGAGAAGAAAGCCAAGTCGCCCGGCCGGGCATCGTCGAAGGCCACTTCTGAGCCGCATGCCACCTGCTGCGATGCATCGCGAGGCAGCTGGCATCCGCATATCTTGTATACAACCTGAACCAATCCCGAACAGTCGATACCCATCGTTGTGCGGCCGCCCCACAGATAGGGCGAGCCCATAAACCGTTCGGCAACCGCAACGGGGTCGTTGTCTTGCAGTGGCTCCGCATCACCGGCCCACAGAGACGAATAGCAGCCGCCTGCAGGCACAAGGACATTCCGGTTTCTGTAGCTGACAATGATATTGTCGGACGCGGTGCGGTCGAGTGCTGGCAGACTGTAGACGACCTCAAGCTGCTTGTCGCTGACCCATCCGCAGTAGCCATCAAATAGAGACCTCACCTGAAGCCATTCCGGCACAGAGGCAAGTATCTCCACACCGTCGCCGAAAAGCAACTGGTTGACCATCTCGGAAGCATGGGAAGCCTCCCTGCGCATCGGCACCGCCGACAAAAAGCAAAAACCGAATCTATTAGCCACTGCTTGTCCTTTTATGTTAATAACTCATAGCCTTCCAAGTTCCACCGAGCGTGCCACACGTTCCAACAGATTGTCGTCCTTGTTTTTCTTGGGGTCGAAACGAGCCTTCATGTTGAAGCCGAACATGCGTGCGAAAGTGTTGTAAAACGAAGCCCTCATCTTTCCGCGCAAGTCGGCGACGAGTGCATAGGAGCTGTTGCCCGTCTCACGGTCAATGAGTTTGAGAAGCACCTTGCCCTGCGAGAAAGTCAGCTTCTCGAGATCCTCCTGGAAGTCGTCGAGGACCTCGCGTTCCACGCGTTTCACATATTCATTACGCTGTTTCTGGCTCATGCCAGCCATATCCTTCTCCAGTTCCTGCAGTCGGCGGCGAGCCTCCTTGGCATAGGGAAGAGTTTTCTTTACGTTACGTATAAGTTTCTGGTTTTTTTTGATTTCCTTGTCCGTCAACAATGCGAACCTGGCCTTGATAACCACAGGTTCCATCTTATACAGCGGGATGGTGTCGCCCTCAAAAACCGTAGCACGGAGAACATATCTGCCCTTATGTTTCGGCACTTGGGCATTAAGCCGGCCTAACGGACATCCGACAAGAAGCAGAGCTGCCAAAAGAAGTAAAACAGTTTGTTTCTTATTCATCAGTGAAATGGTTTTACGCAATAACTCAAAAAGATATTTTTTCGTATCTTTGCAAAAGATAACAATTGTTAAAGCGTTTTTAGCAAAATAAAAATCAGGCAATTATAACGATATGGCCAAAGCTATTCAAGACAACAACACTCTATACAACATTCTCAGCCCCTTGGTGCAGTTTGGCATGCGTTGCCACTACGACACCTTCGACGTGCACGGATTGGAGAACCTGCCAACCGACGGATCATACATCATCGCCCCCTGCCATCAGCAGGCCTTAATGGAGCCTCTTGCAATTCTGAACTTCGCTCCCAAGTCGCCGGTATTCCTTGCTCGCGCCGACATCTTCGCCAAGCCTGTGGTGCGTGCCATCCTGACATTCCTTAAGATTCTTCCCGTCTACCGCATCCGCGACGGCAAGGGCAACCTGTCGAAGAACAACGAGATTTTCGACCTCTCGCGCAATGTGCTGCTCGACGGATTCCCGCTGTGCCTGATGGCTGAAGGCCGCCACAACGACCGTCACCACCTGCTGCCGCTGGTCAAGGGCATGTTCCGCATTGCCGGCGAGACACAGCTTAAACTGGGCGACCACCCGCTGTATATCGTCCCCACGGGCATCGACTTCGACGAATACGAGCGCCCCTACAGCAACCTGGTTGTCAACATCGGCAAGCCGATACCTGTCCAGCCATACATGGACACCTTCCGCGAAAACGAGCCTGTCGCCCTCAACCAGATGCGCGACGCACTGTCCTCGGCACTGATGCCGCTGATGCATGACATACGCAGCGACGCCAACTACGAAGAGATATTGACCCTCTGCCATGTGCTCAACAAAGAGTTCCGTCAGCACAACGGATTGAAAAACAACGCATGGAACCGTTTCCGTATGCGTCAGCGAATAGCCAACACCCTCGACCGCATGGAAGCCGGACAGGAGGCTCCGTTCAACGACATTATTGAGGAGACACGCCGCTACAAAGGCATCTGCCAACGGCTTCGCATCAACGAGAAGATTGTGACAGAACACTGGTCGCTCGCCGCGTCGGCGCTGTCGGTGGCATCCGTCGCCGCGCTCGTGGCAGCCATGGCTGTTGTGCCGGCGGTGCGCTGGGTTGTGCTTTTCCTGATTCTCTGCTATCCCCTGCCGTTCCTGCCCACATACCTGATACCCCGCAAAATAATCAAAGACCCGCAGTTCCGCAGCTCAATCAATTTCGGCATCCGATTCCTCTTCGGCATACTCTACACCATAGTCATCGGCATCGTTATGGCCTGCACCGGCGGAGCCTGGATGGCAGAGCTGGCCGATATCGGGGCCTGGTGGGGACTTGTGGCTGTAGCCGTGGTGTATGTCGGAGCCATCTGTTCCGCCACGATTGTCAACGGACTGAAAGGAATCTGGAACAACGCCCGCTACTGGGTGCTGCGCCTCGTGAAGAAAGAATCCTTTACGGAACTGCACAACTCTCTTGACAAGCTTCAGGACTTGGTGCCTGAGAAGTAACTAAGGAAGCGAAACAAACTCCACCTTCGGGAATTCCACTCTTAGCTGTTCGATGGCTTTGCCGACGGCATCCCACTGCTCCCAGCAGTGCATGGGATAGAAATGGCCTGTCTTTATTGCCTTCAGCCATTGTCTAGGTCCGCGCAATATCTCGTCGCCCAGACGCGGGTCGACAGGGAGCATCACATAGTCAACGTTTTGTGCCAAGCCTTTGACCTCACGCACCGTCGATAGAAACAATCCCTCCATCTCCTTCAGCGAGCAGTGGATATGCTCGCCCGGGTCCTGCGGGAAATACCAGTTGTTGTTGTCGCCGGCATGATACAGCCGCGTGCCGTCGGGGAGCGTCACCAACGACGAGATGCCGACATCCGTCGAACGCACCGCCCTCAACGACAGGCACTCATCCTCATACACCTGCCCGGGTCTGAGGACAGCAGTGGCGCGGTCGGAAGCAATATGGCGGCGGCGTGCCGTGTCGTACGACACCAGCAGTCTTGCATCGGCGAAATCAAGAATCTCGGCATTGTAATGGTCTTCGTGGAAATGCGACACCACGAAATAGAGCCTGCGGTCGCCACGCCCGGCAATCAGCCTGTGCAGCATGCCGTCGTCGCTGTCCTGCCAATAGTCGAAGACAATCAGGGCTGTCTCCGTAGTGACAGCAAAACAGCTATGGTATATGTAATGGATAGTCATGGATTAACGACGAAAATTTTTAAACGGCGAATTACTCTTTTACGGCGAATTACTCTTTTAACGGCGAATTTTGCGAATTACTCGAAAAGGCTACGCAGTCATTATTACAACTAATTACTCGAATTATATAGGACTTCTTTTTAACGGCGAATTATACGAATTACTCGAATTGCTACGCAGGACTTCTTTTAACGGCGAATTTTGCGAATTACTCGAATTGCTACGCAGGACTTTCTTAACGGCATTTTTTTAACTTTTTATTTTTATTACTACACGGTGATATTATTCTCTTCATGAAGGTGTTGCTCGGCTCTACATGGTCGCAGACCATAATTCGAGTAATTCGAGTAATTCGCCGTTTGAATACTACGAATTGCTAGAATTTTACGAATGGCTACGCAGTTGTTGTTTTAACGGCATTTTTTTAACTCTTTATTTTATTACTACACGGTGATATTATTCTCTTCATGAAGGTGTTACTTGGCTCTACATGGTCGCAGACCATAATTCGAGTAATTCGAGTAATTCGCCGTTTGAATACTACGAATTGCTAGAATCTTTCGAATGGCTACGCAGTCTGGTTAAAACGGCGCACAGGGTGTTGTTTGAGAAATAAATTCGTGGGATTCGTTAGATTCGTGTTCAAAATAATTGGCGTTTCTCGTATAGGCTATTCGTTTTCTGCGATTTTGCGGCTGTTGTCGATAGCCTCAGAGACATTGATGACATAGTCGCCCAGTTTCTCATACAGTGCATACAGCCCGCTGTAGGCGTTTCCAATGGAATAATCGTATATGCCAAGTTTAAGTGCGTCCAGATGCTGAGTTCTGAGCACGTCGCGATAAGAATTAATGGCTTTCTCAGCTTCGTATGCGGCGTCGAGGTCGATATGGTCGTAGTCCTTCAAGTTGCTGTCCATCACGTCGAGAGCTTTTTGCACCAGTTCACTCATGTGAGCCAGGTTTGCGTTGAGGCTTGCATCGAAATGCACAGCGTCTTCACGCTTCGACTTGCGAGTCATGGCAATCTGGTATATGGCATCGCCAATGCTTTCAAGATTGTCGATGATACGCAACATAGTGCTGATTCGTTCCGATGCATGCTGGCTGACATCGCCCGAGCCCACTCTGGTGAGGAACTTGGTAATCTCCAATTCCATATGGTCTGTGATATCCTCATATTTGGAGATACGCTTCATTATGTTGTCGAACTCTTCCTCGCTCTTTGCAGTCCGCAAATCCGGGAGGAAAGTATACATGCGCAGCACCCGTTTCGAGAACTCCTCAATCTCGCTCTTGGCTGACTGCAGGTTGAGCTCGGCGGTAGAGAGCCAGTTGCCCTCGATATAGGTGAGCCGGAACTCGTCTTCAGTCTCCTCGACAGGGCTTTTCACCATCCAATTCACGATCTTAATTATTTGTGGAATAAAGAATGCGAGGATGATGGTATTACCAACATTGAAGATAGTGTGGAACAGGGATATTGCCATAGGCACCGACTCGCGGTTGTAGAGCGGATTGTCGACCGAGGTGTAGGGACTGCAACCGGTAATGTTCTCTGTGAGGAAGGCGATGAAGTGCATTAAAGGAGAGAAGGCAATGAGTGTGATAAGGACACCCACGACATTGAACACCAGGTGAGCGCGGGCAGCCTTTTTACCTGCGGCATTGGCCACAAGTGCTGCAAGGTTGGCGGTGATGGTCGTGCCGATGTTCTGTCCCATAACCAGTGCCACGGCGACGTCAAACCCAATCCATCCGTTGTAGCACATCACAAGGGTTATGGCCATCATTGCAGCAGATGCCTGCACGAGGCAGGTGAGCAGGGCGCCGATGGCAATGAAAATAAGTATCGACCAGAATCCGTAGTTGCTTAGAGTCGATATCGTGTGAAGGAAATTGGGATATTGGTCGAGGTTCGACATCGGTTCCTGCAGCAGTTCCATACCCACAAGCAGCAGGGCGAGACCGATGATTGTCTGTCCGATCGACTTCATCTTGTCGCGTCCGGAGAAAATAAAGAAAAGGCTTATGGTCGCCAGCAGCATAGGCAAACTGAATCCGCCGGCATTGTCGCCAAGACCGAAAAGGGTTATTATCCATGCCGTTATGGTGGTACCAATGTTGGCACCCATAATGACTGCCACGGCCCCTGCCAGCGACAGCAAGCCGGCGTTGACAAAGCTCACCACCATTACCGTCGTAGCCGACGAACTTTGGATTGCAGCGGTTACAGCCGTACCGGTCAGAATGCCGCTCAGAGGGTTACCGGTAATGTGTTTCAATACAGAACGCATCTTGCTTCCTGCAATCTTCTGAAGACCTTCGCTCATCAGTTTCATTGCAAAGAGGAAGACAGCCAATGCTCCTGCCAATTTAAGAGTTACAATAAAAATATCACCAATATTCATTACAAAAAGTGTTGGTTTTTAGATATATAAAATTGCGATGCCGTCATCAACGACACCGCAAAAGTACATATTAACGGATAAAAACCCGTTACAAAAAAGTTAAGTTTTTGTTACATTTTTGTTACAAAATCTCAACGCCTGTAGAAAGTGTAGCGTTTGGTGGAGCCTATCAGGGGGTCGTAGACCAGTATGAGCGTGTTGTCGTCGTCGCGGAAGCTCATCTTCAGATCATACGAATCCCTCTCCAGATAGTCTTCGGAATCGTAGTATTCATACGTAATCACCAACACCGAGTCGCGTGTCATATAATACTCCCACTCGTCGGACATGGTGAAGGGGCGCTGTCCTGACGAGGCGCCGTCGACCCACAACAATCCGTTTTCGAAAGTGAGTGCGAGCACAGACTTTGAGCCATCGTCCTTCGATTCTCCGGCGAGCACCCAATGGCCTTCCAAGGCCTCGGGATGATACTCCTCCTTAAAACACGACGTGGCAAACATCGCCATCAAGGCGACAGAGAATACAATTGCTAACTTTTTCATTTTCTGTGTCCTTTCTTGCTTTTTGTGTGGCCTTTGCCGCTCTTGGCATGGCTTCCGCCACCTTTTTGTTTATTGTTTTTCTTGCTGTCCTTTTTGATAGGCTCTTCCTCTTCGAGGTCTTCAACCAAGTCGAAGTCGATGAGTTTCTTCATCATGTCGACCGCCCTGACGCGGACATTGACAGCGTCGCCCAGCTTGTAGCATTTGCCGTAGCGGCGTCCGATAACCTGGTAGTTGTCCTCGTCAAGCATGTAGTAGTCGCCACGCAGCGAGCCGATGGGGATCATGCCTTCGCACTTGTTGCCCTCAATCTCGGCATAGATGCCCCACTTGCTGACGCCCGAGATATTGGCGGTGAACACCTTGCCAATCTTGTCGCTCAGGTATTCGGCCTGCTTGTATTTCACGCTGCTGCGTTCGGCATCGGCGGCCTTCTTCTCCATGATTGAGCAATGCTTGCAGTACTCTTCGTATTCGTCAGCGTTGGCGCTCTTGCCTCCAGCCAGATAGCTCTCCAGCAGGCGGTGCACCATCAGGTCGGGGTAGCGGCGTATGGGCGAGGTGAAGTGGGTGTAGTAGCGGAAAGCCAAGCCGTAGTGGCCGATATTCTCGGTTGAATAGTAGGCTTTCGACATGGTGCGGATGGCTATGGTGTCGATCATGTACTCCTCGCCGCGGCCCGCAATCTGCTCAAACAGGCGGTTGTACGAGTCGGCCAAAGCCTTGCGGCTGCCAACCTTCATCTTGTAGCCCAGCTTGGCCACAAACTCGACGAAGGTGTTGAGCTTTTCGGGGTTCGGCTCGTCGTGGACACGGTAAACGAAGGTCTTTGTCGGACTGGTCTGACGTGTCTGACGTGTCTGACTGGTCCGACCGGGAAACTCCGCCACATTGCGGTTGGCCAGCAGCATGAATTCCTCTATCAGCCAGTTGGCTTCCTTCTGCTCCTTGATATAGACGCCTATGGGCTTGGCGTTCTCGTCGAGCTTGAATTTGATTTCCTGCGTCTCGAAATTGATTGCGCCCTCCTTGTAGCGTGCCTCGCGCAGTATGGTTGCCAGCTTGTGCAGCTCAAGGATGGCAAGCGCCGTGTCTGACTGGTCCGACTGGTCCGACTGGTCGGACTGGCCTGACTCTATTATCTCCTGCGCTTCCTCGTAGTTGTAGCGGCGGTCGCTGTTTATCACCGTCTTGCCAAACCAGCGGTTCAACACCTCGGCCTTGTCGTTCATCTCGAAGACGGCGCTGAAACAGAGCTTGTCCTCACCGGTGCGCAGCGAGCAGACCTCGTTGCACAGTTTCTCGGGCAGCATCGGTATAGTGCGGTCCACCAGATAGACACTTGTGCCGCGCTCGTATGCTTCGCGGTCTATCGCACTGCCTGGCTTGACGTAATAGGAGACATCGGCGATATGCACGCCCACCTCGACGTTGCCGTTCTTAAGCCTCTTGAAGGAGATGGCGTCGTCGAAGTCCTTGGCGTCAGCGGGGTCGATAGTGAAAGTGGTGGTCTTGCGGAAGTCGCGCCGGCCCTCTATATCCTTCTTGGAGGGAGCCTTGATTGCCGCAGCCTCTTTCTCAGCCTCTGCCGGAAAGTCGAGCGGGAAGTCGTATTCAGCCAGTATCGACTGCATCTCCACATTGTTGTCGCCAGGCTTGCCGAGGCGTTTCACCACGCGGCCCACAGGGTTGTTCATCTGCTCGGGCCAGTCAGTCATCTCAACCACGGCCTTCTCGCCATCCTCGGCATCGGCCAAGTCGCTGAGCGGTATGAAGATGTCGACCACCATATTGCGGTTGTCGCATACCAGGAAGGCGAACTTCTCCATCTTCTGCACACGTCCCACAAAGCGTGTCTTGGCACGCCGCAGCACCTCAACCACCTGGCCTTCGGGTTTGTGCATCTTGCGTTGCGGGAACATCAGCACCTTCACAGTGTCGCCGTGCAGGGCATGGCGAGTGTAGTTGGGTGCAATCATCACATCCTCGCGGCCCTCCTCCTGAGGGATGACGTAAGCCTTGCCGGTCTGCTTCATGTCGATGGTGCCGACAAGATAGTTTTTGGGCAGCAGGTCGTCGTTGATGTGCCTGGGGTTGATTTTGTACTTGCCCCTACCCTCTTCCACGAGGATTTTCTCTTCGGCCATCTCGAGGATAGTAGCCTGCACCATCTGGCGCATAGCCTTGTCGTAGGCCCCCACTTTCGACGATATCTGCTTATAGTTGAACGCCGTGAAAGGGGCATTCGCGAAGACTTTCAGTATTTGGGTTGCAATTTTATCGTTAATCATTGATTTAATTTAGGGTCGTTAAGGTCCTTAAGGTCTTTAAAGTCTTTAGGGTCTTTAAAGTCTTTAGGGCCCTTAAGGACTTTAATGACCTTAAGGACCCTAAAAACTTTAATATTTAATATTTACCATAATCTACAGTGTCGTCGCTGCATTAGCCGAGTTTACCATTCCGCTCTTGACGGCGATAGCCTTGACGGTGGTGTTGTCGGGAAGACCGGTGATGGTGGTGCTGTAGCTGCTGCTCGACGTGGTAGGTGTGCTGCCATTGGTGGTGTAGTAGATGGTGGCACCCTCGGTGGCGCAGGTGATGGTGACATTACCGCTGCCGTCGACACTGATGACAGGCGTGGCGACAGCCTCAACCGTAGCCTCGGCCGAGTTCACCAAGCTG
>JAGCVI010000033.1 GCA_017962445.1 Bacteroidales bacterium
GACCTGATGCTGTTGCACCAGCCCTTCTGCGACCGCTACGGTGCCTACCGCGCATTGGAGGAAGCCTACCGCGAAGGCAAACTGCGCGCCATCGGCGTGAGCAACTTCTATCCCGACCACCTCATCGACTTGGCGTCGAATGTGGATGTGAAGCCGATGGTCAACCAAGTGGAGACGCACGTGTTTGACCAGCAGGTGGAGGGCCAAAAATATATGGACGAACTTGACTGCCGAATTATGTCGTGGGGACCTTTGGCCGAAGGCCGCAACGGTTTCTTCACCAACGAGTTGCTTGGCGAAATTGGCAAGAAGTACGGGAAGAGCATTCCGCAGGTGGCTTTGCGCTGGCTGTTGCAACGTGGGGTGATCATCATTCCCAAATCGACACACAAAGAACGCATGGCCGAAAACCTCAACATTTTCGATTTCGAACTCACCGCCGACGATATGGCACGTATCCAAACGCTTGACACGGGCAAGAGCCTCTTCTTCGACCACCACGACGCCGAGGTGACCAAGATGTTTATGGGATGGAGGGGGTTGGTATAAAAAAAGAAAAGTATGAGCATCAAAAATATCTTTATCGCAGTCCTCGCCGTGGTTTTGTCCACGGGCTGCAACGGACAGAATAACGATAATGCAGAGACGCGCTGTGGCACATCTCTACAAAACGAACAAACATCTAATTCCGGAAATATGAAAAAATCCATCGTCATTTTCTTCTCCCACGCGGGGGACAACTATTCCGTCGGCGTCATCGACACGGGCAACACCAAGATCGTGGCCGACTACATTAGTGAAATCACAGGCGCCGACCAGTTCGAGATAGTCACCCATAAGTACGACGGCATGGCCTATATGCCTCTTATCGAACTGGCTAAGAAAGAGGCCGCCGACGGCGAGCTGCCGTCCTACGAAGGCACCGCTCCTGACCTCAGCGGCTACGACACCGTCTTCATCGGCGGTCCTGTGTGGTGGGGCACATACCCGCAGGTGATGTTCACCCTGTTCAAGGACATCAACCTCGACGGCAAGACCGTCATCCCCTTCACCACCCACGAAGGCAGCGGCCTGGCCAGTTGCGCCAGCGACGTGCGCAAGGCCTTCCCGAAGGCCAAAGTCACGGGCGAGTTCAGCATTTACGGTCATGAGGTGCGCAGCGGCAAGGCGAAAGTGGAGCGGTGGCTGAAAACTTCGTGTCAGTAGTGAGCTTCGCTGTTGGTTAGCCTTCGGCTGTTAACATTAATTAATCAACACGAAGTCATCAGCCTTTTGTTTCATTCAAGAAAAGTTGTATTTTTGCATTGTCTTTTGAATAAAACTAATATGAAAGCACTTCTTATCAACGGCAGTCCCAACGCGAAGGGCTGCACCTTCACCGCCCTGAGCATCGTGGCGGAAGAATTACAGAAAAACGGCGTGGAAGCCGAAATCATCCATGTGGGTCACAAGGACATCCACGGTTGCATCGGCTGCGGAAAATGCTATGAAACAGGCAAATGCGTCTTCAATGACATCGTAAACGAAATAGCTCCGAAATTCGAGCAAGCCGACGCGCTGGTCATCGGTTCGCCGGTCTATTACGCGGGCATTGCCGGCACGATGAAATCCTTTCTCGACCGCCTCTTCTTCAGCACGCACTTCCGGAAGTGCATGAAAGTGGGCGCCGCCGTCTGTTCGGCCCGACGCGCCGGCACCACTGCCACCTTCGACCAGCTGAACAAGTACTTCACCATCAGCGAGATGCCTATCGCAAGCACCCGCTACTGGAACATGGTACACGGTCACTGTGCCGAGGACGTGATGCAGGATGCGGAGGGCGTGCAGTGTATGCGTATTCTCGGCCGCAACATCGCCTTCCTCGTCAAGGCCATCGCCGCGGAGAAGGAGCGCAACGGTCTGCCCGAGGCAGAAGAAGCGGTATTCACGAATTTTATCCGCTAAAATGACAAACGACAAACCCACAGGAAAAGACTACGTTGGCAGCGACGACCTCTATGCCGACGTGCAGCGCACCATGCGGCTCTGCGCCGAGATGAACAGCGGCTACCACACAGAGGCCGAGGTGCGCGACTGTCTGCGCGAGATCACCCGCAGCGAGGTGCCCGACACCGTGCGCGTCTTCCCGCCGCTCAACATCAACTACGGTCCAGGTGTTCGCTTCGGCGACGACTGCTTCCTCAACTTCGGCTGCACGTTGTTAGCCATCGGCGGCATCACCATCGAGGATGACGTCTTCATCGGGCCGCACTGCGTGCTGGCCACCGAATACCATCCCGAAAGTCCTGAAACCCGCCACACGCTGCTCACCAAGCCCATCGTGGTGAAGCGCAACGCCTGGCTCGGTGCCGACGTCAAGGTGCTGGCAGGGGTAACCATCGGCGAGAACGCCATCGTGGCCGCCGGCAGCGTGGTCACCAAGGATGTGCCCGACAATATGGTGGTGGCGGGGAGTCCGGCGAAAGTGATAAGGGAGATCACTTCGTGTTGATGAGCTTCGCTGTTGGTTAGCCTTCGGCTGTTAATTACTTCGTGTTAACATGAAATAACCAACATGAAATAACCAACATGTAATAACTAACATGTAATAACCGATATGAAAAGAGAAATAATCATTTTTATCCTCGCGGCACTGACACTGGCCGCCTGCGGCAACAAACAAGAAACAAAAAACAACGAGAATATGAAACAGGAACTGAACCTCACGCAGGAGTGGGACAAGGTGTTCCCCCTCAGCGAGAAAGTACACCACCGCAAGGTGACATTTGAAACCCAGTACGGTCTGACGTTGGCCGCAGACCTCTACACGCCAAAGGATGCCAACGGCAAACTACCAGCCATCGCCGTGAGTGGTCCATTCGGCGCCGTAAAAGAGCAAAGCAGCGGCCTCTATGCCATGAAGATGGCAGAACGCGGCTTCGTGGCACTGGCTTTCGACCCCTCCTATACCGGTGAGAGCAGCGGCGAACCCCGCCGCACGGCCTCGCCCGACATCAACACCGAGGACTTTATGGCTGCCGTCGATTTCCTGTCGCAGTTAGAAAATGTGGACCCCGAGCGCATCGGCATCATCGGTATCTGCGGCTGGGGTGGCATCGCCTTGAACGCCGCCGCTGCCGACCCGCGCATCAAGGCCACCGTAGCCAGCACGATGTACGACATGACCCGCATCAGCGGCAACGGCTATTACGACAGCGACAACAACGAGGAAGCCCGTCACGCTGCCCGCGAGGCAATGGGCAAACAGCGTCTCGCCGACCCGATGGCGATGGCCGGCGGTGTGTTGGACACCGTGCCTCCCCAAGCCCCCCGCTTCGTCCACGACTACCACGCCTACTACAAGACCCCGCGCGGCTACCACGTGCGCTCTGGCAACAGCAACGACGGCTGGCGCGTCATCGGCACACAAGCATACTCCAACAGCCGTTTTCTCTACTACATTAACGAAATCCGTTCCGCCGTCATGGTGATGCACGGTGCGGAGGCCCACAGTCGCTACTTCGGCGAGGCCGCCTACCACTACATGGTGGATGGCAAAGCCGAAGGTTACAACTTCATCGGCAAGCCGAATCCCAACCCCGACAACAAGCAGCTGCTCATCATCCCTGGCGCCACCCACTGCGACCTTTATGACGGCGGCGAGGGCAACTACATCCCTTGGGACACGTTGGCGGAGTTTTTCAACAAGAATCTTAAATAACAACTACATCAGACCGAAAAGGGCATTTCTGCACATGAGTGTGCCAATGATGAGCGGAAACTAAAAAGAACGGCATTGGCAAACACAATAATAAATTATTGTATTTTTGCGCCGTGAATTTTTGGCATAAAATAGATCACAATGGCAACAAACAAAGATAATCCGATAGCTGAGATATTTGGTTTCCCAACAGAAAACATGTCTCAAAAAGCGATGTATTACCGGGAAAACAGGTTGTGTCCATTTCACAACCGTTATCCAAACTGCACTAAAGATAAGGCCGATGACCCTCTCGGTGTGTGCAGCGTAAATCATGGAACCGACAAGGTAATAACATGTCCATCACGATTCCGCGAGGATTGGATGATTTTGAAAAACGCCGCTGACTTTGTTTGGCCAAAAGGAACAAAATGGACTGCTTTGCCTGAAATAAAACTTAATGATGCATCTGGGCAATCTGCCGGGAATATTGATTATGTCATAGCACAGTATGATGACAATGGCTGCATTGTGGACTTTGCATCGCTCGAAGTACAAGGTGTGTATATTAGTGGAAATCTTCGCAAGCCTTTCCAAGAATACATAAATTCTCCAAGTGCAGATTTTCATTGGAAAGGTCGAAACTATCCTCATCCAGATTATCTTTCTTCGTCAAGAAAGAGATTGATTCCTCAAATGCTCTACAAAGGGGGTATTTTCAAAGCATGGAGCAAAAAGCAGTGTGTCGCAATACAAAAATCTTTCTTCGATACTTTGCCTGTATTGCCGCAAACCACAAGAAAAAAGGCTGATATCGCATGGTTTTTGTACGATTTGTCATACGATACAATCGACAAGCAATGCCATCTGGTCCATGTGGATACGATATACACAGAGTTTCAACCTGCACTACAAAAGGTCATTTTCACTAATCCAGGCAATGTCGCCGACTTTATTTCTGTGCTACAGGGAAAACTTGACGAAAAATTAACAAACTCTCCAGAAACACATTCCGTATTCGAACTGATATGAACACACCTACAGTTGCGCAGTTAAGTCTATTTCCAGACATGCCGACACATGACACGGTGTCTAAACCACATGTCGTCAATGTTTCATCGGTCCCACAGAGAAGCCCTTTCCGCTATCCTGGAGGCAAGACATGGTTGGTGCCCGTAGCTCGAAAATGGTTTAATCAAGCGAATAAGGATTCCGTATTGATTGAACCTTTTGCTGGAGGTGGTATTATCAGCTTAACTGCCATTGCTGAATCCTATTTTAACCATGCCACAATGGTGGAACTCGATGATGATATGGCCGCTGCCTGGGAAACAATATTTTCTGAAAATGATTGCGACTGGCTCGTTGAACGTGTAAGAACATTCGTTGTTACAGCAGACAATATCAACCTCACAATTCATCTTGCCGAAAAAGGAAAAAAGGAAAAAGGATTTGCCACCATTGTGCGCAACCGTACAAACCATGGGGGAATTCTTGCCAAAGGATCAGGGTTAATCAAATCCGGTGAAGCCGGTAAAGGGCTGGCATCACGATGGTATCCTACGACTTTGGCCAAACGCATTATTAAGGCAAATTCCTTGCGAAAGAAAATATCGTTTGTGCATGGCAATGCTTTCAACATTATGGAACAGTATTTAGAAGATAAAACGACGTTCTTTTTTATAGACCCACCATACACAGTGGCTGGTAAACGTCTGTATAATCACTATGATGTCGATCACTATCGTATATTTGAACTTGCAAGTCAAATGCAAGGACATTTCTTATTGACATACGACGACACAGACGAAGTGCGAAATCTGGCAAAATGTTTCGGTTTGGCGTATCAAACTATTCCAATGCAGACCACACATCTAATTACTAAAGAAGAATTGCTAATTTCTGACAACTTTGATTGGTTGTAACAAAAACAATGCAAATAGATCTCTTTCGAGAATTGCCAGTGCTGTACAACTGCTCATCATCCCTGGCGCTTCACACTGCGACCTTTATGACGGCGGCGAGGGTAACTACATCCCGTGGGACACGTTGGCGGAGTTTTTCAACAGGAATCTTAAATAACAACCACAATGAAGAAAATTATGATCATCGACGGAGGCCCGCGCAAGACGTTCAACACCGCCTCCATGCTGCAGAAGTTCGCCGAGGGCGCAAGCTCCGTGAGCAATGAAATTGAAGTGAAAACCGTCCGTCTCTACGACTTGGACTACAAGGGCTGCATGTCGTGCATGGCCTGCAAGGTCAAGGGGAAGGCCTCCAACGTGTGCAAGTTCAGGGATGCGCTGACGCCCGTTCTGGAGGAGATTGCCGTGGCCGACGGACTGGTGCTCGGCTCGCCGAACTATTTCGGTGAGATTACAGCGCAGATGCGGGCATTTCTGGAACGGCTGGCATTTGCATGGCTCTCTTACAACGACTACAGCATCACAGCCCCGAAACGTATGCCCGTCGTGCTGGTTGAGACGATGAACGGAACACCCGAGTACAACAACGACCACGGCTACGGCTCGATGGAACACTGCATCACCCAAGCGTTGGGCCAGCCAGAGAAACTGATCGCCTACAACACCTATCAGGTGAAGAACTACGACCATTACGAGTTGGGCGGATTCTCCGAAGAAGCCAAGCGCCGCTATCGTGAAGAACATTGGCAAGAAGATTTGCAGAATGCCTTCGAGGCAGGGAAGCGGATGGCGGAGGCGATAGTAAATCCATAAAACACTGAATAAGATACGATTATCTTGAGCTATACACATATAGGAAATTCCGAAATAAAAAAACACATTATGAAAAGATCTTTTATCCTTCTTGCAGCTGCCGCGCTGACACTGGCTGCTTGTAACTGCAAAACTGAACAAGACAATCAAAACAATCAAGAAGTCAAACCATTAAACAATCAGTCTATGGAATTCAAAAAAGTAGAAGAGCGCACCAACATGGGTGCCAAACTGTATGTAACCCCGCAGCCTGCGCTGATGATCGCCACCTACGATGCAGACGGCACACCCGACGTGATGATGGCCGCATGGGGTGGACAGTACGATAACAATCAGGTTTGCTTCAGCCTATCGAAGCACAAGACCACCGACAACCTGCGCCTCAACAAGGCCTTCACCCTCAGCTACGCCGATGCCCGCACGGTGGTCGAAAGCGACTACTTCGGCATTGTGAGTGGCAACGACGTGAAGGACAAAGTGGCCAAGGCCGGCTTCACCGTCACCAAGAGCCAGAACGTCAACGCCCCCATCATCAACGAATACCCGCTCACGATGGAGTGTCGCGTGGTGGAGATGCGCGACGATGAGGACGGCGGCGCTTGGGTGGTTGGCGAAATCGTGAACGCTATTGCCGACCCCAGCATCTTGACCGATGGCAAAATCGACATCAAAAAACTCAATCCGGTGGCTTGGGACGGCTCCAGCTTCAACTACATGACCCTCGGCGACAGCGTGGGGAAAGCATGGAACAGTGGCATGGTGCTGAAATAGCAGTCGCTATGGCAGGATGTCCTGGAAGTGAATTATTCACTCCGTTGCTGTGACGACCCTCATAGTTTTCGCCAATCTTTGGGACCCGTTTTAATGACGCGCGTTTTTTTGCAGCAGTAAAACACGTAACCGTTTTTTGCGTACTTTTGCTGCGGATTTCAACTTTGCACTGGAGGTTCAACATCGTAAATCGTATATTATGAAAAA
This sequence comes from Bacteroidales bacterium, assembly GCA_017962445.1. GTDB lineage: Bacteria > Bacteroidota > Bacteroidia > Bacteroidales > P3 > Colimorpha. The sequence continues at coordinate 7,396 of JAGCVI010000033.1, forward strand.
GTTACTTTCTTTCTTGTTCGTTTTTTTCGTTCTGGGTTCTGTTTATGCGGCTGAACC
>JAGCVI010000001.1 GCA_017962445.1 Bacteroidales bacterium
GGCCGATAGTACCGATGTTGACGTGCGGTTTAGAACGATCGAATTTTTCTTTTGCCATTTTAATACGTATTAAATGTTTATTAATAAAGTAATTTTCTTTTCAATTAAGTGCAGCTTCTTTCCACAGACATAGAGGCGCAAAGAATGCGTCTCTCGAGTCACACACAAGCACATCAGCACATAAAAAGAGCTACAGACCGGATTTGAACCGGTGACCTCATCCTTACCAAGGATGCGCTCTACCAGCTGAGCTACTGCAGCATACCTCTTTCGAAGCGTTGGCGGTCAACCTGTCGCCGCCCTTTTGAAAGATTCAGAGCGGAAGACGGGGCTCGAACCCGCCACCTATAGCTTGGAAGGCTATCGCTCTACCAAATGAGCTACTTCCGCTTCTCTCTAGGTTTTGTGGGGAAGAGTGGACTCGAACCACTGAACTCCGAAGAGGACAGATTTACAGTCTGTTGCAATTGCCACTATGCGACTTCCCCTAATCCCGATGCAAGCTGGACGCTTTCTATCAGGCCGAGCCGATGAAGGGACTCGAACCCCCGACAGGCTGATTACAAATCAGCTACTCTACCAACTGAGTTACATCGGCTTCTCTCAATGTTTCAAACAACTCTTTTTTCTGTTTTGAGGTTGCAAAAATACATCTTTTTCCAAAACTGAAAAACTTTTTTTCAACTTTTTTATCGTAAACGCAGTTATAAATCTGATTTACAATAATTAGTTATTCTGTATTTTTGTTATTATTTTGCATTTTCGAAGTTGTACAAAGGCCAAACAACACAGCCAAAGAGAGAATTTTGGGATGATTTTTTCGCTTTTTTCATTTTTTGAGGAAAAATCGAAATATATCACTATTATACAATTGGTTATACGATTAAATATATGCATGATTTTATAGTTCATTGGAGCCGCAATAATATTTGTCTTTTAACGTTAGAAGCGGTATGGAAATTCCATCAAAGATTCTTGAAAATGCCGTGAACGAAATTGCGTCCCTGCCAGGTGTAGGCAAGAGATCTGCGTTGCGGTATGCGTTGCATTTGCTAAAAAGCAATGACAGCGATTTCACTTCATTCATAGGGGCATTGACAAGTTTGAAGAGAGACTCGCACTACTGCCGTAAGTGCCACTGCATCAGTGATGAATCGCTTTGTCCGATTTGTTCGAGCGATAAGAGAAACCAGAAAACAGTGTGTGTGGTTGAGAACATCCAGGATGTTATGGCTATCGAAAACACCCAGCAATATCGTGGTGTATACCATGTACTAGGCGGTGTGATTTCACCGCTTGACGGCATAGGAATCAACGACTTGAAAATTGCACAGCTTGTCGAGAGAGTAGGATCCGAGTCAATAGAGGAGGTTATTTTGGCACTTCCCACTACCATGGAGGGTGACACCACGAGCATTTATATTGACAAGCAGCTGCAACAATTTGAAAATCTTAAGATAACAACCATTGCACGCGGCATAGCCATCGGTGACAATCTGGAATATGCAGATGAGATAACCCTTGGCCGATCAATAGTGAACCGTGTTCCATTTGAAAAAATATAATGTCATGAAGAAAAATGCATTACTCCTTTTCATATTATCGGCCATTGCCTTTGCCGGATGCGGACAGGCCCAGGTGGCAAAGCAAGTCAAGGATGACACTGAACTTCGCAAAGAGATAGGCCAGATGCTGATTGTCGGGTTTCGCGGAACCGACATATCAGACACCAGCCATATAGTGCGCGACATAAAAGACTATAACATTGGCGGAGTTATCCTATTCGAATACGATGTCCCCTCTCAGTCGAGGCCCCGTAACATTTCCTCAAAGCAACAGCTGAAACAGCTTTGCGCCAAGCTACAAAAAAGAGGTGGCGGCAATCTGCTGATAAGCATTGACCAAGAGGGCGGTAAAGTATCGCGACTGAAAGAAAAATACGGATTCCCTACTTTTGACTCACCGGAAAAGACAGCGTCGGAAGGCGACAAAAGTGTCAGGCAATGCGCCCAGCTGACAGCACAGACTCTAAAAGAGGTCGGCATCAATTTAGACTTCGCACCATGTGTGGATGTCAATGTCAATCCCAACTGCCCTGTGATTGGAAAACTGGAACGAAGTTTCTCGGCAAACCCAAAAAGAGTGGCAGAATGTGCCGAGATATGGATTGACGAGCTGCATAAAAACGGTGTGACGGCATGTCTGAAGCACTTCCCCGGACACGGAAGCTCGAAGGCTGATACCCATTTAGGTCTTGCCGATGTGAGCGACACATGGCAAACCAAAGAGTTGGATCCATACAAAAAGCTGATTGGTCTCAACAAAGTACGCATGATAATGACAACCCACGTTTTCAACGCACAGATTGACAGCGTATATCCTGCCACCCTCTCCCACTCTACCCTTACAGGACTTCTGCGGGACAGCCTACATTATGATGGAGTTATTATCACCGACGACCTTGCAATGGGTGCCATGACACAGCACTACACATACGAAGAGATGCTGCTGAAAACCATTTTGGCCGGTGCCGACATGCTGTGCATTTCCAACAATGGAAAGGAATACAATGCCGACATTGTACCTCAGACTGTTGACCTTATCTACAAGATGGTGAAAAGTGGCAAGATTCCAGCAGAGAGGATACATGAAAGCGCAGAACGGGTAAAGAAGCTTAAGAAACATATTATCAACAAATAACCGTCAAGTTATGAGGAAACAAATAACAGACTTTACAATAGTGGAGAAGCAGGTGTTCAACGAGACCTACTTCACACTGAAACTGCAACATCCCGGAATACTGCCCGAGATAAAAGCCGGACAATTTGTAGAGGTGGAGGTGCCTGGCAACAAACAAGTTGTACTGCGACGCCCCATCTCAATCCACGATGTAGACACTGACAACAACACTATTACACTGCTCATTCAAGTAGTCGGCAAAGGGACCAAAACCCTTTCGAACATGAAAGAAGGCGATACTATCAACATGGTTTATCCACTGGGACACGGATTTAGCCTAGAAGGAGAGAAAGTGTTGCTTGTAGGAGGCGGTGCAGGCATTGCCCCACTGCTTCACCTGAGCAAATGTTTGAATCTAAAGGGAATCCACCCGGTTATTTTGCTTGGAGGCCGCACAAAATCGTTGATTCCCATACAAAAAGAATTTGAACCATATGGACAAGTGTGTTTTGCAACCGAGGACGGAAGCCTTGGAGAAAAAGGTCTTGTCACGCAACACAGCATGTTCTCAAGAGATTACGACCATATCTACACATGCGGTCCTACACCGATGATGAAAGCTGTGGCACGCCATGCATTAGACAAAGGGATAGAATGCGAGGTGTCGCTGGAGAACATGATGGCCTGCGGAATTGGGGCATGTCTATGTTGCGTTGTAGACAGCGATCAGGGACACAAATGCGTATGCAAGGAAGGTCCTGTTTTCAACGCAAAACAACTTACCAACTGGATTAACAACAAATAACATAGAATCAAAGACTTGAAAAAGGAGAACAAGATGCTTCAAACAAAAATACACAATCTCATTTTGAAGAACCCCGTGATGACAGCGTCGGGGACTTTCGGATATGGCGAAGAGTTTGCCGATTTCATTGATTTGAACCGCCTTGGAGGAATAATTGTGAAAGGTACCACGGGAGAACGAAGACAAGGGAATCCATATCCACGTATGGCTGAAACCCCATCGGGGATGCTCAACGCTGTTGGACTGCAGAATGTAGGTGTTGAGACATTCTGTAACGAAGTGTATCATAGAATCAAGGATTTAGACACCAATATCATTGTCAATGTCAGCGGTTCGTCGATAGAGGAATACTGCAAAACAGCCTCAATGATCGACGCGTTAGACAGAATACCAGCCATAGAGTTGAATATCAGCTGTCCAAATGTAAAAAAAGGAGGCATGGGATTCGGGACGAATCCAGATATGGCAGCACAGGTGGTAAGCGAAGTACGGAAAGTGTATCACAAAACACTGATTGTAAAGCTGACACCGAATGTCACAAGCGTCGTTGACATTGCCAAGGCGGTTGAGAACGCCGGAGCTGACAGCGTTTCATTAATAAACACACTGCTCGGCATGGCCATAGACGTGGAGAAGCAACGTCCCTACCTCAGCACCATAACCGGCGGACTATCCGGCCCTGCCGTAAAACCAGTGGCAGTCAGAATGGTATGGCAGGTAGCACATGCCGTAAAGATACCCGTCATAGGTTTAGGAGGCATCACTTGCGCAGCCGATGCGCTGGAGTTCCTGATGGCAGGAGCAAAAGCCGTTCAGGTTGGTACTGCAAATTTCATTGACCCCGCCGTTACAATGAAAATCATCGATGGCCTTGAAGAATACTGCAGACGACATGGAATCAGCGATATAAACGAAATAATTGGAATAATATGACCATTGTTGCCGACAGCGGAAGCACAAAAACAACATGGGCAGATGTAGAAACCGGCAAGAGAGTTGTCACAGAAGGCCTTAACCCTCATTTCAATTCTGACAATGAGATTCTGAGGGCTTGCAATGCTGCCTGCGAAGCATTGACGATTGACGGTTCGCAACCATCCGTTTACTTTTATGGTGCCGGCTGTGGTGACGCACGACAAAGAAGCAGACTGAACTGCCTGCTCCAGAAAGGATTCAATACCAAAGAAGTCAGAGTCGATACCGATATGCTTGGAGCATGCCGCGCAGTAAGCAACGGAAAACCAGGCATAGTCGCCATACTTGGAACCGGCAGCAATGCATGTTATTTCGACGGAACAAAAATAATATACACGCCATATAGCACAGGCTACATTCTGGGCGACAATGGATCGGCAAACAATGTAGGTAGGATTTTGCTTGACAACTATCTGACACACGAGATGCCGGAGAGCCTAAGACACTCTTTCCATGAATTATACCCGCTTACCGATGCTGAGTTTATGGATTCAGTATATCATCATCCATTTCCCAATCGTTTTCTGGCATCATTAGCTCCTTTTGCCGTAAAAAACAGGGACAACGAATACTGTATGGCAATTATCAAGAAAACACTGCTGGAGTTCCACTACCACAATATCAAAACAATCGAAACGGAAATAGGGGAAAAAAGTGAAGTGATAAACTTTGTAGGCAGTTATGCAAAATCCATAGAACCAGAGATTCAACAATTCCTTGGAAAGGAGATGAAATACTCAGTGAATATCACTGCCAATCCAATAGACGGCATGATAAAATACCATACTAGTTTCTAAAAATTCTTAATTTTTTTATAAAAAATACTTTCGATAAAGAAACGTCGTTACAGACGCATTAATTCAAAATACAAATTTGGAACAATGGACTTAAGTAAAATTTTGGTAGTCTCCGGAAAGCCGGACATCTATGAACTCGTATCGCAAACAAAAAATGGAGCCATCGTCGAGTCGTTGGCCGACAAGAAACGTTGCCCCGTATTCAAATCCGATAGAATCAGCTCGTTAAGTGAAATCAGCATTTTCACTACCGAAGAGGAGATGCCCCTCTTAAAGGTATTCCAGGCCATATACAAGAAAGAAGAGGGCAAGAACATTACATTTGAAATCAAAAAAGCATCATCGAAAGAGCTTTTCGACTATTTCAAGGAAATACTCCCCAACTACGACACAGAGCATGTACATGCCTCCGATGTCAAGAAAGTCTACCTCTGGTACAACCTTTTGAACAATGCCGGAAAGATAGACCTGGAAGATCCTGAAACCGAGAACAAAGAAGAGACTCCAGCAGAAGCGTAAACATCAAAAACTGTCTGAAATACAAAGTGGAATGACGTTTTTTTTGTCATTCCACTTTTGTTTTGTATTTTTGTAATTTGATTAACGAATGCCGATGAGACGTATATTGTTTTCAATCAATGTATTTTTGTTTGTTTTTTACTTTGTTCCCGCGCATGCGCAAAGGATAGCGACAGAGTACACCTACTTCAATTATGAATACGACAGTGACCGAAGAGACACCACAAAGACAATAATCCAACAAACAGGCAACCAATTACTGATTTCGTCAGCAAAGGGCGTGAAAAACCCAATCCCCGGACTTGCAGAAGAGTACACCCATGTGGATGGCAAAACTGACAGCATATACTACGAATACCGATACCCCGACACAAGTTACTTCACGGCCTCACCATACGTCAGAAACGACATAAAATGGGACACACAAAAGATTGATTCTAAAACCACTCTATACACAACAAGCATCAACAGCAACCGCATTGAACTGCTTTTCTCCACCGCCTACAAAAGCGACATCAATCCACTCCCCTACTATGGAAAATTCAAAGGGATGCTACTTCAGATGAAACGTAACGGACTGGTGATGACAGAGCAGGCCAACATAATCAGCGACAAAAAAATGAAACCCACCTTACTGCCGCCTATTGGAATTCGTAAAACGAACCGTGAAATGGCAACCATCCGACGAGACCGCATGGTTATCACAACGCCTATTTTCAAAGACGAGCAGATTTGCTGGGGCAAGGAAAAACCCACTCTTACCGACATACCATTTGACACAACGCTTCATTACGCGGGCGGAACACTGATATTAAAGCGAATAATGCTGCCAAAACTGCCATCGCATTACCAGACATTTATCGAACTACGCCAACGCTCGAACGGCGACGCCTACGACCGTACAGGTTCGGTGTTCGTGATACCCGGTGCAGTGAATCCTGCTGACAACCATCTAGAGCCTTCATTCCTTGATGCAATCATCGGTCATCCAGACTCTTTGCCGAAAATTATTGGAAAAGACGGCGAAAAATACCAAGGCATTGTACCCGGTATAAGCTGGATGGAGAAATACAGAATATCGTCATTCCTATATTGGCCGCTTGTAGAGCTTATGCGATTCTTCACACCTTTCGGTGTGGGACACTTCAACGACCGCATAAAAATGGATGGACTGGAATGGAAGGATGAAACATATTACAAACAAGAAGTTACCGATTTGCAGCCACTTCTGGAAGGTGAAGTCTGGATAGGTGTCTTTATTGGCAATTATGATGCCGGCGGACATATTGTCAGCCTCGACATCAAATCATACCCCAATGAATACGAATGGAATATCGATACCGGTTTATTTAGAAAGAAAGATATATATCCACTTGTCAACACATGCAACGTGCTGGAAATGGCCGGACAAAACTACGGCAAGATATTTGGAACTGACAGCATAACAGTGACATTCGATATCTACGAATGGGACAGTGTGCTGACTCTCCGCTATATCAGCACTGGCCATGGCGGATGGGGCGGCGGCGATGAGTTCAACCCCAAAGAGAATGAGATATTCATTGATGGAGTGAAGCGGTTCAGTCACACTCCATGGCGTTGTGACTGTGCTCGATACCGCGAATGGAACCCCGTGTCAGGCAACTTTTGGAACGGCATCTCCAGCAGTGACCTTAGCCGTAGCGGTTGGTGTCCCGGAACAGCCACACAACCTGTATATTTCGACCTGACAGGACTTGAACCTGGCCGTCACAAAATGACCATTGCAATTCCGCAAGGCAAGCCGATGGACGGTGGATTCAGCCACTGGAACGTCAGCGCAGCCTTGATAAGACAATTCAGAGAGAGATAAAGAGATGAGAAGGCTTACAATCATAATAGCACTTGCGCTGACAGTTGCGGGATGCGGCAGGAAAGCCCCTGTCACCGACACCAAAGGCGAACCGCGCAAGAAACCCACGAGCATCAAGGAAATACCATACATGCTTGAGGGAGACTACACCCCCGAGACAGGAATACCCTACAAAGTGATTATTGACGACGACACCTGTTTTGTTGTTGTGGAAAGCATTGATGACGAGCAACTTCACGGATATTACTACCAGCTGAATGGAAACAGCAACATCGTGGAGCGCAAGGAATTCAGCTACGACAAACACTGGAAAGAGAAGCGTCAGGAAGCACTTGTATATCAATATAAGCCAGAGGACTACAATTCACTGGCAGACGGACGATACAAGGATGAGATATATTCAGTCGTAGAAAGAAAAGACATAGAATACGGTCAAGCTCTTGGCTACTGGACAAGCATGCCCGGCACCGACACACTGAGCTATCTGGAGATACTGAGCGACGGCTTTGGCAATGGCATAATCAAGGAGACCACGTCGCTTACGATGGACATATATATGCCCGACAACAACGACAGGGCACGCCCAATGGTTCTGATGCTTCACGGTGGAGCCTATTATGTAGGCGACAAGAGCGACCAAGCCATTGTTGGATGGTGCAGACATCTGGCAGCCTTAGGATATGTGGCAGTATCCATCAACTACCGGCTTGGATTCCTACCCACCAAGGGTGAGGTGACACGAGCCGGGTATGCGGCCCTACAAGATGCCCATGCAGCAATGCGATACATGGTAGAAAGACGAGTGGAATATGGCATCGACACCAACCTTCTGTTTGTCGGTGGAGCCAGTGCAGGAGGTATTACGGCATTGAATCTGGCATTCATGCGTGACAGCGACCGTCCGTCGGTTGTATATAGCAAGCGCTGGCGTGACATGGGGACAATTGCAAGCAGCGGAAACAGTAGCAAAGCACACTTCCACATCAAAGCCGTGATAAACATGTGGGGGGCTATGAGCGAACTCAAGTTGCTCAAAAACAGCAATACAGATATTGTTTCCTTCCACGGAGACAAGGACGATATTGTGCCATACAACAGCGGCTACCCCTTCAACGATGTTGGATCGAGAGTGACCAAAAAGCTTTTCGACAAGATGTACGGGTCGATGCAGATAAACAAATACAACCGCGAACTCGGCCGACGCAGCATACTGTATACCTTCCCAGGCGAAGGACACTCACTGCACCATTATTCAGACGGCAGCTGGAACCAACACAACTTTGAGCTTATTCGAGACGGAATGAGTGAGTTCCTATATGGTGAGATTGTCAGCAATGCTGCGATAATTGTGAACGAGCCGGCCAATTCAAGACACTACACACTGACCGGCGATGTGCAACAAGTGGCATGGCAGGTTACAGGGGGATTCATCAACGCCATGAATGGAAATGACATCTGGATTGTGTGGTGTTCGGATGCAGAAGAGCACACACTGAAAGCCACTGGACGCTATAGCAACGGAGTCGGCTTTGAGGTAACACACAAACCAAACCTAGAACCAAAAGAGACATAATGAGCAATACCGACACACTTAAAACGAAACTTGAAGCGATAAACAGAGCCATATCCAACTACGAAGAGCTCGACAGCGACATGGAGAATCCTGAATATGTTGCACGCGGCAATGGCTTCTGCGACAGCAAATACAGTGAGGACTTCATAGAAGGACAACTGGAGAAGCTGCGAAACGAGAAAGAGAAGATTGAAAAAGAACTATCAGAGACAAAAGAATAAAAAAACAACAATATGATTTACACAGAGAAAGACAAGAAATTCAAACGTTACACCGTAACATCCGCCCTCCCCTACGCCAACGGGCCTGTACATATCGGCCACCTCGCCGGCGTATATGTCCCAGCCGACATTTATGTGCGCTATCTGCGTGCACAGGGTGAGGATGTTATGTTCATCGGTGGCAGTGACGAGCACGGCGTGCCCATCACCATCAAAGCCCGCAAGGAAGGCTGTACCCCACAAGACATTGTAGACCGTTACCACAAGATTATCAAGGACAGCTTTGCCGAACTCGGTATAAGCTTTGATATCTACAGCCGAACTTCATGCAAGGAACACCACGAAACCGCAGCAGAATATTTTGAAAAGCTCTATAAAGAAGGCAAGTTCATCGAAAAAACATCGATGCAGTATTACGACGAAGAGGCTCATCAGTTTCTCGCCGATCGCTATATCACCGGCACATGTCCACATTGCGGAAATGAAAACGCATACGGTGACCAATGCGAAAAATGCGACAAGCCTTACGAGGTGACCGACCTCATTAATCCTAAATCAGCCCTTAGCGGCTCAAAGCCAGTGCTCAAAGAATCCAAACACTGGTTCTTGCCGCTTGACAAAGATGAGCCATGGCTGCGCGAATGGATTCTGGAAGGCCACAAGGACGACTGGAAAACAAATGTATATGGCCAGTGCAAGTCGTGGATTGACGCAGGCCTGCAGCCTCGCGCCGTGACACGCGACCTCGACTGGGGCGTAAAAGTGCCTATCGCTGAGGCAGAAGGCAAGGTGCTGTACGTTTGGTTTGACGCTCCCATCGGATACATCAGTTTCACCAAGCAGCTAAAAGGCGACGACTGGGAGAAATGGTGGAAAGACAAGGAAACCAAGCTAGTACACTTCATCGGCAAAGACAATATCGTGTTCCACTGCATCATTTTCCCCTCAATGTTGCATGCCGACGGCAGCTACATTCTGCCCGACAATGTGCCTGCCAACGAATTCCTTAATCTCGAAGGCGACAAAATCAGCACCTCGCGCAACTGGGCCGTATGGCTGCACGAGTATCTGAAGGAATTCCCCGGCAAGCAAGACGTGCTGCGCTACACCCTTTGCAGTAACGCTCCCGAAACAAAAGATAACGACTTTACATGGAAAGACTTCCAACTCAAGAACAATAGCGAATTGGTTTCCATACTAGGCAACTTTGTAAACCGCACACTTGTGCTGACCCACAAGTTTTTTGAAGGCAAAGTCCCCGCAAAGGGAGAGCTGACCCAACTTGACAAGGAAACAATAAACGAAATTGCCGGATATCCGGAAAAGATAGGCCGCAGCATTGAGTCCTACCGTTTCCGCGAAGCACTTGCCGAGATGATGAATCTTGCACGTCTGGGCAACAAATACCTGACTGAGACCGAGCCTTGGAAACTGTTCAAGGAAGACCCTGAACGTACCGCAACCGTGCTCAACATAGCCCTTCAGATATGCGCCAACCTCGCTATTCTGGGCGCGCCCTTCCTGCCTTTCACCGCCGACAAGATGCACCGCATCATGAATCTTTCCGCCAAGGGCTGGAAAGATGCCGGAGATGTCAACATTCTGATGGAAGGACAGACTCTTGAGAAGCCAGAACTTCTCTTCGAACAAATCGACGATGCCACAATCCAAGCCCAGGTGGACAAACTCCAAGCCACCAAAGAGCAGAATGCCCTCAACGCTTGGCAGCCCGCATCGGTGAAAGAAAAGGTAAGTTTCGACGACTTTGGAAAGGTAGACATCCGTGTCGGAACCGTACTCGAATGCAGCAAAGTCCCCAAGGCCGACAAACTACTGCAATTCAAGATAGACGATGGAATGGGCGGACGCACCATTGTGAGCGGCATTGCCAAATTCTATCCCGAGCCCGAGAAACTGGTTGGTATGCAAGTATGCTTCATCGCCAATTTCGAGCCCCGCAAACTGAAAGGCGTTGTCAGCGAAGGCATGATACTCAGTGCCGAAGACAAAGACGGCCGACTTGTGCTAGTCACCCCGAGCCAATTGGTAACTGCCGGAGTAAATGTCGGATAACAACCGGAACCCATCAAAAAAGGCGTTGCACAATTATGTGCAACGCCTTTTTAATATGTCGTCGTAAATCTTATTTCAGACCAAGTTTTTTCTTGACGAGAGGGAAAATATCGTCGCTGTCCTGCTGATAGAGCAGCACGCCGGCGCTAGTGTCGAAGATATAGGTGTAGCCGTTTTCCTTAGCAACATCGGCGATAGCCTGCTTGGCACGTTCGATGATAGGTTTCAGCAACTCTTCCTCTTTTTGTTTGAGTCTTTCCTCAGCATCCTGACGATAGGTTTGGATGCGCTGGCCAAGATCCTGAAGTTCAGACTCCTTGGTTTTGCGGATAAGGTCGGTCATCTGAGTCTTGCGCTCATTGTAGTCATTGTATTTCTTTTCGAGCTCTTCCTGCATGGCACGGAGATCACGGTCAAGAACTTCAACTTCAGCCTGGAATGCAGTCTGAGCAGAGTCCTTGCCTGGCATAATCTGCATGAGTTCGGAAGAATTAATGTGACCTAACTTAACAGTTTTCTGAGCGAATGCCGTGCTTCCAAAAGCAAATACGGCAACAAACAATAAGATTAAACTCTTTTTCATTTTTTGTTTACTTTTTTATTTATATTCTATTTAATTCATTGAGGATTTTACAGTTGATTGTTTTTTACGGCTTTCGCATCTCGGGGTTGCTCACTTCTTTTTTTCTTGTTGTCGCTTCCTTGTCTTCGTCTGGTTTTGCACCAGCCTTGTAGCCAAGCATATCGAGCACTTGATCGCTCACATCATATTTAGCACTGACAAACAGCAGAGTGGCCGAGCCCGATTTATCAAGAATAAAGGCATATCCTTTCTCGTTGGCAATACGTTCAATAGCGTTATAAACACGATCCTGTATTGGTTTCATCAACTCCTCGCGCTTCTTGTCCAGGTCTCCTCCCGGGCCGAAATACTTGTTCTGAAGTTCTCTTGCCTCACGCTCTTTGGCGGCTATTTCCTCCTCACGTTTGCGTTTCAAGTTGTCAGGCAGTAGATAAGCCTCCTGCTGGAAAGCCTTGTACAGCTTATCTATTTCCTGGAACTTAGCCTCCAATTCCTTTTGCCATGATTCCGCCTGCTTGTCGAGTTGAGACTGGGCTCGCGAATAGTCAGGTATGTTGGAAAGTATGTACTGCGTGTTGACACAGGCATACTTCTGGGCAAACACCGACATGGGGATGAACAGGAGCGTCAGGATTATATAGCGGATTCGATTCATTGCAAAGAAGTCTCTTGTTTTAATCAATACTTTGACCTATGCTAAAGTGGAACTGGCTGCCGCCATAGGCACCATCGAAGCCATATCCCCAGTCAAGACCAATAAGACCGAACATAGGCATGTATAAACGGACACCAAGACCGGCAGAGTTGTATACCTTGAACGGCTGGAACTGTTTGATATCGCCCCACGAGTTGCCGCCCTCGAGGAAGCCGAGCACATATATTGTTGCACTGGCACTTTCGATGATGGGCTGACGAAGCTCAAGAGTGTAGCGGTTGAAAACAGATGCGCCATCGTCCGGGCTAAGCTTGGCATTCTGATAACCACGCAGAGGAACGACCTCACGACCGTCGAGCACCCACGACGAGAGTCCGTCGCCACCAACATAATAGCGACCAAACGGCGAAAGACCTACGTCCTTATTGTACCAGCCCATATAGCCAAAGCGGAAACGGGCGTTAAGAACCACATCGCCAATGAGATTGAGCATCCATGATCCTCTTACGTTAATCTTGTAGTACTCAAGCCACTTGTACTTCTCTGAAGACTCCAAGGTGGTGTAGTCCTTGCCGTTGAGCAGCGAGTAGGGCGGAGTGACATAACCCTGCACCGAAACTTCAGAACCGCTGCGCGGATAGATAGGCGAGTCGAGCGAGTTGCGGCTGATGCCGATGCAGTAAGACAGGTCGTTGGAATGACCATTGGTAAAATAGCTGGTCAGATAATTGTAGTTGTTAAGATTATAATGCTTGTACGAAAGAGCCTGCGACAGGATGAAGTAGTCGTCCGGCCATTTTAGACGGCGTGTCAACGACGCATTGGCACCGGTTATGCGAAGGCTGTAATAGCTGTCGCTCGTCTTGTCCTGCCAGAAACCGTTGCTGATAAGGTTGTGCGAAATAGAAACGCTCAACGACTGCGGACGTTTGCCACCAAGCCAAGGTTCGGTGAAACCAGCATTAAGAGCATAATAATAGCTGCCGTTCGACACAGCATTAAGCACCAATTTCTGGCCGTCGCCTGCAGGGAGAGGCTGCCAAGCCTTACGGTTGAAAACATTGCGTGCCGAGAAATTGTTAAGCTGAATACCCACCTGGCCTATAATCATGCCATTGCCGTAACCGCCCTGCAACTGGAGCTGGCTGGTGTGGTTCTCCTCAACTTTATATACGATGTCGACAGTGCCATCTTCCTTATTAGGATGAGGCTCAGGAATCAGACTTTCCTCTTTGAAGTAGCCAAGAGTGACAAGTTCGCGACGACTACGGATCACAGCATCGCGGCTGAAGAGATCACCAGGCTTAGTATGAAGTTCACGCATGATAATCTTGTCATTGGTGATGGTGTTGCCCTCAACAATGACATTGCGGATTCTTGCCTGTTTGCCTTCAACAATACGGATTTCGATATCGATGGAGTCGTTCTCTACAGCCACCTCGACTGCATTGGCAGAGAAGAACAGATAGCCATTATCCATGTACATGGAATAGATATCAGTTCCCGAGGGATTGTAGGTGAGATTGGTCTCAAGTATGGTTTTGTTGTATGGGTCGCCTTTGTTGATGCGCAGGTGTTTGGAGAGCGTCTCGGAAGAATAGACCGTGTTACCTGAGAAAGTTATATTACGGAAAAAGAACGGTTTGCCTTCATAGATCTGGACTTTGACCTTTACACGGTCCTGTTTGCTTTTCTTACGGTTTGAGATTTTCAAGTCTTCTGAAGCCACAGGCCAAACAGTATCCATAACGATTCGTGCATCGCGGAAACCCTGCTCGTTATAATAATTGATGACGTTGTCGAGATCCTCCTGAAGCTCAAACTCCCTGTACTTGGAACGCGTCCAGAAACCCTTCGTCCATACGAACATCTTTCTTTTATACTTGACATCATGGGTATTGCGCATCTTGCGAAGGATTTTGTTAGTCGAGATGTTTTCATTGCCTTCGATGATGAGGGAATCTATCTTGACGCGCTTACCTTTTTTGATATTGTACTCAACGATGACGTAGTTGCCTTTGTTGGCAGTATCCTTTGTCAGCTTGGTAGTCACCGAGGCGTTGGTGTAGCCCTTCTCGGAATAGAAAGCACGAGCCTTGTTGCAGGTGGTCTTAAGCAAGTTCTCGGTCACCACATCACCTTCGCGGATATTGAAGTCCTTGCGGATCTTGTCGGCGTCGCCACCACTGATGCCCAGCAGGCGGAATGCAGCAAGTTTGGGACGACCTTTGAGGACAATTTTCAAAAAGACCTTGTTATCCTGAATGCGGGAAAGCAGAATCTGAACATCCTCAAAAAGGCCCTGTTCCCAAAGGTTGTCGATTGCCGTTGAAATCTTATCGCCGGGGACTTTGATTACATCGCCGACCTGCAAGCCAGCCACAAGGAGCACCATGCGCTGGTCGAGGTTGTCGGTATTTTCGACGGTGATACCGCCTATTTCGTATGTTTTAGGAGTCAGGTAATCAATATCATAAGCTTGTTCATTGCCAATCACAACCTGAGCCTTCACTGGCAGCGAAGCAACAATCAGGATGAGGGTGACAACAGCAAAGCGTATTATGTCTTTCATCAGTTTCGCCAAGTCTATATTTATTCTTTAAAAAGGAATAACTAAAAAGTTTGTTTATTATTGTAAAATATTTATTTTTTTTAGGTAATCCGTGCGATTAACGGTTATTGGCTCTGTCCATCGGAATGTGTCACTTGGTCGCCAGTCTTGCCGAACCGACGCTGACGATTCTGAAACTGATAGACAGCCTCGTAGAAATCGCCTTGTCTGAAGTCAGGCCACAATAGGTCGGTAAAATAAAACTCCGTATATGCCATCTGCCACAGCAAGAAGTTGCTTATACGCAACTCTCCACCAGTGCGAATCAAGAGGTCGGGGTCGGGTATATCCTTGGTTGAAAGATATTCGCGAAGAGTTTCCTCGTTCACATCGTCGGATTTAAGATTACCGGCAGAGGCATCGTTTACAATCGTTTTCAAAGCCTCGGCGATCTCCCAGCGCGAGCTGTAGCTTAGAGCAAGTACAAGCGTAGTACCTGTATTGGCGGATGTGTCTTTCACGCACTGCATCATTGAGAGACGTGAAGCCTCCGGTATTCGATTCATATCACCGATAGTGATCAAACGCACATTGTTTTTCAACAATGTCGGTGTCTCTTCCTTCACCGCCTTTATCATCAACTGCATCAAGCCGTCGACCTCTTCCTGCGGTCGGTTCCAGTTTTCGGTCGAGAAAGTGTAGAGCGTCAGGTATGCAACCTGCAGGCGTGCAGCAGCCTCGACTGCATCACGGACAGCCTGCACGGCACTCTGATGGCCAAAGAGGCGCATCTGAGACTGTTTCTGAGCCCACCGGCCATTACCATCCATGATTATTGCCACATGTTTAGGTACACGGCTATGGTCGATATCTTGAAGAGTTTTCATACAAGTCAGGTTTTATTATTGTCGAAGGGAATAATTTATTTATTGTCACATTTTTTCTTTAACATCCAACCGAAGATATAGTCGAGCTTGAGAGACACAGAAACATTAAAATAAGCGAACCAGTCGTCGAGCGAGTCGTCACCGCGCTTTATACCTGCAGCATTGACATATCCTGGCTCAACCTCGCCCGAACGATCAGCCAAGGCTGCCGCAACATTGCCATGAATATAGGCAAGCTGGCTATTGTCGACATAAGTGGTGCTGACATCATCGATATAGTCTGTCCAAGTCTTGCGGAAACCATATTCTGCACTAAGAGTCAACGACTTGGATGGGTGATATTTAACACCCACACCGAAGGGCATCGAAATCTGCTTGAGAGTGTATGTAGGTCTGTCGGGGGCAAGAGCTGTCCCCTGCCCTTCCGTACCGAGAGGCTGCAGTTCATACCACTGCGATTCACCTGTAACGGGGTCGGTATAATAAGCCTTGGGGTTGAAAGAGAAGAAACCTATGCCGCCGAAAAGATATGGCGTCCAGAAGAAATGGTCGTCGCGCAAACTGAAAGGAAAGAAGTTGAACTCGGCACGCAACGAACCCTCGAAAATGTAAGAGCGGAAGCTTAGGTTGCGACGTTTTATGTAGTCGGGATTGCCGCCTTCCACATGGCCATAGTCAATGTCGACGCGTAAGCTCCACCTCTCGTCGAAGTTGAGACGGTAGAATCCACCCATAGCAAGATTCACCTTGTCGAACATAGTCTGGTCGTTAAGGTCGCCTATATAGTTCATACCACCTACAGTATAGCCAATCTCGCTTCTACCGAGCCACACCTGCGCCGATGCCGTGGCGGCAAAAAGATAAAAAACCAATACTGTTTTTTTGAGGAAACCAGACATTTCGTGTTTTTTAGTTTAAGGATTTATACAGGGAATCCATTCATTACGCTAATATATGATACTTGATACGCTCAGGACTATAGTATGTTATCAATACTTTAGGGTATGACAAATGCCGTCAAGACGCATCAGCAGATCGCGTTTCATAACCATCTTGTTTAGTTGTGACGGGGAGTAAACGCATCCTATAAGTGTGACAATCTTTTCACCGTCGGGGGTCACAAATGTCTCACTGATGAAAGGACCACCCATAAAATCGTTGATGCATCGCCACAAACCACGCACTTCGATGGCTTCAATATCACCGAGCTTTGTTTTGTGTGTGTAGTAGACATCATTGTGCTCAGTGCTTTGATAACTGCCGTCGGCATCACATGGCACGTGTTGCTTCATCAGAGTGTCAATATTGGCGATTATTCCCTCTTCGGTCAGTGCCGCAGGGTCGCCTGCAAACTGGGTGCTGATATAGAACTGGAGACCGTAGTCCTTGGATTCCTGACGAATCCAAGTGAAGTTGCCTTCTGTCTTGGCAATCCTGAACTCGTCTGGGAACAATAGCGAAAAACCATACATTTCCTTTACCTTGTTGTTAACACTGGCATTAGGAGTCTCGGCAAAGAGTGCAGCCATCCTGTTGCGCTCAGAAGTATAGTATTCTTCCAAAAGCAGATCCTTGTTGGCCCTCAGGACAGAATCAAGAGAATGGTGGTCGGTGGCTGTTATTGTAATCACCGTCTGGGGATTTGCCCACTTGTTGTGGGCCACGGAAACCTTATTGTCTCCATCCTTCTTAATATCAAGAGACAAAACATTGTGATGAGTCTTGAACATTTCCGATCCATTGAAAGTTGAGGGGTCGATACAGACCATCTCAAATCTTGGTTCAGGCTGGTTGAGACCCTCTTGAGGAGTATTGAATATCTCGTCAAGAGCCGCTTTTGCCTGGCCATTATAAATATTCTTGTTGGTAACAATCATGAGTTCCTGAGTTTTGCCAGATGAGCTCTGTTTCTTGCCATTCATTTTGCAACCACAAATAAGCAACAACGAAATCATCGCAACTGACAATAGCTGAAGAAGATTATTTTTCATATATCATATTATTTATTTAAACAAAAGAGGTGCCGATACTTCATAACGTTGCAACATTCAATATGTTACAACATCCAAAAAATTGGCATATATTATCACAAAAATAGT
This sequence comes from Bacteroidales bacterium, assembly GCA_017962445.1. Classification (GTDB taxonomy): domain Bacteria; phylum Bacteroidota; class Bacteroidia; order Bacteroidales; family P3; genus Colimorpha. The sequence goes on from JAGCVI010000001.1 coordinate 18,270, forward strand.
ATTTTTTTTTAACATCAACATTATCAGGCATGATTTTGTTGTTTCGTTCTATTCTTATACCAGTAGAAGAAGTCGGCAATGGCAGTCTCGACATGCGTGTCTGGCATCTGCAGTTCGCGTCGGGCCTTCTCGTTCGAATAGTACTCCATAGGCATAAGCAAACGGACATTACGTGTAGCCAATTGAGTCTTTACATGCATCAATCGTAAGAAATCGCCCACATAGCCAGCGATGCCTACCATCCAGTTTGGCAGCACAGCAATCCGCTGCTTATAGCCACATACACGCGATTGTAGGGCATAGAAGTCGCGTAGGCTCATGTTGGTGCCTGTAAGCAAGTAACGTTCACCGTTGCGGCCCATTGTGACAGCGTTGACCACTGCCTGCGCCACGTCGTAGACATGCACGAAACTCTTCCCTCCACGAGGCACTGCCATCAGGCGGCGATTATAAGCTGCAAGAAGCAGTCGTCCTGACGAGGGATGTATGTCGTACGGGCCAACAATGAATCCAGGATTGACAATTACGATATGACGGTCTGGGTGCTTGCGGGCCGAATCGGTCAAGATATTCTCAGCCTCAGCCTTGCTCATTGCATAATACGACCTGCTGAACGGAGGCTGCATAGCACCGCTTTCAATGCCAAGGCTGTCGGTGGTGCCGTTTCCGACAGTATTGGCCGTGCTGACATGAACCAGCGAACGGATTTGCAGTTCGTCCATAAGTTGCAGCAGCTTCATGGGCAGGTCTCTATTCACAGGCAAGTAATCTTCGTACCGCAACAACGACATATCGGTGGTGCCGGCACAGTTCACTATGGCATCGCAGCCGTCTAATGCCTGACGCAAAACATTTGCGTCGATCAGCGAGCCTTTCAGCAGGGTGAGTGCGGGATTGGAGGCCTCTTTCGCCAGCACATCTGCGTTGCGAACAAGTGCCACAACAGAGTGTCCTCCGTCAAGGAGTCGCAGCAACACATTGTGTCCAAGCAATCCTGTAGAACCCAGTAGAAGAACTTTCATATTCCTGTATTTCATGTAACGTAAAAAAGGCGTCTCACGTATTGCGAGACACCTTTTTTTATTTTTGCTTACTACAGAAGCTGTCTATTTCAGGATAACCGTGGCACGACGGTTCTTGGCACGGTTCTCATCGCTGTCGTTGGGTACTATGGGGTCTTCCTGACCACGACTCTTTATCTCAATATTAGCAGCAGGTGCGCCAAGGCTGATCATATATTTCTTCAATGCTTCAGCACGCTTCTTGCCATATTTGAGATTGATAGCCGGAGTACCGGTATTGTCGGTATGGCCGGTGATTTCTGCTTTCAGATTATCGTCGACCATCATCGAAGCACACAAGGTATGAATGATAGCGTCGGTCTTTTTGTCAAATTTGGGAGTGGTACCGCTGGTCTCAAAATAGACGGTGGCATTGATATCGTCGAGACGTTTCTGCATCTCCACACGGGTAACCGGCTGAGCCGGCATGTTCTTTCTGAGGGCTGCTATACTGTCAAGCAGGGCCTGTTCACGTGCAATGGCTTCAGCCTCTGCTTTTGCACGGGCAGCACGTTCAGCAGCAGCACGGGCTTCGGCCTCTGCTTTCTCACGGGCCAGACGTTCGGCCTCTGCCTTTTCGCGGGCAAGTTTCTCCTGAGCGGCACGGGCTTCTGCCTCTGCCTTCTCACGAGCAAGACGTTCGGCCTCTGCCTTTTCGCGGGCTGCTTGTTCGGCAGCGAGAGCCTCAGCTTTACGCTTGCCACCAAGCCAACCGAGATCAAGACCGACCTTAAATCCTATACGGAGCAGATGGAGAGCACTGATTTGGTTTGATGCGAAAGTTCCGTTGTAAGTCATCGAACCATCGGATGCAATATCAACGAGACCATTTTCACCGCCTGCATCCATACTGTTCAAACTGTAGCCGCCATATACACCAAGATAGAGGCCCCAGTTATTTTTCAAGCTCAAACGGTAACCGAGGTCAGCCAAAACACTCACGCCCACCTTAAGACCTTCGATTTTACTGTCAAAATCATCCTCATAAGTGTCAAAACCATGTGAAGGCATGTCGGTGACAACATGACCTATTGAAGGGAAGTATCCACCTGTAGTGAAGGTTCCCTCCTTGGCGGTATACTTGCCACCAAGGGGCAGGTCGGCAGCAACACCGAGGCCGGCAATGAGAGTCCATTTCTCATTGACGACATTGCGCCAAAAGAATTCGACAGGTATACTGACAACATTGACCACCTGATGTTCTTTCCAATTGTTGAACTCAGTATTCAGATCATACGTTACATTTGGGTTATCGACATGGGTAAGGCCAGGTGTCACCTCGGTGAAATTATAGCGGGTCGACGAACTTACGCGGTCATAATGGAGGCCAATGCCAAGTCCATATTTGTCGTTGAAAAAGTGAGTATAATGCAAACCAAAGTCTATACCCACTCCAAGAATATGTGTGCCGTCGGAAGGATTGCAAACCATTGTATTCAATCCGGCAGCGGGATGAAGAGTGAATCCCATATAATTGTTGACTTCACCATTCTGAGCCATAACAGAGAATGCCATAGCCACTGCGGTGAACAATATCGTAATTCGTTTCATATACTATTTGTACTTTAAAGATTATTGTTCAATAATTAAAATCAGTTGCGGACAATCTTAACGGCATATCCGTCAACAATGATGATATATCTGCCTCTATGGTAGGTCGACATATCTATTGTTGTCGAATATCCATCGAATGTTCTGCTCTCCATCGTGACTCCGGCATCGTTGATTACGCTCAACTGATGGCTTCCTTGTCTCGAATTGGTAATGTTGATAGTGACATTACCTGCTGAGGGATTGGGATAAGCCTTCACACTTACCGAGTTGTCAGTGATAAGGGTGGTCAGATCCTGCTGGGGACAGGTATATGTGTCGACGCCGTTCATCTTGCAGCTTGCGAAATACTCTCCTGTAAGTCCGCCCACCTGCTGGTATACATAGTCGTTGGCACCTGGGATAAGGTTCCATGTGGTCTCGCCGACTTCGCGGTGATACCACTGCACATCAGTAAGGCAATGGCAAGTATCTATGAGGGCGATAACATCATCAAACAGAGGCATGACATAGGTCTCTGGGAGGTTAACATGCAGTGAAATCCTAATCTGCGGGCTGACAAGGCTGGGATAGTTTTGGTCGCGGAAAGTGAGTGAGGCGGTATAGTCGCCCGAGGCGATTCCAACAGGGATGTTGATGTCGATAGTGCCCGTAGGACCGGGGGTGGTGAGGTTTGTCCATGCAACATCGGCAATAGCGGGGTCATCAAAATCCAGCTTGTACTGGTCAGGATTACCCGAAATGAGATGATACACAATCGAACCCGAGCCTGCGCAATATCCATAGGCGGCAACCTCGATACCCTGGTTAACTCCTCCCTCTCCACCATAGGTGGTGTCGGCTCTCATATCCTCGATAATGGCACCATGGTGAAGGACCTTCTGTGCAGGGTCAACAACATAGTTGGCTGCCGTCGAACCGGAAACGGAGAAAGTCACTGTGACATCTTTCTCAGAACCAATACTCGGACTGTCAAAATGAGCCTCCACATAGTGGTGGAGCATATCGTTGCCCAACAGACCATTCAGAATGCCTGTATTGGACACAGCAGCCACGTCAGTGCCATCATAGAATTTGGTGATAACCACAACACTGTTATCAATCGACAAAGATGCCGGAAGTATGGTAAGCGTTGCCGTAGCAGTGGTCTGATCCAGCGAGTCGCCCGCCACAAGCGGTCTTGCAATGACAGTGTATACACCTGCGTTAACAGGATAATAGGGGCTTACCAAAACCTCACTGCCTTTAATAAAAGTAAGCGAAGTGTTTCTGACAATGCCAAGAGTATCGACATAAGTGGCCGAAATACCCGAGTACGGCGATGCAGTATAGGTGGTTGTAAATTCACCCGACCATGTAACACTATAGATAGCGTCACCGTCTCCTGATTTGCTTGGCAAAATAGTTTCAACGGATGCAGCATATGACTGAGAAGCAGCCATAGTGACAATCGCTAAAACCAAAAAACTGAATAAACGTTTCATCATAGTTTTATTTTTTATAGATTGTTTTTTTAAATATGTTTCAACACAGACTTAAAGTTGCAATACATTGTATCTCAACCAAATCTTTATTATTAGTACTTTGCAAATATACGATTTTTTTTCAATATGGAAAAAATTATCCCAAATCATTCAATTTGGGATAATAATATTTGCAAAAAAAGGCGGTCTGCTGATGCAAACCGCCTTTTCTATCAGAGTTACTTGTCGAGAAGGTTATTTCTTAACAACCCTGCGCACTGTCACGCCTTCCGGCAAGGTGATGCGCAATGTGTAAGCACCTTCTGCAAGGTTGGAGATGTCGAATGTATTCGTGCCCTCGAAGACAGCCACGCGACGACCAACGATGTCGAGAACCTCAATCTTGACAACATTGTCGGCAGTCAGAGTGACGCGACCGTGTGTCGGGTTCGGGTAGACGACCAGATCGTCGAGAGCGCTGACGGTATTGATACCGATTGTGTTGACCACAAAGTGGAGATACACAGTGCTATCGCAACCATTAACGGTGGTGAAGTCAAGAGCATAGTCACCAGTCTCTTCGAATGTGTAGTCACCATAGATGTACGGAACCTCTGCACTAGTAACAACGACGGTGTCGTAGGTCTCGACGCTGTGGTTGACAGTGAGGTGGAGAGTCACAACGCTATCGCAACCGTTTGCAGCGGTGAGGGTAACACTCGGGGTGTTGGTGCTTTCAGTGTAGTTGACACCGTCAATCCAGATGAAGCCGTCGCAAGCGCTGATTTCCTCAATCATGTCATAGCTGTAGTTGACAGTCAGGTTGAGGGTCACAACGCTGTCGCAACCGTTTGCAGCGGTGTAGGTGTGGTTGTAAGCACCAGAGGTAGTGTAGGTCTCACCATTCCAAGTGTAGCTACCGCAAGCCGTCTCGTTGAACGATGTGGCGACGCTGTTGTTAACCGTCAGAGCGAGGGTAACGATGCTGTCGCAGCCGTTGGCAGCGGTGTAGGTGTGCGAGTAGTTACCAGAGGTGGTGTAGGTCTGGCCGTTCCAAGTGTAGCTGTCGCAAGCAGTAGCATTGATGGTGATATTCATCGGTTGAGTGATGAAGAGCACGAGGTTGACAATGCTGTCGCATCCGCTGGCAGCGGTGTAGGTGTGAGTGTAGAGACCGCTGGTGGTGTAGTTGGTACCGTTCCAGGTGTAGCTACCGCAAGCTGTAGCATTGATCGTGCTGGTGACAGCAGGGGTGACGGTGAGGTTCAGAGTCACAATGCTGTCGCAGCCGTTGACAGTGGTATAGTTGTGCGTGTAGTTGCCGCTGGTAGTGTAGGTAGCACCATTCCAGATGTAGCTGTCGCAAGCGGTGGCGGAGATAGTGGTGTTGACCGACGGGTTGATGGTCAGTGCCAAGGTCACTATGCTGTCGCAGCCGTTAGCGGCGGTGTAGGTATGCGTGTAGTTACCGCTGGTGGTATAGTTGGTACCGTTCCAGGTGTAGCTGTTGCAAGCCGAAGCAGAGAGAGTGGTGTTGACCGGGTTGTTGATGGTCAGCGCCAGAGTCACTATGCTGTCGCAGCCGTTGGCGGCGGTGTAGGTATGCGTGTAGTTACCGCTGGTGGTATAGTTGGTACCGTTCCAGGTGTAGCTGTTGCAAGCCGACATGTTGACAGTAGAGGTAACAGCGGGGTTGATGGTGAGGTTGAGGGTCACCACACTGTCGCAACCTGCAACGCTTGTTGTGCTGTAGGTGTAGCTGCCGCTGGCGGTGTAGGTAGCACCGTTCCAGGTGTAGCTGTTGCAAGCAGTAGCGTTGACAGTAGCTGTCTGCGGAGTGTTGATGGTGAGAGTCATTGTCACCACGCTGTCGCAGCCGTTAGCTGCATCCAGAGTCTGAGTGTAGACACCGCTCTCAGTGTAAGCCACGTTGTTCCAGATGTAGTAGTTGCAAGCGGCGGCGGTGAAGCTGCTGGACCTGCTGTCGTTGACAGTAAGAACCAGAGTATCGGTGCTTTCGCAGTTGTTGGCAGCAACATAGTCGAAGGTGTAAGTACCGCTCACGTTGTAAGTGGTGCCGTTCCATTCGTAGTTGTCGCAAGCCACAACAGTCTGCAACGAGTTGGTGTTGTAGTTCACAGTGAGGTGGAGGGTATCAACGCTCGGGCAGCCATTGTTAGCCTCGTAGCTGTAGAGGTAGTCGCCAGTCTGGTAGTAAGTCTCACCATTCCAAGTGTACTCGTCGCAAGCGATGATAGTACGCTGTTTGTTGGTGTTGTACTTGACTGTGAGATAGAGAGTGTCGACGCTCGGGCAGCCATCGGTTGTGTTGTAGCTATTGTAGTAGGTGCCGCTGGTGGTGTACTCAGTGCCGTTCCAAGTGTAGCTGTCGCAAGCGGTAACGGTCTGGCCGTTGTTGCTGTTGTAGTTGACAGTCAGGTGGAGGGTATCGGTGCTGGCGCAGCCGGCAGCGGTATTATAGTTGTAGGTGTAATCACCGCTGGTGGTGTAGGTCGTACCATTCCAGGTGTAGCTGTCGCAAGCCGTCTCGGTGAAGGCAGCATTGGTATTGTAGTTGACAGTCAGGTGGAGGGTATCGACGCTAGCGCAACCTTCAACGGTGTTGTAAGCGTAGGTATAGGTACCAGTCGAAGTGTAGGTCTGGCCATTCCAGGTGTAGCTGTCGCAAGCGGTAACGGTCTCGCCGTTGCTGCTGTTGTAGTTGACAGTCAGGTGGAGGGTGTCGACGCTGGCGCAGCCCTCAACGGTGTTGTAGTTATAGGTGTAGTCACCGCTGGTGGTGTAGGTCGTGCCATTCCAGGTGTAGCTGTCGCAAGCGGTAACGGTCTCGCCGTTGCTGCTGTTGTAGTTGACAGTCAGGTGGAGGGTGTCGACGCTGGCGCAGCCCTCGACGGTGTTATAATTATAGGTGTAGTCACCGCTGGTGGTGTAGGTCGTACCGTTCCAAGTGTAGCTGTCGCAAGCGGTAGCGGTCTCGCCGCTGTTGCTGTTATAGTTGACAGTCAGGTGGAGGGTATCAACGCTATTGCAACCTTCGGTGGTGCTATAATCATAGGTGTAGTCACCGCTGGTGGTGTAGGTCATACCATTCCAAGTGTAGCTATCGCAAGCAGTAGCAGTGTAAGCAGTGCTGGTGTTGTTGTTGATAGTCAGGTGGAGGGTATCGACGCTAGCGCAACCGTTGGCATCGGTGTAATCATAGGTGTAGTCACCCGTGGTATTGTAATTGTTGCCGTTCCAAGTGTAGCTGTCGCAAGCGGTAGCGATGTAACCTGTGCTGCTATTGTTGTTGATAGTCAGTGCAAGGACATCGATGCTGGTGCAGCCCATAGCGTTGGCATAAGCGCCACTGTTATAGGTGCCGCTGGTGGTGTAAACATAAGTCTCACCATCGCCGGCATTCCAGCTGTAAGTATCGCAAGCGGTAACCTCAACAGCGTCATTGTAGATGACATCACCAACGGTGAGTGTCAGCGTGGTGGTGCTGTCGCAACCAGTCAGGACAGAAGGAACAGTGTGGCTGAAGGTATGTGTACCTGCTGTGAGGTCAGCAGCAGCGACGGTGAAGCCGTTAGCGCTGTAATCCTGACCGAGGCAGGTAGCATCCGTAAGCTCAACATTGATAAGCGGGTTGACAGTAAGTGCGAAGTGGATAGTGCTGTCGCACTGGTCTGTGAAGTAAGTGGTGATAGCCGTGTCGCTAGTAGCGTTGAAGGTGATACCACGCCATGTGTACGGCAAAGCATCAGCACATACAGTTGCGGACTCGTAAGCGTGAGGAGCCTCGAAGACCGTCAGACGGAGGAATACCACGCTATCGCACATCGTTCTCGGGTTGATGAGAGAGGTCGAAGTCTCGATGCTCTGATCGAAGATTCCGATGATGCTATCGTTGACAGTCCAAGTGTAAGGACCGCAGTTTTCGATAGTCTGGACAGCGTAAGTAGTCTGGTTGTTGATGGTCAGATAGAGGGTGTCAACGCTCGGGCAACCTTCAGCATTGGTGTAGCTGTAGGTTATGGTGTCGCTAGTGCTGTAGTCGGTACCATGCCAGTTGTAGGCGTGGCAAGCGACAACGGTCTCGGCATTGTTGGTGGTGTAACCAACAGTGAGGTCGAGTTTGCACTGAGCGTAGCAGCTGTTAGCGTCGGTGCTGTCGTAGAAGTATATACCAGTTTCAGTGTAGGTCTGGCCGTTGACAGCCCAAGTGTAGGTGTCGCAAACGCTCTCGACGATGCTCTGGCCAGAGTTGGTATTGATGGTCAGGTGGAGAGTATCGACGCTCGGGCAGTTGTCATCGTTGGTGTACTCACTGTAGTAAGTACCGCTCGTGGTGTAGGTATTGACGTTACCGTTGTTGGTCCACTCATAGCTGTCGCAAGCAGCAACGGTCTGGCCACTGTTGCTGTTGTGGTTGATAGTCAGATAGAGGCTATCAACAGCGGGGCAGCCACCGTCGTTGGTGTAGTTATAAGCGAGATCAGCAGAAGCGGTGTACGGAGTACCATGCCATGTGTAGGTGTCGCAAGCGGTGAGGGTCTCCACGTTCTTGCTGCTGTAGTTGACAGTGAGGTGGAGGGTATCGACGCTCGGACAGCCGTTGGTGGCAGTATAAGCACGAGTGTAGTCGCCAGATGTAGTGTAAGTCTGGTTGTTGAGGTTCCAAGTGTAAGTGTCGCAAGCATTGTTAACAGTGTAACCAGTGTTGCTGTTGTACTTGATGGTGAGGTTGAGTGTCACAGTACTGTCGCATCCGAAGCTTGAGCCGTTCGGGAAGAAGCGGGTAGCTGTCGTGGTGCTTTCAGTGAACACAGTGCCGTTCCATTCGTAGCTGTCGCAAGCTGTACGACGCTCGGTAGCATAAACCACCGGGTGGACAGTGAGAACCTTAGCATAGACCCATTCGTTGTTGGCATCGCCCTTGAAGACGGTATCAGTCAACGTGATGGTAGACACATGGTCGAAGTCGGTAATCATCTCGGTCATGTCGAAGGTCTTGCTGTGACCGCCAAGGACATTGGTGTTATCCCAAGTGTAATCCTCGATGGTAGCGCAGATATCTTCGGTGCCGATCTGAGTGTAGTTGTTGATGAGATTGATGTGGTAGGTGATAACGCTGTCGCAGTAGTGCGAGGTAGCTCCGAAGTGGAATACCGTGTCGAACACGCCAGCCTCAGCACCGCTGAAGTTGACAGTGTAGACTGCGTTGCTGTCATCGGTCAGGTAGCACATCTGCTGGCTCAACAGGAAGTTGACATTCTGTTCAGTGTAGTTAATCTGAGTCAGAGTCAAGTTGAGGACTGCGATGGTGTCGAAGCCGTTAGCGCTGAGGACGCCAGGCAGCGTGTAGCGCGGACGAGCATAGACCCACTCATTGGCGGTAGCATCGTAGTAGAGTGCACCTTCAGGAGCGTTATCGCGATACTCATAAGTATGACCGTTGATCCAAGTGTAGTGATCGCAGACAACCTGATTGTCCATACCGATAGCGTTGGTACCGACGAGGAGATGCAGCATCGTGGTGCTGTCGCAACCAACAGCGTTGATAGCTCCTGTGACGGTGAAGGTGGTATCGAAGTATTCACCACCATTACGGTCAGCGGTATAGAGGATGTTGTCGTAGATGTAGTAACCATTGTTGGAGACTATCTCATCATTGCCTGTGGAGGCGTGGTTGATGACAAGATAGAGCATGTCAGTGCTCGGGCAACCATCAGTATTGGTGTAGTTACTGGTGTAGGTACCACTTGTTGTATAAGTGTTGGTGTTGCCGTTGTTCTCCCAAGTGAAGGATTCGCAGACCGTGGTGTCGAAGGTCTCAGCGGAGCTCTGATGCAGAGTCAGCTTCAAGGTATCGACGCTCGGGCAGTTCTGAGCATTGACATAGTTATGAGTGATAGTCAGCGGGTAGGTTTCGTTAGCATCATAAGTATAGTTCATACCTGAAGTCGTCCATACATAGCTGTCGCAAGCATCAGTGATGTTTGTGATATTGTGAGTAGCATGGTTGATAGTCAGGTTGAGAGTAATAACGCTGTCGCAACCAGCCGCATTCTGGATGGTGTGCTGTGCGGTGAAGTTGTTGATGGTGTAGAGAGTACCGTCAATCCAACGCAAGCTGTCGCAAGCGGTAACCTCATCTATACCGGTGTTGGAAACGTTGACTGTGAGTTTCAGCGTATCAACAGCCTGGCAAGTGTTGGCATCGGTGCGAGTATTGGTATGGATACCACTGGTGGTGTAGGTCAAACCATCACCGTCAGTCCAAGTGAAGCTGTCGCATACAACAGTGTCGAGTACAACAGGAGTATTCTTGTTGATGGTCAGATGCAGCGTCACGGTGCTGTCGCAATTGGCAGCGTTAGTGAACACGTGCGTAGCTGTCTCGGTGCTGGCAGTATAGGTAGTGCCGTACCACTCGAAGCTATCGCAAGCCACAGCAGTGGTGTCACCAGTGCTGGCATTATTGATAGTCAGGTGCAGCGTTACGGTGCTGTCGCAGCCGGCGGCATTGGTTAACACGTGCGTGGGCGCCTCGGTGCTAGCAGTGTAGGTCTCACCGAACCAAGTGTAGCTATCGCAAGCCACAACAGTGGTGTCGCCAGTGTTGCTCGACTTGATGGTCAGGTGCAGAGTCACGGTGCTGTCGCAGCCGTTAACATCGGTAAACACGTGAGTCAAGTTGTCGCTGTTGGTTGTGAGGCCAGTGTGCTCATACCAGTCGAAGCTGTCGCAAGCCACAGCGGTGGTATCACCAGTAACGGCAGGAGCCTGGGTGACAACCAAAGTCTGTAACCAGCCATTGGCAGCAACGGTATCGAATGTGTAGACTGTATCGGTAACCGTGGTAGCATAGGTATGAGTACCCCACTCAACCGAAGTCTGGTTAGCGCAGATGTTCGTCCAAGCGGTGTCATAGTTGTATACGAGGTTGATGTTATAGGTCACCAAGCTGTCGCAGTAGAGTTCGCTCGGGAAGTGGACCTCACGCTGTACGGTCTCAGTGTAGCCTCTATAACCGGCAGCCTTCTGTGCGCTGAAATCAAAGACGCTGTCGCCAAGAGCGAAAGTATTATTGCTCAGCAAGAAGGTGGTATCGGCAGTGCTGGTGGTGCGCTCGGTGAGAACCAATTGCAGGATGAAGGTGCTGTCGATAGCATTATTGTTGGTAATGGTAACGATAGGTGCTTCATAGATGTAGGTACCTGTAGTGGTCTTGTAGAGAGCTCCATTGTGAGCAGCACTTTCAGTAGCATTAATGAATTCGTAGGTAACGTTGTTACGCGGCCATGTGTATTCCTGGCAAGCCACAACGATCTCGGTCTTGTTGCGTGTAGTACCAACAAGGAAGTTGAAGGTAATCACGCTGTCGCAACCAGCAGCGTTGGTGATGGTAGCTGTCAGAGGACCGAAGCTGGTCGGAGTGTTGGCCTGGAACAGTGTGTCGTAGGTGACATCGTTGCCGACAAAGTTGAACTGGTAGAAGCCTTCACTGCTGACAATCGTAGTGTCATAGCTATTGCTATGGTTAATGGTCAGGTAGAGAGTGTCGACGCTCGGGCAGCCATTTTCAGCGTTAGTGTATGCGCTGTAGTAGGTGCCGCTATTGTTAGTATCCATCACGTTGCCGTGGTTGGTCCAAGTGTAGGTGTTGCAAGCGGTAACGGTCTCGCTGCTGTTGCTGTTGTAGTTAACAGTCAGGTTGAGGGTCACAACGCTGTCGCACAGGGCCAAGTTCTGGATAGTGTCGACATAGCTGCCGGAGACAGTGTAGGTCTCATTGTTCAATAACCATGTGTATGTGTCGCAAACGGTAACGTCAAAGTTGCTGTTGGTGCTGTGACGTACAGTCAGGTTGAGAGTGATGGTGCTGTCGCAACCGGCGAAGCTCTGGTAAACAACGCTGTCCACAGTGCTTTCGGTGTAAGTCAGACCATTCTCAGTCCAAGTGTAGCTGTCGCAGACATCAGCGCTAACGCTGGCGTTGCTAGCATTACCGATGGTCAGGCGGAGAGTATCCACGCTGGCGCAGCCGTTGGTGGCAGTGTACTCGTGGGTGTACTCACCAGTAGCGGTGTAGTTGCTGTCGTACCAATTGTAGCTGTCGCAAGCAATAGCGGTGCTGCCGCTGTTGGTGTTGTAGTTGACAGTCAGGTAGAGAGTGTCGACGCTCGGGCAGTTATCCGTAGTCAGATAATTGCTGTAGTAAACGCCGCTCTCGGTCTTGGTAACGGTATTGCCATTGTTTGTCCAAGTGTAGGTGTCGCAAGCTGTGACAGTCTCGCTGCTGTTGGTGTTGTTGTACACGGTCAGCTTCAAGGTGTCGGCAGCGGCACAGCCGTTGGAGTCAACATAGTTATAATAGTAATTTCCGCTCACGGTGTAAGTGATACCGTCGCGATCCCAAGTATAGCTGTCGCAACCGTCGTCGACAAGGACATTGTGAATCGGCAGGTTGATAATATAGCTGACGATTGTGTCGTTGCCCATCGGGTCGTTGTTGCTATAGGTGTTGCTGATAGGATCGGTGATAGTGAAGCCAAGGCCAGTCTCGTAAGGCAGAGCTTCGGAGCAGAGCACTATCGGGTCGAGCTTGGTGAAGAACAGATGCAGAGTGCTGTCGCAACCATTGACATCGGTAAGAGTGAAGTAAGCATCGCTGGTAGCGGTGTATTCAGCTCCATTGATCCAAGTGTAAGGAATGTTGGAAGCAACCTTGACATCGGTAAGCGGATTCTGGTTGACATAGAAGTTGGTGACAACAACTGTGTCGGGGCTTAACGATGATGCACCGGGCAGAACTTCGGTGAAGGTCTTGTCTTCACGATAGGCTTCACCATCGGGGCCTCTGTAGCTGGTGCAGACATTGGTATCAATGATGGTGTAGATGGTGTCGATCAGCGTCAGGTTCATCGTAACGATGCTGTCGCATCCATACTGGTTCACACCTACTACGGCATTGTCGGTGTAGACACCTGCATTGTCATAGGTAACACCATTCCAGGTATAGGTGTAAAGCTCGGTAGCGTCGAAAGTACTATTGGTGTTAGGATTAACCGTATAGTTGACGGTGACCGTGCGAGCGCAGCCATTCTCGGTGGTCCAGTTAGCAACGGCAGTGCCGGTGTAAACAGTCTCGTTGAGGGCGGTCGGGTAGGTCAGGTCAAGAGTCTCTGTGGCGTTCTCCTCGTTGACGTAGGTGTAGTGGTAAGCACTGTCGGCGCCAAGTTCGAAGCTGTTCTCGCAGAGGGTTATATCCATAGTTTCATCAGAGGTCGGGTAGACCGTCAGAGTGAGGATGTCGGTCGAGTCGCAACCATACTGGTTGGCCACGCCGCTGGGCAGACGATAGTCCTCAGTGCCAGCTTCGGCGGGAGTCAGAACATAGCTGCCGAAGGTGTAGGACTCACCGAGGCATACATCTGCGTTGACATAGTTGTAGGTTTGCGGCTTGGCACTGATGAGACGCAGCACCTCAGTGCGGTCGCAACCATTGGCGGCAGCGGTAACAGTGAGCGAAATGTTGGTGTCGCCCGTGGCGTTGTAGATGTCGTTGATGACAGCGATGACGTTGTCGTTGGCATCCAACCAGGTGTAAGGCAGACAGACATTACGTTTCACAGTGGTGTGGTAGTCGCTGTGGTTGATAGTCACATTGTAGCGGCTTACAACGTAGCGGCCGTTTCCGATGGAGGTCTTCAGCTGGTAGCTGCCGGTCTGGTCAATCTGGCATTCCACGAGGCTGCCATCGCAAGCAACGGTGTCGAGGATGAAGATGTCGCAGACAGTGGTGTCGGCCCAAGCCAAGGTGTCAGCAGCGAGGTTGAAGACGAGGTTGAGGATCTGGGTGCTGTCGCAGCCGTACTGGTTGGTGACACCAGGCAGCAGGTAGCGGACGGTACCGTCGGTCTCGTTCATGTCGTATTCAACACCATTGCGCCAAGTATAGGTCGGGGTGTTGCACCAGCGGATATTGTCAACACCAGTGTTGGCGTAGTTGACCGTGAGGTTGAGGGTCACGAGGCTGTCGCAACCGGCAAAGTTCTCGATGGTGTACTGAGCCGTGGTGTTGTTCTCGGTGTAGGTGTTGCCGTCAATCCATACGAGCTTGTCGCAAACAGTCTGAACATCGGTACCGGTGGTCGAAGCACGCAGTGTGAGGTTCATGGTCACGATGCTGTCGCACTCGTTGACAGTCTGGAGGTTCTGAGTATAAGTACCTGCCACATCATAGACAACATTGTTCCATGTGTAGCTGTCGCACTCGTCAGCCTGGAAGGTGGTAGCCCTGTTGGGGTTGACGGTGAGGTAGAGGTTATACTGCACCGGGCAGACGTTGGAAGTGGTGTCGACATAGCTCAGAACGGTGGTGTTGATGTCGGCAACATGGTTGGTCAGATACTGTCCCTGGCCGAAGGTGAAGGCAGCGCCCTCGCAGTAGGTAGCGTAAGCGTTGGAAACACCGGTGGCGGTGACATCAAGATGCAGGTGGACGGTACTGTCGCAGCCGTAGGCGATACCCCAGGTCTGGTCATAGTCGCCACCGTTGACATCATTGAGAGTCTGAGTACCCCAAGTGTAGGGGAGCATAGCCTCACATATAGATAATGTATCATTAATATTATAAGCAGGACGCACTGTGACGGTAGCCGAGGTGAAGTTGTCGGTACAGCCGTTGGCGTCGGTCACTGTCAGGTTGTAGCTGCCCGTAGCAGTGGGGGCGAAGGTCACTTCTGCAGTATTGCCACCGTCGATGTTGGTCCAGTTGTAGCTATAGCCGTCAACCTGAGTAGCGGTGAGCGTGAGGTTGTCGTAGCGGCAGATCTGGGTAGCTGACGGAGCGATAGTCACAACGGGCAGCTGGTTGACCGTGATGACGACAGAAGCCGTAGCGGTGCATGCGCTGGCGTTGGGAGTGGTAGCAGTGACAGTGTACTCGGTAGTGGTAGCTGGGCTTACAGTAATGCTGTTGCCAGTCTGGCTGTTGCTCCAAGTGTAGGTGCAACCAGTGTTGTTGGCATCGGTCACGGTGAGCGTGGTCGAGCCGCCAGCGCAGATGGCATCCTCGGTAGTAGCAATGCTCAGAGCGGGCACCGGCGTCGTGGTGACAGCCAGGCTGACAGGCAAGCTGGAGCAGTTGTAAGTCGGGTCGTAAGCGGTAACGGTGTAGTTGGCGCTCTCGTGCGGGTTGACAGTGCGGACAGCAGCGGTGCTGTTATCTTCCCAAACGAAGGTAGAACCTTCGATGGTGGAACGAGCCGTCATAACGAGGTCAGCGTTGTCGCAGAAAGCGTCGATGGTACCATTGGTACGCTCATTGTTGACATAGATGTAAGCCGTAGGAGCGGGACGCACCTGGAGTGTCAGCGTTGTGGTACTGTCAGCGCCGTAGATGGTCTGTGCGGTACGAGTATAGACACCCGTGGTGGTGAAGGACTCGCCATAGAATTCGTAGCTTTCACGCTGGCAGAGTTCCTGCGAAGCGGTGAGAGTGTAGGTCGGATGGACGGTAAGAGCGAGGGTGTGGTACACCGAGTCGCAACCGCCGACGTTCTTCTCCATGAACTCTTCGCTCCAGCTCTTGTCAGGCTGGTTAGCTACAGTGACATTGTTGGTATAGGTACGACCATTGACCCAAGTGAAGGCGGCGTTGGTGTCGACCACCCAGTCACGCTGTGGAGCTGTAACGGGGCACTCGCACTGAGCCAAGAGCTTGAAGCCAAGGTATGGGTTGGCATTGTCGACATCAGTGGTGAAGACAATGGTCATAGCACCCTTGTTCACCCAGTCGTAGCTGTCGGTCTTGATGTCGATGTTGGCATCGTAACCGGTACCGTTATAAAGGACTGTGCCGTTGGTGCCGACACCCTCGTAGATGGTGAGGTAGTCGTAGCCATATTCGCAATCCATCATACCAGTGAGGTGGAGAACCTTACCAGCCTCGCCCGGATAGATAGTCTGGGTCATATTGACATTGCCTGCATAGGTGCCTTCATGGTTGACAGTGTCGGCCATGTAGAATACCATGCAATTGCTGTTAGTCTCATTGTTGGGCATGTAGATGATACGCTCACGGAGCTTGAGCTGGACGTTCTTGATGTTGATGTCAGCCCAAGTGGTACCGGTCTGCAGACCACGGATAGCAATGTAACGAGCAGTGGTGTTGTTGATATCGGCAAATGAAATATTGAATTCATTATAAGTAGCCGAGTTGAGAGTGATGGTCTCGACAGCAGTGAAAGTGGTGGTATCTGCAACATCAGTGAGATAACCAACCTGGAAGCTGCGCTCGGTGGTGCCGCTATAGTTGGCAGCCTCAAGGCTCATCTCGATGGTGTCGAGAGTGAAGCCCATCTGAGGCAGAATCACCATACTGTTGGTGCTGTAAAGGTTCATTCTGCCACTACTTACAGAAGCAGTACCGCCAGCCTTGGTCCAGCAGTTGGGCAGGCCAGATACCGAGAAGGTCTGGACGAGCGGCATATCTGCATACTGCCAAGGTGCGCAGGAGGTGTTGAAGTTGGCCGGAGTGCTCCAGTTGCTCCAGTCCTCATCGCTACAGAGCGAGCGGACATAGACCTGATAGGTTGTGGAGTGGTTGAGGCCATCGACAACGTAGTTGGTATTCTGAGTAGTGGTGAAGTGCATACCGTCGATATTCTGGTTGAAACCAGGCTCGCCAATGGCAACTTCCCACTGGGTGGCAGCCACGGGCAAAGTGTTTTCAGTCCAGCTGAGGGTGACGCTGTTGGCAGTAGCCACAGGTGCACTGAGAGTAGGAACAACGCAGGTAGCAGTTGTGGTAAAGTTGGCCACAGTGCTCCAGTCGGCGGTGTCGCCGGTATAGTTGTCAGCGGGCACGCAGATAGCGCGGACCTTCCACTGATAACCCGTCTCGGGTATCAAGTTGGAGAGAGCCAGAGTCGGGGTGCCGGTCGGATAGACGCTGACACCTTCGTTGTCGAGGTCGGCAGCAAGAGGAGCGTAACGGACCTCCCACATAGCGGGAGTAGTAGTGCTGCTCTCCGTCCAGCTGAGGTTGGCGGTGCGAGCGTAGACATTATTGGAGGCAAGGTTGGTAGCAGTTCTACAAGTAGGTATCGGCATCACCTCGATATCGTCGACATAGACATAGTTGGTACCTGCAACGGGAGCCATGATAGCCATGCGGGCACCAGCAGGAGCCTGGACATTGTCGAAGAAGACAGTGAAGCTCTGCCAAGGATAAGGACTTGCAACATAATCAGGCTGAATCTGCTCAACCAACTGGAAGGTAGATGCATCGTTCGGGTCAGTCATGTAACCAATGTTAAGCACGCCATAGGTGGCAGTGGAACTCGTTCTCAAAGCCTTCAGCGAGAGCTGCAGGGTGTTGAGCGGGTTGCTGAACTCAGGCAGTACAGCATAGCTGTAGTAACTGGTTGCACCGTACATATAGAGGCAGTAGCTATTGGTTGGAGTCAACGGATTGCTGTTGTTGGCAACATAGCTGGTGCTCGGATAGGGATAAGCTGTAGAGCTGTTGGTACCCTTGGCCCAGCAGGTGTTGATGCCATAGCTGGAGCCAGAACCAGCAACATCCTCGAAACCGTAGACATAGGGGCTGTACTTAGTGACGGCCATCGGGGCGCAAGGCGTGGAGAAGGTGTAAACACTGCTCCAGTCGCTGTAGCCGTCGGCACCGCAGTTGGCACGGACATAGAAGTCGTAAGTGGTATTCTCATCCAAACCAGTTGCGCTGAACAGGTGGTTGGTAAGGGTAGTTACCGTAGCATTGTTCACATCCAGCGGACTGGGGCCGAACATGACATCCCAGCTACTCTCGGTAGCATTGGTGCTATTCTGTGTCCAGTCGATGGTAGCGGCATTGTATGCTAAAGCAGTGGTATGGACATTGCTCGGTTTGACGCAAGGAGGCAGCAAGCTGACCTCGATATCGTCAACATAAACATAGTTAGTACCCGTTGCCGGAGCCATGATTGCCAGACGACCCGGTGTACCAGTGAAAGAATTCAGCGGAATCTCAAACTCATTCCAAGGATAGGGCGAAGCGACGTAGGCCGGCTGGATCTGCTGAACCAGCTGGAAGGTGCTGATATCGTCAGGATCAGTCATCACACCAACCTGCAGAACACCATAAGTGGTAGTCGAGCTGGCACGAAGCACCTTGAGCTTGAGTTGAAGGTCGGTCAATGTATTGGTGAATGCAGGAAGAACTGCATAACTGTAGTATGTTGTCGTTCCATACATGTAGAGGCAGTAGTTGTTGGTCGGAGTCAACGGGTTGGTGTTGTTGGCAACATAACTCGTCGAAGTGTAGGGGTACGCAGTAGTATAGTTAGTACCCTTCTTCCAACAAACGTTAATTGGGTAAGCGGAACCCGAACCAGCGACATCCTCGAAGCCGTAGACATAAGGCTCAGTAAGAGTGATGGTATAGGGATTGCATCCAGTGGTGAAAGAAATTGGATCACTCCAATCGCTCACACCCTGAGCACCGCAGTCTACTCCTACATATATATAATAGGTAGTAGCGGCATCCAAACCAGTGAGACTGACACTCGGGGTCGTAACAGTGGTAGCGGTACCCTCGGTTGCGGGATCGAAGATAGCATTGCTTGTGTACTTAACACTCCACGATGTCGGGGTACTGGTGTTACGATCGGTCCAACTAACAGTAGCACTGTTGTTGGTTACGTTGGTAGCCTGAATGGTGCTTGCAAGCGGCGGGAAGCAATTAGGAATAACCTTGACTTGGATATTGTCGATACCGCAAGCCACATTTGTGTAGCTGCTGGTAGTTGTTCCATTGTGGACGCCCGAGAATCTAAATGCGAGTCTTGCATTAGCGGGAGCCGAAGCGGCCATAACATCCAATTGCTGTTCAACAAACTGGGTGGTAGTTACAGCATTCCACGACTGCATCGTCTGGAAAGTGGAGAAATCATCACCCGTAATGTAGCCAAGTTCAAGAACCGCAGCTGCACCCGTTGTGCTGTAAGCGGTGCTCATCTTGTAGTTGAACGAGATCATCAAATTGCTGATTGGCTGCTCGAAGAATGGCATTGCAGCAATCTTGACGCTGCCTCGTTGCGTACCATAGTTAATATATGTGGAACTTGTTACAGCAGAACCTGTGAGCTGTACTGGCAGGTAGAGGTATGGGTTGTTGGCCTCCATCGAGCCATAGCTTGTTCCATTGTAACCGGCAACGCCGCCATAGTAGCTGGAAGTACTGGTTGAACTAGCTGTATTGGTACCATTGCTGTAGTAATCCCAGCAAGCAGGAGCCACAGACGGTCCATAGTAGGGATATGATGCCAGACCTGTATAGCCGCTGAAGTTTTCAGCATAAGGCAGCGACTGCGTTGCAGCGCAAGCGGTGCGGAATGTGAGTGCATTGCTCCAAGCAGAGGAGTCGACGCCAGCCTCGCAAACCGAGCGAACATAGACATCATAGGTGGTATTAGCAGTCAGACCAGTAAGAGTCACAGGATTTGTAGTAGTCGTAATCCATGTACCATGGTTTTCAGGATTGAAACCTGTAGGACCGTAAACCACACGCCATGTGGTGGCGCTGTTGATTTCGTTCCAAGTAATTGCAGCAGAATTATCGGTAGGTGTGCCAGAAACAGCAAGGCTATTCGGCTTCACGCACGAAGGAACCATCGTGACGACTACGTTGTCGATATTGATCCAATAATAACTACTTGCACGATACCATCTGAGAGCAATTCTTGCTCCGGCAGGAATGGTGTTACCAGCGAAATTGAACTCAACAGGTGTGACTGTAGAGCCGACACCCGGAAGTGTCTGCAATGCCACAAAAGTAGAAGTATCACTAGGATTGGTAATGTAACCAATGGAGAGCCAGTTGCTACTTGCTGTTTCAGTCTTATAGTCGAAGTTGATCTGCAACTGAGTCACAGGCTGTGCAAAAGCAGGAAGAATAGCATAGTTGTTGGGAATACAGCTACTATTACCAGCTGTCATCACCAAACCTTTGCCGTTGATGGCACCCTGGGTACCCACGTGCGGAGCATAGCTGACAACTCCAATAGCGGGAACCAGATCCCAACATTGAGGAACATCAGCACCTGATGCAGCATAACTACTTGTAGTATGAGTATAACTTTCGAAGTTCTCAGTGTATGGATTGGTCTCCGTAACAGAGATTGCCACACACGGCATCGTGAAGTTATATGTCATCCAATCCAGCGTGTCGTTGGCACCGCAGATAGAACGGACGTCGATAGTGTAGCTTGTGTTAGGTGACCATGAAGAAGCAGCATAACTCGGAGTAGTAACATAAGCATAGGTGTAATCACTGCTACCCTGCTCTGCCCAGCGAATCTGCCACTGAGTGGTATTGCCAGGAGTCCAAGCAACAGCACCAGCAGTATTGAGGGCGATATTGGAGGGAGCGTTGCAGTTCAGACCGCGCACCGAAACATTGTCGATGGCTGCGGGAGGCTGCGAACCTCCGCTACCGTCGTTCATCCATGCAAAGACGAGTTTGTAAAGACCAGGAGTAGTGATATTAACCGACTCTACACGAGTATTCCAGTTGGTATTAAGGTTCAGTTTTGAACCACCGTCAACAGGAATCCAACCGGAAGGAGTGG
This sequence comes from Bacteroidales bacterium, assembly GCA_017962445.1. Taxonomy (GTDB): domain Bacteria; phylum Bacteroidota; class Bacteroidia; order Bacteroidales; family P3; genus Colimorpha. Next base: position 38,991 of record JAGCVI010000001.1, read on the forward strand.
AACTATTGTAGCTGTTGCTATAAGAAGTGATAAGAGTGACATTGTCGGGGACAAGGGCCACGCGGAGGAAGTCCCAAGTAGACTCACCGTTGGCAGTCCAATCATATTTAATAACATAATCACCCACATTCTCGAATGGCAGGGTCACGTATGCGTAGGCGATATTACTGCCATGCGAATAGGCATTGCTTACACCACCATCGTTTGAGACATAGTAACCATTTCCTCCATTGCTCTTGACTGTACCCACAAACCATTCGTTGCTGCCGGTACTCTGTGTAATGAAGCCTGTAGCACCATTCTCGAAGTCGCAGCTGTAAGGCAGCGAGAGAGGCATGGTATATAATACGGGAGTGATGTAGAAGTTAGTATCGTTGGCACCGCAGATGGAACGCACCGAAATCTCGTACTGCGTACCGGCTTCACCCGTAAGGGGCAGAGTAGCGGTGTTGGTGTTAACCACAAGCGTGGTGTAGTTACCCGAACCAAGGATGCCATAGCGCACTTGCCACTGAGTAGCATTGCCAGCGGTCCAAGTCAGAACCTTGCTGCTGCTGATGGCCAGGTCAGCGGGATCGTCACAAGTGGGGCAAGCCTTGAAGGAGGCGAACTGGCCAGCACCAGGAGCACCACCAACATAGAGTGTGTTGCCGTTGTGGGTGATGGTCATCGTGCACTCGCTGTCATAGGTGCCAGTGGTCCATTCCAAAGTGTAGAGCGAACCACCGCACAATACAACAGTTTCAGATATTGTGCTACCACTGCTGACAGTATAGGAGCCAACATAAGCACCATCCTGATAGAGGTCGATGGATGCACCATTCCAACCGTCACCATAGCTATCGGTCATCTCAAATGTGAGATTACACGATACTGGGCATGGAGTGAAGAAATCGAACGGTCCCACCCAGTCGTTGGTGTCGTTGGCACCACATATGGAGCGGATGTAAGCAACATAGTGCGAGCTGCCCTGCAACGACGAGGTGCTGAACGAAGCAGCCGTCAGCACAGCCGAAGTGGTATAGGTCGAAGCTTCAGCCAAAGCATACTTGACCTGCCACTGGGTGGCGGTGCCTGCTGTCCAGGTCAACTGGTTGTTGTCGGCGTCGAACGCAATGTTCGAAGGATCGTCGCAAGAGGGGCATGCACGGAAGTTGGCGAAAGTGCCACTGGGAGCACCGCCTGTGTAAAGCACAGTACCGTTGTGGGTGATCACCATCGAGCACTCGCTGGAGTAGCCACCCTCGGTCCATGTCAAAGAGTAGTGGGCTCCTCCACAGAGGGCGATAGTATAGCTGGCAGTGGTGCCATCGTCGATAGTATAGCTGGCGACAAATTCGCCTTCCCTATACAGGTTGATAGCATTGCCGTTCCAGCCGTCACCGTAGCTGTCTTCCATCTCAAAGGTGAGGTTACAGGAGACAGCGCAGGGAGTGAAGAAATCGACAGGGCCTATCCATTCGAGGGTCTCGGTGCCGCAAAGGGCGCGGACATAAGCCTCATAGTGGACATCACTCTGAAGGGTGCTGACAACACCGCCGTTGGTGATAGTCACCGGAGTGGCAGCATCGGGGTCGAAGCCCGGAGCACCATACACTAACTGGTATGAAGTGGAGGTATTGTGACCGTCAGTGAAGGTGAACTTAGCCGAAGTGGGCATAATGTCCGACACCTGAAGACCGCTGATGGGGAAGCAGGTGGGCTGAGGTTTAACCACTATCTGGTCGACGTAGCAATCCCAGTAGCTGTTGCTGTTACTCCATTTCAGAGCCAGACGTGCACCTGTGGGGATAGCGGCATAGTCGGTGAGATAAATAACAATATCCTGAAATGAGGTTGTCAACGGAATATTGGTGAGAGCCACAAAACCGGACATGTTATTGATATTGGTTATATAGCCAAGTGTGAGGGTACCATTGGAGGCATTCTCAACAGCGGCGTTAAGGTCAACCTCGTAGTTGTTGAGATTGACATTTGTGTTGAACTTTGGCAGGACTGCATAGACTTCGCTTGCATAACCGTTTTCCAGGTCGCCGGCACGTAAATAAAGTCTGTCGTTGCTAAGCCAAGCAGTGTAGTCTGCCGTATCGTTGTTATAGAGGTAATCCCAGCACTCGGGGGTGGTGGTGAAGTCCTGCGTCATGGGCAGAGCCTCGAAGCCACAGCCGGTGGTGAAGAAATCGTCGGCCACAGCGCGCCAAGCACTCCAGCTGCCACTGGTTGAACAGTAGGCGCGGATGTAGGCGTAGTAGGTGGTGCGCTGAGGCAGATCGGAGAGGGTGTAGGTATTACTCGTCAGATTATCGATGAGAGTGCCTTCGGTCATAGGAGCAAAGTCGGCACCCGCGTTGTATTTAATCTGGTATTTGGAGCCGTTGCCGGTCCAGTTGAAGATGACGTTGAAGTCACCGGGTACTGCACCGAAGCTGTTGGGCTTGGCGCACTCGGGTTGAGTAAAGGTGTAGCAGAGGCCCTGGCTGTTGTCCACATTGTAGTAGGGACAAACTGTGGGCGAGAGAGTACGTGTCGCGGTGAGCGACGTGTAGGTTGGAACAATGGTGTCCCAACGGTTGTTGATGGTTGCGATGCAGTAGATGTCAGTAGCTGACGACTGCATACCCGCATAGACCTGCGACGTTGTGCTGAGCGTCATCGGACCATAGTTGAACTTGATGGTACCGGTGTTGGTAAGCACAAGCTGGAAACTGACGATGTTGTTTCCAATCTTGAGCTTACGCCACTCGACGGTCACCTTGTTGGATTCCACCTTCGTATAGATGGTGTTGGCTCCAATGTTGGTAAAACCGCTTGTGGTGCCCAACGGCGCAATCACGATGCCCGACATTGACGGGTCACCCGTTGTGACATAGCCGTCGGCCGACACATAGAGCGTGACACCACGCCCGATGGAGGTCTGGCCATACTGCATGGCAAACGGCATCGCGATGGTCGTGTAACCATTCGACACGTCGGCTGCGGACCAGGCGGTACCGCCATTGCCGACGATGGAGCTGTAGGCGACTGTATCGGCTGCGAAGTCATACTCCGAAACCTTGGCCACCTGGCCCCACGCTATTCCAGGTAGCAGCAGTGCCGCCATCAGGAATAATCTCCAAAAGTAATTTTTTACTTTCATTGTGCGTTTTTTTTGGTTAATAATTTGATTGAACTATGAATTTTTTTGTTTTTCCGTTTTTATATATATAAAATTTAATTTTTCTTCAATTAACGCGTAATTTATATGCTTTATAAAGGCAAAATACCAAAAATTGCAGCCAAAAGGCATCCTTTCCGTAATACAAGAAAGGACTATTCGGCTGACTTATTTCTTTAGTATTATGTTAGTTATGCAACATTGGGTAATACCCGTCGCTTAAGTTCGGTTAGTTAGGTTAGATTGGCAAAGATACATATTTTTTTGTAAAAACAAAGGTTTTAGCGAACGATTAATGGATTTTAACATTTGGAGCGGCTTTTGAGAAGGTCAGATTTTGCCATTCCAATGGGTGACGACGAGGCTTTTCAAAGAGGTTCGAAGAGACGTTGGAAAGGGAGCAGAAGAGACGTGACGAAAGGTATCGCTCAACGAAAAACGGGATGGCAGTTTTGCCTGCCACCCCGTCATAGGATACGACTGAAAAGCCGTCGGTTATTTGTAACGTTCCTTGTATTTGTCGATCTGAACCTTCATGGTGTCGACGCAATCGGAAACCGCCTCTTCGAAGCTGTTGGCCTGCTTGCTGTTGAACAACGTCTGTCCGGGGAGAGTAAGCGAGATTTCGGCAATCTTGTTATTGTCGGTTTCGGGTTTATCTACTTTGAGGAATACTTCGCATTTGGTGGCGTTGTCGACGATGCGGTCGAGCTTGGCGACTTTGTCGTTGACGAATTTTTCAAGCTTAGGGTCTGCCTTGAATTTCACAGCATTGATTGAGATGTTCATAATTACCTCCTTTTATTAATTGGGTTTGAAAGTTTTAAAGTTTAAGAGTATTAATCACTCGTTTTTACGTTTTTCTCTCGGATGGGTATGTCTGTATGTTTCCTTTAGATGCTGCCGCGAGACGTGGGTGTAGATCTCGGTGGCGGAAAGGTCAGCGTGTCCCAGCAGGTTTTTGATGGCGTCAATGTCAGCGCCCTCGTTGAGCAGATGAGTCGCAAAACTGTGGCGAAATACATGCGGGCTGATTTTGTCGGCGTTGGAAAACTGCGACATGTATTGCTTAACCACTTTGCGTACATCGTACTGCGTAAAAGGCGAGCCGTCGGAGCGGACAAAAAACGCGTCGGAACAACCTTCCTTTTGCTCTTTTAACGAAAAATAACGTTTTATATTGTCCGAAAGTTCATTTTCTATCGGAATTATTCTTTCCTTGTCGCGTTTACCCAGTACCTTTATAGTGCCTGAATGGAAGTCGACAGAGCTGTTTTTCAATGATAATAGCTCGGCGCGACGCATGCCGGTTTCGTACAAAATGCACAGCAAAAGACGGTCGCGAACGCCTTCAAAACTGTCAGGAAAAACGTTGGCGGTGTATATGCGAGCGGTTTCTTTCTCGGTGAAAAAAACAGGCAATCGCTTGGGAGATTTAGGTGTGACGATTTTGGCCATGACATCGGTGGTAACAATCCCCTGCCGGCGTAGGAAACGGTAAAAAGTCCTCAACGTGACCAGGCGACGCTTGATGCTATTGGGGTGCTGTTCCTTTTCAGTGAGCGACATCTGCCAGTCGCGAATCTCGAGATGAGAAATATCTTCCACGTCACTGATTCCATGAGTATTGCCGATGTATTCCGCAAACAGGCGTAAATCAGTTGCATAGGACTCGACTGTAAGTGCTGAAAGTCGACGTTCTGTACTGATATACAGCAGAAAAGACTGAATAGCATCGGTAATCTTCATGTTGTGATAACGAAAAACAATCAAAATTCGCATTTTGGATGCATCTATTTTCAATTTTTATCTGTGTTTTTAGACTTGTAACTGCCTGAAAAAAATGTGTTAAATGCATTTTTGATTTTTTCGTATAAAATTTATAATCAGCAATATATGATTATTAAAATGTTAAAAAAAATTAAAAAGCAAGTGTCGGCGAAAAAAATGTTTTGCCATGTCGGAGATTTGTACGACTTTTGCAGCCGTTTTCGCCAAAAAACTGTTAACAAATACATGATGCTAACTTTTGGCCGGTGCGAAAAAAATATTGATAGAGTATAACTTTTAAATAATAATAAGATGTCAAAGATTTGTGAAATTACAGGCAAGCATGTGATTACCGGAAACAATGTTTCCCATTCCCGTATCCATACCAAGAGACATTTCTCCCCGAACCTGCAGACCAAGAAATTCTACATTCCCGAAGAGGATATGTGGATTACCATGAAGGTCTCGGCCAAAGGTATGCGCATTATCAACAAGAAGGGTGTCCTGAACGCAATAAAGGATGCCGCAGCAGAAGGACATTTCCAGTTCTAAACGCTGGTTGTCATAAAAAATCAATTACTAACCCTTAATCAAGAAAGAGGTATTAAAAATGATCGTAGTTCCTATTAAAGAAGGTGACAACATTGAACGTGCTCTCAAGAAACTGAAGAGAAAATTCGAGAAAACCGGTGTGGTGAAAGAGCTCCGCGAGCGTCAGAAATACACCAAACCGTCTGTCATCAACAGGGAACGCAGACTGAAAGCCATCTACGTTCAGCAGCTGCGTCAGCAACAACTGGACAAGTAAGCTTTCCTGCTTCGACGAATCAAAAAGGGATTTCTCATATTGAGAATCCTTTTTTTTTGCGCTATAGTCACAGCTCGGTTTTTGAAGAATGAATACGAATATGAATAGAAAGGCACTGCATTTTGAGGTGTGGCGAATGAAAAAAAAAACTATCTCAAATCTGAAAGACAAACGTTTGCCCACAATGTGCAAAAAAAATTGCCCTACGGATTAGAAAAAATGCTATCTTTGCAAAGATTTTTGACTTTACATTTATATATTATGGTAGGAGTAAACAAAGTAATACTGATTGGAAACTTAGGGAAGAATCCTGAAATAATCACCTTCCCAAAAGACGGCAACCGCGACGACATGGGCAATGTCGTTCGCAAAGCCACTTTCCCACTGGCGACCACCGAGGTACGCAAGAACCGAGACGGTGAGCGCATTGAACAAACCGACTGGCACACAGTGGTGTGCTGGAGAGGACTGGCCGATATAGCCGAGAAACTGCTTCACAAAGGTACTCAAATCTATGTTGAAGGCAAACTGCAGAACCGCACGTGGGAAGACCGCGACGGAAACAAGCACTACGCCACCGAGGTGGTAGCCGAGAACTTCACCGTGCTAGGCAACAGAAACCGCAACGATGAAATGCCAATAGCTAACGACCCCATGTCGAAAGTGCTTACCGAAGAAACACCAACCCTAGGCGATTTGCCATTCTAAAATTGAAAATGGATAAAAAGATAGCGGAGCGAAAAAATCGCTCCGCTATCTTTTTTATGGACACGCATGCTATACAAGCTCCTTGCCTTCATAGCCAGGCTTGCCAAGCAAAATGAACATATTCTTTTTGTATGCCTCGACACCAGGCTGGTCGAACGGATTGACACCAAGTGTGTAGCCACTAACACCACATGCAAATTCAAAGAAATAGATAAGCTGGCCCAAGACATTCTCGTCTATCTTCGGCAACTGGACATGCAGCACTGGTACACCGCCATTGCAATGTGCAATTACAGTTCCAAGCTCAGCATTGTGGTTGATCTCCGTAAGACTCTTTGAAACCAGATAGTTGATTCCGTCAAGATTGCGGTCATCGGAAGGTATCGCGACATGGCTGCCAGGATTTTCGACGCTCATAACGGTCTCGAACATCAAACGTTCGCCCTGCTGCACATACTGGCCCATGGAATGCAGGTCGGTAGTAAAACTGAGGCTGTGAGGCAGAATGCCCTTGCCCTCTTTACCTTCACTCTCGCCATAGAGTTGTTTCCACCATTCGCTTATATATTTAAGGTTAGGCAGGAAATTGACAAGCATTTCAACCTTCTTGCCCTTGCGATAGAGGATGTTTCGGATGGCGGCATAAAAGAGTGCCGGATTCGATTCGTAGTTTTCGTTTTCCATGCAGAGTCGCCGCATCTGACGGGCGCCCTCGAGAAGGGCATCAATGTCATAGCCGGCCATGGCGATTGGAAGAAGTCCGACAGGCGTAAGCACAGAGAACCGCCCACCTACATTGTCGGGAATGACATACATGGAATACTGCTCTTGGACAGCAATGTCATGCAGAGCACCGCGGTTGGCATCAGTTATAGCGATGATGCGCGACCTGGCTTCGTCACGACCATACTTGGATTCGATGTGAGCTTTGATGATGCGGAAAGCTACCGCCGGTTCAGTTGTAGTTCCGGACTTTGAAATCACAGCGACAGAATAATCACTTTTATCAAGGAGCTGCAGCAACTGATGATAATAGTCCTCACTCAATGTGTGGCCGGCATAAATAACCGTGGGGAATTGCGAAGGCATGCAAGTGGCGAATTCCGACTGAAGGGCCTCGATTACAGCCCTTGCGCCGAGGTAGGAACCGCCAATACCGATGACAACAAAATACTTGGACTTAGGAGCTAGACGACTGACATCCGCCTTGATATTTTCGATGATTTTGGTGTCGAGTTCTTCCGGCAGGTTTATCCATCCGAGAAAGTCGTTTCCTTTACCGTCGCCCTTCAGAAGAGTTTTCTTTGCATCGAGGATTTCGGGTAATATGCTGTTCAGTTCAACATCCGAAACATACTGGCTCAAATGGTTTGTATTGATTTTTACTGCATTCATAATTGTAATAATTACGGTTTAAAAAGAAAATGCAAAGGTACAAATAACTTATGGTTTCACAAAATAATTTTTCATCAATGAGGGGAAAAAAGTTCAATTCGAGTAACAGTTACGAATACTTTTTAACAATAAAGAGATATGAAAATTTGAAAAAAATTGAAAAAAAATGAAACAAAACATTGTTTTATAACGTATACACGCAAAAAAAATATCAAATTTCTTTTGTTGAAAACTAAAACGAATCGTTTCTGCTAAATATTGACAACTAATATCTTAGATCTACAATTCAACAGAAATAACAATATAAACCAAAGCAAGTATCAAAAAAAACATACAATTATAAGAAAAAAATATTTTGCGTTTTTAAAAAAAGTAGTACTTTTGCAAAGTTATTTAGAAATAATAATTAACGATTAAATAAAAAAACTATGTTTAAAAAACTATTTAAAGTTGGATTGCTTGCAGGTGTAATGATGTTCGCCTGCAATGCTAACGCCCAGGACTTGAAGTACGCTCCTGTATACCCGCAGTACGGTTTTTGGAGCAACTGGTCCATCGGTGGAACGCTGATCTACAGCTGGGAATACGAACATGGTGGTATATTGGATTGGCGTGAAGGCTCTAACATTGGTGCCAGCCTCTTCGTTGAGAAGGAGTTGAACCATGTTTGGGCTGCACGTCTTATCGCACAGACCCCCGGTTTATGGAAAGGCTTCCAGAATGTTAATCAGCCTGCTTACGACCGTGACGGTATCTGCTATGACCGTTATGGCAAATTAGGCGTTGATTTCAAACTGAGCATCAACAATGCCATCAAGGGTTATGATCCCGACAGAAAAGGTTCCTTCTACCTGATTTTGGGACCTGGCTTCGCCTTCCAGAGAGATGACATCAATGCTGGTTTCATTTCAATGTATTTCCAAGCAGGTCTTGGTTTGAGCAAGAAGGTTTGCAACGACAAATCAACCATCTTCATCGAACTCACCGATGACGTTGTTGCCGACATCCCCAACCCGATTCACCAGTGGCATGACATGACTGGCATGCTTTCAATTGGTTACATGTACAATTTCGGTCCCACCGAGGCTGACCTTGAACTCATTGCCGCTCGCGCTCTTCTCACCCAGGAGAACTTCGACGCCCTCAACAACGAGATTGACGGTCTGCGCAAAGACCTGAAAGACTCGAAGGCCAACGAGGCTCGCCTCATGGACAAGATCAAAGCTCTCGAGGCTAACCAGAAAGTCGTCAAGGCTGACGACGGCACTGCCGACAGCCTGCGCAAGGTTATCGAAGGCTACGAGAAAGACAAAGACAACTTCTACGCTATGCCGTTCTCGATCCTCTATGGTGTTGACCAGTACACTGTTTCTGCAGACCAGATGAACAAAGTCAAAGCTATCGCTCAGATCATGAAAGACTGCGACAACGACTTCGAAATCATTGGTTACTGCGACTACAGCGGTTCCGACGAATACAACCAGAAACTGTCTGAGAAACGTGCTGAAAACGTGAAGAAACTCCTTGTCAATAAATATGGCATCGACGGCGACCGTCTGAAGACCAGCGGTAAGGGCAAGACTCTCCATTTCGGTGATATCAAGAATGCCGTTAACCGTCGCGTTTCCTTCTATCGCACCAACAAATAAGAGAAACAACAACTCTCTCATATAGAAAAGCCCGCGAGTCATCGCGGGCTTTTTATTATTTTACATGCACATTATAAATCTGAATAATTAACGAATAAGGAAGTATTGGAGAATAGGTTCCTAAAGTACTAATTGGAAATTAATATTAGGAATTATCCTCTGGTGGCGTTCGCCTTGGCCTACATAGAAAGAATTCTGAATTCGACACGACGGTTACGGGCACGTCCAGCTTCAGTGGCATTGCTGTCTATTGGCATGCTCTTTCCAAAACCTTTATATTGCAGCCGGCGCTGGTCAACACCCTTGGAAACAAGAAAATCCACAACAGCCTTTGCCCTGTTTTCAGACAAACGGTTATTGTAATCGACCGAGCCGCGACCGTCGGTATGACCACGCACCTCAATACGCATTTCAGGGTATTCCTTCAACAAGGCGAGCAACTGTTGAAGCTCATTGTAAGACTGTTGCAAAAGCGTGGATTTATCGTAATCGAAAAAGATATTGTGCAATACAAAAGTTGAGCCCACCTGCAGTGAGTCAGGAGAGATGGTGAACTCGTTGATGGTCTTTCCTGGAGCATCCGTAACGACACTGTCGACAGTATCCGGCTGAGCGTCCTCTGTGCATCCAAGACATACGAGAGATACATCGTCAATGTAATAATAAGCTCCAGGCAATAGGTATGTTAGAGAATCAAGGTCGACAACATTTGACTGGGAAGCCGGAAAGAAATTGCCTATGGTAAGGAATTGTTCTCCGCCCTGTGCAACAAAAGTACCGCTGACAAGCGTCCATCCTTTGGTGTCGGTAAGGACATGATTGTAATCATTCACAACTTGAGGCTCAAAATATGAAGCCACAGTCTGCGAGATGCCAGAGCCGATATTGCGGACCTCTTTCCTCATAAGAACACTGCGCACAGTGTCGTTGACGCGATTCTGAGTGAACAAAGCTCCGATAGTGGCCACCGAACCCGACGAATACTCTGACAGGCTCACATAGAAAGAGATGCGGTACATCTCGTTGGCTTTGAGAGGCTCTTTCAGTTGAGTCTGGAGATACTCCCTGTAATCAGTTTTCGAACAATATATACCACAATAACCGACGCCAGAATGCGGCTCCTGTATTCCAAGCTTGTTCTTGGGCACTGAGCATTCACGCGAACCGCAAACATTATAGTAATCGGCCGACCCGGCAGTGGGCTGGTACCATGCATCAACTATGGTCAACGTTCCCAGAGCGTCGATGCGGCGCGGACACTCACGGTATTCTTCGAAAGAGGGATTGAACACCAAATTTGACGACAACATGGACTTGGTCTGTGCCTCGGTGGCATTTAGCGACGCTAGCAAAACGGCAAGCAATATCCAGACCTTCCTCATGACAATTGGTGTTTTCCTTATTGTTTGATATCATCAATGACCTTGGCAATGCAATCCCACAACAGTGTGGCTGTGCGATCCCACGAAAAAAGTTCCCGACGTTCACGACCCCTTGCTATCAGACTGTTACGTAAAGATTCGTCGGTCGACACTTGATACATGGCATCAGCAATGGCATCCACCGATAGAGGGTCGACAAGCACTGCAGCATCACCGGCAACCTCAGGCATAGAGGTGACGTTTGAAGTTATGACAGGAGTTTCTGCATAGAAGGCCTCCAAAATCGGAATTCCAAAACCCTCAAAAACAGAGGCGTATACCAATGCCTCAGCCGAACCCATAAGTTGAGACAAGACATCTGAACCGACATGTCCGACAAAATGAACCGAAGACTGGAATTGCATATTGTCGTAAGCCTCCTTCAATTCATCCTGCCACCAATAGCGACTGCCTACGACTACGAGCTGCAGGTCCGAGTTGTGCGTCTTCCTGAGTTGGTCGAATGCCAACAATATGTTAGTAAGGTTTTTGCGTCGCGAGATAGTTCCTACATATATAAAATATGGTTTCCCGTCAGCAAAGCGTTCGCGGGTTTGTGTACGTTCTATGTCACTGCATGGTTTATAGTAGGAATGAGAACCGTCATACACGACATCAATCTTTTCAATAGGGACACCGTAAGTATCGGCAATGTCCTGTTTGGAAAACTCCGAGACCGTGGCAATACGCTCTGCCTTACGTGCAAACTGCGGGAAAAAACGCTTCATATATCGCTGATGCGAAGCACGCAGGAAATCGTTGGCATGTTCAAAATTGAGGTCATGAATAACCGCAACCGAAGGCACTTTTGTACGCAACGAAAGCCATCCGTCAGGCGAAAGGAAAAGGTCTATTTTGTTGCGGCGCAATGCCCGTGAGACACTCCATTCGAAAAACATATACCACAGAAGCGGATGCCGCGCCTGAGGATGCAAGACAAGTGGGTGAACATTATTTGCATACAGAAAACGGGGGTCAGGCTTGCGGTCGAAAAAGAAGAAAAACTCGTGTTCCGGATGGTTGCAGACAATACGTTGCAAAGTCTCGGCCGTAAACCAGCCAATACCATCCAGACGGTCAGGGAGCAGCAGGCGAGTGTTGACAGCTATCCGCATAAAAGCAATATTTAGTCAGCAATCGCCGTGGATTGCGGCATGGGTTTGTCGAAAATGAACGAGTCGATGACGCGAGGGAAATACTCCTTTTCGAGCAAGTGAATCTTTGCAGCCACGTCGTCGGGCGAGTCGGTGGGCTCCACCTTGCATTTTGCCTGGAACAGTGTCGTTCCGCAGTCATAGCGGTTGTCGACAATATGGATTGTTATGCCCGTCACCTGTTCATGATTGGCCACGACAGCTTCATGCACATGGTGTCCATACATCCCCTTACCGCCATATTTAGGCAGCAAGGCAGGATGAATGTTTACGATGCGATTGGGGAACGCACCAAGCAAGTTTTCAGGTACAAGTAGCAGGAATCCTGCCAGTATAACATAATCCACCTGACGCTCCTGCAAGAAAGAAAGGACATTGTCAGACTCGTAGAAGTCGTGGCGGTTGAAGTACTTGGCCTCTATGCCGAGATTTTCGGCACGCTTGGCCACATAGGCATCCTTCTTATTATATATTATTACATTTATCTCTACGCGAGGGTTCCCCGCAAAGTATTCAGAAATCTGCTGTGCATTGGTACCATTGCCAGAGGCAAGGATAGCCAAACGGACAAGACTTTTTTGATTTTCAGCCATACAGTTTTATAAGTGGTAAAGGGGCATCAATACCCTGAAAAATAAAATGCAAATTTATGAAGAAATATTGAATTCAGGGCAAAAAACAGCAACTTTTTTTCTTATTCCTGATTATCAGAAATATAATAATCAATTTAAACGATATTTATTTGATTTTCAACGATGTTTTTCTAACCAAAAAACAGAAAAATCAAGGGCAGATTTTTCGCCTCATATAGCATTGTATCACAAATTGTTAATATATTTAACATAAAGAAATAGCAAGAAAAGTTGTGTGTATGTGATTTTTTTTTCGTTATTTTGCAAATTGTTTAATTCATAAAATAAGAAGAAAAATGTCTGAAATTGCAACTAAAGTAAAAGCTATCATCGTTGATAAGCTTGGTGTCGACGAAAAAGATGTAACTCCTGAAGCAAGTTTTACTAACGACCTCGGAGCAGATTCTCTCGATACCGTAGAGTTAATCATGGAACTTGAGAAAGAGTTCGACATTCAGATTCCCGAGAGCGAAGCCGAAAAAATCGCCACTGTCGGTGATGCCATCGCCTTCATTGAGAATGCTGGAAAATAACTGATTCTTTATGAATCTAAAGAGAGTAGTTGTTACAGGACTGGGATCACTTACTCCGATTGGCAACGATGTGGCCACGATGTGGCAGGCGATGCTCGCCGGAGTAAGTGGTGCTGGCCTAATTACTCACTTTGACCCCAAAGACTTCAAATGCAAGATAGCTTGCGAAGTCAAGGATTTTGACCCCCTGAATTTCTTTGACCGAAAAGAATGCCGAAAACTTGACCCGTTTTCGCAGTATGGTCTTGTTGCCACAGAAGAGGCAATAAAAGATTCCGGCATTGACAACGGTGTTGACAAATCACAAATAGGTGTTATCTGGGGCAGCGGGAACGGAGGTGTTCTCACCTTTCAGGAAGAAATCAGTGAATATGTGAAAAGTGGAAATATTCCGCGTTTCAGTCCGTTCTTTTGCACCCGCATGATTTCAAACATCTGTGCCGGTCATATTTCAATAAAACATGGTTTCCGAGGACCGAACTATTGTACTGTAGCAGCCTGTGCCTCATCAGCTATAGCCATTTCCGATGCATTCAATCTTATACGGCTTGGAAAAGCTAAAGCCATCATTGCAGGTGGCTCAGAAGCAGCTGTGACCGAGTGCAGTATCGGTGGTTTCAGCTCGATGCAGGCATTGTCGTTCCGCAACGACGACCCCAAAACAGCGTCGCGTCCGTTCGACAAAGACCGCGACGGTTTTGTACTTGCTGAGGGAGCTGCCGCGCTTGTATTGGAGGAACTGGAGCATGCAAAAAGCAGGGGAGCAAAGATTTATGCAGAGCTGACAGGATGTGGCCTGTCGGCCGACGCATACCATATCACCGCCTCACACCCCGAAGGCAACGGAGCGTATGACGCCATGAGACTCGCTGTCGAAGAGTCAGAAATGAGGCTTAAGGATGTTGACCATATCAACACACACGGCACCTCAACACCGATAGGCGATATCTCCGAACCCAAAGCCATTGCGCGCCTTTTCGGAGAACATGCCAAGAAGATAAACCTCAACTCGACCAAGTCGATGACAGGTCATCTACTTGGTGCAGCAGGCAGTGTAGAGGCAATTGCAACAATACTTGCAATCAAAAATGGAATTATTCCGCCCACAATAAATCACTTCACCGACGATCCGGAGATTGAGCCGCTCAATTTCACATTCAATAAACCTGAGAAACGCGAAATAAATTTTGCACTCAGCAATGCTTTCGGTTTTGGCGGACACAATGTGTGCCTCGCATTCCGAAAGTATGAATAAGCATCCAGCCGAGTTATATGTCACTATTCCACAGACAAAAAGACAACGAGGCTTTCTACAGTTTTTTTAAAAACATTCTCGGATTCACACCACGTAGAACCGAGACCTATCAGATCGCTTTCATCCACAAGTCGAAATCGATGGAGACCATGCAGGGTCGTCGCGTCAACAACGAGCGACTGGAGTACTTGGGAGACACTGTTCTGAGCACGATAGTTGCCGAATACCTGTATCGCAAGTATCCCTACCAAGGAGAAGGCTTTCTGACCGAGATGCGTTCAAAGATTGTTAGTCGCGCAAACCTCAATAAGCTTGCTCAGAAAATAGGTCTGTCGCAACTTATACAATACAACAAAGAGTCGCAAGGAATCTTTAAGTCGATTGACGGCGACGCCTTCGAAGCGCTTGTCGGAGCTATATATCTGGAGAAAGGCTACAAGTTCACACGCAAAGTGATTGTGGAGCGAATAATAAACCTCTATCTGGACATTGACGCCATCTCGCACCAGGAGTGGAACTTCAAGAGCAAACTGATAGACTGGGGCCAGAAAGAACGCTGCAAGGTGCACTTCGAGGTGGTGAACGTAATGTACCAAGGCAAAAAGAATGGAAGTCGCAAGGAATACGAGATCAGGGCTATGCTCGGCGACGAACCAGGAGAGACAGCCATAGAATACTCAATCAAAGCCGCCGAACAACTGGCAGCCGAAAAAACATACAAGAAACTGGTCGAAGATGGAAGAATTCCTCAGAGCGAGTAACTCGGTATCGACATCCCAACCTCAGAATTTAAAACGCAATTGTGCTTTCAATTCATGCTTGAAGGCACCGTCAATGGTTTCATATCCCGAACCTATCTTATCCTGGTTGGAATAGAACGAGACTGCGTACTTGAGTGCAAACGACAGGTCACGGCTAATATCCTGGCGAAAAACAAGATAGCAGCGCACTCCCCTACCCATCAGCATAGGCACGGCAAACTCATACATCAAGTCACTCTCATAAGTGAAGATACGTGCATCGTAGGCCGACACGTCGAATGCCGCAATCCTGCCACAAAGCGAGAAAGGATGCTTAATCCGACTGGCATTGTACAACACCTCCTGCGAGACGAGAAAGCCCCTCTCCCTTGAGTGATCCTCGCAGTTGAACCACGTAAAGACCAAACGTGAAAGAAAACGCCAGCCGTCGTCAAGAGAATAGTCAAGTGCCAAATGAAACTGCTGACGATTGGTGCGTTCAGTCCAATACAGGCTATCATTGCCGTTGCGGTCACAACTTTTATATCTGTATTGGCATGTAAACAACATGTTATCCACGATTTCTTTTGACAAGGCAATCCTATAGTCAACACCAGTTGAAGGACTGTATACGCGGTAGCGGAGCCATGGATAAGAGAAAAAATCTACCGAACCCTGCAAGGAGATGTAGAATGGCAGCCGCGACCTCAAAAACAACGTCAATCCTTTCTCGTTTTGAGCCGACGAGCTCTGTCCCACAACATTAGCATGAAGGTTCTGGTATATCGGCGAACCGTAGCGGTAGGCTATCGAAATGTTATTATTTGCATTAAGATGCAGCTGTGCACCCATAACAGTAGCAATAGGCAGCCAGTCATATTCACGTGATAGTGACCGGATGCTGTCGTTCATTGCCAGCGATGCCTCTCCGAAAAGAAGCAGCCTCCTGTATCGCCACGAGAAGTCGACACCCGCATTGATATTATCTTTCCCTCTGAAAGCAAATGCATTATAAACATTCCGTGCCGGAGCGATAGTATTCGACAGAATCGTCCTGTAGGCAGTAGCTCCTATAATCAATCCTGAACCTCGGTACTGCAGATGACCACCATAAAGCTGTTCGTTAAGAAGACCTTCCTTCGCTATTTCATACTCAGTGCGGTGGTATCCAGACTGATAGATGGTCTGAAACTGCTGTTCAAGGCCATCCAAAGTATCAGCATCAGCGGTTGAGGCATCGCGGTCGGCATTTGAGTAAAAAAGCGACAGCTCAACACTCTTCCTTAGACTAAGAGTGACTGCGCCTCCATGAAGATATCCATATTCACAGAAAGCACTTGCCGCTCTGATTCCTTGACCGTTACGCCATAGAGGCATACTTCCCGACATCCATGGAGCATACCCGCTCCAAAGGGTTGTGCCCTGGCCGAACTGCATTTGGTACTTTCCCACAATGGCACGCTTCACAATGCCAAAATCGCTAAACATCAGATGGTAGCCATAATAATCGAATCCCGGGAGCGGAGACTGGTCGCGGAAGCTCTCACCGGCATCCTTGTCACCGGAGAGCTGAAACGAAATCCTGTCGTCAAACTTGAAATTGTACCGGAAATAAACTCTGAACGGCGATCCAGCGTATATATCTTCCTTGTAACCACGCACATACGGCAAGACCGTCTTAGTTCCTAATCGCAAATTGCTGCGTCCCTTTTGCAACATTTCCTTTATCGAAAAAGAACGATCGCGTTGCACAGGAGCCACCGTCACAAAAGGCATCAACAACCGCAACGTCACTGAGTCGAAGCCATTCATGAGATGCAGTTCAGCCAGCGAGGCCATCTCACCGTTCTGGGCTATATAAGCACGTATCACTTCGCGTTGGAGATCAGAAATAAAAGGTATGTCTTCCAGCTCCTGCGACGACGTATCATTCAGGTTGATAGGGTTTTCAAGATAAGACTGCAATAGCTCTACGACATCGTCAGGCACCGATTCGCTGTCGTTCTGTTCAGCCCACTGCTCCAATAGTATACCCAGAGCATGGTTGTCCTCCTGAGCGCAGAGCAACACACTGGAAAACAGAAACAACAGAAGACAGATAACAGAACGCATGTTTTCAGAAACGATAATGTGCAGAAAGATGCGGAGTTATTCCCAAGACGTTATGCACTTGCGCTGACAGACTGATTCCAAGGTGATTGAAATCCATTCCTACACCAAAAGAGTAAATAACAGGATTGGTATTGAAACCGACACGCACTGCATAATTATTCAAAAAAGAGTACTCCAATCCGAATCTCAGGGTGGCGTCATTATACAGATCCTCCTCAGCCTCGGCTACGGCGAGCAGCTCGTCAATCAGGCGATAGGCGACGCCGAGAGTAAAGAGAGCCGGCGTTCGGAATGTCAAATCATCCCTGAGTTTTACAGAAAAAGGATTGAAAGTCTTGAATCCCACAGTAAGTTCATCCGTCGGGGAATACTGGAGCGCCGCGCTGAAAGTCAGCAAGTTGACAGGGTCGTAATAAGCATCCGACGTGCCGGAATGAAGATAATGGAAGGCAACGCCCATCGCCACGGTGCGGCTGACCGGCAAGGCATACAGAAGCGAGAGCTGCTGTTCGTGATAGTCGCTGTTACCGTAGTGGATGAACGAGAGGCCAGCGGTACCGAAACCCACAGGAGACGAGGCGGCCAGCGATGCCGTGCCAAAACCCTCGGAGACGAATGTCTGGCGGAATGCCGTGGCAACCATCACCTGACGCATCCACGCTATGGCAGCAATATTGCCCTGCGCCGATTCGTCGTCCCTCAACGCAACCGATGCACCGCCCATTGCGGCACTGCGACCGCCCATCGGAGGAAAATCAAATTGTGCAAAAAGTGGTGCCACAGGAAGCAGCACCACTATAATTACCAATAGTTTCTGTGGTATTTTGTGTTTCACCACGGAAAACAAGCCTTATTTGGAAGTTATACCTCCCTGAGAGAATGCCGTATTGAAGATGCTGTGGATTATTGACCAGCGACGGCTGTTGATACTGCCGTTAATCGTCACTCTCGGGAAGTAATAGTCTAGATCGCCCAGGTGAGCGAAGTTATAGTTCTGGATATCGTCGTTAAGCTCGTTAATCTTGGCCTGGGTTACATACCATGCCTCGACATTGTTGAAGGTTCCCTCGACAATATTGCCGACTGTCGGATAGCGCGTCACCACGAATTCACCGGCATGCGAGATATACCAGCAGCTGTCGTTCTCGGCGACGAGGACCATGTTGCCGCCATCAGGATTTGCCAAAACATTTACCAGTTTTGCAAAATCCAGGCCATTCAAGAGGTCAATAGTCAGAATGGTATCCATCGTGTAAGACTTAGCCGTCGAGTCGTCCAGACGGATATACATGAACGGGAAAGCCAGCGACACGTTGGCCTCGCTCAGGTTGACATTGGCACTTATATCAATGGTGGAGTATCCTTCTCCCAGAGTGGAGTCGACGTCAGCGAAATCAAACACATCGACAAGACTCGAGGTAAAATGGATAGAATCCTGTTCAATAACACCGTCATTATTGCGAGTAATCACAATCGTGGCATTACCAACCAATTCTTCCTCCGGGTTGAAAATGCTGTTTAGGTTAAGTCCGTCACATGATGTCATGGCGAACATTACGGATAGGATTATACATCCAAAGAGTACTTTTTTCCTCATGATTGTTATTGTTTTTAATGGATAAAAAATGGTTTCGACAAGGGGATATTTTTTTTATGTAACGCAAAATCATATAGATTGTTTCATCTGAATCAAAAAATTTTTCATCTCGTTGAGAGTGTTGACCAGCTGCAGGTTCTTGTCGGGCGACTTGTCGTTTTTCAATTGCTGTCGTGCTCCGTCGAGGGTAAGGCCGCATTCCTTTGTCAGGTAATGGATGCGGTGCAGCAGCTGTATGTCCTGTTGCGTATAGCTTCTAGTGCCTTTTTTGTTCTTGGTGGGGCGTATTTCGGGAAATTCCTTTTCCCAGAAACGCAGCAGTGATGTGTTGACATTCAACATCTCCGCCACCTCACCGATGGTGTAATACAGTTTCGATTCCTGAAATTCCAGTTTTGATTCCATAAGCCGGTTTTTAATATACGTAGTATCCGTGATTTGACTGATAATTCTCGCGTTTCTCATACTTGACGTCGCGAAGTGAGCCTGCTTTGATGTTGATGGCGAAGTTCCAGCTCTTGTAGTATCCGAAAGGCACCCAATTGAAGCGCATTTCCCAGCAGTGCAGGTCGCGATAGATGTCTATGCTGGTGTACGACATGCCCTTGTTGGTGAAGTCGTAGCCCGTCGAGAAGTGGAATCTCCAGTTCTCGGTCAGTGTCAGGTTGCCCGACACCGACACCGAATGCGTCACACTACGGTTGATATTGAAACGTGCCGCATCGTAGGCGCTGACATAGCTGAGAGTATAGTTGAACGCCAGGTTCCAGGGCATCGAGAAATCGGCATAGGTACCCATCATCAGTGCGGGGTTGTAATCATAAGGCGTTTGGACTATGGGCCTTACGACACTGCCCTCCCCTTTCTTGGCACCCTTCTTGAAGGTGTTGTTGTTGAGGCTCCACGACAGCTGGGCGCTCCATGTCGACTGGTTCATGCGGAACAGCTTCTTCTGTGTGTTCCAGAGAAAGCGGTTATGTTTGTTGCCGAGAGTGTCTATCTCGTATGGCGAGAACGAGCCTGAATAGTTGAGAACAAGCGATTTAAACAGCGTGGTATGCCCCGATACGTTGAGATCCGACCAGTTGAGAGAGTCGCGTGCCAGGTCATAGCTCATCGACAGGTTGAGGCTTTCAATAAGCATCACTTTTTTTAGCTCACCGGTTGTGTCGCGCAATGGTTTTATTTTGGCTTCCAGGTTGTTGCCAATAGAGAAGCCTATCTGACCAGAGCGTCCGTCGGCTGGGCCGCCGTAGAGGCTCTGCTCAAAAATCGAATAGCGGTGCACGTAGCCCGTCGTGTCGGTGTATGAACGCCAATAGCCCAGACGTTCGCTGCCGAAATCAGGACGGAAGTTGAACGACACCGACGGATTGACAACATGGCGCAAAGCCTTGAGCGGACCGAACTTGAAATTGAACATGCCATAGATACGCGTCGAAAGCGACGAGCTGAACGCGAAATCACGGTTGGCACGGAAGCCCCGGATGGTGTCGATGACCAGCGCACCTGTCGAGTCGACCGATTTGTTGATCGTCGACCAATGCCAGCGTTCGTTGTAAGTCAGCGAGTTGGTCCAGTTGAAGAACTTCAGCACTTTCAGTGTGCTTTGAATCGGAATCCTGTGGCGTATGCCATACTGCATCTCGTTGAAGATGGTCTTTTTAAGTATGTTCGTATCCTGGGTGTTGACATTGTTCTCTCCCTCGAGAACATACGACATCGAGATATTCTCATACCACCTGTAGGAGCCCGTCGGCATCTTGCGGCGGAAAGGATAGAATGTATTGCTGCTCAGCGACAACGACGGTAACTTTATGTTCATCAGTCCTGTCTGGATGTTATACGACTCGCGGGCCGACAACGCCAGATTGAACCACGAGCCTATTGTCGAGGTGTAGCTGATGCTCGATGTCGTGGTGCTGTTGAAATAGTCGGACGAATTGGTTGTGTTGCGGTTATAGTTGCGGCTGATAATGTTGACATCGGCCGAGAAGCGACTGTTAGGGTTTGCCTTGGCGTCCTGGTCATGTCGCCAAGCGATCTTGAAGTCGCTGTATTTGTTGTAAGTGTTGGTGTCGCCCTTGATGCCGGTCTTGGTTATTCCGTAGCGGACATCGAAATAGCCCTTGTACTTATAGCGGCGGTAGTAGTTCGACTTGGTTTCGGCGGCCCAGCTCAGGTTGGTGTAAATCTCACCGATGAGCGACAGATCGAGAAAGTCGTTGATAGCAAAGTAGTAACCGCCGTCTTTGAGATAGTATCCCCTGCCCGTCATCCATCCGTACGACGGCAGCAGAATGCCCGATGCGCGATCGTGCGCCAATGGGAAGAAAGCAAACGGCAGGGCCAGTGGCGTGGGGACATCCTCTATGGTCACATAGGCAGGGCCGGTGACTATCTTGTCGTTGGTAATAAGCTTGGATTCAGTGAAATTGATAGCAAAATGAGGATGAGCATAATTACATGTCGTGTATTGGCCGCCGCTAAGATACATCACCGAGTCGTTGACACGCTTTATCTTGTCGCCATGCAGGTAGCCGTCGCCCTCCTGCGTTATGACACCCGAAATGATACCCTTCTGTGAATGGTAGTTATACACCAAGGTATCAGCATTATAGGAAGACTCACCCTGTTTGAAAACCGGTCTGCCCTGATACTTTCCCGTGCTGTCGACCGTGCCTCTGGCATGGAGAACCTGCTTGTCGAAATCCACCTCCACGGCATCAGCCTTAAGGTTCATGTCTTCAAACATTATCTCGCCGTCATGGTACAGGAAAGCCTTCTTGTTGTCGAGTTCGAAAGCCACCGAGTCGACGGCCTTGTATGTCACCGTCTGCTTCACAGCGTCACGCGACAACGGTATCAATCCCTCTTTTGCGGTGCTGTCGGCACTGAGCGTGTCGTTCAACCCAAATACAGAAATCATGGAATCAGCAACTTGGCCATGTGTACGGACTGTATCCTGTCCATAAACAAAATGTCCGCCAACCAGCAAAAAAAACGCCAGTGGCAGCCAAAGTTGAAAATAATATGATTTTCTGATACTCAATATATAAAAAATTAGTATCTTTGCATTTTCAAAGTGCAAAGATAATACAATTTGCGAAATCTATAAAAACAAAAAATATACATCTGTAAATGAAACGTTTAGTTCTTCTTTTCGCCGCGTTATTTATTGTTTCCGGAATGGCATATTCTCAAAAAAGAGAACCCGGAAAAGTGAAAACATTGGTCATCGACCCAGGCCACGGCGGCGACAAACCCGGAGCATTGGGTAAGCACAGCAAAGAGAAAGAGCTTACATTGTCCATTGCCAAGAAATTCGGCAAACTGGTACAGGACAACTACCCTGATGTCAACGTGATATACACCCGCACAACCGACGTGGACGTGGCCCTGTCCGAGCGTGCCAACATCGCCAACCGCGCCAAGGCTGACCTGTTCATCTCCATCCACTGCAACTCGCACCCCACCTCGGTTCCCGTAGGTATGGAGACTTATGTCATGGGTCTTTCGCGCAGCCGCGCCAACATGGAGGTAGCCAAAAAGGAAAATGCCGACATTCTGCTCGAGTCGGGCTACAAGGACAACAAGGACTATCAGGGTTTCGACCCCAATTCGCCCGAGAGCTATGTCATGTTTGCCATGTACCAGAATGCCTATATCGACAAGAGTCTTAACTTTGCGCAATACGCACAAGATCAATACAAGAGTAACATAAAGACCACCAACCGCGGTGTCAAGCAAGCCGAGTTTTTCGTCATCTACAAAACCGCCATGCCAGCAGTGCTCACCGAGGTGGGCTTCATCAGCAACCCCACCGAGGAGGCCTACATGATGTCGGACGAAGGACAGGCAACCATAGCGGTGTGCCTGCTCAACGCTTTCGCCAACTACAAGGCCCACGAGGAGGCTTCCGTCAAGCCCGCCAAGATGGAGGTTGACCTCCCAGGCTACGGCAAGAACAAGAACCCCAAGAAGAACAACAACGCCGTGGCCGACAGCAACGCCAAGGCTCAGCAACGCCAGGACGACGCACTGGCCACAGCCATACTGCAGTCGCAAGGCGAGGAGGCCCCGAAAGCTGAAGTAGAGGCACCTGCAGCACCCGAGAAGGAAAACCTTTCAGGACTGGTGAAAATAGACCAGGAAGAAGCCGAGCTAACCGTGACAGTACAGAAAGACCAGGTTGTGGTTGAGGGTGTGACCTACAAAGTTCAGTTCCTCACCAGCGACAAGGAGCTCAAGGAAGGCGCTAAAGACTTCAAAGGCGTGAGCGGATACCATGTCTACAAACAAGACGGCGTGTACCGCTACACCATGGGCAACGAACCGACGATAGCCCGCGCAAAAAACATACAGAACGACCTGAGAAAGAAAGGTTTCAAGGACGCATTCGTAATTGCTTTCTACAACGGCAAGCGCATCAGCCTGCAGGAGGCACGCGAACTGCAGAAAGGCGAATAACAAATTGCAACACTGAATGATTAAAGTCAACAATATCACCAAACTGTACGGGCACCAACGTGCATTGGACGATGTCAGTTTCACCATAGAGCCCGGAGAGATTGTAGGTCTGCTCGGCCCCAACGGTGCAGGCAAGTCGACGCTGATGAAAATCATCACCTGTTTCATACCTCCCACCGAAGGCGATGTCACAGTGTGCGGACACAGCATCTTCGAAGAACCTCGCGAAGTGTGCCGTTGCATAGGCTACCTGCCCGAACAGAATCCACTCTATACCGAGATGTATATCCCAGAGTTCCTGAAATTTATAGCCGGAACCTACAACATAAAGAACCGCAACCAGCGTGTCGACGAGATAATACACCTCACCGGTTTGGAACCCGAGCTCGGCAAACGCATCGGAGCCCTGTCTAAAGGCTATCGGCAGCGTGTGGGACTGGCACAGGCTCTGATACACGACCCCCAGATACTTATACTTGACGAACCTACCACTGGTCTGGACCCCAATCAGTTGGAGGAAATCCGCAAAGTGATTCGCGATGCCGGAAAAACCAAGATAGTGCTGCTCTCAACCCACATCATGCAAGAGGTCGAAGCCATGTGCTCGCGCGCCATCATCATCAACCACGGCAAGATAGTGGCCGACAACAGCACCGCCGAGCTGAAGAACAAAGAGCTCTCAGGCAATAACTACTGTGTGGAGTTCGACCGCGATATCGACATCAACAAGCTGCGTCAAATCAGCGACATAACAAAAGTGTCGAAAGAGACAGGCCACACCTACACTATTGTTGCCAAGGGCGACAAGGACATCCGCCAGACCCTGTTCCGCTGGGCGGTGGACCAAGGCTACACCGTGCTCACCATCCAGAAGAAACAAGACAGCATGGAACAAATCTTCCAGCAACTTACCCACTGACAACCTTATGGTTTTCAGTCTCAAAATATCATCACCAAACTCTAAGCACCACCGAAAGAAATGACTCGACAAGAACTGATAGAAACCATACGCCGCAAACAGTCGTTCCTCTGTGTCGGACTCGACACCGACCTCAAGAAGATGCCACAGCACCTGCTGGGCGACGACGACGCCATATTCAACTTCAACAAGGCCATCATTGATGCCACACTCCCCTATACTGTGGCCTACAAGCCAAACCTGGCTTTCTATGAGGCCGCAGGCATCAATGGCCTTGTGCAGTTGAAGAAAACCATGGACTATCTCCACAGCCTCGACGACAAAGTCTTCACAATAGCCGACGCCAAGCGCGGCGACATAGGCAACACCTCGCAGCAGTATGCCAAGGCATTCCTCGACCCCGACGGCGATTTCAATTTCGACTCGCTGACCGTGGCACCCTACATGGGCGAAGACTCAGTGACACCCTTCACCGTATACGAAGGCAAATGGGTGATTCTGTTGGCGTTGACATCCAACAAAGGAGCCTTCGACTTCCAGTTCATTGAATCGCAGGGCGAGGGCAAGAAACTGTTCCAGAAAGTGCTTGAGAAATCGCAGCAATGGGGCAACAAGGACAACATGATGTATGTTGTCGGAGCCACCAAAGCCGACATGCTTACCGACATAAGAACCATAGCCCCCGACAGTTTCCTGCTCGTCCCCGGAGTGGGTGCACAGGGCGGAAGCCTTGAGGAGGTCTGCAAATACGGCATGACCAAGGAATGCGGACTGCTGGTCAACTCGTCGCGCGGCATCATCTACGCCTCCAATGGCGAGGACTTTGCCGAGCGCGCCGCCGCCGAGGCACGCAAGCTGCAGCAACAGATGGCCGAAGAACTGAAAAAAGTGATGTAGTCATGCCCGATATGTCCACCAACGATGAGGGACTCTTTCTGTCGATGCGCCGCAGCCTACGCATAGTCCTTGTTTTTAGCATGATAGGTTCCGGTGCCTGTTTCCTGTCATTTCTCTCATACGGTCTCATGCTGCCAACACTGCAGAACATGTACGCCACTGGCCAAATGTCGTTGCCCGGCGAATTCACGGTGGCCTTTGAAGAGATGATATACAATTTCCCGCAATCGTTCTTCCTTACACTGGCTATCCTCTATGGACTTTCGCTGACTGGCGTGATACTGATGTGGAACCTTCACCGTATAGGATTCCATCTCTACACCATAGCGCAGCTGCTTGTACCGATAGCCACCGTGCTGCTTGTGGGACGCGACCGCCTCAGCATCGGCGACCTTATGATGACGCTTCTATTTGTGGCTTACTACTTTTTTGCGCTGCGGCGACTCGCCACATTCACCACCCCGACAGACGATGAGTCTCAACAGGAAGACGATTGATTGTCTCTGCCTTATTGGTTTTCTCTTTGAACGCAACACCAAAATATAAGTGGGAGTTAAAATGGAAGTAAAAGAGGGAGTAAAAAAGGGAATAAAAAAGGACAAATGATCTGTATTGTCCTGTGCGAAGCACATAACTTCCTTTTTAAATTCCATCGCAGATTAACTTCCTTTTATTACTTCCAATTGAAAAAAAAGGACAAATGATCTGTATTGTCCTGTGCGCAGCACATAACTTCCTTTTTTTGCCGAAGGCTGCGAGCACCATAGAAGTAAAAAATAATATAGTGAGCAACTTCCATCGAAGATTAACTTCCTATTATTATTTCCCTATGCCTCGATACTTTTTCTATTTCATCAGCATTTTTTTTGCATCTGCAAGGATAAATACTCTTATAATAATACACTGACAATCAAACAATTCTTTTGTCTTCTCGGGTTTTTCCGGAAAATTCCGGAAAAATAGGAAAGCCTTTAGGGTTTTACTTGAAAAACTGGTGGTAATTTTGCATCGTGAAAAAACATGGAAACCCAAAAGAAAGGATGCACTATGAAAACTAACAGATTGATAACAGCAATAGCCTTAGGGCTTGTCCTCTGCGCAACGCCGGCGTTCGCACAGCGCGGCGGCGGGCATAGCGGCGGCTCCCGCGGTGGCGGCTCGCACAGCGGTGGTCACAGCAGTTCCGTATCATCGTCGCACGGTGGCGGACACAGCAGCTCGTCGTCATCAAGCAGAAGCTCATATAATAGCTCTTCATCGTCGTCGAGCAGAAGCTCGTACAGCAATTCCTCCTCTTCGAGCAGGAGTTCTTACAGCAGCCCGTCGACCTCCTCGTCGAGCAGAAGCTCATACAGCAGACCCTCGACATCATCAAGCAGAAGTTCATACAGCTCGTCGACACCGTCGAGCAGCCGCGGCAGCTCAGTAAGCAGCAGCCGTCCACACCATTCGCCTGTTACCGCCCCCTCAAGCAACGCGCCCTCGACGCGAAGCAGTGCCACCAGCACTCCGTCGAGTCGTAGCGTTGATAACTCCCCGTCAATGAGGGGCGGCAACAATGGCGATATCGGCAGACGCGGCGATGCAGGCCGCACCAACAACCCCGGTGTCGGACGCGGCAACGTGCCTGGCGGACAGCCCAGTACCCATGCTGGACGCGGCAATGTCAACCCGCAGCACAGCGCTCCCGGTCACAACTACGCACGCCCCGGACAGCCCGGCCCCATGCCGCCGTCGCACAGACCTATGCACCCTGCACCCTACTTCCACCATCCATATCACCATGGAATCATACACATGCGCCCGATTATATGGCATCCCATACCCCCGCGCCCAATCTTCTGGCCTGGATTCTGGCTGTACTGCAACAGCTACTGGTACGACTACCACGTCACCGAAGTCGTTGTGGTACACAAATATGTCAAAGAGACATATAATGTTGACATGGTCAGCTACGCCATCAGCGACAACCTGATGTACGCCATCGTGAACGATGTGGACGGCAAGACCTACATGCAAGTATTCGACCAGAACGACAAGCTCCTCGCTGAACAGGAAATCAGCAGCAAATACATCAAGACTGAGATAGACCGCGAGAACGGAGGCTGCTGGATCTTCAAGAAACATGACAAAGACCCGATGCTCTTCATCTATGTCGACGGTGAGTTGCTGATCTACGAGGCCGACTGAAAACCCTGAAAAAAAATTGGTTATTGAAATATTTCTGAACACAAGCATAACACACACTGCGAAATCCGCGTCAATCACACTTTCAGAAAAAATAATGTTGTTCAAAGAGGATGTCTCCGAAACAGGGACATCCTCTTTTTAATTGGGGCGAGGCGCTTAAAATGATTAAACATGTGTGACCAGTGACCTGTGATGAGTGACCTGTGATCTGGAAAAAGCGCTTATGGAAGGGTTTGCTCAAAGATACAAATCATTTGTCCAATTTTTTTCAATGGGGAGTAAAAAAGGAAGTTAATCTTCGATGGAAGTTAAAAAAGGGAAGTTATGTGCTTCGCACAGGACGATACAAATCATTTGTCCTTTTTAACTTCCAATTTAACTTCCTTTTTAACTTCCTCTTCTACTCCCTTTGCTCCCGCCGGGCGAACAATAATTTCAAAAAATTTATCAACTGACGCAACAAAATCGCCTCGAGAAGCGACATACAAAATATAAATAACCATTCTGCCCATCCCTAAAGAACCACTGCCACCAACTTCCCAAACTGCTAATTACTTAGAAAACAGAACACTTAAACTATACATACAATGAAAACACGACTTTTTATTACAGCCATCGCTTTCCTTGCCCTCTCGCTTGGGGCAAAGGCCGAAAGCCACATCCACATCCTTCCTTCCGGCGATACCCTACACATGGAGATATCCCTCGAATCGGAAACGGCAACCGTCACAGGTGCTGGAAGTCATCTGCCCAACAGACTGACGATACCGGCCAGCGTTGCCTACAACAACCACACCGTCACCGTCGATGCCATAGGCAACAACGCCTTCCGCAACCATGTGGAGCTCGTGTCGGTGCAACTGCCCGAGTCGATAACTTCGATAGGCAGCACGGCATTCTTCGGCTGTGTAAACCTGAGAAGCATCAACATCCCTGAAGGCATGACGAGCATCGGCGACAGAGCCTTTTTCAATTGTTATTTTCTTGCACCTTTCATCATTCCCGACAGCGTGTCGCAGATTGGCGTCGATGCCTTCGGCAACATCTCGACGATAGTCTACAACGGCCATGCCGAAGGCTCGCCCTGGGGAGCAAAAAGCGTGAATGCCCTGCACATCGGCGACCTGTACTACAGCGACAGCACAATGACCTGTGTTGTCTGTGCAGACAAGGGCATTACCGCTTTCAACCTTCCGTCGTCGGTAACCCAGGTTGGCGATTACGCTTTCAATGGTTGCGATAATATCGATACCCTGATTCTTTCGGACAATCTGGATTTCGGCAGCTATGTTTTCAGAAGTTGCAACGGAATAAGACACGTCTATTTCAATATTAGCATTAGTAGCGGTTATTATGGAGACAACATGTTCTATCAATGCGGCAATCTTGAAAGTGTGGCAATCGGACCAAATGCCAACAGACTCCCAACCTCGGCTTTCACGTACTGTTCGCGGCTGAAATCGGTGACCATTCCTGACAACGTCACTGTAATAGGAGCTAACACGTTTTCCTATTGCACCTCGCTCGACACGGCATATATCGGCAATGGAATCAGGACCCTACCCGGCTATATATTCTACAATTGCACAAACCTGGCTTATATCGAGATGAGCGACAGCATTGAAACAATCGATAACAATGCATTCCAATTCTGTACCAGTCTGAAAAACGTGGAACTCCCGAAGTCGCTGCAGAACATTCGTCCACAAGCGTTTAAAGGATGCGTCCGACTGAAAGAAATCAACTTGCCGGCGACAATCACACATATATACAACAATGCGTTCGAAGGATGCACAGACATGCAGAGAATCTACTGTCAAGCCACATCCGCGCCAGTTATCGACACGTCGAGCACTTTCCTTGGCGTGGACAGGAACATCCCCGTTTATATTCCGTGCAATAAAACCTACCAATACTCCGTAAAGTGGAGATATTTCGACAATTACATCGAAACCCCCTACGCATTGCGAGCTGTCAGCACCAATGAAAACTGGGGCACTGCCTCCATCACCGAGATGCCCGACTGCGACGGCAACCTCGGCGTGGCTCTCGCAACAGCTATGCCCGGCTATAAGTTCGACCACTGGAGCAACGGAAACACCGACAACCCCTACACCTGTCCCAACCCGCGACCGGGAGCCACCGAATACACGCTATATGCCTATTTCTCACGCAACCTCGACATACCCGAAACCCATACCGACAAGGCAACAGTCACTGTCCGCGGCAAGACAATCGTTGTCGACTGCGCCGGCAACACCCATGTAACAGTGTGCGACATAAACGGACATGTCCTGTACGACAGCAAAGCCAACGGCACACTGCATGTAACGGTGCCCGCTTCAGGCGTGTACATTGTGCGTACCGGCTACGGCAATGTCAAGAAAGTTGTTGTAATCTAAACGCAACTATCTGTTCTTTTCTACCCATGTGTTGTCCAACCTTTAAAAAATATGAAAAACGAAAAACAGATAATACGGAGAAAACATATTCTTATAGTACTGTCTACTTGCTTACTGACATTGGCTGTAAATCATGCCCAGGCCAGCGGCGACACCATCCCGGGCCGTTACAGGAACTACTATTATACACACTGGTACGACGAGTGCCCGTCGTATGCCACGAACGGATACTACGACAACGGCAGCCACGAGTCGTTCGATGTAGGGCAGCGCGTCGA
>JAGCVI010000034.1 GCA_017962445.1 Bacteroidales bacterium
ACGCGAGGTCACGGCCGTCGAACTCGCTCATGTGCAGCAGAACTTCATCATCTCCACCTGCCGCTCGCTCGGCATCAACAATCTCCATCTCATCCGCGGCGATGTGTTCAAGTTCCTCCGCAGCAACTCTGTTGAAGGTCCTGAGGGAACCATTTGGCGCGGCACCAAGTATGACCTCGTCTTTGCCGACCCGCCGTATGCTTTGGAGGAGTTACCTACTCTGCCGTCGCTTATTGTAGGCGCAACGGAAGGCAGCGACGCTTCATTGCTCAAACCCGGTGGTCTGTTTGTTCTTGAGCATGGCGACCAGTACGATTTTTCCGGTCATCCGCATTTCCTCGACCTCCGCACCTACGGCAGCGTGCATTTCTCTTTCTTCCGGTAAGATTACTCCCGACAATGCCTCGGGAACGGCTCGACATTGGCTCGGGAACGGCTCGACATTGGCTCGGGAACGGCTCCGGCTTAGTTGTGCCGGTTAATGGGTAAAATGTCAAAGAACGATTTAGGAAGACCCTCTATAATATAATTTGCGAGCTATAACTTTCAGCCGCATTTTTGCACGCTGAAGACGCTGATTGACAGTTGGTTGGCTGTTTTTTGTTTGTATAAAAATTTAGCACCAAAAAAGGTTGGTTGGATGGTTTGTTGGGTCGTTGTTATTATTTAACCACCCAACCACATTTTTTTCTTTTTATCTTTTCTTTTTTGCTTCTTTTTTCTTTGCGCTTTTTCTTTTGTTTTTTGGGGGCGCATTGTTGATTTCGGGTTATTCTGCATGGCATAGGAAAAAATAGCACCACTCAGTGAGCGATGCTATCAAATCTGTTGTGAGGGAAGAATTATACAAGGTGAGTTCTTCTATTGTTTTATCTCTCTACCGGTGTCGCCAAATGTGCTTTTCTGCGCTGTACACATTGTGAAGCCAGAGGATAATACTTTGTTCCTTCGAACATTTGAAGCAGTCTGTCTTCTTCGGGCTGTTCTGCCTGTTCGATTCTTTTCGGTGCACTGCTGTGCCGGCTACTTTCGTCCACCACCCAACTATACACCACTTCGCCTTGCAGATTGATGTATTTGTATGTGTATCTGTAGCTGCTTTGCTCCTTGTCATTGCGAATAAGGCACAGTCCGTTGTGTGCGCCGTTTGCAGGGAAGAGTGTGACAGGTATCTCCCACCATGGATCCAAAGACAAAAGAACTTCTCCCTGCAGGTTAATCAACTTATACCCGCCGCCGTTGGGAACAAGAACCCATGCTTTCCCTTCGCAAAAGGGTGTAGCATCAGTGTATTGATAAGGAATCTGCAGGTCACCGTTTTTGTCTATATAGCCAACTCCGCCATCCCCCCTCACCGGCATGAGACCTCCGTCACCATAAAAACTGTCACCATACTCGCGTATGGATTGTTTCGTTATTATATTACCCCGGGGGGCCATCAGTCCCCAACAGTCCCAACAACCGGAATCGTCATCCTCCAACTTATATAACAACCTGTCGTTGCCGACAGACTTCAACTCTCGGTAAATGGTATCTATTACCAGTTCACCTTTTGTGTTAATCGCTCCATTTCGACTATACGACCTTCCTGAATCATCATACCACCATTTGTTAACTACTGCTACACCATCGCAGAAATCATATAAGTGAAAATATAATTCTCCGTCCACACCGTTGATGTATCTTGAGATTGCTATTTCACCTTTCTTGTTGTAATATCCGATTGTTGATGACGCCAAGCCATCTTTTGTCATTACTCCTAACGCAAGACCGTAATTCCTGTCATTAAGTGGAATTACATAATTGAATTGCGAATCTAACATGCCTTGAATGCGCTTGCACTCAACCCTGCAGCAGCCATAGTAGAAGTAATGGTCAATGGGCGCGCATTCTTCCGGAAACGAATAGAGAATGTTGCCTTTCGTATCAATGAATGCATAATGCCAACCAAAAATGCTTGCTTGATATCCGATATTTGAACGAGCAGGCTCACCGTCTACGTCAATGACAACCAATGCTTTCCCTCCGCAGAAGCCATATGTCCTGTCGTATTTGGCAGGAATAACCATTTCGCCTTTTTCGTTGATAAAGCCCCAGAAACCTGTATTGTCAGCAGCCGGCCACAGCATTGTGGTATCTTCCTCAGGAGTTTGCGAGAGAGGGGCAGTGCAGCACGTCAGCATGAAGCAAGACGCAAAGACGAACATCGCCTTAAAGGCAAGATTCAGATGGTTCTTAGTTGTGAATGTTTTCATAGATGTTAATGTTTTCGGAAGAAAAATTCAACCGCTACTTCTTCAACTTGGTCATTCCGACGTATGCAAGCAGGATAAGGTTCATCATCAGGGCGTATATGATAGCCGGGATGGCGATAGTCTCGTTGTTGAAGATCAACGGACTACAAGCAATCGTGATAGCCTGGGCGGCGTTCTGCATACCGATCTCGATGACCAGCGTACGGCGTTCCTTCTCCGTCAGGCGCAACACCCATGACAGCAAGGCTCCGCACGACGTACAGGCAACAATCAGCACGGTCATCGTCAAACCCAGCGAACCGAACTCCGAAACGATGGTCTGCTTGTGCTGGAAGAAAAACACCGTGACCAGCAACACCAACGCCGGCATGGCTATACGCTTGAGCACAGCGTGCGTCTTCTCCGCCGCTGCGGGACGGAAGATGCTGACCAGCAGTCCGACAGTGATAGGTACCACCATCAGCACAATGTTCTGCATCAGGAGTTTGCTCACAGGCAGGTGGATATTCACCGCCTCACCCACATCTGACGTCACCCATGCCATGATCAGCGGCAAGGTGAACAGCGTGACTATACTGCTGCTTGCGGTAAGGGTGACCGAAAATGCCACATCGCCCTTGGCAAGCATCGAGAAAACGTTACTCGAACTGCCGCCGGGACTGCACGCCACCAGCATCAAGCCTATCATAAACAGCGGTGCCAGATGGAATGCCTGCCATATCCCCATGCGATAAGCGGAAGAAGGATGATCTGCCCTAACAGCCCCACCAGCACTGGCTTAGGTCGCGTAACGATAAGCCTAAAGTCAGCAGGCTTGAGCGCCAGGCCCAAGTCGAACATCAGCAAGGTGAGTATAGGCAGGACTATGAAGATGGTGTTCATCGCTCGCTGAGGTGGCACTGCCACTTCCAGGCCGAGGCAAGGATATCCTCGGTAGGCGTATCGGCACGCCAGCCAAGCACCTCGTTGGCTCGCTTGGGGTCAGCCCATACCTGCTCGATATCGCCCTCACGGCGTCCGACGATCTGATACGGCAGTTTG
>JAGCVI010000035.1 GCA_017962445.1 Bacteroidales bacterium
GATGAGTGTGGTGTTCTGGTTTATGTTGACGTTCATCGTCAGAGTGCTGTCAACACCATGCAATGCCGCTGCGGTCAGCGTGACGGTGGCGGCGCCGCTGGTGGCAAAGGAGTGTCCGTTCCATTGCAGAGGCGCGTCGTTTTGGCAGATGGTGCTGTCGGCGCTTGCCGTAACGTTGCGCCACAGGTGAAGGTTGACATGTATCGAGCTGTCGCAGCCTGCGGCGTTAGGTATTGTGACGGTGGTGGCCAGCGATGCATACAGAGGACCGTTGTTTGAAAAACTGGCCAATGTGTAGTTATTGCCGTTGAAGAGATAGGGGAGCTGGTTCTGTATCAGAGTATCGTTCCATGCCGAACTGCTGTTGCGCAACACGTGGATGTTCATTGTCAGTATTGAGTCTTCGCCGTGTGAGGCATGTAGGCCTATAGTGGCAAGATTGACGGTGACAGTGCTGTCGGTGGTGAAGGTCCGGCCGTTCCAGTGCAGCGGCAGCATGTTCTCGCATAATGTGCTGTCGGCCGAAACCGTCACATTCCTCCATACATTGAGAGTTAAATGGATGGTGCTGTCGCAACCATATGTGTCGGTCAGTATTATGGTGTGGTTGCTTACCGTATCGTTGAACTGCTGGCCTCCAAAGGTGAACGGCAGGCTGTTCTCCACTATTGTCGTGTCGACTGTCGTTGTGTTGGGAGGCAGCACGGTGAGGTAAAGCGTGCGGTTGAGTAGTAAGCTGTCGCGTGTGTATATGCCAGAAGCTGTCAGTACGGTGTCGAACAGGGTGTAGGTCTCTCCGTTGCAGATAGTGGCGTATACCGTGTCGTAATAGGCACAATGGTTGGCGACGAGAATTTGTTGCGATAGTGTGTCTGTACATGTGCCGTTGCCAAGGGTGGCTACCAGCTGCACGGTGTGAGGTCCTGCCTCAAAGGCGTGGATGGGATTGTTGACCGTAGATGTGGTGCCGTCGTCGAAAATCCAGATGACACCTTCGCAGGGGAGGTTGGTGAGCTGTTGGTGTGCATTGTCGTGGCTGATAACGCTGTTGTTGAGCAGCTGCACATTGGTCATGCAACCCACGGTGTCGCGCATTTCGTAGGTGAACAGTGCCGTCGGGTAGCGTTCGCCTGCTATGGCGACGAGGTCGAAGGAACAGTTGGAGCCCGCAGGGGCACCGATGAAGTGCAGCGAGCAGTGGTATTCGCCGGCTTGGGTGACATGAAGTGAACGTTGGGTGGACAGAGTGACAGACGGTGCAGTCGATTTGTACCAGCGGTATGAGAAACCATCGGGAGCGGTGAATGTGTTCTCCACAACATTGCCGCAGTTCGACGAGCTCAGGCTCTTGAAGGTGCAGTCGAACACAAAGTAGGCGTAGCCGAAATGTCCGCTGCGGTTGCAGTCGTAGGTGGTCAGCTTTATGTAAATGGTCTGTCCGTGCAGCTGCGAGAGGTCGACACCGACGGTGGTCCAGTCCTTCCACAGATAGTTGCCGTAAGAGTTCCAGCCCAGATTGACATTCGAGATGAAATTTGCCGAATAACATGAGGCGTCGATTTCCAAGCCGTCCTCGTCGAGAATCTGGAACTTGAAGCGCGGCTGTTCGTTTGGCGTGTGGTTGGGGTTCTCCAACACGGCGGCGTATTTCATAATCAGCAGGTCGCTTTTAATCGTGTCCACCGTGTACTCGTAGGTTATGCTTTCCGCCTGGCTGCCGGTCAGCCAGTTGCCGAGCCTCACCGATGCGTCGAAGCCCGGAGGGACTGTCTTCAGCCCATAGTTGGTGTTCTGGTCGTATTCGTTCAGGTTGGTGTGCACAGTGTGGCGCGACGATGCGCTCTCGCTGCCGTAGTCGATGACACCAATATTCTGATCGGGGTTGGTGAAAGTGCCATAGCGTGCTGTCACGTGACATGAATTCAGGTTTGTGTAGTTGATGCAGCCATCGACCTGTCCGCAGGGTGTGGTGAAATTGTATATCGCTGAGCCGCAGAAAGCCGTCGAGTCGCTCGCGTTGTTCAGAATGCGGAAAAAATAGGTCGTCTCGTAATCCAATCCTGTTATGAAGACATTCGGTGTGCTTGTGGTGATACTGTGGTCGAGGTTGAGCACATCTGTGCCGTATTTCACTATCCACGACGTTGTGCTGGTGGCATCATTCCATGATATTTGTATTGTCGAGTCGCTTATGTTGCTCACCACGTTCTGGACCCACAGCGGGTTGTTCGAACATTGGGTTGTGGCTGTCAGTTCGAAGCCGCTTCTCACCACCGAGCCGTCGGAGTAGAAGTTGATGGTAATGTATGAGCCTGTTGAAGTGACATTGATATTGCCGGTGCCTTTGAAGGTGCCGAGTAATGTCGAGCTTGTGCTGCTGCCGTTGTATATGTTAATCCTGTCGCAGCACGACTCAGTGTTGTAGCTACCTGTAATGTTTATTGTCTGGCCTGATAGAGAGTGCAGTACAAGGGTTCCGTTGCAGTAGTTTGAGTAGTTGTTGTTCGCTCCGGCATGGTCGTAGATGTTGCAAGTCACCCCAGGTGTCACTGTTCCTGTCGAGGAGCCAGAGTAGGGGACGGTGTAGGTCTGTGCGTTGGTGTAACCCGACACAACGAGAACAAACATCATTAATCCAAGCCAGAGCTTTTTCATTTCCTGTACGGTTACTTGTTGTTATGCTTTCCCATCTTTCAGGTGAACGTCCATCTGCGGGAATGGGATAGGTATGCCGTTGGCATTGAATGCCTTGTAGATGTTCTCACGGATGCGCATCCATACGGTCCAATAGTCTTCAACCTTGACCCACACCCATATAGACCAGTTGACAGAGCTGTTGCCCAGTTCGCTGACACAAGTCTTGGGTATCGGATCTTTAAGTATCAGTTCGTCGTCGTTGATCACCTGCATTATCACCTCGCGAACTCTGTCGCTGTCGGTGCCGTAGGCTGTGCTGGCTATTATGTCGAGGCGTATCACATTCTCCTTGGTGTGGTTGATAAGCGATGTCGTAGCCAGGTCGCTGTTGGGCACAATGATTATGCGGCCGTTGAATGGACGGATGATAGTGTGGAAGATATGAATGTCGCGCACATAGCCTTTGTAAGAGCCGCATTCAATATAGTCGCCCACCTTGAATGGTTTCAGCAGCAGGATAATGACGCCACCGGCGAAGTTCTGCAGGGTGCCCTGCAAGGCCATGCCTATGGCGAGACCTGCAGCACCGAGGATGGCGATGAACGATGTGGCTTTTATGCCGATGATGTCCATAGCCATGATTATCAGCATCACCTTCATCAGGATGTCGACAAGCGAAGTCAGGAATCCCTTCAGAGAAGGCTCTGCTTCACGTTTGTCGAGTACCTTTGTGAGTGTCCTTTTGAGCAGCTTGATAAGTTTGAAGCCGATCCAGAGAACGATGATGCAGCCGATTAGTTTTGGCAGAAAGGCTACCGTCATGTCGACAAACGACGAGAGAGCGTCCTTGAGGAGTGTATTTTCGCCGGTTATGATTCCTTTGACATCGGATACGCTCATGTTCTTGATACTGTCTCCAATAGTCTGACGAGTGCTGTCGAAGGCTGCTACCTCGGGAGGTACGAGGTTTTTTAATGAATCGGATATACTATTATCGCTCAAAGCTTTAGCAGTTTGAGCTGCAGCGGCTGTATTAGTATTTGCGTCTAATAATATCATTAGTTTGGGTATTTTCTTATTATATTTAATTCTATAAACAACGCACGAATTATTTATTTATTATACAATACTATAAAAAAAACAACACAATAAAAAGAGCATTGGTGAGTTAACTAGATATATTATAGCAGTAAAAAGGTCTATATTTAAAAACCATCAAACCTTTCATTGTATGAGAAATACTATTCTGACAATCTGCTTTTTGCTATTGATGGGTATTTCTGAAGGACGGTGCTCGGTTTTTCGCGTAGAGACAGGCGAAGGCGTGACGTTGACAATGCAGCTGCCCGACGGAAAAACTGTGAATACTGGCGAGATTGTCGAAATTGTGCAGACTGGATCATTCAAACTGATGGCAATTGTGAATGCGCCGAATCGAGGGATGGATACCCTATGGGGAGGTTTTGAATATGAGGGTTATGAGGATTCTGTCGTTGTCAAAGTGAGTCGCAGTGTGGAGAAAAGGCATGGGATGAAAGACAGCGTTGTATTTTGCTATTTCCAGATTGTCAGCTACCTGCCTGCTGAAGAGGGCGTTGAATTGGAGCGAGACATCCTTTACCCCGCAGGCAATCCTTCTTTCAAACTCGTCAACCACAGCACCAAAACAGTTTACGGCTATTGGCGTCCAGACTATCTGTGGGGATCTCTTCAAGTGCTTTCCGATGGACAGCCTCCGATGGGCTTGGGAGCTCGGATTGACTTCAATTTTATTGACAGCGAGCCTTGTGCACCGGGTGGAACCAAAGATGCCACCGTGGGCAGTTTCGGAATGTATGATTATGACTCCGGAACAACGCATCTACTGCCGGCTGGCCGATATCGGTATATGTTAAGATATTCTACTGAGAAAAAAAGTCGGGGACTGCCGAAGGTTCGTGAAGCCAACGGCTTTGAATGGTACTATTCGTGGCAAAAATGGCACGTGCAGACCTGCGAGTTCGAGGTGAAGTGATTCATTGATTTTAGGATAAAAACAAAACAGGCCACCATGGTTGCATGGCGACCTGTCTGCTAATATTTTTTCCTCTGTGGGATTATTCTCGACCGCGGGGACGCTTTATCCCTCTGTGGGAGGACCCGCGCTAGCAGAGCTCGTGGATCACGAGGCCGGAGCGCAGCTTGGGCTCAAACCAGGTGGTCTTCGGGGGCATGATGTTGCCGGTGTCGGCAATGTCGATGATCTGCTTCATGCTCACGGGATAGAGGGCGAAGGCGACCTTCATCTCGCCGTTGTCGACGCGGCGTTTCAACTCGCCGAGGCCACGGATACCGCCGACGAAGTCGATGCGCTTGTCGGTGCGGAGGTCCTTGATGCCGAGTACCTTGTCGAGAACGAGGTTCGAGAGGATGGTGACATCGAGCACGCCGATGGGATCGTTGTCGTCGAAGGTGCCGGGCTTGGCGGTCATCTTGTACCAGTGGCCGTCGAGGTACATGCTGAACTCGTGCAGCTTGGCGGGCTTGTAGATGTCGGTGCCCATATCCTGAACGTCGTAGCTTTCGCTGACAACGGCAATTCCGTGCGCCTTGTCCAAAAACCATAATTGCGCACGCAAGCGCGTAAAAAATCTTAAACACACAAAACTTTTAACCCATGCTCATGATTATCACCAATCATGAGCATGGGTTATTTTAAATACAATCCCGTTTCTCCAGGACATCACCGAAGGACCGCCGAAGGATTGTCAATGAAAGAATGTTTTTGCGGAGAAAAAAGTTATTATTCTCCGCAAAAATGCGGAGAATAATTCATATATTTGCCGCATGAATTATTGTGGTAAAAATGCCATATATATATGGCAAGATGCTGATTGGCCTAAATTTAGGTGGAATGATTCACGAGTGTTACCCCTCTTAAATTCGGTGCAAGAACGCCAAGCAAGGCTGCTTGGGATGCTTTCGGCATTGGGTTTCGACTTACAAAAACAAACTGCACTGGAGTCGATGACCGAGGACGTGGTGCGTTCGTCGGAAATAGAAGGAGAACTTCTCAACCGGGACTCTGTGAGGTCGTCAATTGCCCGCCATCTGGGTGTCACTTTGCCGTCAGCTGGCAGTAGTAACCATTACACTGAGGGCATTGTGCAGGTGGCAGTCGACGCTGTGAAGAATTGTAATATGCCGCTCGACAAAGAGCGTCTATTCAACTGGCATGCCGCATTGTTCCCGACGGGACGCAGTGGCATGTACCGCATCACCGTTGCCGATTGGCGACAGGGAGAGGAACCCATGCTGGTAGTATCTGGCGCCATGGGGAAAGAACGAGTACACTACGAAGCTCTGCCGTCGTCTGTTGTTCCACGCGAAATGGACAGGTTTATGCAATGGTTCAACGGTGATCAACCTGCCAATCAACTGCTGAAAGCCGCTGTGGCACATCTGTGGTTTGTGGCGGTGCATCCATTCGACGACGGCAATGGGCGTTTGACACGCACCTTGACAGATATGCTGATTGCACGAGGCACAGGTATGCAATGTTATAGTGTCTCGGCGGAAATACTTAAAAGTCGTAAAGACTATTACGCCATACTGGAACGTACAACGTGTGGCGATATGGATATTACAGAATGGCTGCTATGGTTTCTTCAACGGATAGAAGCCGCCATTATCACTTCAGAGCAGAGCCTTCGTGGGGTACTGCGTAAGACTGAATTCTGGAACAGCCATGCCGACACCGAATTCAATGAGCGTCAACGGAAGATTATCAACCGCCTGTATGACGGGTTTGAAGGACCTCTGACCAGTAGCAAATGGGCCAAGATATGCCATTGTTCTCCCGACACGGCATTGCGTGACATCACATCGCTAATAGAAAAGGGTGTGCTTGTAAAAGCACCATCTGGCGGACGTAATACTCACTATACACTTGCTGACTAAAACAAAGAAACAAGGACATCCATTGGGGTGTCCTTGTTTCTTTTATGCATAAGTCTGTCGACTAGCAGAGCTCGTGGATCACGAGGCCGGAGCGGAGCTTGGGCTCGAACCAGGTGGTCTTCGGAGGCATGATGTTGCCGGTGTCGGCAATGTCGATGATCTGCTTCATGCTCACGGGATAGAGAGCGAAGGCGACCTTCATCTCGCCGTTGTCGACGCGACGTTTCAGCTCGCCGAGGCCACGGATACCGCCGACGAAGTCGATGCGCTTGTCGGTGCGGAGATCCTTGATGCCGAGTACCTTGTCGAGGACGAGGTTCGAGAGGATGGTGACATCGAGCACGCCGATGGGGTCGTTATCGTCGAATGTGCCAGCCTTGGCGGTCATCTTGTACCAGTGGCCGTCGAGGTACATGCTGAACTCGTGCAGCTTGGCGGGCTTGTAGATGTCGGTGCCCATATCCTGAACGTCGTAGCTTTCGCTGACAGCGGCAATGAACTGCTCCTTGGTGAGGCCGTTGAGATCCTTAACAACGCGGTTGTAGTCAATGATGTTCAGCTGGTTGTCGGGGAAGATAACGGTCATGAAGTAGTTGTACTCTTCCTTGCCGGTGTGATGGGGGTTCTGCTCTTTCTTTTCCTGTCCCACGAGTGCGGCGGCGGCGCTGCGGTGGTGGCCGTCGGCGATATACATGGCGGGAACCTGTTTGTCGAACAGCTCGACGAGTTCAGCAATCATAGCCTTGTCGTCGATAACCCAGAAGCGGTGGCCGAAACCGTCCTCTTTGGCTACGAAGTCGTAGATGGGTTTCTTGGCGGTGACGCTGGCGACGATTTCGTCGATGCGTTTTACGGCAGGATATGCGAAGAATACGGGTTCCACGTTAGCGTTGGTGATGCGGACGTGTTTCATACGGTCTTCTTCCTTGTCCTTGCGGGTCAGCTCGTGTTTCTTGATGACCTTGTTGACATAGTCCTCGCTGTAGGCGCAGGCCACGATACCGTACTGCCACTTGGCGTTGGCATCCTTGGGATTCATGCTCTGGGCATAGATGTAGAGTTTCTCCTCCTCATCCTTGACCAGCCAGCCGAGGTCTTTAAACATGTTGTAATTCTTGACGACCTGGAGGTACACTTCGGGCGAGTGCTCGTCGGTGCCTTTGGGCAGGTCTATCTCAGCCTTGGTGACGTGCAGCAGGCTGTAGGGGTTGCCCTCGCACTCCACGCGGGCCTCTTCGCTGTTCAGCACGTCGTAGGGACGCGAAGCCAGTTTCTCGACAATGTCCACCGGGGGGCGGAATCCTTTGAACGGTTTGATAATTGACATGGTGTGTTAGTTTTAATTATTAATTTGTTTATTTGCGTTATAAAAAATATCGAATCCCTGTTGTAGCTTTACAGGATCGGTCTGGTAAATGTTGTCGCCGTAGTAGCAGTCGGCCAATACTTCGTAAAGGCGGCAGAACTCGCCGAGGTCGTGCTTGCCACGCTGTGCGTCGATGGTGAGTGAGAGAAGTTCCAACGCACGGTCGGCGGCACGGTGGCACTGCTCCTCGTTGCCCTTGCTCTTCCAGCGGTTGGCACGCGACACCTCGCTGCCGATATTCAGCATCTGCTCTGCCAGCGACATATCCGCCCAACGGCCTGCGGCCAATCCTGTGTGTTGAAAATTACTCATTGTATCAGTGTGTTTATAGTGTCAACGATTTGTTTCCTTATGGCAGGATCCTGCACATCGCGACTACGGTTGCCTTGGTGGGGACGAATGTTGATAAGAGAATCGAATTCAATAAAATCTTCGCCATCCATTTCAGGATAGAGGTTGATGCCCCATAGGTCCGCTTGCATAGACCCCTGTGTCAGCAACTCTTTCTCGATATCAGCATGGAGCTCGGCGTCAAGCCCGAGGATTCCCTGCCTCACGTCGACAACAGCCTTTATCATGTCACCGAAGTAACCCGGCAGCATAGCATTCAAGTCACTGTGTTTTATTGGATGTGACACTATCTTCATATAGAGAGAAGTCCTTTTTTTTGAGAATGCAAAGATACGAATTTTTTGCGACATGGGAAAAAATATTTTGGCTGAATGGGAAAAACTTCGTAATTTTGCAACCGATTATAACGGAATTATTAACGAACACAAATGCCAATGAAGCATAGCGCATAGATTAATATGCACATCATAGAATAGGAAAAAGCGAAGTAGCTTATCTGGTCATTCTGAAACTTGGACACTTTCGGATTATCCCCAGACCAAAGCGACAACGTTCCCGCATAAGCGTGGACTTGTACGTTGTAATTGGGGATAATAGGTAGTCCAAGACCTCAGAATGACCGATGAAGACTTAAAAGTACCACGCTCTTTTTATGTGCATTCTTCATCGGTACTACAGAAATAACATGTTATTAAAAATCAAAACCGACGTGCCGATGGTATATAACAGGCAACAATTAAAATGAAGAAAATAATTGTTTTTGTAGGGTTGGTGGCCATATTCATCTTCTCCTCTGCATTTGTAACTACAGGAAAAGAATGTTCATTTTCTAACTCTGGTAGTGGAGATCACCTGTACTCTGTTACAGTGTCAATAACCATCACAAAGGTATTCTACGATTTAAATACGGGTGATAAAGCATTTGAAACAAACACCTCTGCAACTCAAAGTTTTAATATTTGTGCGGATAATCCCGACAAAGCAAAATCAGAAGCCAAAGGTGAATGTAGCAGTGTATGTAGCAGAAATAGCGGACGGCATTTGGGAAAAGAACTGGTAAACGGAAAGTATTATGATGTATATGAATATAGAGAAGTGTATGATGCTGTCGCAACTTACATTAGAGAGTGTTAGTTAATACGTCGTATTATTTGGTTATTGCTCAAGTACAAATCGGAATTTATACTCATATTTTCCCACGTAAATGAGCATGATTTCACAAATAAATATTAAATCAAAACCGACGTGCCGTCTTTTCTATCTCCAACAAATAAGCTTGGAGAAGATGCTTCTCTCCAGTACTGGAGTAAATCACTTGACATCACCTTTCAAGTGGTAAACGAGCCAAAGTCTGAATTTCTTGAAACGGTTGCAG
Source organism: Bacteroidales bacterium (assembly GCA_017962445.1). GTDB lineage: Bacteria > Bacteroidota > Bacteroidia > Bacteroidales > P3 > Colimorpha. The sequence goes on from JAGCVI010000035.1 coordinate 9,669, forward strand.
AATTGGAAAAAGAAATTCCAGGGTTTGGTGAAGGAAAGTCACTGCTTGACAAAATGTCAATGATTACTCTCCCAAATATGTTCGACATGGATCGCACGGAACTTGGCAGCTATGCAGAAAGGAACATCAACGGATTGAATGCCATCACACTAAACGCATTCCAGCCTAGGACATTTTTGAAGGATGCTGTTTATGGTAGCTTCGCATTCATTGAAGGCAAAGACACCTTGTATCAGATTATCATTCTGTCAGGTGGAACAAGCATTTCAAAACTTGCGGACAAACTGGAGGCGTCCATAATGTCGTTCCGTGAGTTGTAATCTGAAATCACAAATTTGTTTTGACAGAAGAGCATCTCATTTCAGCGAGATGCTTTTCTTTTGCATAATAACCTTGGGCTGTTCGTCGAGACATCATCGAAGGATCCTGCTTGTCACCCTGTCGTTACCATAGACCGAGGCAAAAGATGAGCAAAATTTCAGCAAAAGGGGAGCAAAAGGTGAATGAAGAATATCGTTTGGCTCTAATCAAAAGCAAAGAGGCTTGCACGGTGATGGATGCAAGCCTCTTTTTTGTAGTGACGAAATTATAAGGAATTGGATAAGTGTCTATAATATTGCTGCGACACGTTCGCTCCTTCGTGGTAACGGGGCAGGACGTGCAGGGGCAATGATGTCTTCGCCGAGGGCGGTGCTGATTTTGGCTATGGTGGACATGGTCATGTTATGGGTTCCGGACAACCAACGACTCACCTCGGTCTCGGTTTTACCCATCAGCAGGGCAAAGTCTTTCTGCGTCATGCCTTTTGCCTCCAAAATCTCATAGATGCGGTTGGCGATGCTCACCGACAGCTCCATCTGCTTCTTCATCTCGGGCGACATGGTCTCCCTGATTTTATCCATCAATTTGTTTGTTTTCATACGGCTTATGTTTTAATCGTCAATAACAAAAGACAACTCTCCCAGCAATTCAGTACCGCGGATGGTAATTACTTTCTGTTTCTCGCGCTGTTTCAATTCAATGTCAATTTTCTGCAATGTATTGACACAACGGTTCAGCATTTCGTCTTCCTGGTAGGTGGCGGTCTGCTTCAGCCCACCGTTGCCTAGTATCAGCACTTTGGATTGAAGGTTCAACAGGTAAAGACGGAGGGAGGTGGTTTCCAGATGCGACGGCAACGCCATTACACGGTCTCGGCGGGTACCCTCGTAGCGGAAATGACGGTCGGCAGCCCCGTCACGCTTTATGATGTCGAGACGATAGACGAGTTGAGCCACATCGTTGGGATAGTCGTCGCGGAACTTGAGCAGGAATTTCTCAAACTCCGTGTATTCTTCACCCACAAAGCGTGGGGAATAGAGGCTAACTTTGTCGCCATCTTCCAGTAATTCAATAATTAGATTCTTTTCCATGGGTTTGCATTTTCTGATGCAAAAATAAGCATAAAAGTTGATTCTGCTAAATGCAAAATCAACTTTTATGCTTATTTAACTATTTGTAGGATGTCTTATCCCTCGTAGAAGGGCATCTTGACGGTGACGGCCTTGAGGAGTTTCTCGCGGATCTTGATGTAGATCTCGGTGCCGACCTTGGCGTACTCGGCCTTGATGAGGGCGGTGCCGATGTTCTTGCCGGTGCTGGGGCTTGGCGAGCCGCTGCGCACCTCGCCAATCTTGTTGCCTTCGGCGTCGCAGACCTCGTAGCCGTTGCGGGCGATGCCACGGTCGATCATCTCGAAACCGGCCACTTTGCGCTTGAAGCCGGCGGCCTTCTGGGCGAGGAGGAGCTCCTTGTTGATGAAGTTGTTGTTCTCGGCTTTCAGCTTGACGATGAAGGCCAGAGGAGCCTCGAGGGGGCTGACGGTGTCGTCCATTTCGTGGCCGTAGAGGGCGAAGCCCTTCTCCAGACGCAGGGTGTCGCGGCAGCCGAGGCCTGCGGGCATGATGCCGAACTCCTTGCCGGCCTCGAAGACGGCGTTCCAGACCTCGATGGCTTTCTCCTTGGGGATGTAGATTTCGCATCCGCCGGCGCCGGTGTAACCGGTGGTGGAGAGGATGATGTTGGGGATGCCGGCGAAGGTGAGGATCTTGAAGGTGTAGTACTCCATGTCCACGATGTTCTCGTTGGTCAGTTTCTGCATGGCCTTGAGGGCGTTGGGACCCTGAACGGCGAGCTGAGCCCACTGCTCGCTCTCGTTGACGAAGTCCTTACCAAGCTCCATTCCCATCTTGTCGGCAATCTGGCTCATCCAGTTCCAGTCCTTGTCGATATTGGCGGCGTTTGGAACCATGAAGTATTCGTCGTCATGGACGTGGTAGACGAGCATGTCGTCGACTACGCCACCCTGACCATTTGGGAGGCAGGTGTATTGCACTTTGCCGTCGAAGAGATCCTCGACGTTGTTGGTGGTGACATACTGCATGAAGTGCTTGGCGATGGGACCTTTGGCGCGGAACTCGCCCATGTGGCTAACGTCGAAAACGCCCACATTGTTGCGGACATTATTGTGCTCTTCAACTAATCCTGTGTACTGGATAGGCATGTTGTAGCCGGCGAATTCGGCCATCTTGGCGCCCAAACTGATGTGTAAGTCTGTGTACGGAGTGGTTTTCATTTTTGTATTGCTTTGATTTATTATTATTTGAATTTAATTCCTGTTAAAAACATTTAAAATGCAAAAGTAATAAAATTCATCGGACTGACAAAATTAAATGTCATTTTGCTTGAAAAAAAGACCATAAAGTCACTAATAATGACGAATGAGGCAGTGTTGAATGCGGCGGTGTATACGAGAATAGGAGATAGTTGGATTCATTCTGGAAATAACAAAGGTAAAAGAGCACATATGTATCAGTGCTCTTTTTTGAAGATTGTTCCAGTGGAACCGTCGAGGGGGGCTAAGCCGAGAGGCTGCCCGAGATTACACAGAGACTACGACTTCTCATGCTTCCAAGTCCCTCACGGGTACGAAAAAAAGCACTGGGAATTCCAGTGCTTTTGTACCCCGGGAGGGACTTGAACCCTCACGCCCTTGCGAGCAGCAGATTTTGAGTCTACCGTGTCTACCATTCCACCACCAGGGCATCGCAATTGATATAGAGTATTTTGGCTCTATACACAAGGGCTTCTTTTCCCTTTGTTTGCGGTTGCAAAAGTACACACTTTTTTCAATCCTGCAAAATTTTTTTTCTTTTTCACCTTGTATTATAAAAAAATGTAGTATTTTTGCAGTCCATTTTTCAAACTAAATAACTGCATGCAAACATCGGATAAAGTATTCATTTTCGCAGGCCGTGCCACTGCCGACCTTGCTCGTCGTGTGGCCGAAATTTACGGAATACCGCTGGGAAATTCGACAGTTTTCCAATACGCAGACGGTGAATTCCAGCCTTCTTTCGAAGAAACCATTCGTGGCGGAATTGTATTCATAATCCAGTCGACTATTCCCCCAACTGACAATCTTTTCGAACTCCTGATGATGATTGATGCCGCCAAGCGTGCATCGGCCGGTAAGATTGTTGCTGTGATTCCTTATTACGGTTTTGCCCGTCAGGACCGCAAAGACAAGCCGCATGTCCCAATCGCTTCGCGCTTGATTGCCGACATGCTGACGGCTGCCGGTGTCGACCGCGTGATTACCATGGATTTGCATGCCGACCAGATTCAGGGATTTTTCAATATTCCGGTCGACCATCTTTATGGTTCGTCGCTCTTCATGCCTTACATCCGCGAGAAATTCGACATCGAGGATGTAATGTTCGCTTCGCCAGATATGGGTGGCAGCAAGCGCGCCGGTATGTATGCCAAGACGTTGAACAACAGTTTTGTGATTTGCTACAAGCATCGTAACAAACCCAACGAGATTGGTGAGATGCGCCTGATTGGTGAGGTCGAGGGTAAGCATGTTATTCTGCTTGACGACCTTATCGACACTGGCTCAACCATCTGCAAGGCCGCAGGCATCATCAAGGCCAACGGTGCAAAGAGTGTGCGTGCCATGATTACCCATCCGGTCCTCTCAGGCAACGCAATCGAGAAGATTGAGAACTCTGAACTGGAGGAACTTGTTGTCAGCGACACCATACCGCTGAAACGCGAGTCGAGCAAAATCCGTGTGCTTTCGTGCGACTGGCTCTTTGCCGAGGCTATCCGCCGCGTTGTCTATAGCGAATCACTCGACAATCTCTATGAGACCACAATCCATCATAAAGGCGTGATCCATAAGATTGAGCACTAAAGTGAACTGAAAACTGAATTTTTTGTTTAAACATTTATTTATAAACTTTTAAATTTCAAAACAATGAGAATAGTATCAATGAGCGGTGCTCTCCGCGAGCACGTAGGGAAAAAGGATGCTAAGGCTTTGCGTCGCGATGCAAAGGTCCCGTGTGTAATGTACGGCAAAGGCGAACAGATTATGTTCAGCGTTCCTCAGACGCAGTTTGCACGTATCATCTTCAATCCCGAACCCTGTTTTGTGGAAATCGAAATCAACGGCACCAAGCACTCAGCTATGCTGAAGGATATCGAGTATCACCCTGTTACCGAGATCGTTTATCATGCTGACTTCTATGAGCTGAGCGACGACAAACCCATCGTCATGTCTATCCCGGTACACACCACCGGCACTTCCGTGGGTGTCATGAAGGGCGGCAAGATGGCTATCAAACAGAAAAGACTCAATGTCAAGTCTCTGCCGGCTAACATGCCGAACGAGATTCTCATCGACATCACCAACCTCGACATCGCCCAGCGCGTGAAGGTTCAGGATATCGAGACCAACAACTATGACATTTTGAATCCCAAGAGCAACGAGGTGCTTGTCATCAACAGCACACGTCAGTCTGCCACTGCCGAGACAGAGGCTGCTGCTGAATAATTTTTTCATAATTATAAGTATGGAGTCGCGGTTATATTTCCGCGACTCTTTTTTTAAAGAGCCGGTATGCCAACCTGTCAATTGCCTGTCAAATATTTGCTGTTCGACCTGGATCGGACATTGTGGGACTTTGACGGCAATGCCGACTGCACGTTCCGCTCCATGTTTGTCGAGTTTGAGTTAGAGAAGCTCTGTCATGTGGATTACAACGTGTTCCACGAACGCTACAAGGCTATTAACGACACATTGTGGGAGGCATACCGAAACGGTATCCTTACGAAGGAACTGCTCTCGCTAAAACGTTTCTCGTTGACCCTCGCGTCGTTCGGTTGCGATGCCGATTCGCCTGCCATTGTCGCCCTTTCGAACAAACTGAGTGACTATTACGTCTTGAAAGGTCCACTGCAGACAGGCCTGATGCCTGGTGCACGCGAACTGCTTGAGTGGCTTGACAAACAACGCGACCGCTATTGCATGGCGGTGATAACCAACGGTTTCTCTGAGGCGCAGCTGCCTAAAATGAAGACAGCTGGCATCGACAGGTATTTCGACTATTTTCTGTTGTCGGAGGATTTGGGCTATATGAAACCCGACCGCCGCTTTTTTGAAGAAGCGTTGAAAAAAATGCATGCTCAGCCGAGTGAGTGCTTTGTTGTGGGCGACGACTACAAGGTCGATATAGTCGGTGCCATGAATGCCGGCATCAAGCAGGTGTGGTACAATCTTTCGGGCTCGCCGTTACCTCAGGGCTTGGCTGTCCCGACATACGAAATTCGTGAACTGCAGGAACTTATAACAATATTAGACAAATAATAGAAATGCATAAATCAGGTTTTGTCAATATCATTGGAAACCCTAATGTCGGCAAGTCGACATTGATGAATGCCCTTGTCGGCGAAAAACTGTCTATCATAACCTCGAAAGCTCAGACCACACGCCATAGAATCATGGGCATTGTGAATGGCGAGGACTTCCAGATTGTATACACCGACACGCCGGGTATCGTCAACCCGCACTACAAGCTTCATGAGTCGATGATGGATTTTGTAGGCAGTGCCTTGCAGGATGCAGACCTGTTCCTGCTGGTCACCGAGGTGGGGGAGTCGTTCAAAAACCAAAAGGTCTTGCAGAGGGTTATTGACTCCAATGTTCCTGTCATCCTTGTCATCAACAAAATAGACCTTTCTGATCAGTCTACAATACAGGAAAAGATAGACTATTGGCAGAAACAGATACCTAGGGCTGTTGTTGTTCCTTGCTCAGCCACGGAGGGATTCAATGTTAATACGATTTTCGATCATATCATGTCGTTCCTTCCGGAGAATCCTCCATATTTCCCAAAGGATGAGTTGACCGACCGCTCCATGCGTTTTTTTGTCTCAGAGATTGTTCGCGAGAAGATTCTGCTAAACTATCAGAAAGAGATACCGTACAGTTGTGAGGTTGCTGTTGAACGTTACGAGGAGGGTGAAGGCCTCGACCGCATATCGGCACTCATCTACGTGGAGCGCGATTCACAGAAGGCCATTATTATTGGCCATCAGGGCAAATCGATTAAAAAGCTTGGCATCGAGGCCCGCAAGGATATCGAAGAATTTACAGGAAAAAAATGCTTTCTTGAACTACATGTCAAGGTATTGAAAGACTGGCGCAATAGTGACCGTGCCTTGCGTCAGTTCGGCTACGAGGGCGATTGATTTTCGCTGCTGTAGGATAAAACCTGTTTCGGGGTTAATTTTTAGAAGTATTCAATCTCCCTGGTGATGATATACTGCATCACAGGGTCACCGTCCAGAAGTTCGCTTTCGGTGCGGCGTGTCCAGTTGCCGTGGCTGTCGTATTCGTAGTTGAATAGGGTAATGAACATCTCGGGTTCGGCCTCGCTGTAGTCGTATAGGGTCTGCGATACAGGCTCGTTGTTGGCATCGTATTCATAACGCCATTCCTGCATCTTTTTGCCGTTACGGTCAAAGACGACCTTTTTCTCAACATTGTTGCCATCATAGGTGAATACCTCGCGTTTGAAGATGTTGCCGTCGGCGTCGTTGATTGAACGTTGAGTCATTCTTCCCTGAGCGTCGAAACGGTACAGGGTACGGCTCTCAATCTGGCGGTCGGCATCCTCTACCCACATCTCTTTCAGCACGTTCTGTGCGTCGTAAGAATAATATGTGCGTCCAATGACGTTTTCGTTGTTGTCGACGATTTGTTCAACCGTGGTCAGGCCAAATCCGTCATGTTTGAAGCGTGAGCGGAAAATGATGTCGGCTTCCGGCGTGACATATGTCATGGTCTTGCGCCATCCTTTAGAATTATAAGCTGTTTCGAGGCGTTCCAGTATGTCGCCTTCGGAAGTCATTCCAGTGAAGTCGGTGCGAGCCTCGTATGTGATTTTAGTCACGTTTTTCACTTTGCCGTGCAGACCGTCGAGTGTTACGTCAGTGGCGAGTTTCTGAGCAGGCAGAGCTGTTGTCAGAGCTGCAAATAAGGCGAGGGCCAAGATTGCTTTTATTTTCATATTGTATTGTTTCTTAGTTGTTTGTGTGGATATTTCAAAAAGTTGGTATTCTTTGACATTCCGCAAAAATACGAAAGTTGAGCGAAATGGCAAAATTTTCGTACTTTTGCAAAGTCAAACAGATAACGCATGACCACGCAAAATATTATATTAGTTAGTTTTATTTTATACACAGTCTTGCTTTTCGTAGTCATGTGGCTGACATCACGTCGCAATGCCGGTAACGACGCTTTTTTCCGCGGCAACCGCAAGTCGCCGTGGTTTGTTGTGGCATACGGCATGTTAGGTGCCTCGCTGTCGGGTGTAACGTTCATGTCGGTGCCGGGCGGTGTGTACAACGGAGCGTTCACATATATGCCGTTGGTATTTGGCTACGTTATTGGTTATGTTGTTATTGCCTTTGTCCTTCTGCCGCTCTATTATAAACTGAACCTCACATCCATCTATTCCTACCTCGACCAGAGATTCGGTGGCACTTCGGAGAAAACAGGCGCGCTGTTTTTCATCCTGTCGCGTCTGCTGGGTTCGGCATTGCGAATGTATCTTGTCGTTTTTGTGCTCTATGAACTTGTGTTTCGCTATTGGGGCATACCGTTCTGGATTCCAGCGGTGGTATTCATAGCATTAATTCTACTCTACACATTTCGTGGAGGCCTGAAGACCGTCGTGTGGACCGACACATTGCAGACCACTTTTTTGCTGCTTGCTGCGATTGCTACGGTGGTGGTTATACTCAAGAACTTCAACCTCAGTATTCCTGATTTGCTGAATCAGAGCTCAGAGAAGGGGTATACTCGCATATGGGAAATGGATTTCAATCATCCGAAATTCTTTTTGAAGCAGATTGTGTCGGGCGCATTCATCACTATTACGATGACTGGCCTTGATCAGGATATGATGCAGAAGAATTTAACCTGCAAGACTTTGCGTGACGCTCAGAAGAATGTCCTTACGTCAAGCATACTTTTTGTCATTGTGAACATCATGTTCCTTACCCTTGGTGCCGCACTTATTTATTACGCAACCCATACAGCCGGTTTTGAACTGCCCATGACGGCCGACGGCAAGGCGGTGCTTGGCGACAAGCTATACCCATTGATAGCCCAGTCGATGGGAGGCTTTACATTGATTTGCTTTGTGCTCGGCATGGTGGCGGCTGGCTACAGCAGCGCCGACGGTACGCTGACGGCATTGACAACCACCTTCTGCTACGATTTCCTGCATTTTGACAAACGCTCTGAGATGAGCGAGCGACAGCAGGTGCGCTACCGCAAACTCGTTCATGTCGGTTTTGCATTGCTCTATTTGCTGGTAATCATCGCTTTCCGTCCGTTCCACAACGATTCGCTTATTGACATACTTTTCGAGATTGCCGGGTTTACCTATGGACCGTTGCTTGGCATGTACGCTTTCGGACTCTTCACCAAGTGGAAGGTGCGCGATCGTTGGGTACCGTTGGTGGCAGTGGTCTGTCCTGTTGTCTGCTATTTGTTAAAAGTCTATTCTGCAAGTCTTTTTGGCGGTTATCAACTCGGTTTCGAGTTGCTATTACTTAACGGTATACTTACTTTTGCAGGGTTGGCGATTATCCGTGACAAAAAGTCTGAAACTATTGTAAATTGTTGAAAATAATTGTTTAATGAAACTCTTTCGAAAATATTACATCTTTCTTGTCGCTGCCGTTCTTCTGTCGGGATGCAGCCAGTACAAGGTCTATTCTGTCAAGGACTCTCCCAAGATTCCTGTCAGCGGCGGAGTTATATATGCTCTTCCGAAGACGCAGGTCAAGGTTGCCGTCACCGTCGAGCGTCGCGACCTCTCAAAGGCTATATACAGCAACTACGCTACCGATTATCTTGGCATTGACGCTTCCGAACTCGACACCAACTATCATATTGTTGCAATCGATGTGAGCAGTGTTAATGTTGCCGACCCTGATTATTATTATTATGTCAAGGTCCGTAGCGGTTCTGTCACCGTCGACCGTCGTCATCTTCTGCTTGCCATCGGATGCCAAAATCCAGAATCGAACGTGGCCGCGGGAATGGCAGACGAGGATGTAAACGTCGACAATCAGAAACGTGATGTAAAGGCGGAATACAACCTGTACGACCGTGCCGACACCTTCTATACCCGTTACGATACGCCTGGCCGACCAACCAAGGTCTCCTCGAAAAAGGATGTCCGCAGTGTGAAGCAGCGTGCCGCCGCTGCTGCAGAACGTCTGGAGGAGATACAAGACAAAGAACAGCAGTTGTTGAATGGTGAATATGAAGGCTCGTATGGTGCCGAGGCGGTGCAGTATCTGTTTGGGCAGTTGAAGAAACAGGAGCAAGCTATTATCGACGATTTCTGCGGATATGCCAAACGTGAGACAGTCTGTTTCTATGTCGACCCGGTGATGCGCAAAAAAGATGATTTTGTAGACACAGTCATATGGTTCTCTGAGAAGGAGGGCTTTGTTGGCGATGCCGAGCATTTGCCGTCGGATGCATTCCCGATAGTGTGCGACATACATTGCGACAACGACCTGCGTATGACCAACCGTTTTGTGAAGTACCACACCTCCGGTTTCACTTCGCAGAGCAGTGCCGGCCGTACAGGAACTGCAGCCACTAAGACTCGCAACCGTCGCAACTTCCGTTATCGTGTGCCAGAGCAGGCTACGGTGACTGTCACCACACCGGCGTTCTCGGTCAGCCGTCAGCTGCTTGTCTCGCAACTGGGACCCGTTGTGGAACTGCCACGTCACAGGATAAAGGCTCTTTTCGATGCCAATACACTGGACCTTAAACAAATGGAACGAAGTAGAATGTTCTAAACAATTACCCATTCGAACAAAAAAACATTACATCTTATAAATAATCTCTAAAACTCTTTAACTCTCTCATGGACTTCAGAGTACTGGTACTTGGCTCAGGTGCGGCGACACCGACATTTTCCCGCCATTGCAGTTCGCAGGTGGTGTGCATCAATGGTAAACGCATGATAGTGGATTGTGGAGAATCGACACAAAACCAGCTTCGTCAGTATCATCAAAAGATACAGTCTATCAATACCATCTTCATCTCACATTTACATGGTGACCATTTCTTTGGTATGCCGGGCTTGCTTTCCACCATGCATCTTTGTGGTCGTACCGAGCCGTTGACAGTTTTCGCTCCTGTAGGTGCAAAGCATGCTTTGGAGCTTATGTTTGAAGTGTCGGGAACAGAACTGCGTTATGAATTGAATATCGTAGAGATGGATTTTGACGAGCCTCGTGTTATTTTTAAAGGCAACCGCTTTGTTGTCAAAGCATTCCCCATGCATCATTCAATCCCGACATACGGATTTCTATTTGAGGAAACTGATATTTATCTAAATCTGAAAAAGGATGCCCGCAGTATGTATGGCTTGACTGATGCAGACTGCATCCGTGTCAAGATGGGGTATGACTTAGTTATGCCGGATGGAACGGTGATTCCCAACTCCGAGCTTACACTACCTCGCCGATTGCCACGTCGATATGCCTATTGCTGTGACACGGCGTTTGACCCTGGATTGGTTGATGTTTTGGCTGGTGTAGATTTGTTGTGTATGGAGAGCACTTTCGACTCTTCGTTTGCTGATATGGCTGAGGAACGCTGTCATTGCACTGCCGCCCAAGCCGCCACCATAGCCAAACAGGCTGGTGTTGGACAGCTTCTATTGACACATTTTTCGGCACGCTACAGGGAAAGTACACCACTGCTTGCTGAAGCAACCGCAATTTTCCCCAACACCGTCTGTGCATCCGATGGTGCCATGTATGAAGTCATGAATAGAAACGCATGAATTTGTTGAAACATTCTGTATGAATTAATTGTTTGTGATTATCGCTTCAAAAGTCAAAAATCAAGCCTCTCGTTTCAATTTGAAATGAGAGGCTTGGTGTTTTATTTTAAAATATTAGTCAGTCTATATAGACTATCTTGTATACTTTTGTGCCTAGGCCTATCTTTGCGGCGTGGTCGATGGTATGGAGACCGTGCTGTTTGTTGATGCGTTCGATGAGGGGCTTGGTGTTGTTGTTCTTGTCGTTTGTGAGGTTGAAAATCAGGTCAACACAGACTTGGTCGAGCGCCACAGGGTCAGTGCTTGCAAGAATGCCCATATCGGCGATTTCGGGTGCTGATGGCTTTCCGTCACAATCGCAGTCGATAGACATATTGTTCATTACGTCGATATAAACGATGTTACGTCCATCTTTCTTGAAGTAGTTGTGTACAGCTTGTGCTGCCGCGGCCATGCTTTCGCAGAAGTGGTCCTGTGGAAGTTCGTCTACATAATCCCAGGCTTCTGCCATCTTGGCGACTTCCTGATATTTTCCGGCAGTGTGGATGTAGAGTTTGCCGGCAGAGGAGGCTACTCCAATGGATTGGTTTTTCAGCACACCTCCGAAACCGCCCATGGCATGGCCTTTGAAATGAGCAAGATTAATCATGAAGTCGTAGTTTTTCAGGTGGTTTCCAACGATGTTGTACTTCATGTGGGTAGTGTCGGCAACAGGAATGTGCATGTCGCCTTCCTCGTCCATGATGTCGACTTTGGCAATCTTTAGGAATCCATGTTCCTTGATTGTTTTCCAGTGGTCTGCGGTTGTTGTGCGTGTGCCAGGGTAGGCGGTGTTGCATTCAACTATGGTTCCGTTGACTTTCTTGACAAGTTGACCTATGAGTTCAGGCTTCAGGTAATTGTTGTTGCCGCCTTCGCCGGTTGAAATCTTGACAGCGACGTTGCCTTTGGCTTGAACTCCGAGTGCCTCGTATATTCTGACAAGGCTCTCGGGGCTGATATTGCGTGTCATATAGACAATGGCAGTGTCGCAGACTTGAGTTTGAACTGTTTGCTGCTTGTTGTTCTGTGCGCTGTCGCTTTTCTCAGTCTTTTTATTGCCGCAGGCGTTCAGGGCTGCGAATGTCAATGCTAATACTGATACTGTAAATAAAATACGTTTCATTGTTTTTTTTATTAATGGATTATCACTTTTCTTGGTTGATTGTTTTCTATGCGGACGATGTATAGTCCGACGTGAGGCATGGTGAATGAACTGCTGCTTGATGTTGCTGTTGTATGCAGTATGCGGTGGCCGATGGCGTCGAATATTTCTATTTTGCGTCCTTCTGCACCTTCAATTGTGACAACATGATTGTCAGTCATGATTCTAATATTGCTTTCTATATCGTCAATGCCTTCTGCACGAACAAAATGTGCTTCATATGTCCTGATTGGAATATCCCAGTTGGAACAAATGACATAAAGAGGATTGGCTGTGGGGTCGTCGATGTAGTCATCGCTGCTCCAATAGTCAAATCGGTAGCCGTCGAATGGGGTGGCGGTCAGCACTGCTGTGTCGCCTTCGTAATATCGGCCGTTACCACTAACGGTTCCCATGTTGTAGCATCCGGAGGCTATAAAGGTATTTATTCTGTATTGTTGGCGATTTTCGTTGCAGGGGTCCTCAATTATTCCATAGTTATTTTCCCATACGGAATTGTCGCCCAGACGAATGGTGTAAGAACATTCATTGGGGTAGCTTCCGTCGTAGAAGGTCACTCTAACTGGTTCGCCGCTGCAGACAGGTACGACTCTTTGTTCGCTGCTTTTGCAGTCGCCAAGAGCCAAGTGAGAGTATACCGTTCCATCGTTGTTTGCAAATGTCAGATAGGCGCCGTTCCATGTGTCGCTGTATTGGTCGAACATTTCGACAGAAAGGTCGCATGTTGAGTCGCATTGCGGTGCGGCTGGACGGTGCGGGGTGTAGGTGAATGATATTGTTTCGCCAGCCGACCCGATATTGGTGATATACAATGTGGTGTCGATTACGTTGTCGGTCAGCCAAGGGTACGGATTGGTGTTTGGTGTAAACTCCGTACGACCAGACTCCAGGCTGAAGAATGCCTGTGGAGGGTTGCCGTTAAGGGTGTCTTCGAATGCATCAGGACGGAATACGTACACTTCGTCAAAATAATTCACTCTGTCGAAACCCGAGTTGCCGTTAAAGCGAGAGTCGGTTCTGTAAATGATTAGTCCGCTGCCGGGCAGTCCTTCCTCGAACAGCTCGGTGTTGTCGCGGTATTCTATGTAGTACCATTGGCTTGGATCGCCTGCCTGGATGCGGTAGCAGATGTTGTTCGGTATGCTGTCGCCTAAGGAGTTGAGTGTGTAGGTTCCAGCCTCTGTAATTTCGGGTATGCTGTCAAGCCAACGTCCATAGCGCATTTTCATATATACGCTCATGTGTTGCGGCGGTGTGGTGTTGTTGCACATCAAGTCCCATATTCCCACACCGGTGACATTGGTGTAGTTTTCGTAATGGTACAGGTCGGGGGCTCCGAGGGTGTGGAACATTTCGTGGCAAAACGTAGAGGTGCTGAAGTAATGGCTTCCGCTGCCTTCAAGTTGCAGGTTAAACGTGTAAACCCGTTTCCCGTTGAGATACACATTCCGGTCGTAAAGGCTCCATTTGTGAGGCCAAAGCAAATCGTTCCAACCTGTGTATGTGCCTTTTACAATGAAACAGATGTTGTCCACTGTGCCGTCGTTGTCGTAGTCGATGTCGAGGTCTGTCGGTACGGGACTGTTTTGATTGACGTAGTTCACGGCTCGTTCCAATAGGCTGAATTCAAGGTTCGTCCTTTCTGCTCTGTCATGATAACCAAAGGGGTTTGTGACTGAATCGTACGGCATGTACCGATAGCGTGGCAGGCTGTCCTGATACGAGATAATGTTGTCTCCGTCGGGGGTGGGGTAGAAGTAGGTGGGAATCCGCAGGTTGCCGTATGATGCACGCCAGAAGTAGTTGTGCATCGACACGGCGTTGGCCGACGAGTCGTTGAACATGTCCCTGATGTCGCTGAATGGTGTGGTAATGACGGTGTCGTCGGCAAAGCGGATGAAGATGACTACATTGTTGATTTTGCCGTGGTTCCGCACGTTCTTTGACAGGGATGAGTGTCTGTTATCCAGCGCGTAGCGTTCAGGAATCTCCCATTGTTTGTGCAGTGCATTGATGGTCCTTGGTGAAGCTATAAGATTGGCTTTCAGACCTGCTGCGGCAGGATTGCTCTGTCCAGCTATCAGTGCGGTGGGTATCAGCTCCCAGTCGGTATGGTCGTCGCTCCAACTGATGTCGGCATAGACATACCATCCGTTAGCGTGGTTTTGAATGATTGTGTAGCCGTCGGCATCGTGAAGGCGATGGTAGAATTCGTCGCCCGTTACGAAGCAATGGAGTGTGTCGCCGTTCGGCTGAAGGCGTGCAACGGGCATGTTGCTGACAAACGCCGCCTGCATTGTGACGGTGAAAAACAAAGCGAAGCAAAAAAGAATTCCCTTTTTCATTTTTATAGGATTAAATTTTTATTTTTTTTAAAAAATAACGTAGGTTGTGCTATAATATTGTTTTGGTACATATATAGCTGAGGGAAGGTCCGAACTGATGTTTGAGCCCTCGTTTGGTTAACGCAGAAAAAATATTTCTCAAATTCAAATAAAATATTTAATTTTGCAGTCGATTTTAAGAAAGAATTAACGAAACTTTAGCACAATGAAACGTACAAGTATTCTTTTGCTGGCCGTTGCGGCCATGCTTAGTGTGGGTGTGATCTCCTGCGACAATGATGAAAACAACTCCGGCAACGGAGGTGAAACTCCGGCCGGTTGGGTGGACCTCGGTTTGCCCAGCGGCCTGCTGTGGGCAGAATGCAACCTTGGTGCTAATGCTCCCGAGGAGTATGGCAATTACTACTCTTGGGGTGAGACGCAGCCCAAGGAGGTCTACAATTGGAGCACCTACCGCTACTGTACCATGGACGGCCGCCAGGGCAGTCTGACGCTGACCAAGTACAACACCAGTAGCATCTATGGTACCCCCGACAACTTGACTGCGCTGCAGGCTATGGACGATGCAGCCACGCAGGCTCTTGGCAACGGAGCCCGCACTCCCACCAAAGAGGAATGGGAAGAGTTGATTAACAACACCACCGTGGAGTGGACGACCATGAATGGCGTCAACGGAAGGAAATTCACGGCCGCTAACGGCAACACCCTCTTCCTGCCCGCCGCCGGCCGCCGCAACGGTTCGGAGCTCTACAGCGCAGGCAGCTACGGCTTCTACTGGTCCTCCCCGCTCTTCACGGACGACCCGTACTACGCGTGGTGCTTCTACTTCAATACGGGCAACCAGGGCGTGAGCGGCGGCGGCGGCCGCTTCCTCGGGTTCTCGGTCCGTGCTGTGCGTCAGAACTAACGCCAAGCCGAGAGTAATGCCAAGTATACTTGAGCATTATTGAGGCGCGAAGGAAGGGGGCGAAGCCAACTAACCCTTGACAGGCACGGACAAAAAACTAGCGGGTGTGGGCACTCGCGGCAGCGAGCTACCCAGCCTACAGTTTGACATTTTTTAGCACTTATAATGCGCTTATTTATCTTTCACTCTACCATAGATATCTCTTTTTAGCATAAATGCTTGTCCGATACCGCGTGCGGCAAGGTAGACCATGAAAGCAGACCAGAGCATATTGTTGCGTTGGAAATCGGTCTGAACTTGCAGTAATTGGGTCAGCGTGTAATAGATAAGAAAAAATGTCGCGGTGGCGATAAACATGGAATTGCGCATCGTACGCGACGCGGTGGCCCCCACGAAGATGCCGTCGAACAGGAATGCCGAGAAGCCGCACACAGGGATGATGAGTACCCAGAACAGATAGGGACGGGTAGCTTCGATGACATTTTCCTTGTCGCTGAAGATGGAGAGAAACTGTGTCCCGCCAATAGCGTAGAGCAATGTGAAAAGCAAGGTCAATCCCAGTCCCCAACCCATGAGATGGCGCACGGTGCTGACAAGTGACACCCTGTCGCGGGCTCCAATGTAACGGCCCACCAGCGATTCACCGGCGTAGGCGAAACCGTCCATGATATAGCTGAAAAGCATGAAGAACTGCATCAGTAGGGCGTCGACGGCAAGAATTTCATCACTTATGCGGCCAGATTCGGAGGTGATGAAGGTGAAAACGGCTGCCAGACAGACGGTGCGTAGGAATATGTCGCCGTTAACCTTGAAGAATTGTTTCATCTCTTTCCACCTTAGTGTTTGCACTATGAATTCTGTCGATATACGGCGGCGGAAGATTTTTCCGTAGCGGAAAACCATGAAGAAAAGTCCGATGGCGAGACCGCTGTATTGAGCAATGACAGTTCCGAGCGCGACGCCTTGGATATCCATTTTGAAAACAAGCACAAAAAGCAGGCTGCAGATAATATTAATTACATTGATAAATATAGCTATCCACATTGGCAACCGCGAGTTCTGCATGCCTATAAACCATCCTTTGATAGCGTATAGACCCAGCGTGGCGGGAGCTGCCCAGATACGTATATAGAAATAACTTAACGCCATGGCAATAACCGACGTGCTGCCGTTGAATATTGCTTCTGAAAGCAGGGCTATTGGATACTGCAAAATAATGAGCAGCAGTGCAATGGCAAGAGCGATGGCAAAAGCACGGATAAAAACTCGCACGGCCTCTTCGAGACGATGTGCACCGTAGGCTTGTGCTGTGAAGCCGCTGGTGCCCATACGCAGAAATCCGAAATTCCAATATATTAAATTGAATATCTGTGTTCCAATGGCAATTGCACCTATGTGCGATTCGCTCAGATGTCCCACAATGGCTGTGTCGACCATGCCCAACAATGGCACGGTGATGTTAGTGATGATGTTTGGCAAAGCCAGTTGTAGGATCTTTCGATTCATCAGCCTACTTGATCTCGCATTCGGCCACGTTGATAATCTCGCGTGTCGATTTGTTTGAAATAAAGGCTACGATGTGGCAGTTGTCAAGATTCCAGTTTTGACTGAAGTTTTTATAGCTGAATACAGCATAGCGCTTCTCGCCGCTGTTTCCAGTGCAGTCGATGTCGGCGCCCCATACGTCTGTGATTACATCGCGGAGAACATGATTGTGGACATAGTTCTCGTCGTCCGTGCCGTCATGCAAACGTTGGGTGGCGACAATGCCGTCTTCCATGATGAAAAGTGTAACTGTAAGATCGTCGCTGACAGTCTGCATGAACTCCAGGTTGACGGTGATGCTGATAGCATCCGTCTGATGGATTGCTGAGGCTTCCACAGCCACTTTTGCTTGCTGGCCAATGACGTTGTCAACGCGGCTGTTGATACCGCTGGTTGGTGTAAAGATGTCCCATGCGTTTCCTGTTGTCGTGCGGCTGACCAATGCTGCGGGATAGCTGCCGTTAAAGATTCCGAAGTATTTGCTCCAGGTGTCTCCGTCAGGAGTGCGCATGTCGGGGCTGTCTCCGATTGGGCGTGTGAAGGCAAGGCACGAATCGTGGATGGCTACGGCCAATAGTTTGTCACCGTATTGCGACAGGGCTGCGTTAATGGCCACATCTGCATCAGGACAGTTGACGCAGCGCACGCCAGTGTATTTCTCAATAAGGGCACGTTGGCTGTGGTCTGCAACGCCTTCGCCGTCGAACCATTCGCCAGAGGCTCCGGAAAACACTATGTAGTTTCCCTCTTCAATCTTGTCGCATGCACCCAGAGACAAGGCTGTCAAGGCAATGATAAATATGCTGTTGAATATTTTTTTCATGGAAAGAGTATAAAGTTTTAAAGATAAATAGTTTTCAGGATTCATGTTACAAATTAGAACGATGTTGTTAGGCTGAATGTCAAACCATTGCTTGCTGGTACATTGCGGCAAACACCGCCGATGCAGATAATACCTTCGCGCTGCTTGCCGTAACCTATCTGCATACGGCTGGCACCCTTGGTGTAGCCCACTGAGATGTTGTAGTAGTTGCCCACACCATCCTTGTAAGGATATTGGTCGCTGAGTGATATAAACCATGCACTCGTGAAGTTGTACTCAACCAAGCCCATGATCCAATCGCCGCAGCGTTTGTCGTCAACGGCAGGGTCATACTTGCTGTCGCTGCCCATCCATTCCGCTTCTACGCGAAGCACGTTTTTCTTGTTGATTTTCCATGTCATGTCACCAATTACCACATGATTGTGGTGTATATCACCTTCGTGGCCCTCGACCACAGGATTGAACACTACATATCCGTATGTTGCTGTCAGCTTTACTTTGCCACTCAACTTCTTGGCTATCTCGAGGCTCATGTCTCCGTAGTAGGTGTCGCCTGTGCCGAAGAATGTCGACGTGTAGCCGTCAGTTCCTATGCCGCCGATGCGCGTAGTGTCAAGACCCTTGATCAGTGATGCGTTGATGTGAAGGTCTGTGCCGTATTTTCCACCGAGAAAAGTCTCTTTCTTGAATTTATACATAAAGTCACCCTGCAGGCCAATTTCACCAGTGCTCTGTGTCGCATAAGGATACATGCTTAGGAATGCATAGGTGTGCTGCTTTGTGATTGCAGGAGTATAGTTGATGTAGAGCATTTCGCCCGATTCAGATCTAACAGACTTGAAACCCATGTTGTCCACGCGTTTCGCCTGGATATTGGCACTCATACCTTTCTGCGAGTATGAAGCACTAACCCATAAGGCTTCACCATTTTTATAGATGTAGTTGTTCATGATACTCGGATCCTGCCCTTTGCGAGCATACTCTGTCTGAAGGCCAAAACCGCCATGAGATATATCCATTCTCACCGAGCCGCACCCCACATTCAGAGGCAGATTCAACTTGTAACCGTCAATATCGCTTAAGATGGTCTCATCATCTTCGTATTTGCTAACAAACGAACCGCCTATCGTTATTCTTGTCTTGGCTTCTGCAAGTGCATTGACGATGTCGTTCACGCTCAGCTCTGCATCGACGCCGCGCACAAGTCCGCGAGTCTCCCAGTAATAACGTTGCTGGCCTATAAGCCCTTTCAGTGTGACACCACGCACCGGACGGTACATTACGTTGATGCCTCGAATTGCGTTGTCTATGCCCAGATAGCGGTCCTCGTAGGCACGGAGAGTCATTCCGTTTCCGAATTGTTCGTAAAAGTGACCGGCGGTAATTGCCAAAGTCTGGGTCTTGTAGCTTACAAAGTAATTTGCAATTCCTTGACCTGCGTACTGGCTGTTGAAGCCAAGCATCGGTCCTAAATAGCCTTCGTAACGCAGACCTGCACTGAAATCGCCGTTTGTGTATAGGATGTCCGCTCTGGCGTTAGACAAAAGTTTCTGTGGTACATCAGTTGAGCCAATCACAGAGTCACGGCTCGAGATTTGTCCGTCGAGCTGTACGTTGCCAGTCACATGGCCGCCGAGTATTCCCTGCGCTTTGGCCGAAAAGCTGAAAAGGATGACTGATGCAGCAATAATTATTTTTTTTCTCATTTCTTCAATAATCAAAATTCAAATGTCAAATCTCTTCTCCATTCGCCACTTTGCGAACAAGCTCAATAAGTTCTTCTTCGCCGCCTTCCACAAATGAGGTGTGCTGCCATACAATCTCGCCCTCACCGTTGATGATGAAAGTGTGAGGTACGTTGACAACGTTCATTGCACGCTTGAAGTCCTGGTTTTGGTCCAGATATACCTCGTATTCCCACTCGTTACCGTCTACGTGGGGCTTTACACGGGCGGCCGACTTCGAGTCATCAATTGAAATGGCCACTAGTTTTACACCGGTCTCTTCTTGCCACTCTTCGTACACTTCCTTGATGGTGTTGAGTTCTCGGTTGCATGGTTTGCACCATGTGGCCCAGAAACTTAGGATAATGGGCTTCCCGTCGTTTTTGATTACAGAGGTCTCGACAGTCTTGCCGTCCAGTGTCTTGATTGTGATGTTCTCAGGAATTTTTGCATTTTGTGCCGCTGCAACACCTACAAGCATCGTTGCAGCAATCATAAGAAAAAACTTTTTCATTGTGTATTGTTTTTATTTCGCTTCAAAATTTATTTAATATTGTTAGTATATCTGTCAGTCCTTTACGGAATCTATTATCGGGTAGGAGAGTTGCCGCCATGGAAGCCTTTTCAAGGTAGTGGTTCATTATCTCTTGGCTTGCCTTGAAACCTTCACCGTTTGTTATTGTTTCGGTTAGGGTGGCAATGTCATCGTCGGAAAGCCTCTCTTTCTCCAATAACGCAATGATTTCGTTTTTAGTATTTACATTGCATTGTTTCAGCGTCATAATGAGTGGTAGGGTGGCTTTGTGTTCACGAAGGTCATTGCCTTGCGGTTTGCCTGTGCGTTGCGATGGCAGGAAATCTATCAAGTCGTCCCGTATCTGGAATGCCATGCCGATGTTTTCGCCATATTGGCGCGCGGCGGCGTGCAGGGATGTGTCGTCAGTCGCGAAAATGGCACCGATATTGCAGCTTGCAGCCATAAAAACGGCTGTTTTGCGGTGAATGATGTCGAAATATGTTTTTTCCTCAATGTCATATTTACCACAAACTTGTTGTTGTAGCAACTCTCCGATGCTCATGTCGGCCACAGCCTGATTAATCGTCTGAGTGACGGTGTGACGGTTCACCTCGTTGACGGCGAGCATCACCTGAGCTAAATAGTAGTCACCGGCCAGCACTGCTGTTTTGTTGCCCCAAAGGTGGTTGACAGTGGGTATGCCGCGTCGCAACGTGGATTCGTCAATGACATCGTCGTGTATGAGAGTGCTGTTGTGCAATGTCTCAATGGCGGCGGCTATTTTGAACAAGGGGTGTGATGCGTCTATGTCGGTTGGTAGGCCACAGCAGCAAGCTGTCAGCAGAGCCAATACAGGACGCAGTTGCTTGCCGTCCTTGCTCCGTACATGTCTGTTAATCTCGTCAATGATAGGTATGTCGCTAGCCGAAAGCGAATAGTATGCCCTTCTATAGTTGTCGAGCAGAGGAGTTATGAGTTCTTCGATGTCGTTAAGTTTCATGTTCAGTCGGGAATTTTGGTTCCGGCAGTTGTCACTATGGCTATTGTTCGTCCGTCGTTGTCTGACACGGTTATTTGGTATAGCGACTGTCTTTGTCCTTTCTTGAGACACAGCGTACTTGCGGTCAGAGTGTTGCCTTTTGTATTGCCGAGGAAGTGGATGGTCGATGACGATGACACCCATTGAAGCTTTGTCTCGGCATTGTCTGGTAAGGTCAGGCATTCGGTGTTGGCAGCTATGGCAAAGGCAAAGTCTGCCAATGTAAAGATGACACCACCCATTACGGCACCTTTGGCGTTGCGATGACTGTTGCCAATCGGTAGGCTGCATGTGGTACAGTCAGGCTCGACGTTGTCGATGTTTATGCCTGTACATTGTGTGGCGTATGTGTCGTCTGCAAAGACTTGTCTTGCACGCTGGGTGAGGGTCATAGAGCGTTGTAGAGCGTTGTGAGTTTG
Source organism: Bacteroidales bacterium (assembly GCA_017962445.1). Classification (GTDB taxonomy): domain Bacteria; phylum Bacteroidota; class Bacteroidia; order Bacteroidales; family P3; genus Colimorpha. The sequence goes on from JAGCVI010000035.1 coordinate 31,405, forward strand.
TTGTATAGGGTCTTGGACACTTTGCTTAGAGGCAGTCGGACGCTGTTGGTGATGAATCCTTCAATTTCAAGCAATGCCTTGATACCGCCTGGGTTGCCTTCCTCAAAAATGGCGTTCATGAGTGGCAGCATGCGGTTGTGGAGAGGCAGAGCTTTCTTAATGTCGCCTTTGAGGGCGAAATGCACCATGTCCGACATCTCCTTGGGCAGAGCGTTGGCCATAACTGAAATTACTCCGTTTGCACCAATCGCCATCATAGGCAGTGTCAATGAGTCGTCGCCAGATATGACGTTGAAGTTGGCGGGCTTGCAGCGCAGTATTTCCATCACCTGTGACATATTTCCTGAAGCCTCTTTGATGGCCACGATGTTTGGACATTCCTCAGCCAGCTGCAGGGTGGTCTCGGCGGTCATGTTGCACGATGTACGTCCCGGCACGTTGTAAAGCACCACGGGTACAGGCGATACGTCTGCTATGTTTTTGAAATGCTGTATCAGACCTCGTTGCTGGGGCTTGTTATAAAACGGTGTTACCGAAAGTATGCCGCTTATGCCGTCGAAGTTGGTCTGGCCTATGGCATCGGTGACAGCGCGGGTGTTGTTGCCGCCCATGCCGAGCATAATAGGTACCCGTGAATCGACGGTCTCAACTATGAATTGACACAATGCGGCACGTTCGCTCTCGCTCAATGTTGCTGCCTCGCTGGTGGTGCCTAATGCCACAATGTAGTCGACACCCGATGTGATGATGTGGTTTATCATCTTCTCAAGACTACTGAAGTCTATTGTTTCTTGTTTACGGAATGGTGTTATCAGGGCAACACCGGTTCCTGTGAATAATGCTTTTGCCATATTGTATTTTTTGATTATTTCTGAATCATTGTCAGATATTTGACAATCTGTTCGATATAGTTTTTGAAGTCCATGGCATCGTTGCCTTGGATGGCCATGTCATACATTTCCATGATACCTTCGTCGCGGTCCGATTCGGTGTTTGTATATCCAACCTTAAGGTTGGCATCGGTCATGGCTGTGATGTATTTGCCAAAGAAATCAGGCTGTTCGGTGGTGTCGATAATCAGGTCAAAGTGTTTTTTGACAAATCCGTCTACTACGCCGTCTTTCGGCAGACCGAAGAAATTAAGGTCTTCTTTCTCATGGCATATGATTGTTCGGGTATGCGAGAAGATATAGTTTATCTCGTAGTTGGCTTCTTGAAAACCAATCAGATGTACTTCTTTGCCTCTGCTTTCCTGTGCAGATATGAAGCGGTGGATGAGGTTCCATCGTTCTACATCACCGACGGTGAATATTAAGCCGATGGTTTTTATTTGCTCCCAGTTGTCTATACGTTTGTCGCGTTGACGGTTTAGGAGACTGTTGAGTTGGCGTTGTTGGTACCTTCTTTTGATAATATCGAACATTGCTATATGATGATTTAAAATTCTAATTCTGTTTGTCTGTCAAGTTTGTAGCTTTTGCGGTGTAGCTCGGTGATACCATATTTCTCAATTGCCGCGTAATGCTTTGGGGTAGGGTAGCCCTTATTGCTGTCCCACCCATATTCTGGATGCAACAGATGCTGCTTTTTCATGAATTCGTCACGGTGTGTCTTTGCCAGTATTGACGCAGCGGCTATGGATTGGTATTTAGCGTCGCCTTTAACTATGCATACAAACGGTATGTCGCTTTCATTGTAAAACCGGTTGCCGTCAATGAGCAGCAGCTCCGGTTTTAATGAAAGTTGGGCTACAGCCATATTCATGGCATGAAATGATGCGCGGAGTATGTTCATATGGTCAATTTCAACGTTGTTGACCGATGCTACCGCCCACGCCACAGCGTCGCGTTCTATCTCGGCTCGCAGATTGTCGCGTTGTCTCTCATTGAGTTGCTTGGAGTCGTTGAGCATGACATTGCTGTAGTCGGCAGGCAGTATTACTGCAGCGGCATATACGGGTCCCGCCAGGCATCCGCGTCCGGCCTCGTCGCAGCCAGCTTCAATCTTATTGTCGCTATATCGTATTTCAAGCATTTCAGCCAATCCAAACGTTAATAATTGAACATAAAACAAGTATCCAAAGCACTACCTCTCCAATCCATTTCCTTTTGCGGTCGGCAAGGAAAAACGACGATGCCACAAAAGCAAAGACAATAGCCGACGCCTGAGTGTCGACAGGGAAAAGCTTCATATAGAACAATATGGCTATGCAGGCCAATATTGGTAAAGTTAGTATGCCTGTGTTGATGCGTTGGTTCATGACTTTATCTCCGCTGGAAGCCAAAACCTTCAAAGTCATTATTGTAAGCATCGCTATGTAGAGAATGTTGAAAATTGTTGTCCACGTTGGGCATTGCTGCCATACGACATGAACACTGGCTATGTCGTGGCCGATAAGGTATAGATAGTATTGCAGTTTGTCGCTCAGGAATGCATAGGTTAAAAGAATAATGGATGGAGCGATAAAACCGGTGATACTCACTGCAATGTGACGCCATCTATATAGTTTGTATAAAACAAATACAAAGATGAAGGGTATAATGTACACTATTGCAGGCAGGTAGAATAACGAGGCAAGGCCTATGAGAAAAGAGGCGTTGAAGTTACGCTCCACATCAAGTGTCATATTGCTGTGCGAGAACAGTTGCTTGATTGTTGCAAGAATGCAAAGGTTAACAAATAATACTGGAGTGATTGTCAGCTGTGTGTAACCCCAACTCATCGCTATAAGATAGAGGAATGTGGGAATGAGGTTGTTTGCTCCAATAAGTTTGTTGTTGTATAGCATTAAGTTGAGCCACACGCCTTCGACAATAATCATGATTAGTGCCAAAGCACTGGCTAATCGAGGCGTCTCGGAAAGCCATCCATAGACTACCTCGTACAGCGGTGCAAACATCTCGCTCAACTGCGGTTCAACAGGATGAATGAATGCCCTAACCCACAGTAGCAATGCTGTGAGAATGATGACAATCACTTGTCCGAATGTGCTGAACTTGAAGAGTCTGATCAAGATTTTAATGGGCTTGTTAATTCTTCACTAATTTAGCGGTGCGTATTCCTCTTGTGTCGGCAACGCGGACGATATACACTCCGTTGGGAAGGTGGCTTATGTCGATGGTGGCTTCGTTGGTAACATTGCGTTGCATCACGTTGCGGCCGTCAACGGTGTAAACAGTCATGGTCTCGGGCTTGTTGCTGCATGTGCGAACGATTATTTTGTCTGTGCTCGGGTTGGGGAACACTACTAGCTCAGGCATACTTTCTACAGCTTCGTTGATGTCGAGTAGGTCGAAGGCCGCTCCCACTGCACGCAATGCGTCAACCTTGCCCCATCCCCAACGGATGCTTATACTGTCGTTGGCATGCAGCTGACCCGTCTTGGAATCGTTGCGGGCTGTTGAAGTAAGAATATGGTGAATCTGTTCGAAGGTTAGGTGGGGGTTGGCCTGTAGCATAAGGGCCACGATGCCTGTCACGGCTGGCGACGACATGGAAGTGCCGCTCATGGAGCTCCATTTGTAGCCTCTGCCGTTGTATACTGTGCTGTATACAGCCTCATATTCGTTGCCGTTGTCGGCCCATGATGATATAGACGAGACCACTGCCGAGCCAGGAGCAGAGATGTCAGGCTTGGCTCTTCCGTCGAGGGTGGGACCGTAACTTGAAAAATAGGTCAGCTCTCCGAGAATAACACTCGAGCTGTCGCTTGAGTAGCGGTCGGCGGCATGTGCGGCAACCGTCATAGTGCCGTTTGCGCAGCCGGGTTCACCAATGCCGTAGTATTTGTCTCCGTTCTGGCAGCCGAAAACACCGGCGTTCTCAAAGTCGCATCCTGTATTACCTGCATGATTGAGGACATTACCGACATTCCAGATATTTACTGTGGCTCCGTCGCTTCCGGAACAAATCATCATGATTTTGTATCCGCCAAGTCTTGACACGTTCAGCAAAGCGTGTGGACGGCCGTCGAGCGGATTGGCCGACTCAGTCATGATGTCGTACCATACGGTGTCGTTGCCTGCCAATATGTAGGATTCGAGATATCCGACATTGTCGGATGTGGCATACATTGGTGAATAGTATCGTACTTCTGGGTCAGAGTTGCTGACCATTGCAAAGCCTGCGCTGAACTGGTTGTTTGTGCCAGGTTCGCCCCAGTAGATGAGCGCCTGGCCGACGCCGGAACTCAGGTATGATGCAATCGAGGTCACTGTGCTGTCTGAAGTAAAAGTGCATTTCAGGTGATAGTTTGCGTCGCCGTTGTTGCCGCCGCTGGTAACGAAAACAATGCCTGAATCGGCATATGCGTCAATGCCTTGGCTAAGCAGTGATGTGCCATCGAGGGTGCTGAAGGTGTACATGCCCCAACTGCTGTTGATTACCAGACGCTTGTGTTCTTCATCGGCTACACTCTTCATCCATGCTACCTGGTCGAGCCACGATGCCTCGTCGAGATACCACGAGCCTAGCAGGAACATGGCTTCGGGAGCTTGGCCAATGGCATTACCGTTGATACCATTGCCACCGCAGATACCAGCCACATGCGTGCCGTGAGTGCCGTAGCCATACAGACCCGATGTGTCGCCTTTGGCAGCTTTCAGTTCGTCGTATCCTGTATATTCTGTACCGTAGTCAAAACCCTGAGGGGCAGGACCTGACAGTTTGAAATGATCCCATGCCTTAAGGATGCGTTTTTTTGATTTGGTGTTCAGATTGGGGTGTGTGTAGTCGAATCCCCAGTCGGTGATGCCGATTAAAACTCCCTCACCGTTCAATGGCATGGGAATGCCGAGTCCGGCTTGTACGCTGTCGGTTCGGGTGTCAAAACGGGTCTTGTTCATGTCGGGGGCAACGCGGTGTGCGACGCTGAAGACATTGATGCCCTGCCACTGCTCAAGCAATTGCAGCTTGGCCAACGGCACGCGCATCGAAACTATATCAGCCACGCGCGATGTGACTTTTATGCCTTCTTTCTCAATCTTTTCAGCGCTGAAACTGTTGTCGACCTTTGCAATCACGCCTATGCATGCAACGCCTTTATCGTAGCGTATGGGATATTTGTTCAGCAATGTCTCCGACATCCCGTTGACGCTCTTGGTTTTCGCGAAATTATCAATCAATGCACGTGTCTCTATTGTGCTTGGGTTTTGTGCCATAGCTGTTAAGGCACTGGTAATAAATAGAAAAAGTGTAATCTTTCTCATCTTTCTGTCTTTTTCGTTTAAAATGCAAAAATAAATAAAAAATCTTTATTATATAGTTTCAAACTCAAAAAAAATATCGTTGTATCCATAAGTCATGGACACGAACGATATGAAACAAAAAAGAAGAGAGGTGGGGCTTAGAATCCTAACGGCAGTTCCATCCAGCGGTACCAATGGCCTTCGCTGTATGAATACATCCATGTCGGCGGGTCCCAGATACCTGGTGATTTGGGACCTAAATATTCAAATTTCTTTGTCTTTCTTGTTGGTTGGAAATAATGATTGTCTGTGTCTTGTCCATCAAGAAAGAAATAACATCCGCGGTACTTCACGTATCCGTAAGCTTCGTTTACCTTACCTTGACGGTAGGAGGTTGTAATGTTTATTAATATGGATTCGTGATCGAATCGAAATGGCTTTGCATCGCTGTCAAGAGCGATGGGTAAATTAGGATTGCATCTGTGAATATAGCCCCAATAAGAATCTTGGAATTCTTTGCTAGAAGTGTCTAGTGCCGGAATTATGATCAGGTTCAGGACGCATGTGGTTCCGCGTTTCATCCGTTTGCCTAATTTTAACGGGTCTGAATCGTCGACATACTCATAGCTGTTTTCTTTTCGCTCTACAACACGGTCGAGCAGGCGATACAGCGATGAGTCGTTAATCTTGTATTTATTAAGTTTAATTGTCTTTTTATCATATTTTTGCCTGCTATTACTTGAAGTGACGCTTTCGCCTATTTCTATAATTGGAATATCTTTGATATGCAAATCTCCATTGGAATCGACATCAAGATTGATTACGGTAAAGCCGTCTTTATGTGTGATTTTTATTTCAGTCGTAGACGGTTTCGAAGTGTTAGTGTCTTTGTCGGAAATTGTTAAAAACAATGTGTATTTGCCTGGCTCAACATTCTTTATTGTATAACAGCCTAATATGTCAGTTGACACAGGGGTGTTTATTTGTGTGCTGTCTGCCAAATAAATCTTTGCTCCCGACACAGGCTCTTGTGTCTCGGTCCATGTGACGATGCCTTTAATTATTGTTTGCGAGTGTATTGGAGCGGGCAATGCTATTATCGCAAAAAACAATAACAGGATTTGTAGAGTCCTCTTATTCATGATTATTTCATTATTTGATAAAACGTACATGCCTATATGTAACATTTATCAAACAAAATTTACAGCAACAGCAAGATTTTTTATGCACGCAGGATATTTTGTCGTGCAAAGCGTTTGTTTTGTTTCTTACAAAAATGCTCTGAAAACACCTTTGTTATTGAATTCCAGCTTTGTGCCGTCGGACAACTCGACTTGGTAGGATTTCGGGTATTTGAGAGCACAAACTATTATCTGGCCTTCGTAATACATTTCGATGTGGGACAGCAGTGCCTTAGGGAGGAGCTTGCTCGGTACGCCGTTGTAACTCTTTACTTCAATCCATGAACCATTGGAATTGAATTTGATAGTGGATCCGTCTTCAACAGATGCTTTATATTCTACGCGGCGACCTTCTTTGTTGCGCCATGCGTCAACAATGGGCGCTCCATCCCAAGCGTTGCGGATGGTCGTGCGAGCTTGTCCTGGCAGTTTGTTGCTGTTGATCTGTGTTATCTGAGCCGATGCGCCTTGAATGGCGATGATTGATAGTATTGCCGCAAATAAAACTGTCTTGAATGCCTTTTTCATATCTGTTATGTTGTTTTAGAGGTTATTATCTTATTTAAACTGCAGTCTTTCAGCGTGGGCTGTTGTGCTTGTTCCTTCGCTGTAGGAATAGGCTGGTTCACCGTTGACGAAAGTCATCTCTACGCGGCTGTGGAAAGTCTGACCTTCCAGTGGCGACCATCCGCATTTGTATAGCAGTCTTTCTTTGTTCACGGTGTTCTCCACGTCGGGTCTGACAAGTGTCAGGTCGGCTTTGTAGCCCTCGCGAATAAAACCACGTTTCTCGATGCCGAATAGGGTCGCTGGGTTGTGGCACATCAGGCGTACAATCAGTGGCAGCCATGTGTCGCGGAACTCTTTCCTTTCTGTTTCGTTGTAGTTGTTGTTGAACAACGGTTCGAGCATCATGACGAGGGAATGCTGAATAGATGGTATGCCACCCGGTGCATCGAAATACCGTTTTTGTTTGCTCTCCAGGGTGTGTGGTGCATGGTCGGTGGCTATGGTGTCGATAAGGCCGTCGTAAAGGGCGGCCCAAAGGGCAAGCCGGTCTTCGTTACGCTTGATAGCGGGGTTGCATTTTATCAGGTTGCCCAATTCTGCATAGTCGCGGTCGTCGAACCATAGGTGGTTCGGTGTCACTTCGGCGGTGACGTGTTTGTTTTCCAAAGGCATATTGCTCAGTAGGTTGAGTTCTGTTGCTGTGCTAATATGTGCAATATGAAGTCGGGTATTGTATCTGCGGGCACGCTCAATGGCCTTGTAGGTGCTCACATAGCAGGCTTCGGTAGTACGTATCTGGGGATGCAATGCCGCCGTTTCGCGTTCGGTGCCGGCGCATTCCATCTTGAAATTCCGCATGTTGGCCTGTATGATGTCTTCTTCCTCGCAGTGCGCCACGATAAGCTTCTTGCTCTGCGAGAACAGTTTGTCGAGAGCCTGAGGGTTGTTGACCAGCATATCGCCGGTGCTACTGCCTAGGAAGAGCTTGATGGCTGCGTATTTTGTCGGGTCTGCCTTTAGAATCTCGTCAATATTGCTATTGGTGGCTCCTAGCATAAAACCGTAGTTTGCCATGCTTTTTTCTGCTGCCAGCTGCACTTTCTCTTCGAGCAGCTCCATCGATGTTGTCTGCGGCTTGGTGTTGGGCATGTCGACATACGAGGTGACCCCACCTGCCACAGCTGCACGGCTTTCGGTTGCGATGTCAGCCTTTTCGGTCAACCCGGGTTCCCTGAAATGAACATGTGTGTCGATGATACCAGGAATAAGTATCATCCCGGTTGCATCAATTTTCTTGTGAATTGTGAGTTGTGAATTGTGGATTGTGTCGTTTTCGGGAAGTAAAATACATCCATCAACGACATAAATGTCGCCTTTGCGGATTGTCCCTTCGTTGACAATGGTTGCGTTATGAATGAGATAATTCATTGTGTCAATTCACAAATCACCATTCGCGAATCACTAGAATTTGTTCTTCTCGCTCCAGCGGCGGCCGGCTTCGTAAGCCTCGGCCGATGTGGTGTAAATGTTTTTCACCACAAACTGGCCGGTGTGGTCAATGCAGCCCCAGCGTCCGTCCATCTTTGCGGGTGCTGCACGGTTGTTCCAGGTCTTTATGAAAAGCTTGGCATCCTCGAAGGTGGGCTGGATTACCCATTGGCCTTTGAAGTTGACATATCCCCAGTAGCCGGTGGTGTGGTTCTTGATGGGGTAGAGCCAATGACCCAGTTCTTGATCGTTGTCCCACTCGTAGCCGGCCTGGTAGGCCTCGCTCGAGAGGGTGAAGACGTTCTGCGACAACAGTTCACCGTTGTTGTCGATGCTTGCCCAGTATCCGTCGAGCTTGCAGGTGGCGAACATGCCAGTGTCGTTGATGAAATGCGTGGCACCCTGATATATAGGACTGATTACCCATTCGCCTTCATAGTCAACCCATCCGTAAAGACCGCTGGCTATGTCGGACACAGGCAGGCGCCAGTCGTTGATGTTGCGTCCATGCTCTTTTTGGCTGAGGGCATAGTCTGCGTCGTCACGTGTGTAGAATATGCATTTTGAAATCACGTTGCCGTTGCGGTCAATAGAGCCCCAGCGTCCGTCTTTCTTTACCTGTGCATAGATGTAGTTGTTGTCGCTTCCGAAGTAGTCGTAGGCTTCATATTCGGCGGCAATGACCCAGCGACCCAGATAGTTGACATAGCCCCAGCGTCCGGTTTCTTTATCTTTTGTCGGATAGCGCCAGGTGTCGTAGTGGCGGCCATGAATCCATTGCTTGCCAGCCAGTTCGGCATGTTCCTGTGCCATGAAAATCGGCTCGATGACCATGACCCCTTTGCGGTCGATGCAGCCCCAGCGTCCGCCGGTTTTGACAGTCGAGAAGCTCATTGGCTCGTCGCCTTGGAACATTGCAGCTGCTTCATACTCTGGCTCGAATTTCCAGTTCCCGTAGTAGTCGACGAATCCCCATTTGCCATCCGATGGGTTCTGCGCAGGATAAAGCCATTTTCCAGGCTCGTCGCCTTTCTCCCATTCCTTGCCTGCAGTCTCGGCTTCTCCGCTTGTATAGAAAATATTACGTACAATCAGATGTCCTTTTGTATCAATGCAGCCCCATTTCTGTTCAACCTTAACAACTGCAAAGCGCTTAAAATGGCCTTGGAACTCGAAGGCATATTGAAATTGTGGGGCTATCTGCCAGCCTCCGTCGCTATTCTTGTATCCGTACAATTTGGTGCTTGGCTGGATTTCAAGTTTCTGAGCCTCAGCATTCAATGCGAACGCGAGAGCTATAAAGAGCATGAAAGAAAGTCTTTTCATATTGCTTTTTATTAGTTCTAAATCAAACTGCAAAAATACGCATTTTTTTCTATTCATGAAAAAAAAAGTTCATTAATGGAATCATTAAAAAATTATTTTGTCAAATCGTTGTTTTTTTGTATCTTTGCAAATTCGAACGAAAAATAATACTTAACTATATTTTTGATATGCAAAGAGATAATGAAATTTTTGACCTCATCCGCAAGGAACGTGAGCGTCAAACCAAAGGCATCGAGCTGATTGCCTCCGAGAATTTTGTCAGCGACCAAGTTATGGAAGCCATGGGCAGCGTGATGACCAACAAATATGCAGAAGGCTATCCCGGCAAGCGTTACTATGGCGGTTGCCAGGTTGTTGACCAGAGTGAGACCATCGCCATCGAGCGTGCCAAGAAACTCTACGGTGCCTGCTGGGCCAACGTGCAGCCCCACAGCGGTGCACAGGCCAACATGGCAGTCTTTCTGGCTTGCCTCAACAGCGGTGATACCTTTATGGGTATGGACCTCAACCACGGTGGTCACCTCTCGCACGGCAGCCCCGTCAACTTCTCTGGTATCAACTACAAGGTGGTTGGCTACCAGGTGAAGGAAGAGACCGGCATGGTCGACTACGAGGACATGGAGAAGAAAGCCCTCGAGCATCACCCGAAGCTCATCATCGGCGGCGGCAGCGCCTACAGCCGTGACTGGGATTGGGCCCGCATGCGCGAGATCGCCGACAAGATCGGCGCCATCCTCATGGGCGACATCAGCCACCCC
>JAGCVI010000004.1 GCA_017962445.1 Bacteroidales bacterium
ACCTAATTGACTCGTCTTCGTGTCCTGCCTATACCTTAATATAAGCACTGACACACGCTATCTCTCATTTTTCATCCTTTTCAATGTCCTGTCGCCTTGCGCCCTCTCCGTCTCACATTTCTAAAACCCTATTTTTTGAGCGAAAGCGGCTGCAAAAATACAACCTTTTCCCATTCCACCAAAACTTTTTTGAAACTTTTTTCGTTCTAAACAATTAAATATTTGTAAACCAAACTACTATACTATGAAAAAAATTTTATTTTATCCACATCCGACAGTTGAAAACACAAAAAAAACACTCAAAATTTCAAAAAAAGCATACTAAACAAAACAAAAAGGACGATAATCAACATATCGTCCTTATTTTCATTTAATTATATCAATTTTTTAGAACACAAAACCGCCCTTCTCCATGCGCTCATATTCCGCGAAACTGTAATACAATCCCGACTCCTCGTCAAAGAACCTTTCCGACACACTAACTTCCTTAAACACAGACTTGTCTATCACTGGAAAGAATACATCCCCGTCAAAGTCATTCCAAACCCACGTCACATACAGCCTCGTCACAAACGGCAGAAAAGTCCTGTAAACAGCCGCCCCTCCAATAACAAATACCTCATCTTCACCCTCAGTCATCCTCATCACTTTCGCCACCGAGCCGGCCCTTTCCGCGCCCTCTGACTCAAACGCCTCGTCATGCGTCAGCACAATGTTCCTGCGTTTCGGCAGCGGTCTTTTCGGCAGCGACTCCCACGTCCTGCGACCCATCACCACCGTGTGGCCGCTTGTCAGCCGCTTGAAACGTTTCAAGTCCTCCGAAATGTGCCAAATCAAGTCGTTGTCACGGCCAATCGCCATATTCTGCGCCACCGCAACAATAATCGACAGATTCCTGTTTTCAAAAACGTCAACCATAACAAATAGTAAATATTATAAAAATAAAAATATCCGTTCTCCCCTCTCCGTTCTCCGCTCTCCGCTCTCCTTTCCCCGTTCCCTACTCCTCCATCCACACAATCCTCCCCTTCTTGTCGATATACCCCTCTTTTCCATCCTTCTCCACTCTCGCCAGTCCCTTTCTGAAGCTAGTCGCATCATCAAACCGCGGCTCAATCACCACCTTGCCATTCTTGTCTATATAGCCATTCTTCTCACCCTTCATCAAATATGCCAGCCCCTCGCTGAAGTCCCCTGGAATCTCAAACTGCGGCTCTATCACCACCTTGCCCTTCTTGTCTATATAGCCCCACTTTCCTCCAATCTTAACCGCCGCCAAGCCTTCACTGAAACTACCGGCCTCGTCAAACTTCGCCTCAATCACCATCTTCCCGCTCTTGTCAATAAAGCCGCACTTGCCGTTATCAACATCACCTATTCTTACAACAGCCAGACCGTCACTGAAATAACAAGTCCAATCAAACTTCGCCTCTATCACCAACTTGCCGCTCTTGTCTACGAACCCCCACTTCCCTTCCTTGTTCACTGCCGCCAAACCGTCATGGAAATCAAGCACATCCCAATATTGCGGTTCTATCACCATCTTCCCTCTGTTGTCCATAAAGCCCCAATTCCAATCCTTCGCCACAGCTATCAGCCCCTCGCTGAACCTCGTCACCGCGTCAAACTCATAACCCGTCAACATCTTCCCGTTCCTGTCGATAAAACCCCTCTTGCCGGCCTCCCAATCCCCTTCAACTACTGCCGCCAAACCATCATCGAAAGGACCCGCAAAATCAAACTGCGGCTCAATCACAATCTTGCCGTTCCTGTCAATATAGCCACTCTTCTCCGTTTCCTCGTCCCAAACCGTCACTTCTGCCAGTCCCTCGCTGAAAGGTCCCGCACCGTCAAACTGCGGCTCGATAACCATCCTGCCGCTTTTGTCTATATATCCCCACTTGTCCCCGACCTTCACAGCCGCCAGCCCCTCGTCGAAAAAATATGGAGCATCGTCATACTTCGGCTCAATCACAATCCGGCCCGTCCTGTCTATATATCCGTATTTTCCATTCACCCTGATGATAAACAAATCCACATCCCCATCCTTCACCGCCTCATCCGACCTCACAAAACTTTTCCCATCCGCATCGCATACCATGTCCCTGTCGACCCGTGCAAAAGCCGACACCATCATCCCCGCAGCCACAACCGCCGCCACCTCAAACATTTTAACAATATTTCCTTTCATATTACTTTAAAAGATATAGATTATTAAATTTCAACTTTCAAAATTAATCTCGCCCCATTAGCCCTATAGGAACTATCATCTTTCAAAATTCACTCCGTTCTCCCCTCTCCGTTTTCCGTTCTCCCCTCTCCGTTTTCCGTTCTCCGTTTTCCGTTCTCCACCCCCTTCACCGCTCTCTCAAAAATCCCGTTCAGGTAAGCCAACGCCATACCATAGTTCGACACCGGCACCCCCGCGTCAATCGCCGGAGCCAGCCGCGACGCCAGCTGCTTCGGGGTCACCACACATCCACCACACTGAATCACAAGCCTATAGTCTGTCAGCGGTCTCTCTATCGCCGACAGCCCGGCCACCGCGTCAAACTCCAATCGGCAGCCCGCGTGTTTTTCTATCAGCCGCGGCAGCTTCACCCTCCCTATGTCCTCGCATGTCACGTTGTGCGTGCACGACTCCAGCATCAGCACCCTGTCGCCCTCTTTCAGGCTGTCCAGCGTTGGCGTCCCCTTCACGTATTCCTCAAACAGACCCTTTGCCCTTGCCAGCACCACACTGAACGACGTCAGTCGCACCTCCTCGGGAACCACCTTCGACACAAACCCAAACACCTGGCTGTCAGTTACAACCAGACTCGGTTTCTCGCCCATCCCCCTCAGCGTCTCCTCCAGCTCCGTCTCCTTGCACACTATTGCTATTGCGTCGTTGTCCAGAATATCTCTAAGCACCTGCACCTGAGGCAGTATCATTCTTCCTTCCGGTGCCGAACTGTCAATCGGCGTCACCATCACAATCCTGTCACCCTTGCCTATCACGCCGCCCAGCAGCGACCGGTGCCTGTACGCCGTCTCCGGCAACGCATCCCTTATCTCGCCAAGCATCGTTTCTCTCACCGACCCATCCAACACATTGAAAACAAAAGGCTTCACCCCCGCTTCCTTCTCTACAGTCTTCAAAAATTCCTCCCTCGGGGCCACCCTGTCCGACTGGCCGTAAACCACCGTCATCGCCACCTTCTCCTTTCTGCACAGCGCCACGAAATTCCTCTCCACATCTCCAAACACGTTGTTCGCCACCATCAGCACCGCCAAATCGCACTGCTTCAGCTCCGCCAGCGACTTCTCCACCCTCTGCCTGCCAAGCTCGCCTTCGTCGTCCAGACCGGCCGTGTCAACCCACACCACAGGCCCCACGCCGCCTATCTCCATCGTCTTCCTCACCGGGTCCGTCGTCGCCCCGGCCGTCGCCGAGACAATGGCAATCTCCTGACCCGTCAGATAGTTTATCAGCGAGCTCTTCCCGTGGTTTCTCCTTCCGAAAATGCCGATTCTAGGCTTCAGTTCATTCCCTTTCATATTCATTTTCAATCAGTCGTTTACAACAATCAGAATGCAAAAATACACTATTTTTCACACACGGCAAAATAAAATTCCAAATCCTTAGTTTAAAATAAAATAATAATTCAATATGCCCGTCCGACCCTCCATCCCAGCCGACCTCCCGCGCCTCATGCCTCTCTTCGACCACTCGCGTTCCCTGATGCGTGCCGCCGGCAACATCAACCAGTGGGTCAACGGCTACCCCTCCGTCGAGGCCATAACCCACGACATCGCCCACGGGCAAAGTTTCGTCATCCACCAAGGCGACGCCATCCTCGGCACCTTCGCCTTCATCCTCGGACCCGACCCCACCTACACCGAAATCCAAGGCGGCTCCTGGCTCCATCCCGACCGTCCCTACGGCACCGTCCATCGCCTCGCCAAGGCTCCGGGCACCCGCGGCATCTTTAAAACCTGCTTCGACTGGTGCTGCACACAGGCCACCTCCGTACGTGCCGACACCCATGCCGACAACGCCACAATGCTCACCCTGCTCAGCGACTACGGCTTCTCCTTCCGCGGCATCATCCACCTCGCCGACGGCTCACCGCGCCACGCCTTCCAGCTATTCCCCTCCTCCACCCTCTGCCAGCCCCTCGTCGACTATATCGAAGCGGACATCCTCCCCCGCTACGACAACTTCGACGCCGCACACCGCCGCGACCACGCCCTCTCCGTCATAGCCAACAGCCTCGACCTCGCACGCCACTACGACGTCGACATCAACATGGTCTACACCGTCGCCGCCTACCACGATCTCGGACTCGTCAACGGCCGCGAGCGCCATCACCTCGATTCCGCCGGCATACTTCTGGCCGACAACCGTCTGCTCCAGTGGTTCGAGCCCGCACAGCTCCAAGTCATGGCTCAGGCCGCCGCCGACCACCGCGCCTCCTCGGCCCAGCCGCCGCAAACCATCTACGGACGCATCGTCGCCGAGGCCGACCGCGACATCGACCCCCTCAAAATCATTCAGCGCACCGTCCAGTTCGGACTCGACAACTACCCCTCACTCTCCCCCGACCAGCACTGGCAGCGCGCACTCGCCCACCTCAACGAGAAATACGGTTCCTCCGGCTACCTCAAGCTCTTCCTCCCCGAGTCGCCAAACGCACAGCGGCTCGCCGAGCTCCGCGACATCATCGCCGACACCCCCCGGCTCCGCGAAATCTTCAACCAATTCTTCACCCGATTTTCCGATTCCAGCCGCTGACCCAGCCCCCTCACGCATAACAGCCACACCGCCGAAGACAAAAAATTCCGTTCCGGCACCACACTCCCTCTACTCTGACTATCACCACACTACACCTCAAAAACCGCCCATTCCAAGCCCTCCCCGAAAAAAATCTGTTGCCCATTCAAAAAAACTTCGTACTTTTGCACCCGCTTTCGCAAAACCTAAACGGTCTGTTAGCTCAGTTGGTTCAGAGCGCTTCCTTCACACGGAAGAGGTCTACAGTTCGAATCTGTAACAGACCACAGCCCAGCCCCTCAAACAGGGGCTTTTTTTCAATCTAAAACAACCTCCTTTATTATGAAAAAGTTATTCATCGTGTTTGCCGTATCCTGCGCATTGTTGACTGGCTGCACCAAATCCTCATCCAAGAAAGATTCAAACAAAGATTTTCTGGACAAGAGTATTGCCGAGAAACTGACAGTAAAAGAACTATCAAGCATTATCGAGGACGACAGTACCTTTGCCGGACGATACGAATTAATCAGAAGCGTGTACGACAACCTTCCCGAAACCCAGCAGGCCACCTATTATAATATTACCTACAAGGGCCTCAACGAATTCTATTCACAATACAGTCACTATGCCGACTTTTATTTCCTGATGAACGGACAAAAATCGCCTAATAATAATTCAACTAATACTAACGACACAACTACTACCACACTTCCTGTAATTGATACAGCAGAATTCAATAAGGCAGCTGCTGATTTAGTTAAAGAACTTGGTTTAGAAGAATAAAACAAAAGCCCATTCTCTTTAATTAGGGTCTGGGCTTATAATTCTATCCACCCACAAGAGGTTCTTTACGAACCTCTTCTTTTTTATCCACCCCCCCTGCAAAAAAAAACTCACTTTTCGTGTAAGATTTCGCCGCCTTTTACGTCTTATAGGTAAACAACCGCCTCATCGCGGCTCAAGAATGAATCAGGAAGAGTTCAAAACCAACATATTGCCCCTTCAGCCTGCCATGCAGCTACTCGCCGAACGCATACTCGGCAACCCCGACGACGCCGCAGACACCGTCCAGGAAGTCTTCATCTCCCTCTGGGACAAGCGTTCTGAACTCGACAGCATCGTCCGGCTCAAAAACTACTGCCTCCAGTCCGTCCGCCTTCGCTGCATCGACATCCTGCGCAAACACAAAAACGACACGCTGCAACCCGACGCCATCGAAACCCCGACCGACCAGGCCATGTTCGACGAGGTCGAAGAAAACGAACGCCGCTACTCCCTCCTCAACTCTCTCCTGCTGCAACTGCCCGACAAGCAACGTAAAATCATTCAAATGAAATATTTCGACAACTGCGACACCCAGCAGATGGAAGCCTCTCTCCAGATGAGCAGCGCCAACATCTACACCTCCCTTTCGAGGGCTCTGCAGTCGCTTCGCGAAAAAATGGAAAAAGCCTTATGAAACAACGCCTTGAAATAGAAGACCTCATCGCCGCCGAACAACGCCACCAGGCCGACCTCCGTCGCCAGCAGCAGCTCTCCGACCTCATCGACCAGCTAGCCGCCGCCGAAACCAAAGCCGGAGCTGCAAGCGCCGCCACCGCAACCAAAGCTGCCGCGAAAACCGATGAAAACGAATCTCGCCGCCGTCCCATTTGGTTCTGGTTCAGTGCCGCCGCCTGCCTGCTCCTGCTTGTAACCATAGGCCTCCGCCATCTCACCTATCGTCCCGCCGACACCCCTGCCCCCACAATCCTTGCCTCCACCGACACACCCACCGTCCCCCCTGTCGACACCATACCTGCCACCACCACGCCTCAAACACTCACTCCCTCAACCTCTGCACCCCTTCTGGCCAGCCTCCCGACAACAAACTACAAACCCGAAGCCTCCGCGCCAACTGAAAAAGCCGAAGAAGAGCCCGTCATCCCCGAGCCTCCCCTTGAAATCGAAACCCCAGTGTTCTCAAATTCCTCTTCCACTCAGCCCCTCATCGCCGAAGCCCCGAAAGTCTTCGAACGCACCTCCAACCGCCTCGTCGCCACCACCGGCAACACCACTCAGCGCAATCTCCGCCAACCTTCACCCGAACCCGAAACCCAGCCCATTGCATTCTTCGTCCCCAAAGGCACATCAGCCCTCTTCGACCTCGCTAAAATCCCCTTCTAAAACACATTATACCTATTTGCCCTAAAAGTCCTATTAGTCTTAAAAAAACAACAATCTCAACCCTCTTAATCCCATGAAAAAAACAGCCCTCCTTTCCGCCGCACTCCTCACCGTGCTCACCATCCTCAGCCTCACCGCAAACGCCCAAAGCGAGTACCGCATCCGTCAGGCTCTCCCCGCCGACATCGACAGCCTCCACATCATCTCTGGCTGGCAAGTCCGCATCAACCAAGGCTCCGAAGCCTCTCTCACCGTCGTCACCCCCTGCCAGGCCTTCTACGACGACGCCAACGAACCCGAAGTCTGCACCATCAGCCACAACACTCTCGAACTCCTCGAAAATCATGCTCTCCCCAAAAGCACCGTCATCGAAATCACCCTTGAAGCTCCCATCCGCCATCTTTGGATTTCAGAACATTCCAACGTCACCACCGGACGCCTCAAATTCGCATCTTACGCCTCGGTCGACATCGTCGACAGCTCAACAGTGCAAGGCTCGTCGTGGCTCTTCGACCGCGCTTTTATCTGCATTGGCATCAGTAGCGACCTCCGTCTCGACAGTATCACCGGCAGCAGCCGGCTCCGTATCAGCCAATATGGCAAAGCCAACCTCGAATGCCCCGTAATTCTCAGCCCCGAAACCAAGATTAAGCGTGGACACACCTCCACCGGTACCCCCTACCAGACAGATTCAACCATCCACATGGTGGTCAAAAAACGCCTCATTGGAAACTCTTCCAATTTCCACCAACTCATCCTCAACGGCGGCATCGCCGCGCCCATCCCTCTCTACATGAACAACACTTCCGGCTCGCCCTACAACCGCGGCGAAAACTACCGCATCACTCTCCAGCTGGGACTCAACCCCATCCCCATCACGAACAATATCAGCTTCACCGGACAATTACGCTATGAATGGGACTGGAGTCGCCTTCTCAACACTGTGGCAATCAACGGTAACAGCCTCGTCCTCGACAACTCAGTCGGTGCCGAACGGCCTCAGCAGCACCTCCTCGGACAGCATCTCGGCTACGACTGGACATTCACCTACCGCTTCGGCAAAACGAACGAAAAGACTGGCCTCCGCCCCTTCGCTCTCAATCTTGGCCTCGCTGCCATGTACAACATCAGCGGCCGACTCGCCACTCGCACCATGGGCACCGACAACCACTGGCACCGCACCAACGAAAAAGTTGATGTCTTCAACCCCTGGCAACTCCGTGCACATCTTTCCCTTGGCGGCGGCCCGCTCACCCGCGCCTCCATCGGACTCACCTACGACCTCCTCCCCACCTTCCGCTCTGGCATCGGCGCCGACAACGTTCACACCTTCGGTGTCACCGTCAGCTTCTAACCAGTCTTATATGCCTTTGCAGCCTCAGCTAGGCCTACAATGCATTGCATAAAACATCCTCAAATTTCCATTTTCCGACCCTCTAACGGAATGAATGCACCTCTCCTACAACACCCCTGCAACCCGATAACCTTAAAAATTCCATCCAAAAGAATACCCTAATAATCAACTATATACCACCACACCCCACTCCCAATCCCGTCAAAAACCAAAAATTTTTCTTGCCCATTAAAAAAATCTTCGTACTTTTGCACCCGCTTTCGACAAGAAAAATGATCTGTTAGCTCAGTTGGTTTAGAGCGCTTGCTTGACAGGCAAGAGGTCAACAGTTCAAATCTGTTACAGATCACCGCAACCGCCTCAAAAAGGCGGTTTTTTCTTTTGAATAGACCAAGGCTTTTTTGCTGTTTACAGAAAAAGACGTATCTTTGCACCCCGAAAATGAATCATCGTGCATTCCGACATATCGCCTCTATAGTATTGCTGGCAGCATACCTGCCAATGCTGGTGGCGTCGTCTTTGCACATCCATCATCAGTCCGACGAGACAGTCGACAGCGACAACTACCTGCAGTGTACAGGTCATTTCGAAATCCAACACCATCACAACTGCGACTGCCAGTATTGTCATTTCCTGGGACTCAACTATTTATGCCAGACCGCCGAAGAGTCGTCGCTCTTCATCCCTGACGTTGAGTCCGTTTCAATTCCGGCACCCTCTCAGCATGTCCAGACCAGACAAGGGGTTGCTCTGCTTCGAGCTCCGCCGGCTGTCTGAAACACAATCCTTTCACCTCTTGCTTTGCAAAAGTCTTTTCTGCCATCATGCCTGCCATGGTGTGCCTTATTATTCATTAACACATAAATAATCTGAAATGAAGAAAATAGCCATAATTATATTTTCCTTTTTGCCTCTTCTGGCTACCGCTCAAAACCATCACGACACTGTCCGTCTACGCCAGATGGTCATCACCTCCACCCTACACGCCACCTTACGCAGCAACGCCCCTACCACCGTAGGCGTCATCGACGGCTCGCAGATGGATGCCGTCAGTGCCGTCAACCTCGGAGAGGGTCTCTGCTTCAGCACCGGCCTGCGCGTCGAAAACACATGCCAAAACTGCGGCTCAAACGAGGTTCGCATCAACGGTCTCTCTCAAGCCTACTCGCAAATCCTCATCGACAGCCGCCCCATCAACAGCGCCCTGGCTGGTGTCTACCTTTTGGACCAGCTGCCCGCATCCATGATCGACCGCGTCGAGGTGCTTCGCGGCGGCGGCTCGGCCCTCTACGGCAGCAACGCCATCGCAGGTGTCATCAACGTCATCACTCGCGAACCTCACCGCAACGAGGCCTCCATCGGCAACACCACACACCTCATTGGCGGCAAGTCAATCGACTGGAGCAACTCCTTCAACGCCTCCGTCGTCAGCGGCGACCGTCGCGCAGGGCTCTCCTTGTTCGGACACAACCGGCACCGCGACCCCTACGACCACAACGGCGACGGCTACTCTGAAATCGGACTCCTCAAGGCCCGCATGGTCGGATTCCGCGGCTACCTGCGCACCTCCGACTTTTCCAAACTCAACCTCGAATATCACAACATACACGACTTCCGCCGCGGCGGCGACCGCTTCGACCTGCCATCGCCTATGGCCCATATCTCCGAAGGCGGCGAGCACGACATCAACAGCGTTAGCCTCAAGTGGGACTGGCTGCCGGCTAGCGGCATGCACCACGCTTCCCTCTTCGCCTCTCTCCAGCATGTCGACCGCCAAAGCTACTACGGGGAACGCGACGACTCCGAGCCCTTCGGCACCGCCTATGGCTACACCGACAACCTCACTCTCAACTACGGCGCTATCTATAGCCGCCATTTCGACACGCTCCTTTTCATGCCCGCAGAATTCACCGTCGGCCTGGAACACACTCTCGACCGGCTGCACGACCATACCATCGACAATCCCGACACTATGCGCCAGCATGTCGCCATAGTCAGCGCCTACCTGCAAAACGAATGGAAAAGCGACCGCTGGAGCATCCTCGCCGGTGCACGCATCGACAAGCACACCATGGTCAACGCTCCTGTACTCAGCCCTAGACTCAACCTGCGCTTCGCTCCCAACGACCACCTCTCGCTCCGGGCTGGCTACGCCTCGGGATTCCGCGCACCCCAGATCTACGACGAGGACCTCCACGTCGGTGCCGTCAACGGACAACTCTATAAAATAACCAACGCCCCTGACCTCACCATGGAACGCTCCCACTCTCTCAACGCCTCGGCCGACATATGCCTTCACATTGGAAGCCTGGAGGCCGACCTGCTTGTGGAATGCTTCTACACTCGCATCAACGACGCCTTCGTCAACGAACTGCTTTTCGACGACACCGTCAGCGGATACCTCCACTATGAACGCCGCAACGCCGACGGTGCCACCGTCAAGGGTGTCAACGTCGAGATGACCGTCTCGCCCATCGAACCGATGCGCATTCAGCTCGGCGGCACCTGGCAAAGCAGCCGCTACACCGGCCAAGGAAAGGAATGGGAAGAAAACATGTTCGAGCGTCGCATGGAGCGTACACCCGACATTTACGCCTATTTATCTGGAGTCTATACTCCTATTGAAAATCTACAACTTACCGCGACAGGCACATTCACCGGACCCATGCTGGTCTATCATTCCGTCGCCGACGACAGCAAGCACTCGCTCGGCAGCGAAGTGCACAAGGTCATAACGCCGTCTTTCCTCGACCTCTCTCTCAAAGCCGCCTACACCATCCCCTTCGGCGACCACACCGCCCTCGAACTCAGCGTCGGCGTACAGAACATCTTCAACAGCTACCAGCGCGACCTCGATAGCGGCCCCGAGCGCGACGCCGCCTACATCTACGGCCCCGCACTGCCCCGCACCCTCTTCGCCTGCGCAAAACTGAAAATCTAAAGGAATCTTTCCTTCGCCTCTACAGAACCTGTCTCAGCTTCTGATCGTTGTACGAGCCTCCATCTGTTGTAAACAGACTGACCTCATTTGTCTTCGGATTGAAAACAATATACCTGCGTGCACGGACATATATGTCGAAAAACGAAGCCATATAGCGGCTCGCTATTTCGCGATACTCCACCTTAAAACTTGCTAAGTCCGAAGGAACATCCCATGATAGTAAACGCGATTGTTTACCAAAGGCAGTGGGACTCCTCATTACTATTGTTGAGTCTTTCTTAATCTTTATCGAGAGAGAGTCATCGGTAATCCATTCCGTGCCGAGAATCCTCTCCGACAGGTCTTCGACCGACATCGGCGGATACTTCTCCAAGTTCTTCATCTCCTCGGGATCGATCTTTACAGTGGGCTCACTGTCTATTTTCTCCACATTCATGGCATTGTTTCCGCACGAACCCAGTATAAGCAGGCCTGCTACCGCTACAACAAATAATGAAATGTTTTTTCTCATTTTCTTTTGCAGTTTATTAATGAACTTTTTGACAGATTATCAATATTATGAAATCAGAATAAATCTCTTGAAACTCTACCTAGTACCAGTCCTCTTCAACCTCCCATTCCTTGATTATCTTGCCGCTCTTGTCAATATATCCCTCTTTGCCGTCTTTCTCTACGTATGCCAGACCCTCCACAAAGACTCCCGCATCGTCAAACTGCGGTTTTATCACCATATTGCCGGCCTTGTCTATGAAACCCCATTTATAACCGACACGCACCGCCGCCAGACCTTCACCAAACTCATGGGCATCAACGTATTGAAAATCTATCACTGTATTTCCCTTCTTGTCTATATACCCGTATTTTGAGTCCTTGTTCACCGCTGCCAGACCTTCACTGAATTTATGTCCAAAATCATATTGGCATTCTATTGCTTTCTTTCCCGTCTTGTCAATAAAACCGTATTTTCCATACGTTGTGTTCCCCACGCTCACCGCCGCCATTCCCTCATTGAAATCGAAAACATACGTAAACTTCTGCTGTCCGAGCTGCTTGCCGGTCTTGTCAATAAAAGAATAAAATAATTCATTCCCTACTTTTTCAACCACCACCGCAACACCATCCTTGAATCTGTTAACAGACCTGTACCGCGGCTCTATCACCATCTTGCCGGTCTTGTCTATAAAGCCGTATTTCCCATCCTTCTCCACTGCCGCCAGTCCGTCACTGAAATCAAAAGCCACACCATACTGCGCCTTTATCACCATCTTGCCGGTCTTGTCAATAAAGCCCCATGTGTCGGCACTTGTCATCACCGACACAAGTCCCTCACTGAAATTCCCTGCGTCAAGGTATTTTATCGCAATGACACTCTTGCCGGTCTTGTCGATAAAACCGCATCTCTCGTCTTTTCTCACCCAGGCCAGTCCTTCACTGAACTCTCTGGCTCCGTCCCATTGCGCCTTTATCACGGTCTTTCCTGTCTTGTCCATAAAACCCATCTTGCCGTTTTCTGTCATCACAAACAAGATATCGTCACCCGTCGCCGACACCGTACCATTGACTTCATCCGACGCACCGTCCGCCACTGCAAACGACACACCCGCGAACGAAGCCAACGCCACAACTGCTACAACAGCAGCAAAAATCGAAACAATTACTCTTTTTCTCATATCCGTAATTATTAATCTTTAATATCCGATTAAAAAACAAAACTCGCAACCGCTAACCACAAAACACTTTCTCAATTTTCCTTCCATACCACATTTCCCTCTTTGTCTATACGCATATATTTTCCGGTCTTTTCATCCCCTAATCTCACGAGAGCCAATCCATCTACGAAAAGGTATGCAACGTCATACCTAAATCCTATCACCGCCTTGCCCTTCTTATCTACATATCCCCATTTATTCGAATCACCGTTAAAGATCGACACAAGTACCAAACCATCACTGAAGTAACCCGTATAGTCAAAACGCGGTTTGATAACCATATTTCCCTTTTTGTCTATAAAACCCCACTTGCCATCCTTCATCACTGCAGCCAACCCCTCTTTGAACATTCCAACTCCATCATATATAGGCTCTATGACAAAATCACCATTCCTGTCCACAAAACCTCCTTTATACAATGACTTCATCGTATCAAAGACATACACAGGAGCAAGTCCATCACCAAATATACTTGCATAGAAAAACTTTGGTTCTATTACTACTTTGCCTGTTTTGTCTATATACCCCCATTTTCCTGTCTCCCTGTCTCCAATCTTCACAGGTGCCAAACCATCTTGGAATCCTAATGCATCCGAGAACTGCGGTTCTATCACCATTTTCCCATTTCTGTCTATATATCCCCATTTCCCTGTATTAATATCACCGATTCTAACCCTCGACAAACCCTCACTAAAATCGTATGCATCATCATATATGGGGTTAATAACAAATTTTCCTTCTGTGTCGATATAACCGACCTTGCCTGTCTCAAAACTTCCAATTCTCACTGCAGCCAGACCTTCCCTGAATTCAGATGCAACATCAAACTGCGGTTCTATCACCATCTTTCCAGTCTTGTCTATAAACCCACATTTCCCGCCCTCAACTGCAACATACAATGTTTTTTCTTTTTCTTTCTTTTCTTTATTTTTACCATCGTTTCCACTGCTACAAGCCACCACCGCTACAACCGCAGCCACAATCAAAACAAAAGTTCTTTTTTTCATATCCTTATTTTTTTATCAATTAATATCCAACAAATTCCCATCACCAATCACACCGCCCATTAGCTCTATCATTTTTCAAAATTCAAAATTAACTACTCCGCACATCTTATATCTTCCTTCATACATCTCACTTCTCCATCCACACAATCTTCCCACTTCTGTTAATATACCCCATTTTCTCACCTATCACAACGTCCGCCAAACCATCTCTAAAATTACTGGCCCTGTCAAACTTTGCCTCAATCACAATCTTACCATTCTTGTCAATAAAGCCCAACTTACCGTTATCCACATCACCTGTTTTCACAACAGCCAGACCCTCACTGAAATGCCAAGTCCAGTCAAACTTCGCATCAATCACCATCTTCCCTGTCTTGTCAATATACCCCCACTTCTCATTCTTCTCCACTGCCGCCAGTCCATCATAGTAATTCATAGCCCTGTCAAACTGTGGCTCTATAACAATCTTTCCGCTTTTGTCTATAAATCCCCATTTGCTATTCTTCTTTACTGCCGCTAACACTTCACGGAAATCCTCCTCACCGTCAAACTGCGGTTCTATCACCATAGTTCCACTCTTGTCTATGTAACCCCATTTGCCAGTGTAAAAATCTCCAATCCTTACCCGCGCCAGTCCTTCCGAGAAATCTTCTTCCAAGTCATATTGCGGTTCAATAACTATTTTTCCAGCCTTGTCTATGTATCCCCATTTGTTGTTTATCTTAACCACCGTCATTCCGTCAGAGAAATTACCCACATCGACATATTTCGCTTCTATCACCATTCTACCCATCTTGTCAATAAAACCCCACTTACCATTATTCCTGTCTCCTATCCTCACTCTTGCCAATCCCTCCGAAAAATCTCCAACAGCGTCGTATTGCAATCCAATCGCAACCTTCCCGCTCTTGTCAATATATCCCCACATCTTTCCATTCTTCACCCTCGCTAAGCCTTCTTGAAATTCATAAGCATCATCAAACTGCGGCTCTATCACGACATTTCCAGAACTGTCAATATAGCCCCATTTCCCGTTCTCTCTTATCGGGAATAAAGCATCATCCCTATTGCTTTTCTCCGTTCTGTCATTTATGCCGTCCCTGTCAAACGCACCATTCGTCGAACCATCAGCCCGTCCACTTGCCGAAACCATCACAGCAGCAGCCATAACCACCCCTGCCACAAACATCTTCAAAAAAATACTTTTCATACCAGTTGTATTTTATCACATACCAACTAATTATCTCCATTTCCCATTCTCCGTCCCCTACAATCCAATCCCTCCTACACACACCGAGTCGCTAGCCTGCGTACCCTCCTCGTTCACAAATGCCAGGTACAGATACCCTTCCGTGCCTTTCCATCCCTGCGGGTAGTCCAGCCTCACATTTCCGTCGCCACGCAAGGCTCCGTAGGTGTTCATCACCGTGTCGTCATGCTCCGCGTCATACAGCAGCATTATCAGTCCGTCCGTGCTCTCGCCGTCGTCTGTATTCCAACTTATCTCCAATCCCGATTCCCTCACCACGGCCTTTACCTCCTTCGGTGCCGCCAACGGCCCTTGTGACAGCTTCACCTTCGTCAAGTCCAGCTTCAGGTCGGGCCACTCACCGACAACCGCTGTCTTCAGGTTCGCCGACATCGCCGCCGCATGGTGCAGCGTCTCGCCGGCAACACTGTTGAATCCCACCAAAACAAACGCATGCACCTTCGACAGGAAACCGTTCAGCAGCTTGAAACGTCCGCGGTTGGCTTTCTGTGCCTCAGTGGGCTCCTTGTCGCTACGTCTCGGCATCGCACGCATATACACATTGCCGTCTCGGCTTGTAAAGTTTACCGGACCCAGTTTACCCTTAATGCCGTAAACGTCAGGATTCTTTGGCTTGCGATGACTCTTCGGTTTCGGACGCGAATGGGCTTTGTGCAGCCTCTGCGGGTCGAATTCGCATATGTTCTCCGGCATCAGCGTAACCGTGCCTGCATACACCGAATCGCTCGCCAGCGACCTCTTGACATTCACTGTAGCCAAGTATGCGTTCACCGTGTCGCCCTTCCATTCCGGCGGGTACACTATCGTCACCTCGCAGACCTCCGCAGCCGTATCCAGATCCATCACCGACTCGCGCCTTTCGCCGTTATACAGCACCGCCATGACTCTAAGACCCTTGTCAACACCTGTCCAACTGATAGTCACACTGTTGTCCACATTCTGTACTATACGCGCCTCTTGGGGCTGCGGCAACGGTCCATGCGACACTTTGACACGGCTCATATCCAGTTCAAATCTCGGATATTCGCCGTTGAACGCACTGTGGAAATTCGCCGAGATGGCTCTGTGAATAGGCTTTGCCTTGTTCTCGCCCTGACCGAAACCCACGCCGATAAAGGTCCGCATCGGACTGAACAGCCGCGCCAGCGTGCTGAACTTTATCGGTCCCTGCAGCACCGCCTCGGGACGTTTCGTCTCCGTGTCCTTCGGCATCATCTGCAGCACCACCTTCTTCTTCCATCTCTTCACCTGCACATTGTCGCCGATTTTCTTCGGCATCTCCTCTATCTTCTTGTCATCAATAGTAGCCATATCTTTGTTTTTTTTTTCAACACAGACACACACTCGCATCATTCAGCTGGCGCGCAATCTGGTTTTACATCTGCCTCGACCGTCTCGTTATTCTCAATGTCTGAGTAATCCTTATCCTTTTTCTTTTGCTTCCAGATATACTTCCCCGTCTTGTCGATAATGCCTCTGACATCGCCTTTCTCAACATATACGTAGCCGTTCGAGAAGAACCCTGCCTCGTCAAACTGCAACTCTATTGCCAATTTGCCTGTCGAGTCCACATAGCCCCACTTACCGTTTTCACATACCGTCGTCATACCTTCCCTGGGTGTGCCGTACCCTGTAAATCTCGGAGTTATTGTATATTTCCCCGTCCTGTCTATAAATCCGGCTTTGTCATCCACGACCACCAGCGCCGCACTGCCCGAAAAAGCAAATGCATAATCAAACTGAGGCGCTATCACCATCTTGCCGGTCTTGTCTATGAAACCCCATTTGTCGTTTATCTCCGCTGGTGCCAGCCCGTTCGAGAATGAAGATGCATATTTATACTGCGGCTCTATCACATACTTTCCTGTCTTGTTCACATAACCATAATTATCATTTTCTGACAGCTTCACATCCGCAAGCCCCTCCGAGAAGGAGCCCACCATGTAATATTGTGGCTCTATAACTACCTTGCCTGTTTTGTCTATGAACCCATACTTACCGTTAATCTCCACCGCGGCGAGGCCTTCTGAAAAATCACGAACGTTGTCATACTGAAAAGCCACAACCATCTTTCCCGTTTTGTCAATAAAACCCCATTTGCCTGTTTCCTTGGCTCCTGCATTCACTGCTGCCAAGCCTTCTGAGAATTCATTTGCCGAATTATACTGCGGAGCGATCGCCCATTTCCCTTCCTTGTCTATATAGCCTGCCTTTCCACTTTCAAAGTCGCAAACGGCTGCCAGCCCCTCTTTGAAATCTCCGGCATACGAGAACTTGCCCTTTATGGCCACTTCACCGTTCTCGTTGACATACCCGTACTTGTAATCATCCATCCTGACAGATATCAGCACTTCCCTGCTGATGTTTTTCTTATCCTTGCTCCTCTTGCCCTTTCCACTATTACCCCCGCAAGCCACAACCATCACCGTAGCAGCCACAACCACCCCCACCACTAACATTTTAATAAAAAATCTTTTCATGTTACTTTGTTTTTTGTTATAATAATTCAAAATTAATCTATCCCTTTCAAAATTCATAATTCAACCTTCATAATTCATAATTAACCAACCATTAACCACGAACTCTTCTCCCATTCTCACTCCCTATGCCTCTCATACCCGTTAACATATATTGCCGAGAACGGTCTCGACGGGCAAAGGTACTCACATGCACCGCAGCCTATGCACCTCTCCTCCACCACCTGCGGCACCAGTATCGTCATCGGCAGTCCCGGATCGGAACCTTTCTCTTTGGGTATCATCACGATGGCATCCGACGGACAATGCCGTGCACAGTTGCCGCACTTCACATTCTCTGTATATGGCAGACAACGATCCTTGACAAGAATGGCAATACCAATCCTGATGTTGCTCTTCTCCTCTCTGGTCACGGGCCTTATGGCTCCCGACGGACACACCTCGCCGCACCGCGTGCACTCCGGCCTGCAGAACCCGCGCTCGAACGACATCTCTGGCTGCAACATAGTGTCCAGCTTCTTCGACGGCCTCAACACATGGTTCGGACATTCCGTCACACACAGCTGGCATCCCGTACAGCGTGTGCTGAAGTTCTTCAGACTCCGCGACCCCGCAGGTTTCAACGGCACACCGCGTGTCGGCACCTGCTTCTGCTCCACGGCGGCTAAGCCTCCGTCAATCTTTTTCTCTTGCGCCGACAGCAATGCAGTACTACCCAATACAGCAGTGGTAATCAAAAATTTACGCTTATCCTCGTCTACCTTTCCGTCATCGTTCTTCAGCGTGAAACGTCCTGCCTTGTAATGCAGTGCGTCAAACTTGCATTTGCTGATACAGTCCATGCACGACACACAACGCGAATAGTCAATCCTATGGTTTTCAATGTCTATACACGACGCTTTGCAGTTTTTCTCGCACTTACGGCAGTTCTTGCACTTGTCTGCGTCGATCACCGGACGGAAAATCGAAAACCGCGACACCAGTCCCAGCACCGTGCCAACCGGACACACCGTGTTGCACCACGTCCGGCCTCGTCTCAACGCCAGGAAACCGACCACGACAACGGTCGCCACAGCCACAGCCAGCGACACACTGCTCTTCAGCCAGATGTCCACAGCGTAGAAATCGTAGCTACCTTTCCGTTCTGCAGCGGCAGCCAAAAGATTATTGATTTTCAGATATAAAGGCTGCATCAAATTGGCGACTATGCGTCCGTATGCGCTGTAGGGTGCCACCAGTATTGCCACGCCGTTAAGGCCCACAATAGTCAGCAACACAAACAACGCCAACACTGTGTATCTCACCCACTTGTTTTCCTTCACATAGTGGAATCGGTTCTTCTTCACTATACGCGCCACGAAATTGAATCCGTCCTGCATCACACCAAGAGGACATACCACCGAACAATACCAACGTCCGAACAGAAGCGTGAAAACCAATATCACAGCCACTATAACAAAGCTCGTCGCCATCACCGCGGGAAGGAACTGGACTTTAGCCATCCATCCTATATATTTGGGCAGAAAACCCGAAAAGTCAAGAAACAACGCAGTGATTCCCAGACAAAACAACACTGCCAAAAATATTCGTATTATCCTCAACATGATATTCCAAATTTTTTGCAAAAATAATGAAAAATCCTCAAAAGTCGTACCTTTGCAATTATAAAAAAATGGCAGAACCGATACAACAATCTGTATATTAATAATATAAATATATTAATAAAAACATAGAACATGGCAATTCTCAATACTAACAACCTCAAAGGCGACATCTTTGGCGGCATCACCGCCGGTATCGTTGCCCTCCCCCTCGCTCTCGCATTCGGCATCCAGGCTTTCGGCGGCATCGGCCCCGAAGGCGCATCCATAGGTGCATACGCTGGACTCGTCGGTGCCACTCTCCTTGGCTTCTTCGCTGCCCTCTTCGGCGGCACTCACAGCCAAATCAGCGGCCCCACAGGTCCCATGACGGTTATCAGCGCCACCCTTATCACCGGCGCCTTCACCGCTCCTGGCGGCAATCTCTCCACCGTCCTCGTCGCCATGGCTCTCGCCGCCATCTTCTGCGGCCTTTTCCAGATTCTATTCGGAATCATCAAGATAGGCAAATACGTACGCTACATTCCCTACCCCGTCCTCAGCGGATTCATGTCGGGCATCGGCGTCATCATCATCCTCCAGCAGCTCTACCCTCTCATCGGTCAGAGCAAAGGCGGCTCTATGATCGACCTCCTCGTCGGTCTTCCCGGGGCTGTCTCCAGCATCAGCACCACAGCCCTTCTACTCGGTATCGGAACCGTAGTCATCATTTACCTCTTCCCTCTAATCACCAAGAAGGTGCCGTCAACTCTTGTGGCTCTCATCATTATGACTGTAGTCTCGCTGTTCATCAATATGAGCGGTGTACCTATCATCGGTGAAATACCGTCGGGTCTGCCTATGCCTTTCTTCGCCAACAGCTCCGTGTCTCTCGGCGACATCAACTGGGGTACAGTCATTTCCGCGGCTCTCATCCCCGGTCTCACACTCGCCGGTCTCGGCTCCATCGACACCCTGCTCACCTCTGTAGTGGCCGACAACATTACCAAGACCAAGCACAACAGCAACCGCGAACTGATTGGACAAGGCATCGGTAACGCCATCGCCGGACTCTTCTGCGGACTCCCAGGCGCAGGCGCAACAATGCGTACCGTCGTCAACGTCAAAAGCGGCGGACGTACACAGCTCTCCGGCGTGGTCCACGCTCTGTTCCTGCTGGCCATCATGCTGGGTCTCGGTTCTGTGGTCAAATACGTGCCTCTGTCTGTCCTCGCCGGTATCCTCATCACCGTCGGCTGGGGTATCATCGATTTCCGCGGTTTCAAGGATCTGCCCAAGATTCCGCGTGCCGACGCCGTCGTGCTCATCGTCGTCTTCCTCGTCACCGTCTTCGTCGACCTCCTCACCGCTGTCGGTATCGGCATGGTCATCGCCTGTGTACTCTTCATGAAACGCGCCTCCGACCTCGTCGAGGGCGGCTACAGCAGCCAGGAACTCACCAACTTCGACAAGGAAAGCCCTTGGGACGACGAACACGGCATGCCCGACACCGTGGCTCACAAAATCTACGTCCAGCGACTCAACGGACCCATATTCTTCGGCACCATCAACAAGTTCAAGGAGGTCATGACCGACGTGCCCACCGATGCCAAGATTGTCATCATACGCATGCGTCTCGTTTCCTTCATGGACCAGAGCGGACTCTACGCCATGGAAGAAGCTATTAAGGACATACAGTCCCGCGGCACACAGGTCCTCATGACTATCATCCAGCCGCAACCCATGTACATGCTCAAAACTCATAACGTCATCCCTGCCGTAGTCCCAGAAGACCACACCTTCAAGACCTTCGAGGACTGCACGGCATACCTCAACGCCATCACCTCTAATATCAACGAACAATAGAGCCCGTCCCATAATAATGTCCGTCCGCCCGCTCCAGCACCTCTGCCTTAAAGCTGTCGTCGAATCGCCTCTCTGGCCTTTCCTCGTCAAACGCGACATGCAACGCGCCGTCAAGACTTATTGGCTCTACAAGATGCGCCGGCCGCTCGACCTCGACAACACTCAGACTCTCAACGAAAAAATCCAATGGCTTAAGCTCCACGGCAACACCGCCCTCTGGACCGACTATGCCGACAAGCTCAAAGTCAAGCAACTCCTCGCCGAACAGGGCTTTGCACAGTATCTCATTCCCACCCTCGGGGTCTGGACCTCGGCCGACGACATCGACATCAATTCTCTCCCCGACCGCTTTGTGCTTAAATGCACCCACGACTGTGGCTCCACCATCGTCGTCAACGACAAAAACACTGCCGACTGGCGGAAAATACGCCGCCAGCTCAACCGCCATCTGCGCCGCACCTACGGCTACCACGCCATCGAACCGCACTACTTCAACATACCACCGCACATCATTGCCGAACAGACCATCGGCTCTCCCGAATACTACCAGCGCCACCATTCGCTCAACGACTACAAGTTCTGGTGCTTCGACGGCCACGCCGAACTCTGCTTCGTATGCTACAACCGCGCAACAGGCAGCCAGCAGCACCACTCCATGAAAGACCTCTACACCGCACACGGCTTCACACCGCTGCGCGAAGGTCTCATAGAAAAAGTACGGCCCATCGGCGACCCGCTGCCTAAACCTGAAAACTACGACGAAATGGTAGCTCTTGCCGAACGGCTGTCCGTCGGCCATCCGCAAGTGCGCGTCGACCTCTACAATGTCGACGGCAAAATCTATTTTGGGGAATTGACATTCACCTCCTACGGCGGCATCATGCGCAACTTCACCGACGACATGCAGCACCGCCTCGGCTCCCTCGTCACCACAAACTAATACGCCCCAATCCATTATCACCGTATTTACCATCAGCACTATAGCCGCTATTATTACTATAGCCACTATCAAAACCATCTCTAAAAACACACCTCCTCCCAGCCCACGAAATCCGCAGCAGCACCACACTTTTGCTTTACTCCCTCTTCACCAAAATATCTCATTCCCCAAAAATAATTTTTAACGAATGATAAAAAATGTGTATCTTTGCAGTCGCTTTCGATAGGAAGAAAGCATAGCAAGAAAAGCATTGCAATATTGTCCTGTTATTGAAAACGCCAAATTTCTAGAAGGAGGACCGAGCATTTTGCTTTCGCTTGATTGTGTATGCTATACCCATAGCATATCCTCAGGCGTGAGATATGTTTCCCAAAAGTTCGTTCCTTCAAAGGTGATTGGCGTTACCTCAATAACAACGGACATGAGCACATAACCTCATGCCTTTTCTTATTGGTATTAATTAACATTCCGTTGGAGGGTCGGAACAAAAAGTTGTTCCTCGGACGTGTCGGACTATGTTTTGACTACATACGCACATATATTCGCACATATACATGTAATTGTGAAACGAAAACCTTACATTATGAATAAGCAAATTAAGATAAACTAATGCAAGAAGAAGATAACATCAAGTGGGAAAATTTGATTTTTTATGGAATGGAGCAACGCTCTGCACCTGCAAAAGATAGGGATTACACCAACCTATACATGGAATTAATAGATAAGTGTAGTCCAAAACACTACTTGGATACAACGAAGTTCGATTCCGCCAAGAATATATATGCAGAACTCAAAAAAGTAAAGAGAGAGTATGAACTCGCTGATGAGATTCCCGAAAAGCCTCTTATCCCTATACGTGATAGAGCCATACACGAACTTGGAATACAGATCCAGACCAAGCACAAAGTAGACCATCTCATGCAGTACTTTGATCCTGAAATCTATATAGACATGGATCCATATCCTATGGAGCGAATAAGGCAGGCAAATATTTTCCGCAAAAAAGTACTACAACATTCTGACGACATATTGGCAATTGAGGCGATTGAAAAGGAAGCCTCAGAGTTTATCTCCAGTCGAGATGAAGAAATTCTGAAGCAAGAGAAAAACGAACAACAGCGACGAAATCGCGAAGAGAAAGAGAAAAGGGAACAATATGAAAAAGAGAAAAGAAATGACTTGGTAGTTGCTTGTGTTATTATTGGATTGAGTTTGATCTTTTTTATAATTATGGTTTTTGCACCATTCGCAATTTAAAAAATACTATGTCATCATTTGCAAACATTTGGATTTGGATAAAAGATTGGTTCGAGGATAGAAGCGAGCGCACCAAACTGATACGCAGTTTCAACAAGGCTGCCCGCGAGGCCTTTGTTATTGGTATTGCACCTGTGCTGTTGCAGGCCACTATTTCAAAAGGTTACAGGCCATATCGTCATCAATTTTCGAGCCTATTGGGTGGAAGTGGATTCCGTATCAAGGCTATGTCAGGCAGACAACTAACCAAAGATGATATTGCGAGTATCGGTGCTGTAGTACTTGCTGATAATATATTGGTTCGCCGTTTGGTAGTCCTCGGCTTCGATACTTTCGAAGTTCATTGCGACGTGGGTACATACGGCTGCCGCTGGCAGTTGTACGATTTTATTTTAATTGGATCAAATAGTTAAGACAATGAATACTGATACTCTACAAACCGCTGTGGATAGTGTTACCACTGCATCTGAACAAGCCACAAATCACAATAACGTATGGATGTGGATAGCCATTGCCGAAGCAGTAGTAATTCTACTCTTAATGATCTCTTGGAGCAGAAAAGAACGTTTCAACCCTGTAAAGGAAGCTAAAAGAAAAGTGAAGGCAGAAGGAAATATAGACTTCAGCAACACAATCAATAGTGCATTCCACGCCAACGACTTGTATCATGATTTGATTGTCAAATGTCATCCCGACCGTTTTGCCACTGATGAGAAAAAACGTTCCTTCGCAGAAGAATTGTCGGCCATGATTGGGGAATGTAAAACCGACTACAATCGTCTTATTGAGTTGAAGAAAGAAGCCAAAGAGAAACTAAACATCAATTTTTAAAAAAATAAAATTATGGATCAAGCAGCAGTTTTTTTTATCCGACTGATTATCTGGATTCCCATTGGAATACTGGTAGGAAAGAATCGTAAAATTGGTAGCGAATGGGGGGCGGTGCTTTGTGCATTGCTCGGATTAATAGGCCTCCTTATCGTTCTTTGCAGCAAAAAGAATAACACTCCCACGTTTACCAATATGACAAAAGGATCAGAACAATGAAAGTAGTCGGCTGGATTTGCATCGCATTGGGGGCGTTGAGCCTTATCGGGGCTTTGTCGGCGGTGGCCAATGGACATGAGCGCAATATCGGCGGGCCGATAGTTTTTATTGTACTTGGCATTTTCCTTATTTCGCGTGCAAAGAAAAAAGACCAAGAGAAGCAGGACTTTGACAACTGGAAAAACCAATAATGAGTAATAAGGAATTAGTCATATGAAGAAAATAATAGCAGCGATAGTTTGTTCGATCTTTTTTTCTTCTTGCGGCACTTCACATAAAGTCATAGAGGATGACGCCAATGTCAGATGGCCGGATTTCCTACGTGATTGGGCGGTCGATTATGAAATCAATGATGTTCAACATTTGGCCATCATTGACCAAATAGACACGTTGTATAAACTTATCGAGGACAGCACTTCAAATGATGACCTGCTGTGTACTAATTTGTGCAAATTGCAAGATGTCATCAGTGATGCAATAAAGTATGATTCTTCCTTGGTATTCTCGCTGATGATGAGGGCAACTTGTCGCAACATTTACGGTGTGATATATAGAAGCCCTTGGCTGCTTGAGAAAAAATGTTCATGTGAAGTGTTGAATTATTTAATTTTGGATGGGCAATGGAATACATCAAGCAGAACGAATCTTGATTTGATGTACACTACGATCACCGGGCTGTCCTGGCAAGCATCGGAACGATTTGCAAATTTATTGCTTGGCAAAGAAGATGGGAATGATATAGTCCTGTCATTATTGTTGGTGTATAACTATACGGACACCATTATCAATAACCTACAACTGACTTTCATAGACAGTAAGGGGAATATCCTTGACACACTGACAGAGAATGATATTTATGTGGATTCGTCCGTTGTTTGTGTGAAACAAATGCAAGTGCCTCCGTATCTAATAATGGCAGCTTTGGCTGATAATGGTACAATTACTATTTCTTATGAGACCCCGAATGGCATAGTGGAAATGCATGGCTTCCCGCATATGTTTTTCAAAGAACAGATTGATGACTGTCCACGTTTGAAAGATGTGTTTAACCAAGCCCTTGCAGAGTGAGCTTTTTGTCATGGTGACATCGTGTGAAACTCGGCAACCACTCCGCCGGAAAAGTGGTGGTAGTCAAGTAACGCTCACTAAATCAACAATAACAAAACTCCTCCAGTTTTTGTAATGAACCCCGAAAGTTGGACAAAAAACTTTCGGGATTCATTACATTTTTTTGGCAAGGGCTTTGTCGCTTTATTTGTCTGCTCCTCACACCCTGCGGCAAAGATAATCTCCAACCCTAACACCCACACAACACCCCAACACCATCGAGGGCGAGACCTTCCAGCCTCGCCCCCATATCGTTTTCTTATTGCAGACTATTTATATGCGTACTTTATGTTGGAAAGCACGCGGTCAAACGAGGCTGTGATGGGTTGCACCTCGGGGTGGTCTCTCCGAACGATGAGCGAGACATATTGCAGTACACCCTCATAAGGCACTTCACGCTGAAACAGCAGATATTTGTCCCTGTCGGCGTATGAGTTGAACCATCGGTTGAAAAGACGATTTCGCGCCGCCTGCCGTCCGTCCATCGAATCGCAGACGTACAACAACCCCTTGGCACTCGACTTGAAAAACTCCTCCATCAGGGCGACCACAACCTCATACACATGACCGTCGGCTTCAGCGTGTACGTCGGTATCGAGGCAGTACTGATAGATGCCGTGCTCGTAGAAAAGAGGGTCTTCGATGAAGGCGACGTGATAGGGCCGCTGTTTGTCGGTGACAAAGAAAAAAGATCCTGACTGGTCAGAATCTATCTTGTATGGGGATTTGGCGTTGACGGCGGATAACGAAATCAAGTCCATTACTTGACAATGGCGATTTGTTTAATACCCATCTTCTCCATCTCCTCGCGGGTGGCGTTCTGACGCACGGCAGCCGTCCAACGCTTACGCATCGACATGGTATTGTCGAACATTTTGCGGATGTCCTTCGGGGTATTGATTATCGTTTCCATTTGTCTGTCAATCTTTTGCGTAAATACAATTACACATGTTCCAAATGCAAATATACAAATATTTCTTTAACTGACAAAATCAGCCCCAAAAACTCACATCTTGAGCGCTCCGATCTGACGGGAACACACCTCCCTTTCAACCCCTTATCCTCATTTCACCAAAAATATATTCGAAATTCAACTTTCAAAATTCAAAATCAATCACATCTTCCATCTAACCATGAACCGTTAACCATGAACCATGAACCATGAACCGTTAACCATGAACCGTTCTCCGTTCTCCGTTCCCTACTCCATCAGATTATTGATCATCGCATACACCGCCAGACCTGCCACCGACCGTATTCCCGTCTTGTGCGTGATGTTTTTCCTGTGCGTGTTCACCGTGTGTATCGAGATATTCAGAGTGTCAGCTATTTCCTTGCTGCTCATACCTTTGGCAACCAGCACCAGCACGTCGGTCTCGCGGTCGCTAAGTTCATAGTTCTCGCTGTGTTCCACCGGCACCTGTGCATCCGACATTGCTCCCAATGCCTCCTTTATCTGCGCCGCCAACATGCTGCGGTTCACGCGTATGTCTATGGCAAAGCGGAACTTGCTCATCAGCGAAGCCTCTACGTACTGATACACCAATGCCATGACAGGCATCGTCGGATATGCCGACATAATGTTCGCCAGTTGCAGCCTTGGTGTTGTCGACAACAGCGTCGGATTCACTATCAATACGTCTGGACGAATAGCCGGCAGTCGTTCCTCGAGCATCGTCGTGTCATGCATTGGAGCCAGCACATTGAATCCGCCAGCCTCCTCAAGCAAGACACGCAACCCTTCGGCAATAATCTCCGACGACTCTACTATCAACACCGAAGTCAATGGTCTCATTTCATGCTCCTTTCCATCCATTCCACGTATGGAATCAATATCTTCTCCTCTATCAGCGCATGCTTCTGTATGTCGGCCGACAACTGCAATATGTCGAAAATCAGTTCCATTGTCTCCTCTGGCAACTCATTGCCGGGCAGGTACTTGTACACTATCTGCGTCAAGTCGTTCATCTTGTCTACCAGACCGCCGTGCGACTTCTCAAAATGGGTGGCCGTCGAGGCAGACACCCTCTCGCCGCGCTGCATGCGTTCCAGATTCGGGAAGTCGTTCTCCTCCTCGCAGCGGAAATGCTCCTCAATCTCTGTCCTGAAGTCTGAATAGAACCGCTTCAAAATATCGCCACACCGGCCACCAACCTTGTCGGCTATGTGGTGCAGATGCACCTCGATATGCGGCAGCCGCTCATGCATGTAGTATTTGTGCGAAGCCTTCAGATAAGGCACCAGCATACTCATGTCGGTGGTCGAAAGCTCGTCAATGTCTGGTAAATAATCA
This sequence comes from Bacteroidales bacterium, assembly GCA_017962445.1. GTDB lineage: Bacteria > Bacteroidota > Bacteroidia > Bacteroidales > P3 > Colimorpha. The sequence goes on from JAGCVI010000004.1 coordinate 27,771, forward strand.
TTGAATGTATAAACATTGCATATCAGCAACATGAAGTCGACGGGAACTCCATTGGCGGCACATACCTCCATCACCGACTTCTCACCAAATCCCAACGGAATACCAAACCGCGTCAACAACATTATAACATTATGATTGGCAGCAATAACATCCGCCATCTTCATCTTCTCAGTAAACACCTTTTCTTTCATCAGCTTCCATTTATAAAAATAATACCATTATAAACAATGAGAACGATACTCTACCAGTATTGTCCACATAAATTCCATCTACTCCGTTATATACACCCTCTTCACCCTCGGCGACACGGATGTCAGAATCTCATACGGTATCGTCCCTGCCGCTTCCGCCATCTTGCACAAGGTCTCAGCCGACCCGAATATCACCACCTCGTCGCCCTCTTTGCACTCTATGCCTGTGACATCCACAAAGCACATGTCCATGCACACACTGCCTATTATCGGCACCATTCGGTTGTTTATCATAACCTTGCCGTTGCCGTAGCCAAGGTGGCGCGACAATCCGTCGGCATAGCCTATCGGTATGATGGCTATGCACGAGTCTTTCTCCGCTATCCAACGTCTATTGTATCCCACCGAATCTCCCTTCGGTATGGACTTCACCTGCGACACTCTGGTCTTCAGAGTACTTACATTCATCAGGCATCTCTGAACTTCTGGCTCTGGCGACACGCCATACAATCCTATGCCAAGCCGCACCATGTCCATCTGCGCATCAGGGAAACGGGTTATGCCCGACGAGTTAAGTATATGGCACAGTATATCGTCGCTGCCCAGCAACGCCTTCAGCTGCGACGACCCCTCAGTGAAACAGTCTATCTGTCCCTTAGTGAAATCGTCCATCTCAGCGTCCTCACTGCATGCAAGGTGCGAGAAAATCGACTTCACCCTCAGCGGACAGTCGTCAGACTTCAAACGACGCACCAGCTCGGGAATGTCTGACTTCGAAAAACCGAGTCTGTGCATTCCTGTGTCGAGCTCTATATGTATCGCTATCGGGTTACTCTTGTCGGTATACAGCCGCGCGGTCTCTGAAAACAGCTCCAAGATCCTGAAACTGTATATGTCTGGCTCCAGACCGTTACGTATCATGTTGTCAAAACTCTCCTCCTCGGGATTCATCACCATTATTGGAAGCACTATGCCGTTACGCCTCAACTCCACACCTTCGTCGCAATAGGCCACAGTAAGGTAATCCACATGATTGAACTGCAACGTATTGGCAACCTCTACCTTGCCGGCTCCATACGACGATGCCTTAACCATGGCCATAAGCTTCGTCGTCGGCTTAATACGAGAACGGTAGTAGTTCACATTGTTCACTATCGCGTCAAGGTTCACCTCCATAATCGTTTCATGCAGCTTGCGTTGCAGCATCTTGGCTATATTCTCGAAACCGAACACGCGAGCGCCTTTCAACAGTATCGTCTCGCTCTCGAAGTCCGACAGCGGGTGCTTGCGCAGGAACTCTTCCGTCGTGGCATAGAAATAGGTCGTCATCCCTTCAAACTGCTCTCGGTTGCGCGACAACGCGTCGCCTATGCCTATCAGCTTGGTTATCCCTTTCTGGCCTATCAACGCCGAAACCTGCGAATACAACTCCTGCTCGGCCATTCCCGACTGCATGAAATCGCTTATAATCAAAGTCTTGTTATAATGCTGATGTTCGTGCTGCACAAAGTCGAGGGCTATCGACAGCGAGTTGATGTCAAGGCTGTAGCCGTCGTTGATTAGCAGACAGTTGTTGACTCCCTCATTCATCTCAAGCCTCATGGCCACAGGCAACAGGCCCGCGCATCGCTTAACAATCACGTCGGACTCATAACCAAGATACAGCATCAGCGTCACACACTGCATGGCGTTCTCTATCGACGCACGGTCCACAAAGGGTATCTCCACTTCGAAGACCTCTGTCCCATGTCCGACTTTCAGTATTGTAGTATTCTCCTTCACTGTCGTTTCCATCAGCCTTACCTGGTTATCCTCCGAGCTGCCCCATGTGAAACGGTTCAGCGTCTTCAGACTCTCCTTCTCCGCTACAACTGAATGGATATCCTTGTGGTCGGAACAATATATCAGCACCTCGCAATGGGTGAACAACTGCAACTTCTCGGCTATTTTCTGGTATCGCGTCAGGAAGTTCTCGTCGTGGGCTTGGCCTATGTTTGTGAAGATGCCTATCGTTGGTCTGATAACCTCCCTCAGGGCTTCCATCTTGCCAGCTTCTGATATTCCGGCTTCAAACACGGCAAAGTCATGGTCTGACGACATTTGCCACACCGACAGCGGTACACCGATCTGTGAATTGTAGCTCTTCGGACTCGACACTATCCTGTGGTCCTCCGACAACAGCTGCACTATCCAGTCCTTCACTATTGTCTTTCCGTTGCTGCCGGTGATGCCTACAACGGGTATGTCATACTGCTTCCTGTGGTGCTCCGCAACCTTCTGCAACATGGCCACCACGTCATTGACAAACCAGAGGTTGGCACCCTTCAGCGTCTGCAACTCCGACCGCAACCGTTCGTCTATATCGTTGCTCAGCACAAAGTTGCGAACTCCCTTGGCATAAAGCTCTTTTATGTATCGGGCACCGTTGTTGCGCTTGGTGGGTATTGCAAAAAACAATGTCTCCGATGCATTCATCAGCTTCCTGCTGTCTGTCAGCAACCGCATGAAACTCGCTTCCGGAGCCTCTATACAGCTCTCAACAGGCTTCAATAACGTCGTCAATTCACTGCTTGTCATATATTATTTTATTTTTGTCCAATTCAACCTATTCGCCCTATTTGCCCTATTAGCCCTATTCGTCCTATTAAACCCATTAGCCCATTAGCCCTATCCTCCCCATTCTCCCTCAAAAAATCACCTCCCAATCTTCAGCACTCTTCCTCCCAGCTGGCACTCCAGGCATCTCTTCTTCATGCAATACTCGTTGTATAGCTCTATCAACGCCTGCGACTCCGCGGCATTGGAAGGCTTAACTCCTGCATTCTCCCACAATGATATTATCTTGTTGCGCTCCGCAGGAAGCTGACGCAACAACGCAAACGCCTGATCCTTGCGGCTCTGGTCGTCATGCATCACTCCATATTCAAACAGCAACGGCGCCCACGCATTTATCAGCAGCCTGTCAATAGCCATTTTTCCTAATTTCCTGCTACGGACACGGCTCTCGTTGTCATAAATATAGTGCGTCTGCCAGTAGTCTGATGTCTCCACGTCGAACAACAGCCTCAGTTCCCGCACATCCCTGCTTTCGAGCAACTTCGAAAACAGACCGTGCGACCGTGCCATCAGACAGGCAAACTGGCTGATACGCAATGTGGGAAAACTCGCCGGATACAGCCTGAAAAACTTCCACAGATGACCGTCCATCGGTCTCAGGTTGTATGCTGCCCGCAGGTAGCTGTACTCTCTCTGCATGGCTCGCGGGTACTCGTCATCGAAATCTCCCTCAAGCAGACCCGCCTGGCCGAAATACAGCGACTCTATTCTGAATGGATTGTCTTTCTTCTTCGCCACAATCGTCATCGGTGTCTTTTTGGCCAGCAACTCAAAGGCAAAGGCATTGGTCTTGCCGCCAAAATAGCGTGCCGTGAACCAGTAGCAGGCCTTCTCCCAGCTGCCTCTGGCTTCGTCCAACAGCCGTCGCGCATCGTCGGTCTTGCGTTCCATGCGCTCCACCGTAAGGCGCTCCTGACTTATATGCATCAAAAAATCGGGAATCCTCTCCAGCCTCGACGAACAGGCTATGCTCTCCTCCGAAGACATCAGCTCCTCGTAGTTCTCCCACACATGCTCCGGGATGTTGTCGGCAACAGCCACGGTCGCAACTGTTTTTCCATTCTCCAACACCACATCGGCATCATGTATATACACGACGTGAAGTATCACATTGTTGTATTTCTTGTCTTCTGAATGGTGATGCGCCTTCCAATCCGACGCTCTCACATGTATCTCCACATTACCGGCCCACCGTATGCCGTCTATCGTCACCCTCGCGTCGAAAAAGTCGGGACCGGCGTCTCTGTTCAGCTCTCCTGCACGCTCCACAACCACTGGAAGCCCCTCCGTGGTGGTCAGCGGGCCTTCCAACAGGCGGTGTCGCCATACGTATTGCAGGAATGCTTCTGTCATTCGGCATTTGCTGTTTTCTCGTCAGCTCGCGGCTAACTGAATAGATCTTTCATCTTGTCGAAGAAACCCCTCTCCTGTTTCGTGGGGTTGGGCTGGAAATTGGTGTGCTTGTTCAACTCTTCCAGCATCGTCTTCTCTTCTTTGGTCAAACTCTTAGGCACCCACACATTTATACTCACCAGCATATCGCCTCGCGAATAGCCGTTGACATCGGGCAGGCCTTTGCCTTTCAGCCTGATGACCTTACCCGACGGGGTGCCTTGCTCTATCTTCACCCTCACCTTGCCATGCAATGTGGGTATCTCGACCGATGCACCCATGGCGGCATCGGCAAATGTGATGAAGGCGTTGTAGAACAGGTTGTTCTCCTGACGCTCGAAATAGTCATGCGGCAACTCCTCGACCTGTATGATGAGATCGCCCGGCATACCGCCACGCGGAGCCGCATTGCCCTGGCCGCGCATCGACAGCTGCATGCCGTCGCTAACACCGGCCGGTATGTTGATGGTTATTATCTCTTCCGACTTCACTATGCCGTCGCCGTGGCAGTCTGGACATTTGTCCTTCACTATCTTGCCCTGGCCGCCGCAATAGGGGCATGCTGCCTGGGTTTGCATCTGACCGAAGAGCGAACGCCTCGTCTCGGTGACGATACCGGTGCCGTGGCAGTGCGAGCAGGTCTCAAAATTGTTGTTGCGCGCACCGCTTCCGTTGCACGACTTGCAGGTCACATACTTGTTGACTTTTATCTTCTTCTCTACTCCCTGGTCTATCTCCTCAAGCGTCAGCTTGACCTTGATTCTCAAATTGGTGCCCTTCATCATGGTGCGACGTCCGCCGCCACCGCGCGGGTCACCGCCGAAACCGCTGAAGTGGAATCCGCCACTGCTGAAACCACCTCCGCCGCCAAACAAATCGCTGAATATGCTGCCGAACTGCGAGAAGATATCGTCCATGCTCATGCCCTGGCCACCATAGCCGGCGGCTCCGTCAAGACCTGCATGACCGAACTGGTCGTAACGGGCCTTCTTGTCGGGATTGCTCAGCACATCATAGGCCTCGGCGGCCTCCTTGAACTTCTCCTCGGCATCCTTGTCTCCAGGATTTCTGTCGGGATGATACTTGAGAGCCAGTTTCCTGTACGCCTTCTTCAGCTCGTCAGCCGACACATTCTTGTCAACTCCCAATACCTCGTAATAATCTCTCTTTGCCATATTGTTTTGCTCTCCTTTGGAAATGTTTTCTTACTAACAACCTACAACTACCTGTGCGAAACGCAACACTTCGTCGTTCAGGAAATAGCCTTTCTTCACGACATCCATCACCATGCCCTTGGACTCGGGTGTCGGCGACGGTATCTGTGTTATCGCCTCGTGGTAGTTCTCGTCGAATTTCTCGCCCTTGGCCTCCATAGGCTTCAAACCTTTCTGCTGCAAGGCATTCATCATATTCTTGTGTATCAACTTCATGCCTTCCTTTGCAGCGTCATCGTCCGACATGTTCGCCAAAGCTCTCTCCATATCGTCAATAACAGGCAGCATAAGCTTTATAACATCCTTGCCGCCATTCAGTATCAGACCTGCCTTCTCCGCGTTGGTACGCTTGCGGTAGTTCTCGTATTCTGAATACAGACGCATATACTTGTCGTTCATCTCGGCAAGCTTCAGACCCATCTCCTCAACCTTGCGGTTCATCTCCTCGGCATGGCGCTCAGCACGTTTCTTGCGATTGCGGCGACCGCCATTGTCAGTCTCTGGCTCAGCCGTCTCTTTTGCCTCTGCCGTCTCGTCAGACTTGGATTCTTCCGAAGCATCAGCCTGATGCTCTGCCTGCTCAATATCTTGCTTTTCTTGCTCTTCTTTCATTTCTTGCTCTTTCAATTCTTCCTGTTCCATATCTTGTTAATATTTTTTCTTTATTTATCATCAACTTTCTTGCCAAAGCGAAAGTCTGTCAATTTGTCACTTCCTGTTGCTGTTCCTGCTCTTCCTCAACAGGCTTTGCTGGGAACACTTCATGCCTATTGTGCGGCCGCTGGGCGTCAAGCCACTTGAAACCCTGCATGGTTCGTTCGCTTTCGGGCAACTTGTCGGGTGGATACATCTTCATGTCGGGATTACCAAAGGTGGTCACCCTGCTAGGCTTGCGGTCCTTGAAATAGATGCGCATGTCGGAACCTACGCCGCAGTTCACGCCTATCAGCTCCTTGTTCTTCAAAGAGTCCTCGTCGACAACATAGTACACCATCTGCGCCGAACCCAGTATGTCGGCATAATTCGGCTCGCCGTCGGTGCAGTACACGTCGGCATTGTGTCCCTTGAGCTGGCTGAACTTTAGCGGGTCTACCTTCTCAATGGCAAAGACATTGTTCCTTAGCATCACCTTCCTTACACCGCTGCTGTCGAAACGGCACACCACCGTGTCGGCCGTGCATTGGTAGTCTTCATACCACACCACCGGTCCGTGATACAGCGTCACCAGTGAGTCGGGAACAGAATAGTACAACGAGTCGCACATACCCTGCGCGTCCTCTCTGTACACCCTCACGTTGAGGTACGCTTTGATGGCATCGATATCGCCGTCGCTGTTGTTGTACGCCCACACCGTGTCGGCATGGACAAACACCGAGTCGCCTTTGTCGACATACACCAGCAAGGCCGAGTCGGTGACAAACGACACTCGCTTCTTCTGATCTGTCACGCCCATACCGCCTGTGCATGTCACGTCATTGGCCGTGTCCACTATTGTCACATGACCGAAAGCTTCGCCATATTCGCTGTTGTCGTTGTAATACAATGTGTCTGATGTGAGCCATGTAGAGCCGTTGGTCAGTCGCGTAGCCTTGTACGAACTCGAAGCATGGCTGTCGGTGTTGTACGAGCCGCTCTCGCTGTACACTGTCGATGTGTCGCTGTAGATGTATGTCGGCGATACAAACCGTGCCTCACAGCTCCGTGTGTTGTACATCAGCGTGTCTGTCTCAAGCCGCGAACTTGGGTCCTCCAGCACCACGTTGCCGTAAAGCATCAGGTCACGCGTGTCGGAATGATAGAATCCCATGCGACTGTCGAGCGTAGCGGTGTCGTGGACGGTGTGGCCCCAGTTGAAGTACGACGCTGTACTCGTCTCTCGGTTATATACCAGCTCGTCTGTAGTCAGCACCGTGCGGCCGTCTATCAGCATCACCGTGTCGCCCCACACCTCGGCAACTCGTATCGTGCCGTCGTATATGGCTGTCTCGCCATACAGCGTCGTCGTGTCGCTGATGACTATTTTCACATTCCTGTGCGCAACAAAAACATTGTTCTTGGTGTCGAACGAGGCTGAGTCGGTGTACAATGTCATTCCCTCATGCTTTGCCTTCACCTTGTTGTACAGTATCCATACGTCGGAATTGTTCGGGTCTCGTGTACCCATACCCGCATTGTACTGTATTATGCGCTGCGCCGACGCAACAGGCACCACGCCCGCGCCAATCATTACAAACAATATTATTTTCAGCCAGTTCAATCGCATATATGCATAAGCATAGAATTTGCAAATTTACGAAAAAAAATCGGATTAATACCAACGCCTCACCCCACCCACACAATATCCATTATCTCAAACATTTATAAAATCCTGCGCAACCTGCTGCCACAAGATAATGCAAACAGCATATATGTCATAGTATCATTTCATTCAAGAGACGATGCAAAAATACAACTTTTCTTGAATAAGACAATAATACATTATGCAAAAAAAGGAAAGCCAATCGGCTTTCCCTTTTTATCTTTTAATATTGTTATATTCTTATTGTCCGGCACGTGAACCAAGACGGTCCATTGCGCAACGGAAGCCGATCCACGAGGTCGAGCGATCCTGCTCGTAGAAGCGGCGGGTGCCAGCCTGCATCCAGTAAGCGCGGTCGTTCCAAGAACCTCCCTTCACTTCTTAATTACGAAACACCTATTCCAATTTTGGATTGAAACGAATAGAAATCAAATGCGGCGGATTATCAAATGCGGCGCATTTTTTTTGTATTTGTAATCTGTTATTTCCACTGTATCGGATTTGCAAATACATTTTCACAGCCTCTCATCAACAAACTCTCTGAAATACAATATCTGTTGGCTTCGCGAAGGATTGAACAGCAAATGTTCTAAATCGCGTTGCTTTTGTTTCAAGTCAACCGTCGCCATTTTATCCATTAACGCCTGCTTCAATTCTGCAGGCGTGCCTATTCCACAACGCTGACGCAGGAAGTCGTAATCCGGCGTAACCTGTTGCCATAAGAAAATGGTGTCATAGAAATCGCGTCCCTTTGCCCTTGCAAGCAATGCGGAAAGCTTCATTGACAACAACACCTCCTTCGGTGGAACAGTTATTGGGAACAGGAAACCGCATCGATCAACCAATGTCGACTGGGGCGTATATCGCACACCTTGATCTTGGGCTTCAATTTTCATCAAGAAACGTTCCTCACGATGCCCCGTCAGATTCATTTCAAAAAGAAGCCCGGGAAAATAGATATTACGACGGAACGCAATCAAACGTTCATTCTCCTTGTCTCGCAACTCTACTTGCAATCCATTATCTTTCAGATACTCCACCAACATATCCGTCATACGCATAAATTCATCTTGCGTCAAGTCCTTGCAATCGAAATCAAGGTCTTCAGAGAACCTGTCTATACCATGAACAATTCTCAAATTAGTACCACCTATGAAAACTATCTTGGGAGCATACAACGACTGCGACAAATGTTCCAAAGCAAGCAATTCAACATATTCCTTCAAAATATGCTTATGAAATGCCGCCTGCGATGCAATAGAATGCGGATAATATGGCAACAGGGACTGTAAATCAATCATTACAATATATCTTAATTAGTAATTCAACTCTTTCTTGGAGACATTTTATACCACTCTGTGCAGCGAAAGATATAAGTCTTTCCCTATTCAAAGCTTCTTTCATCCACCATTCATCGAAACGGAGTTCCAACAATGCATCAGCAGTTTTGTACTGCGGATATAGATACAGCAAGTCGATTATAGCCTTTTCAGGCAGTGCTATTTGATAGAAACCTCCCGAAAACAATCGCACTTGATTGTAACCGAAATACATCTCTGTCTTCAGTGTCTGGTAACTATATTCACCCAAAGCATTACTGTACATAGTTGTACGGTTGGTAGTGACACTGGTTATCCGCGATACTACTTCGGGAATTATGCCATAGTGCGACAACGCCGAATGGAGACTAATATATGACGGCTGATAGATTTTGTATGCAACATATTTTGCAGCATCCGGCTCCGCTAAAATATCGCTGAAAGCATACCAATCCTGCCTCAATTTCGCCAAATAGCCACGCTTCACCCATCGGCTTAAATTGGTCCGGTCGAAATCTTCAGACCACGCTCTGAGCTGATAAATGTTGAAACATCCAACCTTGCGCCACTGTTCTTTAAACTGCAAATAGGTCATATTATTTCATTCAAGAGACGATGCAAAAATACAACTTTTCTTGAATATAACAAAACTATTTCATATAAAATACAAAAAAAGGAAAGCCAATCGGCTTTCCCTTTTTATCTTTTAATATTGTTATATTCTTATTGTCCGGCACGTGAACCAAGACGGTCCATTGCGCAGCGGAAACCGATCCACGAGGTCGAGCGATCCTGCTCGTAGAAGCGGCGGGTGCCAGCCTGCATCCAGTAAGCGCGGTCGTTCCAAGAACCTCCCTTGACAACACGCACCTTGTTGCTCAACAGTGAAGTGACATTGCTCTGTCTTGCGACATTACGACGGTACATCATGTTGGTGACGCTGTCGGGATTGTTCATGTAGGATTCATCCTGATCAAGAGAGCCACCCATATCATCCTCATCCTGAACAGCAACCCATTCAACGATGCTGCTGTTGTTGTTGTAGTCGTAAATATTGGAGGCATAGTCACCGTCAAGGTAGTTGATGTTGTCTGCCTGACGATAGTTGCGGCGGTTCATGTCGTCGTCAACATTCTTGTAGATAATGCTACCGGTGGTATCGTTGATGGCGATCTCCTCGTCGATGTAGGTCGGTGTACGGTACACATTACCACGGAACGGGTTCTGGTCTTCGCCACCCACAGGGTTCTGGTCCTTACGATAGACATCCATACACCACTCGCTGACATTGCCGGCCATGTTGTACAGACCGTAGTCGTTGGGGAAGTACCACTTGACGGGGCAGGTGTAGTCCCAACCGTCGTTGAGGTTGCCGGCCACGCCCATGGCATCGCCGCGGGTGCGCTTGAAGTTGGCAAGGAACTGACCATAATATTTCTTGTTGGCGGAACGTACGCTCGAGCCAGCCCACGGATAGGTCTTGTGCTCGACGATACGCTCGTCGTAGGTGTTGCCAATCATACCCAGAGCAGCAAACTCCCATTCAGCCTCGGTGGGCAGACGGTAGTGCGGCACGAGGATACCATCCTCACGACGCACCTGACGGGGCTCGCCACCGGCACTGGGGTCGAGGTTCTCGAGTTCGGTCTTCGACTCGCCACGGTACTGGCCAGCCAGATAGACATCGGTCTGGAAAGCCGTCTCACCACGAAGGTCTGTGAGGTCGAGGGCTATGATGCCTGCGTCGACAAGGATCTTCTCATTGACGCGGTCGGTACGCCAGATGCAATACTTCGAGGCCTGCTCCCACGACACGCCGACAACGGGATACTGGTCGTAGATGGGGCTCTGGAAATAATAGTCCACGAAGCCTTCACGCCAAGCCAGCTTGTCACGCCATGCGTTGGTGTCGGGATAAATGGCACGCACTCTCTCGGGATACTCCTCGCCATAGGCGCGTTTCATCCAATATACATATTCGCGGTAGGACTGGTTGGTGACCTCGGTCTCGTCCATGTAGAACGACGACACCGTGACATTATGTGCCACGTTGTTCCACTGGAAACGCGAGTCGTCCGACACACGACCCATCACAAACGAACCGCCCTCGATGAACACGAGACCGGGCGCTGTGATTTGTTCATTGTATTCAGAAACTTCGAATCCGCCCCATTCCGGGTCGTTGTAGTTCCAGCCTGTGGTGGCTGATTTCTGCTTGCTGCATGCTGTGGTCACAAGGGCTGCGACCAACAATACTGAAGCGATTCTGAGTTTTTTCATAATATATATGACTTTTTTATTTTTGTTCTTTAACGTCAATTTCGGAAAAAAGTTTCACTTTCGCGTTTTTTTACTGCTCTACCGGCCTTTCAGCCTTTGGCATAAACGCTGTTTTTCACACAAGGAAGATTAGAAGGAAGGACAACGGATTGCTTTGATTCTCTGTTTCTTCTCCGGACACGGCAGTATCACGCCGAGACTCAGCTCGTGCGCACCCGACGTGTTGTTCGTAAGCTTCGACACCGTCACGTCGTAGCTGTATCCAATCTTGAAGTAATCCTGCTGGAATCCGACCTGGAAGATGAATGCGTCGGGATTCCAACGCTCGGCACCGATACCATTGCGGAACCACACGCCCACGAGGAACGGCATCCAGTCAAGATAAAGACCATAGTTGAAATAGTGGAATCCGGCCTGATACTGATAAATGATGTTGGGCGACAGCACCGGGGTGCCAAGACCAAGCGACGAGGTGCGGCGTGCCTCCTCGGCGACATTGAACAAAGCTCCAACATTGGCGGTGAACTTCATGGGCAGCTTGACAACGCCGTAGAAACCGTTGCTGGGCTGCGTAAGGTGCGATGCCGAAAAACCTGCATACCAGGCAGGACCATACACCAGGACACCTGCGTCAAAGTCCAAATACCACTTGTTGGTCTCCTCCGGCATCTGTGCCGAAGTCATGCCAGTGAAACCTGTCACCTTGTCAATCATGTCGGGGAAACGAAGGTCTTCCCAGTTCAGACTGGTGTTGACGATGCCCATCTCCAAACCGGCATTGACCCACACTTCGCGAGCCAACTGGAAACGGAAGGCATACATTATCGACAGCGCACTGGTCGAGAGAGCGCCATGGTCACCCTGACGGTCGGTCATCACAATGGCACCAACACCACCATGAAGCTGGTCGAAATACTGGTCATACGATGCTGACACAGTGGTATATGCACTTACAAGTGCAGGCCACTGGCTGCGATAGTTGAGCGAAAGTCGCGGACACACCTTCGAACCCGCAAAGGCCGGGTTCAAATACAAAGGATTGGCATAGAATTGCGAAAAAACCACATCCTGTGCTTGAATGCCCTGGTTTGCACATGTCAGCAGAACCATTATCAAGGCAATTTTTCTTAGTTTCTTCATCATATAGTCAGTATAAAATGAGCCATAAATAATTGGCAATATTACGAATTTTCTTCCATATAAACGCTTATTTTTATAAAATATTTTACAAAACACTAATAAACAACATTTTCAATTTCTGATTTTTCAAAAAAACGTGATAAAAAACAACTTACAGAAAGGTTAAAAAAACAAAAATCGGGCTAATTTTTTCATTCACCCAAACCGTCCGTCTGCACTGCCGCTCCTCATGGCGATTTTTTTTCCGGCAACACAATTTTTTCCCATATTCATTGTTATCTATATCCAAATGAATAAACTTCTCCCCACCATAAAAAAAGCATTAATCCTGCTTTTGATTGCCACCCCCCTCTGCAAGCACGCCGCAGCACAACACACCGCTGCGTCGCGCCTTGGTCAAGGCAACTGGTGGAAGATGGAAATTGCCAATAGCGGTGTCTACCGCATCGACGCTGCCACTGTCCCAGCCCTGGCTGGCGCTGCAACAGCTGATATCGCTGTGTTCAACCACCTCGGCGGACAACTCAGCGAACTTAACGGCGAAAGCCGCATCGACGACCTTGAGGAAATTCCCGTCGAAATCCACGACTTAAACAACAACGGCACTATCGACGACGGCGACTTCGTACTTTTCTACGCCTCGGGAGCCGACATATGGCAATACAGCTCCGACATTCAAAGGATAGTGCACCAAAACCACCCCTACTCCAAGTCAAACTACGCTTACCTGACCATTAGCCAAGGCAACCACCGACGAATATCAACTGCCTCGGCATCGTCGCCGTCTGGCTCAGTAATAACCACCTGCACCTCTCTGGCCCTGCACGAAAACGATCTTTACAACACTCACAAAAGCGGACAGATCTGGGTAGGCGAACGCTTCACAGGCACTGGCAACCACACCTCCGTGACACTCACCCTGCCTGCCACCCCGACAGCAAACCTCAAACTGCGCTACGGTCTCGCCTCGGTGACCACCGCCGCCAGCAGCTTCAACGTAAGCATCAACGGCACGACACGCAGCCACGCGTTCATAAGCCGCAAACCATACAACGTCTTCGTAGAGGAATTCCCTGCCTCGGCGAGCACCGAAGCAAATGTATCTATTACTTATCACGCAGGCGAAAACCTCGCCACAGGCTACCTCGACTTTGTAGAAATCGAAGCCACCGTGCCGATGACAGCATCGTCAACAATGGCGACATTCTATGTACCAGCCTCCGACAACGCCTCCCACACTCACCGCATGACGGGTGCCAACACCAACACCCGCGTATGGGACATCACCGACATACATGACGTCACGTCTATGGCCGCTACCCTGTCCGGCTCACAGCTCGAATTCGTCAACACCACCGATAAACTGCGCTCCTACATTGTCTTCTCGACTTCGCAGGCCTTGTCTCCGTCCTCGGTGAGCGAACTGCCTAACCAGAACCTGCACGGCGCAGCCAACCCCGACATGGTCATAGTATGCCACAACGACCTGCTCGGCGAGGCATCGCGACTGGCATCGCTACACAGCATCCACGACGGACTCAACGTGCTGACGGTGACCCAGGAACAGGTGTTCAACGAGTTCAGCTCCGGCATGACCGACCCAATGGCTATCCGCGAACTGATGCGCATGTTCTGGCTCCGCGCACAACAGGACTCCTCTCTCCCGCAGCCACGCCACCTGCTGCTGTTTGGCCGCGGCACCTACGACAACAAGAACCTCTTGGGACACAACCAGACTTCCGTGGTGACATATCAGACTCTCACTTCGTTCGACGACGACGGCGGCTCGATGGCCACCGACGACCTGCTGACGTTCCTCGATGACGGCGAAAGCGGCACGGTGTTCGAAACCCTCGACATCTCAGTGGGTCGGCTGCCAGCCAAGAACAACGACGAAGCCACTCATATCGTCGACAAAATAGAACAGTACCTCATCCGCAGCGACCTCATGCAGGATAACATCCGCGGCGACTGGCGCAACAGCGTGGCGCTGCTGGCCGACGACGCCGACCCTAGCTGCCCCGGCGACACTGTCTTCACCAACTCGTCCGAGATAACGGCTAACCTTATCGAAAACAACTACCCGCAATACAATATCGACAAAATATACGCCGACGCATACATCCAGCAGTCGGGTGCCGACGGCTCCTACTACCCCGACGTCAACAACGCCCTGAAGAAGCGCCTCGACTACGGCTGCCTGCTGCTCAACTACATAGGCCACGGCTCGGCACAGTACATCGGCACAGAACGCTTCATGATGAAGTCTGACATCAGCGGCTACGCAAACTATCGACAGCTGCCTTTCTTCGTCACCAGCACCTGCACCTTCGGACGCTACGACAACCCCGACGAGACCTGCGGTGCCGAGGAATTCCTGCTCGCCGACGGAGCGGGTATAGGCTGCGTCGCCGCCTCACGCCCCATATCGCACGTGCAGTCGGTAAACACCGACATCGTGATGCAGTCGCTCAACCCCGCCAACACCATCGGCGATGCTATCCGCATAACAAAAAACCGCCGACCCACAACACAGGCTCTCATACTCATAGGCGACCCTGCCCTGCGACTCAGCTTCCCTAAGTACCGCGTCGTGGTCACAGCCATCAACGGCCGCCCCGTCGACAGCCTCCGGCTCGACAGCGCCATGGTGCTCTCGTCGGTTACCGTCGAAGGCGAGATTCACGACAACCTCGGAAATCTTGTCAGCGACTTCGACGGCACCATTTACCCCGAAGTGTACGATCGCGCCGTCACCGCCTCAACCCTCGCCAACGACAACGAAGGCTGCGAAGTGCAGTTCTCCCAGCGCAACAGCCTGCTCTACAAGGGCAGCACCTCCGTCAACGGCGGACGCTTCAGCTACCACTTCATAGTGCCGCGCGACGTGGCATACAAATATGAGCGCGCCAAGCTCTGCCACTACGCCAAGAGCGCCACAGAGGATGCCTCAGGGGCCTATACCAACTTGATGCTGGGCGGTTACGACGAGAGCACCGTAATCAGCGAATGCCGTCCCGACATCCGGCTCTTCATGGGCGACACCAACTTCCGCAACGGCGGCATCACCGACGAGAACCCAGCACTCGTCGCTCTCCTCTTCGACAGCATCGGAATCAACGCCGTGGGCAGCGGACTGGGACACGATATTGTGGCAACCATCGACAACAACCCCAACAACATTATCACTCTCAACGATTTCTACGAGACTGACATCAACGACGAACATCGCGGCAGCATCCGCTACAACCTGCGCGGACTTAGTGCCGGTCGACATACTATTACGCTCAAAGCCTGGAACATATACAACTTCTCAAACTCCGCCACTATTAGCTTCATAGTCCGCGGCACCGACGACATAGCAACCAGCTTCAACGCCAGCCCCAACCCGTCGAGCGATATCTCCTACCTGCAAATGGAGCACAACTGCAAAGGCTCTGTAACCAAAGCCACACTGCAGATTTTCGACATGCGCGGAGCCTGCGTGCGGACCTTCGAACCTACCGTTGCCGCCGAGAGCTACACCGTAGGACCCGTGGCTTGGGATCTCCGCAACGAAAGCGGTGTGCGCGTCTCCCCAGGCATCTACATCGCCCGCTTCACCGTGACCACCTCCGACGGCGACAAACTACACGAACAAGGCAAAATCGTGGTAAAATAGCCAACCAATCATACTTTTCAGAAAATAATTTTGCTATCTTTGCACAACATTGTTGCACTTGGTAGTTGAGTCTACATCTCCTTATTTTTTTCATCTCGACACAATAAATATATAGTAGTGGCGTTTTCTATATCGCATTTTATCAAAAACCTCATGAAGAAAAACCAGACAGCCTTACTGTTTCTCGTGGCTGCCGTCATCTGCTTGACAGGCAAGGCCGCGGCTCAGGGCTACACCGACTACGATGTCTCGACAGGTAGAACAAACAACTACATACCCACCGGCATTCCCATACTGCAAATCGCTCCCGATGCCATATCGGGTGCACTTGGTGACGTGGGTGTGGCGACAACACCCGATGCCTATTCAAGCCACTGGAACAACGCCAAGTTCGCCTTCGCACCAGAAGAGATGAGCATAAGCACTACCTATACCCCTTGGCTCCGCAAGCTCGACAAGGAAATGAATTTCCTCTATCTGGGCGGCTACAAACGCATCAACAACCGCAGCGCCGTGGGAGCATCGCTGACCTACTTCACACTCGGCCGCATTCAGCACACAGGCATCAGCGGCGAGGAACTGGGCGAGTTCAACCCTAACGAGTTCGCCGCCGACGTGACCTACGCCATGAAACTCTCCGACAACCTGTCGCTGGGCGCAACGGGACGCTTTGTGCATAGCGACCTGACACAAGGCCTCAGCATCGAAGACCAGACCACCAAGGCCGCCAACGGCCTTGCCGCCGACGTTGGACTCTACTACCAGCAAGACATAGACAAGAACCAGCAGATAGCCCTTGGACTGCATATCAGCAACCTCGGTTCCAAGCTCTCCTACTCCGACGACGACACCGAGAACGAGTTTCTGCCTGCCAACCTGCGCATCGGCGGACGCTACACCTACGAAGTCGACGACTATAACAAGGTCAACTTTATGCTCGACCTCAACAAAATGCTTGTCCCCACTCCGCCTATACTCACCCCCGACAGCACCTACAGCGGCCACTACGCCAATATGACCGACTACCGCCAGACAAGCTCCATCATGGGTGCTTTCCAATCGTTCTACGACGCCCCTGGCGGCATGCGCGAGGAACTGCATGAAGTCACCGTGGGCGCAGGTGCCGAATACTGGTACGCCAACACCTTCGCCGCACGCATCGGTTACTTCTACGAACACAAAACAAAAGGCGCACGCCAGTACCTGACTCTCGGTGTCGGCGTGAAATACAACATCATGGTGTTCGATTTCTCCTACCTCGTCCCGACACGCAACTTCTCGAACAACCCGCTCGCCAATACACTGCGCGTCTCCATCGGACTGAACTTCGACAACAAAAAGAAGAAATGAAAATCCGCACCGGCATAGGATATGACGTCCACCGTCTGGACGAAGGGCTGCAGCTGTGGCTCGGCGGTGTCAACGTGCCCCATACCAAAGGTCTCGTAGGCCACTCTGATGCCGATGTGCTTATCCACGCCATCTGCGATGCCCTGCTCGGCGCAGCCGCACTAGGCGACATAGGACAGCATTTTCCCGACAACGACCCCGCATACAAAGGCATCGACAGCAAGATTCTGCTCGACAGGACATGCACCCTGCTGCGCAACAACGGATTCGAAATCGGCAACGTCGACGCCATCCTCTGCATGCAACGCCCCAAAGTGGCCCCCTTCATCCCTGCCATGCGCCAGACGCTGGCCGACGTGATGCATATCGACACTCAGGATGTCTCCGTTAAGGCCACCACCACCGAACACCTTGGATTCGAAGGCCGCGAAGAGGGCATCTCCGCCATCGCCAACGTTCTAATCGTAAAACAGTAGCTCATGGACAAGAACCAATACAAAGAAAGCGAAAAAGAGGAACAAGGCCTTGACCTGCTCGACGACAACGGAAGCAAACTGGTGCTCTACAACGACGACTACCATACCTTCGACTACGTCATAAAGGCTCTCGTCGACATCTGCCGCCACACCTACGAACAGGCCGAGCAGTGCACCATCATGATACACTACACAGGCAAATGCATCGTCAAAAGCGGCGGCTACGAAGAACTGTTGCCCATGCACACGGCTCTGCTGAACAAACAACTGACATCTGAAATCATTCAATAGCAATAAATCATGAGTTGGCCTATCATAATCATCGTTATCATCGCCGGCCTCGCCCTTGTGGCGCTCGAGATAGTGGCCCTGCCTGGCGCAATATGCGGCATCGTGGGCGGATTGACCGTCATCGTCGGTATCTGGCAAAGCTATGCCAACTACGGCACCACGGCAGGCATCATCACTCTGCTCTGCAGCATCGCAGTCCTCGTAATCATGATGGCCATACTGATTAAAAGCGGCACATGGAAACGATTCAGTCTCAAAGAGTCGAGCGACGGCAAAACGAACCAGGTCGACACATCGTCAATACATGTCGGCAGCCAAGGCTTATGCATCTCAAGGCTCGCCCCTGCCGGCAAAGCCCAGTTCGGCGACGAAATCACCGAAGTGCACAGCCTCGGAGAATTCATAGACCAGAACAGCCGCATCGAAGTTGTCGACATCGAAGGTTATCGTATCATTGTCAAGAAAATAGATTAATTAATAACAAATAAAAAACTAAAAAAATGGCAGATCCTATTACTCTCGTAATTATCTTCGGATGTATCATCTTTTTGATACTGTTTCTCTGGCTGGTTCCCATCGGAATCTGGTTCCAGGCTCTGATTTCGGGCGTTCACACATCGCTCATCCAACTCATCTTCATGCGTTTCCGTAAGGTCCCGCCGTCGATCATTGTCAACAATATGGTGTCGGCAGCCAAAGCCGGACTCAAGGTGTCGCAGAATGAGCTCGAGGCTCACTATTTGGCTGGTGGCCGCGTCAACAGCGTAGTCAAGGCTCTCATATCGGCCGACAAAGCCAACATGAACCTCGACTTCAAGACTTGCACCGCCATCGACCTCGCCGGCCGCGACGTGCTCAACGCCGTACAGACCTCCGTCAACCCTAAAGTTATCGACACTCCGCCCGTAGCAGCTGTTGCCAAAGACGGCATCCAGCTCATCGCCAAAGCCCGTGTCACCGTCCGCACCAACATCAAACAGCTGGTCGGCGGCGCAGGTGAAGAGACAATCCTCGCCCGCGTAGGCGAAGGCATCGTCACCTCCATCGGTTCGGCAGTAAGCCACAAGCAGGTGCTTGAAAACCCCGACAGCATCTCTAAACTGGTGCTCACCAAGGGCCTCGACAGTGGCACTGCCTTCGAAATCCTCTCCATCGACATCGCCGACATCGACGTCGGAAAGAACATCGGTGCTCAGCTGCAGATGGACCAGGCCAACGCCGACAAGAACATCGCTCAGGCCAAGGCCGAGGAACGCCGTGCAATGGCTGTGGCTCAGGAACAGGAAATGAAAGCCAAGGCTCAGGAAGCACGCGCAAAGGTCATCGAGGCCGAAGCCGAAGTGCCGAAGGCTATGGCCGAAGCTTTCCGCAGCGGCAACATGGGCATAATGGACTACTACCGCATGAAGAACATCCAGGCCGATACCGACATGCGCGAATCAATATCCAAACCCACCGGTGCAAAAACCAACAAGGAACAATAACTCCTACCGCTATACATAAAGAAATGAGTTCGGTATCACACCGAACTCATTTCTTTTTTAACCACTTTTTATTTTATCTTTTATAATACCTCTTTCAAAACCCACATCTTGTTGGAATTAGAGCCTTTTATCAAGACCAAGGCCCCCGACAGCGGATTCTCCTTCAGGTATTTAGCGGCTTCGTCGCTTGTAGCAAACCACCTGACATTGTCGCCTTTTGCAAAGCGGAACTCCTCGCCGACAAGCACCACAAGCTCTAATCCGGCATCAGCAATCCTTTTGAAAAGCGTCTCGTGCTCACGTTTTGAATCTGCGCCAAGCTCTTTCATGCCTCCCAGCATCACAACTTTCCTATCCCTCTGCATAGCAATGAAATTGTCGATGGCGACTTTCATGCTCGACGGATTGGCGTTGTAGCAGTCCATAATCAGCTCGTTGCGTTCGGTCTTGACATACTGCGAACGGTTGTTCGACGGCACGTATTCTTCAATGGCAGTCTTTATATCAAACAGATCAACACCAAAATAACGACCCACGCACACAGCAGCCATGGCGTTGTCATAGTTGTACGCTCCCAACAGCTGCGACTGCACGGTGTAGACCTGGTCACCATCTTCGAAATAGAACTTCATATAGGGGTTCGACGACACAAACGAGCCTTTGAACTCCGAAAGCTCGCTGCTGCCATAGGTCACCACTGACGCCATGGGCATATTGACTCCTCGCGGCTTGAAATCATCGGTATAATCGGACGGCACCACCCTCGGAAAGAATGGCACCACGCCGGGAAACACCGACGGACTTGCTGATACCACGGCCATCTTCTCGGCACGCTCCATCAGAATCTCGTTGTCGGCATTGACGAAAATCACGCCGGCCATGGCTGCCAGATGCTTGTACAGCTCAGTCTTGGTCTTCACCACGCCTTTGAACGAGCCGAAACCGGCCAGGTGGGCTTTGCCCACATTGGTTATCAGTCCGAATTCGGGATTGGCTATATTGCACAGGAAATCAATCTCACCGGGATGGTTGGCACCCATCTCCACAATGGCTATCTCCGTGTCGGCAGGCATCGACAGCAGCGTCAACGGCACTCCGATATGGTTGTTGAAATTGCCCTGTGTGGCCCACGTGCGGTAACGTTTCGAAAGTACTGCATTGACAAGCTCCTTGGTGGTGGTCTTGCCATTGGTGCCTGTAATGCCTATCACCGGTATCGTCAGCTGCGAACGGTGATAGCGCGCCAACTCCTGCAACGTAGCCAACACATCATCAACCAACACGCAACGGTCGTCAATCTTGTACTTGGGATTGTCCACAACACAAAGCGACGCCCCCTTTTCAAGTGCCGAAGCAGCAAAGGTGTTGCCGTCGAAATTGTCGCCTTTCAGGGCAAAAAAGATACTACCTTCTTTCACCTGACGCGAATCAGTGGTGACATCACGAGTCTTGAGGTATTCGGAATACAGTTCGGTAACATTCATGATTCAAAACGTTTTATTGTCCCTTTAACGGAAAAAAGGAAAAGATATTATATAAAAAAAGACTCTTCATCTGTGAAGAGTCTTTCTGTTTCTGTCGGGGCGAGAAGACTCGAACTTCCGACCCCTTGCACCCCATGCAAGTGCGCTAGCCAACTGCGCCACGCCCCGAACATTAACGCCTTCAAAAATCATGTTTCCGACCCTCGAAAGCGGTTGCAAAAGTACTACTTTTTACAATACCAGCCAAATTTTTTTCTCTTTTTTCGTCAAAAAATCCGGCCAAATCACATTAACTATCTAAGCAACAAAACCGTACCTCTCTTGATTATTTGGTCATAAGGATACGCTATCTTGTGGCAGGAGATAATGTAAACGTATGCTCCCTGGGGGCAATTCTTGCCATTTAGGCTCTTTCCGTCCCACGGCTGTTCCGGGTCGTAAGACTCGAAAACAAGCTGTCCGCCGCGGTCGTAAATCATGATATGGTAACGCTGCACATCGTTCATCTTGACGAGGAACGTGTTGTTGGTGCTCTCATCCGGTGTAAAAGCATTGGGCGTCCACAACGTCGTGTGGTCCACATAAACGGTGACTGTCGTTGTGTCGAAGCACATATATGGGTTGTATGCCCACAATAGCACATTTATCGAGTCGACATCGTCGGGGACGATATACGATATTTCCTTCTCTGTCCGCGTAGTGCCGTCTGGAAGGTCCCAGCGACGCGACGTGGTGTTAAGGCTAATATCTGTGAACACCGCCTCCATCTTGCCTAACGACACGGTGCGCGGATTCACCTCGCCTATCGCTACAGGCGGTGCCTCGACGGCAACAGTCGTGGATGTCGAGTTCGAACAGACTCCGTTAGTGCCGTTCACGGTGTAGACCGTGGTCACCTGCGGGTTGACAATAACGGTGACATGCGTTTCCTGGCCTGTCAGCGTCGGGTCGGAAGGACTGGCAAACCACATAAAGCTCTCGGCTGTAGTGGCTAGCGTAAGCATCACATCCTCGCCACCGCATACACCGCCCGGCGCGGAAATGACCATGTCGGGTATTGTGTCAACGGTAATGACTATCGAGTCGCGCCCAGAACATTCGGCTGTCGTCGTCTTTCCAAAGACAATAAACAGCGTGGTGGTGTCGGGATAGAACGTATGCGAATTGTTCGTACTAAAGGTCACGCCACCGTCAAACGAGAAATTGCTGGTGCCCGAGGCCGACAACGTGACTGGCTGGCCCTCGCAAATCCGGTTGCTCGACGCTGTGACACGCACGTCAGGCGCAGGGATGACTATCACACGCATCGAATCGATATCCTCCCATATCTGGCCGTTCCACCAGATGTACGACTTGATGACATGTACACTGGTCTGCATCGGTGTTACACCCACCGTCGGCGACGAATACTCAAACACCTGCCCGTTTCGGCTCCACACACAGCTGTCGGCTCCAGTAACCGTCAATGAGAGCGGCGAGCCTTCACAAATAGTGGTGTCGTGCGGCTGGAATGCGAAGTTGCGACGCACACCAAGAAATACCGTGTCGTATGCCACATTGTTGCACGCATCCTCAACCTCGGCCACGACATATCTGTCATTGTTAGGCGTCAGACTGTAGTTTATCGTCTCGCCTGTTGCAAAATAATCACCGACATAACTCTGGGTAACGGGATTGTACGTCATTCGTTTCCATCGCACCTCACGGTTCGGCATTCCTCCCGTCACAATAGCATTCAACATCACCGACGCTGATGTGTTCATTATCGTGTCATACTCAATTTCAACGCCAATTGGGTGTGTGTCAATGACCCAGAACTCCACCGAATCACTGCGCGGACATCCGTTGGCAGGACTCAAGACTAACTTGGCATATTCACGGCCTGGAATCATCACACCCTCATCTAAACCGTCGTTGAACGGGGAGATAAGTATCGTCATGTCTGTGGTGTCGGCAGGGAACATGAAATAATCCTGCATATATGGAAAGTCAATTCCGTTCGACACTTCGCCCTCGATCTCAAGGTCGATTCGCGTCGGCGTGCTAGAAGGTGTGGGACGATGCATGTGAAGGTACGCCACACAACCCTCATAAAGCTCGTCGGGATGCTGCGGGTTGGCAGTGTTCTCGAATGTAAATTCAATGGCATTCGAGGTCAAACTGTTGGCTTCAAGGAACACACATGACGGCAACGCCTGGTCACTCACATTGGCCACAGCCATCTTCAAGTGATACGTCTGACACGGCACCACCTTGGCCTCGGCTGTAAGTACCGTTGTGAAGCCATCCATATGCTTTATATGGGTCATCGACGAATTATTCACAAAATACTGTGTATTTGTAGTGATGCATGGAGTGACCGTCCCATAGTTTTGGCCACCGTTGACTGTGTTGATGGTTATAGGTGTCTCCGTATTGGGTACCAAGGCAATGTTCTTGTTGTTATACATGCCACCGAACGGGCTAAGACCAGAGAGGAAAAAAGCAAAAATATCATTGTATTGCGTACACTCAAATCCATAATACTCTTCAGAAGCAAAGACATATCGAAACTTGATGGAGTCGGAACGCGGCTTGAAATCAAACTCTAACACTGCAGCATTGTTAATCGCATATGGCGATACCAAAGCTGCCAGGTTCGCATCGCTGACGCTGGTACAGGTGCTGGTGGATGCGGTACTTGATGCATTGGTAATATATTCCATACTGCTCGCCGACAATATCAATCCTTCACTCATGCCAAGATTGGTAGTTGTCGTACCTGTTGTAAACTTGCCTACTCCAGTGCAGTTGATGCTCGAAAAACTTCCATTGAACTGCACGTTAAAAACCTCAACACCCTCGCCCAAAAGCACATTCCGCACCAATGAGTCAGGAGTCCAATTGGTAAGCTGTGAGCCTGATGTGATTTGCAATTGTGCCGAAGCACCCTTGGAAATCAATATTATAGCAGCAATAACCAATACCTTTCGGCTTATTTTTAATATTCGCATGACGATATATATTTACATTTTTGGCGATGCAAAAGTACGAAAAAAAAATAATACACAGCAGATTCTCAAAAAAATGTTTTTTTTGAACCAGCCGAAAAAGAAAAAAAACGAAAACTACTTGCTGAAATAGAAAAACACCGTCTGCGATCCGTCAGTGGCAGGATTGTAGGCTCGGCGCGGCAGCGACGTGGAGGTCTGAATGCGATCGGCAGCAATGCCCTTTGCGACGAAATAATCTACTATGGTGCTCAAGCGCGATTTGTTAATCATATTGCAGAATGTAATGTCTCCACTGCCACTGAAAACCGACACCGCATGACACTGCAAATGCGGATTCTCAACCAGATAGCGTACCATAACCTCTAATCTCGAGCGTCCGGCTGGAGTCAGGTCGACACTTACCGACGACCCGAAAAGGTCTCCATAACCATACAGCGAATCTGCGACAAAACGGAACAACGCAGCATTCTGCCTGTCGTTGTAGAACAGGTTGTCCTCGTTTCCTCGTACAGGCATATATTTTCTGGTGGCCGACAGATAATCCTTTGCAGCAAAACTCAACTCGCATTCTTCGTCGGGCTGCAGCAAAAGCAGATAAGATCCTGTGCTGTCGCACAACACCTTGTGTGCCGTTCTGCCTCCTTGACGCATCGTCACGGTGGCACCGGCAACGGGATGGCCGTCAATGTTTGTTACAGTACCTGTCAACGCAACACAATCTATGCGTCCGGTAAACTGGAACACCTTAACGCCCGAACCGTCACTCACGGCCCACCATCCGCCGGCATAGCCATCAGCGGCAGTGAAGGCATAGTCATCGCCTTTGCTGCAGAACGGATAGTCCATACTGAACGTCGGACTCTGTCCTATAGGGTACATCATCACGGTATCACCAGTCTGGTGTGTCGCTACAAGCCTTGAAACATATAGGTCGAAACCTCCCACGGCATCACCGCGTCCATTGGACGAGAAAACGAGGAAATCACCGAACATGGCGGGCGAGACTTCGTCGCCTTCGGTGTTTATACGGCGACCCATATTGCGCGGATACTGCCATTTGCCATCACGTATCTCACTATACCACAAATCCTTGCCACCAAAGCCTAACGGACAGTTGGAAGCAAAGACCATGGCCTTACCGTCGGGCGAGAAAATGGGATGCTCTATCGTGTACGAAAACTTGTCGGGACGCACCCTCTGGACAACATACTTGCCTGGCTTTTTCTCATATCGTTCATACAGAAACAGCTGTCCCTTGTCGTCTGGCTTTGTGAAAAAGAGATTGCCGGTCGACGGCTGGCGCACAGCGTATGTTATTGCAGGGTCGATGGCAAGCATCAGCGTGTCTATCTCCGAAAAACCAGTCTTGCCGTTGTCAAAACCGGCGGCAAGTGCCATACCCCCCGAGCTAATGCGGAGCTTGCCGTCAAAGAAGGTCATGTCGTTCAGCGTGGCGGGCAGACGGATTCCGTCGGCCTCACGGACCTGCAAGCCGTAGTTGGTGCCGCGCATGGCGTTTTGAGCCGCCGTCGGCGACAAAGCCGTCAGCGTCACGGCGGCAGTGATAACGATAAGACGCAAAAGCTGTTTCATCTGATGTATTTTTTGTTTTATTTGTCAAGAAGCACCAAGGGAAGAACTTCCGACATCTCGCTGATGTAGTGGAACTGCAGTCCCTTGAGGTAACTCTGGTCCACATCCTCAACATCGCGGCGGTTGTCCTTGCTAAGCACTATGTTTGTAATACCTGCCCGCTTGGCAGCAAGGATTTTCTCGCGAATACCTCCCACCGGCGTCACAGCACCTCGCAGCGTTATTTCGCCTGTCATGGCAAAATCGGGACGCACCCTGCGGTTGGTCAGCGCACTGATCATGGCGGTAAACATGGTTATGCCCGCCGACGGACCGTCCTTAGGTGTGGCTCCTTCCGGGACATGGATATGCATATTTGTCTTCTCGAAACGCTCTGGCTCTATGCCGAAACGCTCCGCGTTGGCTTTCAGATACTCAAACGCAAGCGTGGCTGATTCCTTCATGACATCGCCAAGGTTGCCTGTCATAGTCAACCCGCCCTTGCCGTTCGATGTGCACGCCTCGATGAACAAGATGGTACCGCCCACCTGTGTCCATGCAAGGCCTGTGACGACAGCAACACGGGGCTCCGCGCCTCGGCGTTCGGTCTGGTGTATTGGCAGCCCAAGCACTGGACGCAAGTCGTCAACATCGAGCTTGCGCGGCGATGCTTCGCCATAGTTTACCTTTACAGCCCTGTTGCGTATCATCTTAGCAATTATCTTCTCAAGCTGGCGCACACCCGACTCTCGAGTATAGTCTTCTATGATTTTGCGCAGCACAGCGGGCGGGAACGTATAGTCGCCACGCTTGAAGCCGTTCTCTTTCAGCTGTCGCGGAATGAGATAATGCTTGGCAATCTCCATCTTCTCCTCCATCACGTAGCCAGGCACCTCTATCACCTCCATGCGGTCGATAAGTGCCGGATGTATGCTCGAAGTACTGTTGGCGGTAGCGATGAACAGCACATTCGACAAATCATAGTCTATGTCAAGGTAGTTGTCGTGGAAAGCCACGTTCTGCTCGGGGTCTAGTACCTCGAGCAATGCGGCCATCGGGTCGCCGCTGATATTGTTGGCCTGGACCTTGTCAATCTCGTCAAGCACAAAGACGGGGTTGTTGACCTTGGCCTTCACCATGCCGCCGATAATGCGGCCGGGCATAGAACCTACGTATGTGCGTCGGTGGCCTCGAATCTCTGCCTCGTCATGGACACCACCGAGGGCTACGCGCACATATGCGCGTCCCAAAGCCGACGCTATCGACTTGCCAAGCGACGTCTTGCCTGTACCCGGAGGTCCCACAAGGCACAGCACCGGCGATTTGCGCTGGTCGGTGAGGTTCAACACCGCCATCATCTCAAGCACACGTTCCTTGACTTTCTCCAGTCCGAAATGGTTGCTGTCGAGCTTGCGGTGGGCCTTCTCAAGGTCGGTGTTGAAACCGCCCCGATGGTTCCACGGCAAGTCAAGCATAAGGTTTAAATAGTTGAACTGCACACCGTAGTCGGGCATTGACTGAGGTATGCGTGCCATCTTGTCAAGCTCATGGTTGAAATGGTCGGCAACCTCGTCAGGCCACTCCTTGGCAGCGGCACGCTCGCGAAGCCTGGCGATGTCGGCATCCGACGACGATCCGCCAAGTTCCTCCTGGATGACGTGCATCTGCTGGTTCAGGAAATATTCGCGCTGCTGACGGTCCATCGTCACGCGGGTCTTCTCCTGAATCTCATGCTTCAAATCCTCCATCGAAGCCAAAGCCTTGACATGGCGTATTAACGCAAGTATTCGCTCCGAATAGGTGCGCATCTCAAGCAGGTTCTGCTTCGATTGCACATCCATGTCTATATGTGTGGCTATGAAATTGATAAGCATCCTGGAACCGCGTATCTCCTTCAAAGTCTTGATGGTTACGTCGTTAGGATTTATCGATTTAAGATAGGAAGAGTATTTTCTGTTCAGTATTTTCGCCGACTCACGGTCATCCTTGCTCAGTTGGTCGCTCGAATCGGCATTTATCACAGCACGCTGCTCACCAATCAAATATGGCTCGGAAGCCACTATACGACCCAACTTGAAACAGCTGGCGCCGCGCAAGATAGCCAACACGTCGTCCTCATTCATGTCTATCACCTTGACCACCATGGCTATACACCCTACATCATACAGCTTCGAACGGGTAGGGCTCTGCGAATCGTCACGCTGCGACACCACGCCTATGTTCTGGCCCGTCTCGGAGGCCTCGCGCAACAGCTGCAGCGAACTCTGACGGGTAATGGTGACGGGTGTTATCGTTCCAGGGAAAAGTACATTGCCAGTAAGCGGAAGTATGGGCAGCACCTTCGGATTGTCCGGTCGCGGGCTGAACAAGAACTCGTCGGGGTCGTCGACATCAATCATCGGCACCACCTCTACCCTAGCATGGCCAAGCTCATCGCCACCGTTCACATCTCCAAAAAGTTCATTGATATATTTATTCTTCATAGACATTTTTTTCACATCACACTTTTACGGCTGGCGCTTGGAAAAGTTTCATAAAATAAAAAAAAGCTCTTACGAGAAGAGCTTTTTCCTAACATTTTAACCTAAAACAAACTACTTATTATTCTTATTGTACTTTTTGTACTTGCTCATGAACTTGTCAACACGTCCTGCGGTGTCAACCAGTTTCAGCTTACCGGTGAAGTACGGATGCGAAGTGTTGGAGATTTCAAGCTTCACAACAGGGTACTCATTTCCATCGGTGAAAACAACGGTGTCCTTGGTGTTGGCACAACTTCTGGTGAGGATCATGTTGTCGTTCGACATATCTTTGAATACTACCAGTCTGTAATTGTCAGGGTGGATTCCTTTTTTCATTTTCTTAAATTTTTGCCGTTTTAAACAGTGGTTTTATAAACGATTTATTACTTTTTTCTATCTATTTTGAGTTTGCAAAAGTACAACCTTTTTCCAAACTGACAAAATATTTTTTGTATCTCAAAAACTGAATACTTATATAATCTTGGTTATCAACTTAATAATATTGTATTTTTCTTAACCGCCGCTGCCAACATTCAAAGCATCTCACATCGAAAAAGTCTCTTTTCAAGCATCGTAATTCCATAAATCGACTCTCTTTCGCCATGCCTGTTTTCCATCGCCGGGAGCACAACACAACAATACGGGCAATTTATCTGGATTCTTTCCGTTAACAAAGTTAAATATGATGCTGTTGTGTAATATTTGCATCTAACAAGTAACTATCCCTTCAAACCCCAAAACATCCCGATACAACTCATGAAAAACTATAAAAACCTCTACAGAGTCCTTTGGATAGACGAGGAGCCCGACAAGCTGCAGTTCATCGACAAAGGCCGCCGATTCGATCTCGACATACAGCAATTCAACAGCTGGGACAAGGCACGCACCGTGCTCGAAAACCGATTCGACTCGGTGTCGGCCATCGTACTCGACGGACGCTGCGTCATCAATGCCGGCGAAGAACCCGACCCCGACTTCCTCTATCAGGTTGTCCGCGAACTCGAAGCCATCTTTGCCCAACACGAGGAACCGCTGCCATGGTATGTGCTCTCGTCTGGCACCACGCCTGACTTCGACAAGACACTGCAGCGCGTTGCCATGGGCCACCGCGATACAATGGAAAGCGAATGGGGACGTATGTTCTACCGCAAAGACTGCGACCTGCAAGACCTCTGCCTGTCGATACGCCATGCCGTGACCCTTAAAAAGGACAATAAGGTGCGCGCCCTCTATCGCGATGTCTTCAACACCATGGACATCTACTTCACACCCGACGCGAAACAGACTATGCTCGACATACTGAAAGCCCTGCATTTCCCTGAGGAAAACCGCAACTTCGACCCTGTGCTCTACTACACCCAGCTGCGTCGCATCCTCGAGCACCTGTTCCGTGCACTCAACCGCATCGGTGTGCTGCCCGACGAGGTGATGGGCTCAAACGACAAAGTCAACCTCGCCAACTCGTCGCTATACCTCGCAGGCCGCGAAGTGAACCTAGGCGGACGCATTGTACGCTATGGCAAACCCGGGCATTATGTATTCCCTCCCGTAATATCGCAGATAGTGAAAAGCATACTGGTGGTTGCAAACAAGAATTCTCACACCGTCGAACTCGACACCATGGGACGCACAGTCATCCAGGACTACTACAACTCATTGCATTCAAACAACTTTCTGTTCGGATACACTCTGCATCTCTGCGACGTCATCATCTGGTTCGGACGTTACGCAAAACGCATCAATTCAAGAAAAGGCTGATGTATTGCAAGCCATAGAGCCTGCACCAAGAGGTCAATCCTCCTCGTAATAGCTTATCTGACGAGTGATTACCTGATACAGATACCCCCCCGACGGCGTGACATGGAACACATATGCCTGTGTCCAATTGCCGTATTCATCATAGTAATATGTATACAGAAAAGCCTGCCTCAATGTGGTGAGGTAGTAAGAGCTCTTCTCGGCAAGGTTGCCGTCGGTATCGTAGCGGTACTTCTCGGTTCCTTTGTATATCATGTGCTCACCTTCGTTGTAGGTGACATTTTTTATCCTGCCTGCCTCGTCATACTCATAGCTTATCGATGCCATCTCCTTGTTCAACTCATCATAGGTGGTCATCTTTTGCAGCAAATCCTTTTTGTCAAACTGGTACACGGAGCGTTCACTGAGTGAATCCGAGATTCCGAACATATCGGCCACAATGGCGCGGTTCTTTTTGTCGTAGGAATAGGTGGTCTGCGACAGCAGTTCGCTGTACGGCTCGTGCGTGCGGATATCCTTGACCAGACGGTTTTTCTTGTCGTATGAGTAATTCACGATGATTACAGGATTGCCCAGCGTGTCATAGTAGGTGTTCTGCGTATAGTAGCCGTCGCGGTTGAAATTGTTGCGGACAGGCATACGAACTATGCGGCCCTGCGGAGTGCGCGTGGTGGTGAGCACCGATTTGACAGGGCCTTTCAGGTTGCCGTCTTGGATGTCAAGAGCAAAACGCTGAGCCTCGGCACTAAAGCCCAAAACGGTCAACAACATCGTGAGAATAACAATCTTCGCCTTCATACTCATAAGTGTTTTGAAAATGCAAAATTACACATTTATTTTGGATTAAACGATAAAAACGCGTTTTTTTTACATAACGAAACGGAAACTTGTATATCCATGTAGACAAACACAATTTTTTCCTTCCAACGACGTATTATTTAACGTCCCCATCTGGACAACAGGCCACAAAATTGACGTATCATTCATCGTCCCATCGGGACGACCGATCACAGACGGGGGTGTCATCCCCCGGCAACAAACGGCGATATCACCCCGACACAATAACCCCATCGGGGTGACATATAACAGACGGGGGTGCAAACCCCCGGCATCGGGATGACAAACCACAAACTTGACGTATCATTTAACGTCCCATCGGGACGACCGATCACAGACGGGGGTGTCAACCCCCGGCAACAAACGGCGATATCACCCCGACACAATAACCCCATCGGGGTGACATATAACAAACGGGGGTGTCAACCCCCGGCATCGGGGCAAAAACATTGTTTTTTTTCTTCGCCCTACACGATTTTTTATTTTTGTGCGTTATATGATATTACGATTGCACCATGAAAATTCTTATTGAGATGAAACATACAACCATAGCGATACTGGCATTTGCCATCGCCGCTCTTCTCCCCTCTTCGGCCTATGCCTCCGTACACGGGGGCAAAGACCCCAAAAAGGGCTACAAGTTCACCCTCACCATCGCCAACAACCACGACACAGTCATGTATCTCGGCAACTACTATGCCGGCAAAACCTTCGCCATCGATACCGCCTATATAAACAAGAAAGGTTCGTTCGTCTTCGAAAACAAGCAACGCACCCTGCCCCCCGGACTCTACTTCTTCACCAACCCCGAGGGCAACTACGTGGAATTTATGGTCTACCATGAGGAACTGGACTTCACCTTCTCCACCAGCGAAAGCAACTGGACCCAGAACATGAAGGTGAAAGGTTCTGTCGAGAACGAGCATTTCTACCGCTTCCACCACGCCAACTACAGCACCCACCGCGCCATCGACTCGGCCTACAAGGCCATGGGCAACAGCCCTGAATACAAAGCCTTTGTCAACAAATCCATGGTCACGCTCGACAGCATCAAGGAGGCCATGATTGCCGCACGTCCCCAGAGCATGCTGGCGCTGATGATGACTTCCACACGCCCGATGGATGTGCCAACCGTCGACAGCAACGGCAACAAGATGAGCGAGCAGGAGCGTTGGGAATACATGATGTACCACTTCTTCGACTACATGAAACTCGACGACGACGCCATGGTGCGCACACCGGCAAGGATTTTCCGCCAACGCGTCGACTACTACATCGACACCTGTCTGCACAACGCCCCGCCAGAAACGGTATGCAAATATGTAGACATGCTCATCGACAAGTCAAAGCCTGCAAAGGAAAACATGAGATACCTCGTCGAGACCCTCGCCGAGAAGTATCTGCAAAGCAACATCATGAGCTACGACGCCGTCTATGTCCACATCGTGAAACGCTACATAGAGACCGGCGAATGCACCTGGATGTCGCCGAGCACCGTCGACTACAACGTGAAACGCGCCAACACCTGGGACAAGCTGCTCATAGGCCGCGATGCCCCTGAACTGATTATGAAGGACGACAAAGGCCAGTGGCACAGTCTCCACAGCCTCAACCACAAATACACACTGCTCGTCTTCTGGTCGCCCACCTGCGGACACTGCAAGACAATGATTCCCGAACTCTACACTAAATTCCAGCAATACAGGGGCAAATACGACATCTGTGCCTACGCCGTGCTCAGCGAGCCCGATGCCGAGACACGCCCCAAATGGCATGAATTCATCGAAAAGCACCATCTCGACTGGCTCAACATCGACGGCGGCGAGGCCAACATCGACTGGCACGAGGTCTACGATGTCATCACCACTCCGCAGATCTACCTGCTCGACAAAGACAAGATAATCCTTGCCAAGCGCCTCAACGCCGATTCATTCGAAATGGTAATCAAAGCAATAGAAGGAAAATAATTAGATTATGAAAAAATATTTATTCGCCGCATGCGCAGCCCTGCTGCTGATGTCGGCATCAACAGACAAGAAAGAACAAGTGAAAACATCTAATCCCGCCCCTATGGAGAACCCCTTCTTCAGCGAATGGAAGACACCCTACAACATTCCTGATTTCGCCAAAATAAAACCCGAGCATTACGTACCCGCCTTCCAAGAGGGCATGCGTCGCCAGAAAGCTGAAATCGATGCCATCGTCAACAATCCGGAATCTCCCTCGTTCGCCAACACCATCGAGGCCCTGGAATACAGCGGGGCACTGCTCAACGAAGTCAGCGCGGTGTTCTTCAACCTCGCCGAGAGCAACAACTCAGAGGTGATGGAACAGATTGCCGAGGAGATGATGCCCGCCCTCTCGGCTCATGGCGACGACATCATGCTCAACGCCAAATTGTTTGACCGTGTCAAGGCTGTCTACAACAAGCGTGCGAAGCTCTCGCTCAACGACGAACAGATGCGTCTGCTCGAGGAGACATACAAGAACTTTGTCCGCAACGGTGCCAACGTGCCGGCCGACAAGCAGGAACGCTTCCGCGAGATCAATTCGCTGCTCTCCTCGCTCACCCTCCGTTTCGGCAACAACGTGCTGAAAGCCACCAACAGCAAATACCTCGCGCTGACCGAGAGCCAGGTCAAGGGCCTCGGCCTCTCTCCCGACCAGCTGGCCGCCGCCAAGGAGGCCGGCAATGCTTCCGCAGACAACAAAGGCAAATACCTGTTCACACTCCACATGCCCAGCTGGGAGCCTTTCATGCAGAATTGCTCCGACCGTAACCTGCGCAAGCTTATGTGGAGCGACTACGCCAACCGCTGCACCAAAGGGACCGAATATGACAACAGCACTCTTATCGACAGCATCGTCAACCTGCGATTGGAACGCGCACAGATTCTCGGTTTCGAAAGCCATGCCGCCTACACCCTCGACGACTGCCTGGCCAAGACCCCCGAAGCTGTGTACAAATGCCTTATGGACCTCTGGAAACCCGCCCTCAAAAAAGCCAAGCAGGAACGCGACGAATACCAGAAAATGCTAGCCGCAGACTTCAACGACAAGGAAGTAGCTTCGAAATTCAACATTCAGAATTCAAAATTAGAACCTTGGGACTGGCGTTACTACTGCGAGAAACTGCGCAAGGAACGCTACAGCCTCAACGACGAGGAGATACGTCCCTACTTCCCGCTCGAAAGCGTGCGCCAGGGTGCCTTCACCGTAGCCAACAAGCTGTACGGCATCACCTTCCGCGAGAACAAAGAGCTGCCTAAGTACGACCCCGAAGCTATAGCCTACGAGGTGCTGGACGGCGACAAGGTTATCGCCATCCTCTACATGGACTTCTTCCCCCGCGAAAGCAAACGCAGCGGCGCCTGGATGACCAACTTCCGCGAACAGTATGTCGACCGTGACGGCAACAACGTCATCCCCATCATCTCCATGGTCTGCAACTTCACCAAACCTACCAAAGACAAACCGTCGCTGCTCAACTTCGACCAGTCGGAGACGCTCTTCCACGAGTTCGGCCACTGCCTGCACGGCATCCTAAGCCAGTGCCACTACCGCTCGCTGAGCGGAACCAATGTGCCGCGCGACTTCGTCGAGATGCCCAGCCAGGTGATGGAGAACTGGTGCCGTCACCCCCAGGTGATGAAGGAATATGCCAAGCATTATCAGACCGACGAATCCATCCCCGACAGTCTCATCGCCAAGATTGAAGCCGCCGCTACCTACGGACAGGGATTCATCAACACCGAACTGCTGGCCGCCTCGCTGCTCGACATGGACTACCACAGCATCACCCAACCCACCAAGATTGTGCTGCCCGACTTCGAAGACCAGGCCATGGCCAAGATCGGCCTGATCCCCGAGATCATCTCACGTTACAAGAGCTGCTACTTCCAGCATATCTTCAGTGGCGGATACTCGGCAGGCTACTACAGCTACACCTGGACCGCCATCCTCGACGCCGACGCCTTTGAGGCCTTCCGTGAGAGCGGCGACCTCTACAATCCCACGTTGGCCAAGAAATTCCGTTTCCTGCTGTCGCACGGCAACACCATCGACCCCATGAAGATGTATGTCGACTTCCGCGGCAAACAGCCCAGCGTGGAACCACTGAAACGTAACCGTGGCCTGATATGATTCGTTCCCGCACACTGAACCGAATCGCCCTCAAGGCACGCATGCTGCTGACGACAGGCCTGCTCATAAGCAGCATGGCCTGTTGCCAGCCCCACATCACGCCGTCGGACCCCAACGCCCCCGGCATCGAACTGGCACTGCCCGCCAGCGACAGCACCGAACACATACTGGTCTACGAGGGTTTCACCTCCTCCTACAACCACTTGACGCTGGTGCCCAACTGGGTAGCCTACGACCTGACCTCCGAAGAATGCCAGGGGACGTACACCTCGGGCTCCAATTTCAGCCGCGACCCCCATCTGAAAGGACGGCAGGCATCGCGTGAGGACTATTCCCACTCCGGCTGGGACAAAGGCCACATGGCACCCAAGGCCGACTTGAAATGGTCGGAGAAAGCCTGGTGGGAAAGCCACTACTTCACCAACATCTGCCCGCAAAACCGCCAGATGAATGGCGGCGACTGGAACCGGCTGGAGCAGTTGGTACGCCGGCTGGCGCGCCAATACGGACGCGTCTATGTGGTCTGCGGACCCATCTTCGACAGTTGCGCTTATGGCACCATCGGCGACGCCATGGTACAGGTGCCCGACGCCTTCTTCAAGGCGCTGCTGGTGCCCGTCAACGGAGGGTATCAGGCTGCCGCCTTCATCATGCACAACGACAGCCGCAGGCAGCCGCCCGAGAAGGTGGTCATGACCGTCAACGAGCTGGAAAGCATCATCGGACGCGACCTCTTCCCCACCCTCGA
Organism: Bacteroidales bacterium; assembly: GCA_017962445.1. Classification (GTDB taxonomy): domain Bacteria; phylum Bacteroidota; class Bacteroidia; order Bacteroidales; family P3; genus Colimorpha. Next base: position 63,541 of record JAGCVI010000004.1, read on the forward strand.
CGACAGCGTGGAAGAACAAATCGAATCGACCCTCACCCCTTCGGTCTGGGGATTCCGATAACGGGCATTTCTAACAAAAAAGAATCCACAACCTATCCTGCCTGCTCTGCAGGCCTGCGACCGAAGTGGAGCAAACGTATCAACCTACACAGCGCCCCTTTAAAACCTTTCAAGTGAAACGAACCTTTCAAGCGCTGCAAACCTTTTAAACATATCAACATAACAATATATCAACAAAAACCACAATGGGAAGAGCATTTGAATATCGCAAAGCAAGAAAACTGAAACGGTGGGGACATATGGCCCGCACCTTCACCAAGATTGGAAAAGAGATAGAACTGGCCGTTTTGGCCGGCGGTCCCGACCCGTCGAGCAACCTCCGCCTGCGACTGCTGATGCAGACCGCCAAGAGCGAGAGCATGCCCAAGGAGAACGTGGAACGCGCCATCAAACGCGCCACCGAGAAAGACAAGTCGGCCTACAAAGAGGTGGTCTACGACGGCAAAGGTCCTCACGGCACCGGCTTCGTGGTGGAGACCGCCACCGACAACCCCACCCGTACCGTGGCCAACATCCGTGCCGCCTTCGTGCGCGGCAAGGGCGAGTTGGGCACCATGGGCATGAACGATTTCCTCTTCGAGCGCAAGTGCAGCTTTGTTGTCGCCTGGCGCGACGGCATCGATATGGACGAGCTGGAGCTCGAGCTTATCGACTGCGACATCGACGAGGTGTTCCGCGACGAGGACGAGATCATGATTTACGCCGACTTCAAGAACTACGGTCCCATCTCCAAGTATCTGGAAGACCACGGCTATGAAATCAAGTCGTTCAAGTTCGAGCGCATCCCGCTGTCGTTCCGCGAACTCTCACCTGAAGAGCAAGAAGACGTCAACGGCCTTATTGAACGTCTCGAAGCCGACGACGACGTAGTCAACGTCTTCCATAATATGGCGTAGAAACGACAGATAATATGGCGTGTGTCATCAGGTTGTGGAAAAAATGCTCAAAGCATACTGGTGTGAAACACAGGAGAAAGAACCTCCATACATCCATAACTTGAACCGTCTTGCCGAAGGTGCGGGATTGTTGACGGAACTGAACGAAAAGCAGTGCGATTTTATTGAATCTTTGACACCGATGAATATAGAGGCACGATATCCTGAATACAAAGACCAACTCTCAAGAGCCCTTACTCCTAAATATTGCCGTTCCATCGTTAACGATACAAAAGATTTCATGCAATGGATAAAGAACAAGCTCTCAATTTAGTACGCCGCTACAAGCAGGTGATATTGCCTCGTTTCGGTGATGACACGAAAGTATACATGTTCGGTTCATACAGCAAAGGCTATGCGCGTCCTGAAAGCGACATTGATGTGGCTGTGATTGTTCCGTCCATAGGAGACAATTGGCTTGAATGGTCGAAGAGCTTGTGGCATGATACCCGCAGTGTCAGCACGCTGATTGAGCCAGTATTGATGTCGCCTGAGCACCCGTCGCCGTTGTATGACGATGTGATGCAGACAGGTATTGCCGTATAATTATAAGCAGACGCTGATAAAAGGAAGTGAGGGCGGGATCGTGAGGTCTCGCCCTCGGTGTTTTGGCGCAAGCGTGGGTAACGCTTGCCGTGGCGGTGGAGAGGATGGGACTCTTTTCGTATTGGGGGTGATAATCTGATTAGTTTGGTTTGATTCCGTTTGTCATCCTCTCAGCGTGACAAACCGGCGTTTTTCATCTGCGGCGGTAGGTGGTTGTGTAGACACTCGAAGTACCAGACTCCGGTCCTGCTTGGAATGTCGCATATCGAACGACCAACTGCGTATTTGTGAGTTCCAAAATCTCCCATACGTAGTTTCCAAAGTCCGGGTTGCTTAAAAAGACTGTATCAGAGTTACCAGACATTGACCATTCGAATTCGGAGTTAAAATAATGAGGAGGGTAAACTGTATATCCTGATTCCAACTCCAGCGTTGCATGGTTGCCTGCTTCGAACAAAACATCGCGCACTGGTGGGTATATTTGGTCAAGAATAGTGTCGCCAGGAGTTGGCCAACTATAATAGTAGTGCTCTTGGCAACTTTGATACTCCCAGGAACCAACGATTGACGCTTCGGTGTCGTCATTGTCCCACCCGCTGCCGCACTGGAATGCCGTCAGCAGCAGGAATGCGCTCATTGCGCCGAATAAAAAGATTTTCTTCATAATTGTTATCGTTTTTGATGATGATTAATTGCCAAAGATGTCCGATTGTTTCAGCAGGCGGACTGGTGCGGACATCCAGTGAATGTCCGCACGGCCAAATTCCAACGGAGCGGTTAAGAATTTGGCCTGTCCATTTCTTCTTCATCGGGTGAATATGTCGGACATTTTCATTAGTCTAACGGTATGAGTTTTTCCGTCGGCGGTGGTCAATGTCAACAGGTAGGTGGCCTGGGGGCGGGCGGTGAGGTCGAGGATATAGCGTCCAGTGCCCTCGGGTGTGAGGCGGACCTCCTCGCGGCGGCCGGTGAGGTCGGTGAGCCAAGCGGTCGCTGTCAAGGTCTCACTGCTCTCGATGGTCACTCGCTGGCTGAATGGGTTGGGATAAATCGTGATGGCGGAAGAACCGTCAGCTTCGCCAATTCCTACTCCGGGGCAGACGGTGATGGCATCGCTCCAGGCACTGTGTGCCACACGGTTGCCGTCGCACAGGGCACGGACACGAAAAAGGTGGCACCCGTCGTTGGGCAGGGTAACGACCAACGTGGTGTCTGAAGTCTCAACGACGGTGGCGTTGTCCCAACTGTCTGTTTCGGGGATATAGGCCAGCTCATAGCCAGGATGACCGGCAGAACTGCTCCAGGAGAGGGTGACCGTATGACCAGCAGTCCCGTCGCTCCACAGCGAATCCACAGGGGAGCAGGGTTTCGGACGATGCAGGTCCAACGAGGAGTCGTAGAAGAGCGTCATAACGGAGGCCTCCTGGTAGTTTCCGAGGAAGATACTGTCATACACTCTTGGTTGATCACCTATTTCACCTCGGAAAACCCACCCATGGTCGTTTACTGACATATTCTTACTTTCAACTAAAAAGTTATATTGTATTGGCGATGACCAAGTCACCTCCTTGGTATGCTTGTTAATTTTGCATAGTTCAGTCTTTTTTAAATCATTACGATAATCCACATTTAAAAGCAACTCGTCGCCAATAATCGCTAGGGAGTTTTGTGAATAGTTTGTGTTGATAGTATCTGCAACGTAATAATCGACATAAGAGCCCGTGCTGCGATTATAAGAAACCACCAAACAATAAGCATTTGTATTTACGTTTGCAACAAACGGGAGTCCTATGCTGTGTGCACCGTCTATATAGAATCGAGTGGAGTTTACCCATGAAGGTATATAGTAGACATAAACATTTTCCTCGTCCGTCGCTACACTTCCATACCACATATAATTATTTGGTTTGGTTGTTGTTGGTTCATTATATAGTTGTTGTACCCAGACGATTTCTCCATCTCTGTTCAATTTCAGCAGACAAGGCATCCATCTCCAGTCAACGGTGTTGTCAATCCTCAGGTAGTGGACAGAATCCAGATACACCTTGATGGGCAAAGTATCAGGATTGAAATAAATGTCTTCGTTGTATAAAAAACAACTTGCATATATTTCATCTCCTTCAATAACAGCATCTTTGAATTCAATATATGCCATGTATAGACCATCGGGATTCCATACCGATATACTGTCAATCAAGAATCTTGAGCTAATCATATTCCAGTCGCTGTCCATCTTAAAGTACATTGACGTGGTAAATGTTTTTCCGTTCTGGGTCTTGATATTCAATGGGTATTTTCTGTTGGTGTCGCCATCAACAATGATGTATGCCTTATGTAGCGAATCCTCACCGAAGAAATGACTACAGGCGAAAATATGGATATTGTCATTTTCATCAACTAAAAAATTACCATAGGATGACCTTTGGAAACCGAATGGATTAGAATAAAAAGAAATATAGTCCTCATCGCAATAAGCATACAACTTAACACTATGAAAGTCGAGTAAGTTCCCATCTGAATCAAAGGTGGCAAAACAGGTTGCGTCGTGACGAAAAGTGAACATATCACTTGATGTAGTAAGAATTGTGTCAAAGAAATAGAACCATTCTGCTCCAGGTGCGTATCCCCAATGAAAGTCAAACGCAATGGTTATTCTATTGTCTTTCACAACTATGTTATTCCATGGAATGCTTGGAGAATTAGAATTAGCTCCGCGAGCAGACTTGCACCAGAGGACATTCCCCAATGTATCAATCTTTGCCAGAAATACACCATAGATATTTCCGACAGAATATCCTTGAATTGAATCCATCGGATTTATATAAGGACCATTTCCTCCCAGCCGGGCACTCATACCGCATCGGCCAAAAATATAGGTGTTCCCCACACTGTCAATGTATGAGTCCACCACTTCGTCCATCAGATTACCCATATTTGTTAGTTGCCCTTCAGACCATTTGCCCCAACGAAAGCCTTGTTCCTGGGCGTGGGTGGCGGAGGACAGCACGACGAACGCTGCAAGCAGTATGTTTTTCTTGATTGCTTTCATATTGAATTAGGTTTTAATCATTATCGTGAAAAGATGTCCGATTGTTTCAGCAGGCGGACTGGTGCGGACATCCAGTGAATGTCCGCACGGCCAAATTCCAACGGAGTAGTTA
>JAGCVI010000036.1 GCA_017962445.1 Bacteroidales bacterium
CAAGGCCACCGTGTCTACACCACCCCTGCAAACAGCAATTCTGTGAAAATCGATGTGGCATCATTTGTACCGGCTTCCTATATTGTTGTTGCCCACACCACAGACGGCATAGTGTCCCGAAAAATAGTAGTCCATCACACCGAATAATACAGTTCGCAAACGGGCATTGAATACAAATACTGCTTGACAAAGGTATATCATTTTTTTTAACATAAATCATCTTGCAATTTTCAAAGAATCAATATCTTAGTTTTTATTTATACGCTTTTGCGGTAAAAAAAAACATTTTTTTTCCCCGTTATCCAAAAAGTTCGTAATTTTACGCCCAGTAAAAAATGAAAGAAAAACGTTGGATATTAAGGAAAGATTATGATATAGAGGTTGTTGAAAAACTTGCGGATTCTTTGGGCGTGGACAAAATTATTGCCACGCTGCTCGTAGAACGTGGTGTCACTACTTTTGAGGAAGCTAAACATTTCTTCCGCCCCAGTTTAGACCAACTTCACGATCCATTTCTGATGAAGGATATGGATCGTGCTATTGTGCGCATTAACGACGCAATCCGCTATCGTGAACGTATGCTGATTTATGGCGACTATGATGTCGACGGCACCTCCGCTGTCGCTTTGGTCTATTCGTATTTCCATACACTCCACTATAACATCGATTTCTATATTCCCGATCGCGATACCGAAGGATATGGCATCTCCTTTCAAGGTATCGATTATGCCAAACGTACTGGCGTAAAGTTGATTATCGCCCTCGATTGCGGTATCAAAGCTATTGAGCAGGCGGAATATGCAAAACAGTTCGGTATCGACATCATTGTCGGTGACCATCATCTCCCGGGCGAGACACTGCCAGACTGTGTCGCCGTTCTTGACCCTAAGCGTGCCGACTGTCCTTATCCCTACAAAGAGCTCTCCGGCTGTGGTATCGGCTTCAAAATAGTGGAAGCTTACATGGAACAGAAGATCGGTGTTCGCCTTTGCGACTCTGGCGGAGAACTGACTACCATTCAGAAAAAAAATATGGAGATGCTCAAACTAAAACTGCTGCGTTATCTCGATCTCGTGGCCGTCTCCATAGCTTCCGATATCGTCCCTATGACTGGTGAAAACCGAGTCTTAGCTGCATTTGGTCTCAAAGTTATTAACACATGCCCGCGACCTGGACTTGAGGCTATTCTGACTTACGGTCACATTGAACCACGCTCCAAAGAGGACCGCGCCGTTAATCCCGACAAGGAATCGTATTTTGTTAAAGATTTGAACATCAGTGATCTTGTGTTTCTTGTGGGACCACGCATCAATGCTGCCGGACGCATTCACAGCGCTTTTGATTCCGTTAGGCTTTTGCTCGCTGAAAGCAGGGATGTCGCCACACGTCTCGCTGAGGAGATCAATAACTACAACAAAGAACGCAAAGACCTTGATACACAAGCTACCGAGGAGGCAAAACGCCGTCTCGAAAGCGACAGGAACCTGTCTAAACGTCATTCCATCGTGCTATTTGGGGAGGGCTGGCATCGTGGTGTCGTGGGTATTGTGGCTTCGCGTCTTGTCGAGGCCTACTACAGGCCTACCATTGTGCTTACGCGCTCCACCGACGACCTTTTTGTCGGTTCGGCACGCAGCATAAAGGAGTTCGATGTCCATGCGGCTCTGGAAGAATGTAGCGAGCTGCTCGAGCATTTTGGTGGACATAAAAGCGCCGCAGGCGTATCGTTGCGACCCGAGAATTTTGACCGCTTTGTGGAACGTTTTGAGGAGATAGTGAGTCGTACCATGCCTCCCGAGGCTTCCGTGCCTGAGGTCGAGATTGATGCCGTTGTCCGTTTCTCCGACATTACCCCCAAATTCCTACGCATACTGAAACAATTCTCGCCCTTCGGACCCGACAACAATGTGCCGGTATTCTGTACCAGAAATCTTGAGAGCAACCCGATGCTCCCTCCGCGTGTGGTTGGCTCCAATCATTTGAAGTTTTCTGCTCTGTCCTCCGACAGTCCAAACTCTTATCCCGCCATTGGTTTTCAGTTGGGCGAATACTACGAAAGGGTAAACCGTCAGGAAATGTTCGACGTCTGCTATCAACTTGAGGAGAATTACTGGCGCGGCAAAACGGAGATCCAACTCAATGTGAAGGATATCAGGTTCGACAATCAGGCAAACACTATATGAAGCCTGTATAAACTAAAAGAATCTTCGGACTCTCTTTTTATACTCAAGATAATCTTCACCGAAATCGGCTTCCAGACGCTTTTCTTCGGAACGTACCTGTAGTGTCATCAGCGCCACAACGGCGACGACCACTGTCAATGCTTGCCAGCTCCATATTGCCAACAACATTCCCATATAGTAGATGTAGGTTCCCGACAGCATTGGGTTGCGGCTAAAACGATATGGACCATCAGTCATTAGGTGCTTGGTCCTGGGAGCCACCTCGTGGCCCATTGCATCAAAGGGGTTGCCTTTCCCTACGCGTTTCATGTAAACGATACTCCAGATGCTGAGCACAAGCCCACATACTGCAACCGCCATTGCAGGAACCAAACGTCCGACAGGCAATGCCGAAGGCATCTGCGACAACCACCACATCAGTGCTGGTACACCAACAATAAATATTAAAAAACCCAAAAAATATCCGAGAAGCTGTTTCATTTTTTTTTGCTTCGTAAAATTGTTGCAAATTTACATAGATTTCCCGAAATACACATTAATGCAAAAAAAAATTTGACACGAATTGCCATGTGGTATGCCTGCGAACAAACTTTAACCATTAACCGTGAACCATTAACCGTTATTGATGGGTAGACAAAGAAGTTAATGGAAGTTATCGCGCTTCGCGCTGGAAGTTAAAGGGACAATACAATCCGAGCAAAATCATTTGTCCTTTAACTCCCTTTAACTCCTCTTAACTCCACACAAACTCCCTTTAACCGTTAACCGCTACTATATTGTGGCCTCTTTCAGATATAATCATCAGAAGGCATACATGCACAATAAATTGTTCTTTTCTTCGTTTTTATATTAAAACATTATACTTATGGCAGACGACAAAAAAATTATTTTCTCGATGGTGGGTGTGGGGAAACTTATTCCTCCCAGCCGTCAGATTCTTAAAGATATTTACCTCTCTTTTTTCTATGGTGCCAAAATTGGCATCATCGGCCTCAACGGTTCGGGCAAGTCGAGCCTGCTGAAAATTATTGCTGGTGTTGATACCGACTATCAAGGTGAAGTGGTCTTTTCCCCGGGCTACAGTGTCGGCTATCTGGAACAGGAGCCTCGACTGGACGAGAACAAGACAGTCAAAGAGGTTGTGCAGGAGGCTGTACAGAATGTCGTCGACTGGATGAAGGAGTACGAGGAGGTAAACAACGCCTTCGCTGAACCTGACGCTGATTTTGATAAACTTTGTGAACGTCAAGGAGAATTGACTGAACTTCTTGAACAGCATGACGCATGGAACCTCGACAGCCGCCTGGAACGTGCTATGGACGCCCTCCGCTGTCCCGAAGAGGATCAGCTGGTGAAAAATCTCAGCGGCGGTGAACGCCGTCGTGTGGCGTTATGCCGTCTGTTGCTTCAGGAACCTGATATCCTCCTTCTCGACGAGCCTACCAACCATCTTGATGCAGAAAGCATCGAATGGCTGGAACATCATCTTCAGCAATACAAAGGCACAGTCATCGCTGTGACACACGACCGCTACTTCCTTGACAATGTGGCAGGCTGGATTCTCGAACTCGACCGTGGCGAAGGTATACCTTGGCAGGGTAACTACAGCTCATGGCTCGACCAGAAAACGCAACGTCTTGCCATGGAGGAAAAACAGGAAAGCAAACGTCGTAAAACATTGCAACGCGAACTGGAGTGGGTGCGCATGGCACCCAAGGCACGTCATGCCAAAGGTAAAGCCCGTCTGGCAGCATACGATCGCATGATGAACGAGGATGTGAAGGAAAAGGAACAGAATCTGGAGATATACATACCCAATGGTCCGCGTCTGGGTAACAAGGTCCTTGAAGTTGAGGGTGTCAGCAAGGCCTATGGAGACAAGCTGTTGTACGAAAACCTGACTTTCTCCTTGCCTCCTGCAGGCATCGTTGGAGTGATAGGCCCCAACGGCTGTGGAAAAACAACTCTCTTCCGCCTTATCATGGGACTTGAAAAACCGGACGCAGGCACCTTTACCGTCGGCGAGACGGTCAAGATAGGATATGTAGACCAGCAGCACGTGCAGATAGACCCGGAAAAATCAGTCTGGGAGGTGGTCAGCGAAGGCAATGAACAGATACAGATGGGCGGCCGCCTGGTCAACAGTCGCGCCTACATCTCTCGGTTCAACTTTTCGGGCAACGACCAAAGCAAAAAGGCTGGCGTGCTCTCTGGAGGCGAACGTAATCGCCTGCACCTCGCACTGACCCTGAAAAGCGAAGCCAACGTACTCCTACTCGATGAACCTACCAACGATATCGATGTGAACACAATGCGTGCACTCGAAGAGGGCTTGGAGAATTATGCGGGATGCGCTGTGGTTATCAGCCACGACCGCTGGTTCCTCGACCGTATCTGCACACATATCCTCGCCTTCGAGGGTGACTCACAGGTCTACTTCTTTGAAGGCAGCTATTCCGAATACGAGGAGAACCGCAAGAAACGCCTCGGCGACGATACCCCGCATAGGTTCCACTACAAGAAACTACAATAATGAAAAAACTCATTATAGCTTTATTCTTGCTTTCCGGCACGATTTATGCCCAACATACACGGCAGACATTGCTGCAACCTGACTACGACAGCTACAACCTGCACCATTCGCCGCGACAGATAACGGTAGTACAGCAGTATAGTACAGGGCAGGATATTAATTTTCAGGAGAATTACCTGTTCGACTCAACAGGCAACCTGACACAATATACCAAAACGGGTTTCGGTGGACGTCAGACAACCCAATATCCCCTCACGCAACTCAACCCACGTATACACTATGATTTTGACTATGATGGCGACATTCTGCGTATGGTGGAATTTGACTTGAAGAACAGGTTGATATCGTCAAAACACTATATCTATGGCGTGGGTGGCAACCTGATACAAACCATAAAATACTCTTACAATACTGCGGACAGTGGCACTGTCATGGAGCGCGAAGTCGCTCTTTACGACAAAAATGCGCGACCTGTGTCAATCAAGACATATTCTGCAGACGAACTGCTTCTGGTGGCAGAAAAGATAAAGTACGACCGCCGCGGCAACGACGTACAAAGACGCATAACAGTCTATGACGAAGCGTCCACTACTGTTACCATTGAACGTCGCAAGTACACATACGACCGCTATGGCAACTGGACAAAATGCAGCTACTCGCTTGATGGCAAGTCTTTTTACACCATCGAGAGGACTTTCGAATACTACGGAGACTGACAACCGTACGTAACACGCTGTGTTGCTGAAGGTAGGCGGAATGTTGAAAAGTATTGTCTGCCAAAGGGCATATAACAAGTTTTTTTGTGTATTTTTACACCCTGAAAATACATCTTAACACCGTTGTAGTATGCCTTATTTCACCCATTTACATGTCCATTCGCACTTCTCTATCCTTGACGGTATGTCGAAAGTGCCCGATTTGATAAAAAAATGCAAACGTAACGGAATGTACGCCATGGCCCTTACCGACCATGGTAACATGTTCGGTATTAAGGAGCTGGTGGATACGGCTGCCAAAGAGAACGGTAAGATAAAGGACGAAATCAAGGGACTGAAGAAAAGACTCGGAGAACTGGAGATGGCATCTGCCGACTATGTCGAGGAGGTCGCTGAAGGCAAGCCTGCAAAAACGAAAGACATGCTGATTGCAGAGGTCGAGGATAGGATAGCAACCCTTAACGGTCAGTTTTTCAAGCCTATCATCGGCATCGAGGCATACTGTGCACACCGTACCTTGTACGACAAAGACCCTTCGGTGAAAGAACGGGATCCAGAAACAGGACGCGAACGTATTACCGACCGAAGTGGATACCACATCATCCTCCTGGCAAAAAACAAACAAGGATATAAGAACTTGTGTAAACTGAGCTCTATAGCGTTCATCGACGGATACTTCTATTCTCCGCGTATAGACCACAATGTGCTGGAAAAGTATCATGATGGTATTATCTGCTGCTCTGCTTGCATCGGTGGCGAGATTCCTCAGAAAATCATGAAGGACGATATCGAAGGGGCTGAAGAGTCGGTACGCTGGTTCAAAAACCTCTTCGGAGACGACTTCTACCTTGAAATGCAACGCCATAAGACTGACAAACCTAACGCGGCATACGACACCTACCCTAAACAGCAGAAGGTGAACAGGTATCTCGAAGAATTTGCCAGAAAATACAATATCAAGCTGATTGCCACAAATGACGTGCATTTTGTGGAGGAGGAACATGGCGAAGCTCATGACAGGCTTATCTGTCTGAGTACCGGTAAGGATTTCGACGACCCCAACCGCCTGCATTATACCAAACAGGAATGGCTGAAATCACCGGATGAAATGGCTGCCATATTCGAGGATTTGCCGGAAGTGCTGGAAAATACTCGCGAAATTACAGATAAAATTGAACTGTATGACATAGACTCTGCTCCAATCATGCCGGTATTCCCAATCCCTGATGATTTTGGAAGCGAGGAGGAATACCGCAATAGAATAACTGAAGAGGATCTCTTCAATGAATTTACTCGCAACGAAAAAGGTGAGGTTGTTTTGAGTCAGGAAAAAGCGGAGGATAAGATTTCAAAACTTGGAGGCTATGACAAGCTGTACCGCATTAAGTTCGAAGCTGACTACCTGGCAAAACTAGTATGGGAAGGCGCCAGAAAACGGTATCTGCCGGAACGTACGGAATTGACAGGACAACAGGAAATCAAAGAGGCTCTTTCGGAAGAAATACAGGAACGTATCATTTTTGAACTGCATACTATCAAAACTATGGGTTTCCCTGGCTATTTCCTTATCGTTGCCGATTATATACGTGGAGCCCGTGAGGAACTAGGTGTAAGCGTTGGTCCCGGACGTGGCTCTGCGGCAGGAAGCGTAGTGGCCTATTGCCTGTGGATTACCGATATTGACCCTCTAAAGTATGACTTGCTGTTCGAACGTTTCCTCAACCCGGACCGTATCTCGCTCCCTGATATAGATGTGGACTTCGATGACGCTGGACGTGGAAAGGTACTGGACTGGATCACTCAAAAATACGGTAAGGAAAGAGTGGCACATATCATCACCTATGGCACTATGGCCAGCAAGTCGGCCATAGCCGATGTTGCTCGCATTCAGAAAGTGCCTCTGAATGTGGTAAACCAGATAAAATCATATATTCCTGACCGCAGCTTCCCGGATAACGTCAAGGATGAAAAAGGCAAATCCCCCAGCGTCAACCTTAAAAACTGTTACAAGTATGTCCCCGAACTCCATAGAATTATGGAAAGTCCGGATGACGAGAAGTTCATGAACGAACCCTATAAGGAGATTAAGCAGGTGTTGACTTATGCCGAAGAACTGGAGGATACCAACCGCCAAATAGGAATACACGCCTGTGGCGTCATAATCGGTGCGGACGATCTTACTAATTATGCGCCAGTGTGTACTATTAAGGATAAGGAAAGTAATGAAGATGTGCTTGTTACACAGTACGACGGGCATGTGATAGAGAATGTCGGCCTTATCAAGATGGACTTCCTTGGATTGAAAAACCTATCCATCATCAAGGACGCCTTAAATACGATAAAGAAACGTCACGGAGTGGATATAGACATTGACCATATCCCCATCGACGACGATGCTACATATCAGCTGTTCTGCGACGGCAACACCGTAGGTACGTTCCAGTTCGAGTCTCCTGGAATGCAGAAATACCTCCGTGAACTACAACCACATGTTTTTGAGGATCTCATCGCTATGAATGCGCTTTATCGCCCGGGTCCCATGGATTATATCCCCGACTTTATTGCCCGAAAAATGGGACGCAAACCTGTGGAGTACGATATTCCTTGCATGGAGGATTATCTTAAGGATACCTACGGCATCACGGTCTATCAGGAACAGGTGATGCTCCTCTCTCGCCAACTGGCAGGCTTTACTCGTGGACAAAGCGATACGCTGCGCAAAGCTATGGGTAAGAAACAGATTGAGAAGATGAATGAACTCGAAATTCTCTTCTATGAGGGCGGTGAGAAAAACGGGCATCCTAAAGATAAACTCAATAAAATATGGGAAGACTGGAAAAAATTCGCCTCATACGCTTTCAACAAATCCCATGCCACCTGCTACTCGTGGGTGGCCTACCAGACTGCCTACCTCAAGGCTCATTACCCGGCTGAATATATGGCTGCGGTGATGACCTCGTCGCTAAGTGATATCAAACGTGTCACTGAACTTATGGAGGACTGTCGTAAAAACAAGATAGAAATCCTCGCCCCATGTGTGAATGAGTCTGAAATCAATTTTTCTGTGAACGACAAAGGTCAGATACGTTTCGGACTTAGCGCCATCAAAGGCATGGGTGAGGCTGCGGCGCAAGCTATAATCGATGAACGTGAAAAAAACGGTCCCTATAATGATGTTTTCGACCTTCTGAATCGTATCGACATGAAGGCTGTCAACCGCAAAAACCTTGAAGTGCTGGTGAAATCGGGTGCTTTTGACCAGCTGAAAGGTGTGCACCGCGCTCAATACATGCACAAGGATGTTCCAAGCGAAAACGCCCCTACGTATCTTGAAAAACTGGTACGTTGGCAGGCTCATAAACGCGAGGCAGCCAATGCTTCACAAATGTCTATCTTCGATGTTTCAGATGATATGAAAAGCGAGGAATATCCTCCAGTTCCTGAGTGTGAGCCTTGGACAAGCGTGGAACAATGCAATTACGAGAAGGAGGTTATCGGATTCTATCTCAGCGGACATCCCCTCGACGACTACAAGGAAGAAATGACAAACTTCGTCACTGTCAGTGTGTCACAGTTGTCAAACCTCGAAGCGTTGGCAGCACGACGCGACGTGCGTTTCGGCGGCATCGTTACCGACGCAATGTCAGGTATCTCGCAGCGCACGGGCCGCCCATACGGCAGCATGACAATAGAGGATTACTACGGCTCCTACGAGTTGAGACTCTTTGGCGACGATTGTGTGAAATATAAGCATTTCTGTGAGAAAGGAATGTTTATTTTTGTACATGGTGAGGTTACACAACTTACAGTGCGAAAGGACGGTGTGGAATCGAAATTGCCGCCGAAATTGAAAATCATCGACATGATGCTGCTTAGCGAGGTTGTGGAAAAATACACTAAAACTATCAATTTCCATATAGACATCAACAGTCTCAACGACGATTTTTGCACACGGCTCAAAAAACTGGTACGCCAAAACCGCGGCAAGGTGCAGCTTACAGTCAATGTTATTGACAAGGAACATGAAATGACCCTGTTTATGTCATCTAACGACATGACTGTCGACCCCTCTACATTTATCAAACTGCTCAAGGAGATGCCCGAAGTTAGTAGTGTTACGTTGAACAACAAATAAAACAATGATAAAACTAAGTACACCTGTTGATTCATCTCCTTTGGGCTTTGTGATAAGCCACAATAACAGTCTGATGTTTCTGGGCTCTTGTTTTGCGGAAAATATGGGAACTCAGATGCAACAGCTGGGATTCTCTGTTTCGGTTAACCCGTTTGGCATACTTTATAACCCATTGTCGATGGCTGAAGCTATGAGACGCTGTCTCGACGATGAGGCGATTGGAGAGGAGAAACTTGTGTTTTATGAAGGCTTGTGGCATTCTTGGCTGCACCATGGCGCCTTTTCGCGTCGCGACAAGCAAGAGTGTCTTGATGTGTGCAATGAGTCTATCCACAGTGCCAATGATTTCCTCAAAACATGCGACACACTGGTCGTTACCTTTGGCTCCGCATGGGCGTATGTCTTGGATGATGGCTTGATTGTTGCCAATTGTCACAAAGTGCCGGCGTCCCGTTTCTCAAAACGACTTCTCTCCGTCGACGAGGTGGTGACGTCATGGCTGCCATTGACAGAAAGACTGCTTCAACAGGGTAAGCGAATTGTATTTACGGTCAGCCCTGTGCGTCATTTGGCATACGGAGCTCATGGCAACCAACTAGGAAAGGCGGTGCTCTTGCTCGCTATTGAGGAAATGCTTGCAAAATGCGCCAAAGGAATTGCCTACTTCCCTGCTTACGAGATTGTTGTTGACGAACTGCGAGACTACCGCTTCTATGCTGACGATATGGCACATCCCTCGCCTTTGGCTGAACGCGTAGTATGGCAACGCTTCCAGGAATCTTGCATGTCTTCCGAAACGATAGAGAAATGCAGACAGCGCGAACTTGAAATCAAACGACAAAACCACCGGCCTCTGCATGGTGGTACATGAATTATGCAATAATTAAAAAAGATATGAAAAAAAACATAGCACTTGTAATGGGTGGCTTCTCCGGCGAGCACCAGATTTCAATCAATAGCGGTTGTCAGGTATATGATTCACTTGACAAACAGAAATACAACGTGTATAAAATTGTTATAGGTGGGTTGAAAGATGGAGTAATTGACCGAAACCAGTGGTATTGGCTTGCAGATGACGGCACCCATCGTCCGGTAGACCGCGCCGATTTCTCTGTTGTCGACAAGGGTGAAAAGGTCTTGTTTGATCTGGCATTCATTATCATCCATGGCAACCCTGGTGAGAACGGTGTAATGCAGGGCTATTTTGACCTTCTCGGCATCAAGTATTCCACATGTGGCTTCTATACCTCTGCCTTGACATTCAACAAGGGCTACTGCAATGCTGTTGTACGTGGTTTCGATGTTGTGCATGTGGCCGACTCATACCTTGTCTATGGCGATCAGCCATTCGAGGAGAAAACCATTTTGGAGCATCTCGGACTCCCATTGTTTGTCAAGCCGGCCTCGGGAGGAAGCAGTGTGGCGACAACAAAGGTTAAAAAAGCCGAAGACCTTTTGCCTGCCATCAGGGAAGCTCTTACAGAGGATAGTGCTGTGCTTGTCGAACAGTTTGTCAAGGGTCGTGAATTCGACTGCGGCATTTTAAAGGCCTCGGGCAAAAAGTTTGTTTTCCCTATAACGGAGATTATTCCACTGGGCGGCCATGAGTTTTTTGACTATGCCGCCAAATATGACGGTTTCTCTAACGAGGTCACTCCCGCTGAGGTTGAGCCTGAAATTGCTGAGGAAATCCAAGAAATATCCTCTCGTCTGTACGATTTGCTCGACTGCCGCGGTGTGGTGCGCTTTGACTATATATATGATACCGACAAATCAAGGCTTACCTTTTTGGAAGTCAACACCATCCCCGGTCAGAGCGCTGAAAGCATCGTGCCCAAGCAGGCACGCGCTATGGGAATCTCAACCTCCAAACTATACGAGATGATAATAGAGGATTCCTTGAACAGGTGATTTGGAAAAAGAAAAAAATGTCATACAAATGGATAATGAAGTATTAAAGTGTTTGCGTGAACGCCGCAGCGTTCGCGCATTTAAACCCGAGCAGATTACCGACGAGGAGCTGAAAGCCGTGCTCGACGCAGGGACCTATGCACCTACGGGAATGAATTACCAAGACCCATGGATCGTGGCAGTTCAGAATCCTGAGATTATCAAACGACTGGTGAAAATGAATGCTGCGGTTATGGGTACCGACAGCAATCCCTATTACGATGCTCCGACCATAGTCCTTGTTTTCGCCTCTCGTCCTGAAAAATGGAAAAATGGAGTTCCTGATGCTTCTCTTGTGTTAGGCAACATGATGAATGCCGCCCATGCAATCGGGTTGGGCTCCTGCTGGATAAACCGTGAACGCGAGATGTTCGACACTAGGGAAGGAATAGATTTGATGCGTCAGTTTGGTCTGCCGGAAGATCTTATAGGTGTTGGCGCCATCTCACTGGGATATCCGGCCAATCAGATACCACCGGCTCGTCCTCGCAAAGAGCATTATTATCGAATTGTGAAATGAAGGAAATAATCGTCGACGACGCAACAAAAACGTTGCTGCGTCTATATGCCCAACGGTACGAAACGGTTGAATTCCTCAACGGAGACCCGTCGTGGTATATGCATCAGGTGGAAGGAGACAGAAACCGCGAGTCAATGGCTTTCGTCGCCTCCTGCCTCAGCTATGGCAGCCGCACTCAGTTTATGCCTAAGATTGGACAACTGCTGGAATGGTCTGGTGGCGACATGGATTTGTGGATTCGCAGCGGGGGCTACAGACAGCATTTCAGTCCGGATGACAAAAACTGCTTCTATCGCCTTTACAATAAGGAATGTATATTCCGTTTCTTCGAAGCATATAGGAAAATGCTTGTCGACTATGGCTCTATGGGCGAATATGTGAGGAATTGTGCCTCCGACGGATTTCATGCTGTGGAAGCTGTCTGTGCCTTTTTCTCAAGTAAAAGAGTTGGCGCGGTTGTCCCTAAAGATACAATGTCGGCATGTAAACGTGTCTGCATGTTCTTGCGGTGGATGGTGCGCGACAACTCTCCTGTGGATCTTGGGCTATGGGCAGACTTTATCGATCGTCGTACACTCATTATGCCTCTCGACACCCATGTCGTAAGCCAGTCGATACGACTGGGATTGCTCTCCAGCGGAAGTGCATCAATGAACGCCGCCCGTCGTCTTACCTCTACAATGTCACTGGTATTCCCCAATGACCCGCTGAAAGGTGATTTCGCCTTGTTTGGCTATGGCATAAATGAAAGCAAGGAATCATAAAAAAATCATTCGTGGGAGCTATTGTATAAATGCTTAAATTTTAGAACTTTATACAGGTAGGATAAAGACTGATGGAATTTTTTTTACAATCTATTGTTGATAATTCAAAAAATAGTTGTAATTTAGCAATGTGAAAGGAGTAGGTTCCTTACACGTAATAATAGTAATAAATAATTAAAAGTTAATAATATGGAAGCAAAAAAATCACAGCAGGCTGACCTTGAAAAAAAGAAAGGTCTTTTCCTGGAGATAGGTTTGGTGTCGATTTTGGCTCTTGTCCTTGTTGCTTTCAATCTCAGAAGTACTGAAAGCAGCGGTAGTGGTTTGAAAATAACTCAGGTAAGCAATGAGATGGAGGAAGAGGTTCTCCAAACTGAGGAAGAACAGCAGCAAGAACCTGAACCCGAACCAGAGCAGCCGGAGCCAGAGGTCACTACCGAACTTGA
This sequence comes from Bacteroidales bacterium, assembly GCA_017962445.1. GTDB lineage: Bacteria > Bacteroidota > Bacteroidia > Bacteroidales > P3 > Colimorpha. Next base: position 13,248 of record JAGCVI010000036.1, read on the forward strand.
GGTTGTCGACAATGACGCCGAAATCGAGAACGAGCTTGGTATCATCGATGCTGGTGACGACGCTAACAAGGCTCAAGAAGAGGTTGTCGTTACCGATGTTGGAGAGGAAAAAGCCGTTGAAGAAGAGGAAATTTTCATATTCGTTGAGAAATTTCCTGAGTACCCCGGTGGAGAAGAGGCTCTCTACAAATTCCTCAACCAGAGTATCCAGTATCCTGAAATGGCTCGCGAGAACAACATAACAGGAACAGTGGTTATCAAGTTCGTCGTCGAGAAGGATGGCAGCATCACCAAGGCAAGCATTCTTCGCGAGATCGGCGGCGGCTGCGGTAAGGAAGCTCTTCGTGTTGTAAACTCGATGCCTAAGTGGAAACCCGGCCAGCAGAGCGGTAAAGCCGTGCGTACCGAGTTCACACTTCCGGTTCAGTTCCAACTCCAATAGGTTGAATCCTTATTACACAATATCAAGGCGGACACTATCTGTTCGCCTTTTTTGGTACGCCAGTGTATTCCACCAATACAACAATAAAAACTAACAACCAAAAATTATTATCCCTTCATCACTAAGTGATTTCTGTTAACAATCTTTCGGTCCAGTTCACAGGAGTGAACCTCTTCGACGGTGTCACATTCAATGTCGGTGATCGTGACAGGATAGGTCTCGTCGGGAAAAATGGCGCCGGCAAATCCACACTTCTCAAAATACTCTGCCGCCAGCAGGAACCGGAGACGGGTACTATCGTCATAGCATCAGGCCAGACTGTTGGTTACCTCCCGCAGGAAATGGTGCCGGACAGCGTGGGTACTGTGATTGAAGAGACCATGACTGCATTCGACCAAATAGATTCTCTTGAAAAACGTCAACAAACACTCTCGACAGAGATTGCGGAAAGGACAGACTACGAGTCCGCTGAATATGAACGATTGCTGTCGAACCTGCATGAAGTCACCGAACAGATAGCTATGCTCGGTGGGAGCAACCGCAGGGAACAGGCAGAAAAGGTTCTTCTGGGCTTGGGCTTCCGCCATTGCGATTTCAACCGTCTCGTGGCTGAATTCAGCGGAGGATGGCAGATGCGTGTGGAATTGGCGAAACTACTGCTTAAACGACCGGATTTTCTCCTTCTTGACGAGCCTACCAACCACCTCGATATAGAATCAATACAGTGGCTTGAAAATTACCTTGTCACATACCCAGGAGCTGTGGTACTTGTATCTCACGACCGTACATTCCTCGACAACATCACTGGTAGGACTATAGAGATTACGGCAGGGAAAATATACGACTATAAGGTCTCCTATTCCGAATATGTAGTTCAGATGCAGCAACGACGCGCTTCGCAGATGGCATCACTGACAAACCAGCAGCGTCAGGTGGCTCAGATTGAGGCTTTTATTGAACGTTTCCGCTACAAGGCAACGAAGTCAAAACAGGTCCAGTCACGCATCAAAATGCTTGAACGTATGGAGGAAATCAAGGTGGATGAAGTGTCGACGGAAAGCATCCATTTCCAATTTCCTCCTGCACCGCATAGCGGCAAGATTGTCTTGGAGGCTTCACACCTTGGTAAAGCTTATGGCGACAACCAGGTGTTCGATGATGTCGAATTCCTTGTGACCTCCGGCACCAAGCTCGCTTTTGTGGGTCGCAACGGTGAGGGTAAGTCGACACTGGCAAAAATCATAGTGGGTGAGATTAATGACTACTCGGGTGTCTTCAAACTCGGTCATCAGGTTCAGATTGGTTATTATGCCCAAAACCAGGCAGCTATGCTCAACGGTGAGAAGACTGTCTTCCAGACTATCGACGACGCTGCCGTTGGAGACATCAGACCTAAAATCCGCAATATTTTGGGTTCGTTCCTCTTCGATGACGACGATATCGACAAAAAAGTAAAGGTGCTGTCGGGTGGCGAAAAGGCCCGTCTGGCATTGGCCAAATTGTTGCTCACGCCATGTAACCTCTTGGTACTCGACGAACCTACAAATCACCTTGACATGGATTCGAAGGATATTCTGAAAAATGCACTTTTACAATATACAGGTACTTTGGTGGTTGTATCGCATGACAGGGATTTCCTTCAGGGCTTGACCGACACTCTCTTTGAGTTCCGCGACGGCGGCGTACATGAATTCAAGGGCGATATTTTCGAATTTCTGGAATACCGTAAACTGGAACATCTGAAAGACCTTGACAAAAACCGCGACACCAAGGCCGCCTCCTCTACTGTGGCTTCTGTGTCACAAAACAAGCTCAACTATCAACAATCTAAAGAGAGGGAACGGGAATTGAGAAAACTCCGAGGTGCCGTGGAACGTATCGAACAGGAAATATCGTCGCTCGAAGAACAAATTTCGGAAAAAGAGTCGTTGCTCGCTTCTGGAAATCCGGAAGTAACGGGGAATGCAGATTTCTATAGCTCATACCAGTCCCTTAAAGACAAACTTGAAGAACGGATGTCGGCATGGGAGGAGGCTACAATTGCAGTAGAGGACTTTGAGAACAGATAGTGGCACATTTATGAATTATCTTCCCCATGAATCGCGGTCAAGCGAGCGGTAGTTGATGGCTTCGCTGAGGTGGGTGACGTTGATTTTCTCGTCGCCTGCAAGGTCGGCGATGGTGCGGGCGACTTTCAGGATGCGGTCGTAGGCACGGGCAGACAGACCGAGGCGGTCCATAGCGGCTTTCATAAGGTTCTGGCAGTCGGTGTCAATGTCGCACCACTGGCGGAACAGTTTCTGGTTCATCTGGGCGTTGCAGTGGATGCCTTTGTAGTCCTTGTATCGTTCTTCCTGTATCTTGCGGGCGGCGATGACGCGCTGGCGTATGACGGCACTGGGTTCGCCAAGCTCCTTCTCGGCGAGGGCAGAGTGGGGCAGGGGCGTAACCTCGATGTGCAGGTCGATGCGGTCAAGCAGTGGTCCGCTGATTTTGTTCAGGTATTTGTTCACAGCACCGGGATTGCAGGTACATGCTATTGTGGGATGGTTGTAATAGCCGCAGGGACAAGGGTTCATGGCGGCAACAAGCATGAATGCAGCCGGATATTCGGTGGTCATCTTGGCACGGCTTATGGAAACCTTCCTCTCCTCCATAGGCTGGCGAAGCACCTCTAACACGGATCTTTTGAACTCGGGAAGCTCGTCGAGGAAGAGCACTCCGTTATGTGCAAGACTAATCTCTCCGGGTTGCGGATTGGTGCCTCCGCCGACCAAGGCGACATCCGACACTGTGTGATGTGGGGCACGAAACGGTCGCACGGCAATAAGGGAGTCTTCTTTTTTCATCTTGCCTGCAACACTGTGTATCTGGGTCGTCTCGAGAGACTCTTCAAGACTCAATGGGGGCAGTATGCTGGGCAACCGCTTTGCCAGCATGGTCTTACCGCTTCCCGGAGGCCCTATAAGGATGACATTATGTCCTCCTGCAGCGGCAATCTCCAAAGCTCTCTTGATGTTTTCCTGTCCCTTCACGTCTGCAAAATCAAACTCGTATTGGTCGAGGCTTCGCGCAAACTCGGCACGCGTGTCAACGACAGTTGGCTCTATGAGTTCGGTCCCGTTTAGGTGATTGATGACTTGTATGATGTCCTCGGCACCATAGACTTCCAGATTGTTGACAATAGCGGCTTCGCGTGCGTTGTCTTTCGGCAGGATGATACCCTTGTATTTTTTCTTTCGTGCCTCTATCGCCATCGGAAGGGCTCCCTTTACCGGACGGAGACTGCCGTCAAGCGACAACTCGCCCATAATGATATAATTCTCCAAATTATCGGCTTTCATCTGGCCGTCGGCGGCAAGAATACCAATGGCTAATGGCAAATCGTATGCGGAACCCTCCTTGCGAATGTCAGCAGGTGCCATATTGATGACTATGCGGCGTTGTGGTATGTGGTGATTGCATTGTTGAAGTGCCGACTCTATACGCTGTTGACTTTCTTTCACCGCATTGTCGGGCAATCCAACAAGTAGGAAATTCACGCCCTTCTCCACGCTAACCTCTATTGTGATGGTTATTGCACTTACTCCATATATTGCGCTTCCGTATGTCTTTACTAACATAATATACTGTTTTGGTTTATCGGTGGATGAAACAATTAATTAATGTTTTTCAAGGCGGGATTATTTGCCTCTTCGCGAAGTCTCTGAGCTACACGTGAGTATATATCCTCGAGCATTTGAGGATGTCTTGTATAGTAAGCAATGCTGGTGTCATAGTCTGCAAGACTGATGTTGTATTTCAGAAACAGTGAGTCGTATGCGGCTGAGACAATGGTGTCGGCGGTTTCTCGGCCATGGCTGACAAGTACATAGTCGTAACTGTCTATTAAATGTGCCTCAACCAAAAAATCTGCCATTGTAGCACTGTCTATGACATTCTTAGGAATTTGCTCGTCATGGCATGAAGAAAACAATGCCATGAGGCATAGAGTGAATGTAGCAGTTGTTATATGTCGCCAAATCATATTTATTAGTATTGAATGGTCGGTTACTCAGTCAAATAACAAAAAAGAGGACACTCTTTGTCCTCTTTACTGTCTCTTGTGGGAGTTACTGGGCTCGAACCAGTGACCTCTTGCTTGTAAGGCAAGCGCTCTGAACCAGCTGAGCTAAACTCCCTCTACAAGTCTTTGTACTTGATTTGAGTTTGCAAAAGTACACACTTTTTACAAAATGGCAAAATTTTTCTTTGGTTTATAAGGATGGTTAAAAGTAATAAACTGAAATTGTATACGATATAATATGGGCCATTTTGTTTGTGTCTTATCTGTACTCATGTCCTTGCTTGAATTCTCTTATCCTTGCGAAAGGGTTTTATTTAAAATTCTGCATCTCTACAAGGCTCTTGTAAAGACCATCGCGGGCTATGAGTTCGGCATGTGTGCCCTGCTGCACAATCTTGCCGTGGTCCATCACGACTATCATGTCGGCGTTTTCTATTGTTGAGAGCCTGTGGGCTATGACGATTGTCGTACGACCAAGCATAAGGGTGTCGAGTGCGGTCTGTACGGCTTGCTGCGACTCGTTGTCGAGCGCCGAGGTGGCTTCGTCAAGTATCAGGATGGGAGGGTTGCGCAATACGGCACGCGCTATGCTTATACGTTGCCGTTGCCCTCCACTCAGTGCACTGCCATGATCGCCTACAGGCGTTTCATACCCTTGTTCCATCTGCATGATGAAGCTATCTGCGTCTGCAATGCGGGCAGCCTCTTGTATCTTCTCCAACGGCACCCCTTTAAGACCAAAAGAGATATTGTTGGCTACGGTGTCGTTGAAGAGGATGCAACTCTGTGACACCACTCCTATATTGCGCCTCAAAGAGTCAATGTTGAGTTCTCTGATGTCTGTGCCGTCTATGGTTATGACACCCGAGGTGGGATCATAAAAACGGGGCAGCAGGTCTGCAAGGGTGGTTTTCCCTGCTCCCGAAGGACCTACCACTGCAACCTTCAACCCTTTGGGAATGGTGAGATTCAGGTGGTCGAGAACAAATATCTGTTTGCCGTCGTTTGAATCGTACGCAAAACTGACATCATGGTAACTTATCGTGTCGTTGAACGCCGTTAGCTTGAAGGCATCAGGCTTTTCTATTATGCGTTCATCGGCATCCAAAATCTCGAAGATGCGTGCTGCGGAAGCACTGCCTTTCTGCAGACTGCTGTATGCCTTGACTATGGCTTGCACCGGCGGTATGAGGCGTGCGAAGATGATAACGAAAAGAATAAAGACGGAGGCTTGTATCTCTCCCCCGAGTACAGCATTGCCGCCCAGCACAAGGATAAAAGCAAGGCCGAAAGTGCCAAGTACTTCCGACAGCGGACTGCCGGCTTCGCGGCGGCGTGCCACCCTCATCATCCGACGGCTGTAGTCTCGGTTCACCCCTTCGTATTTCTCTTGACGGTAGGCTTCGCGACGGTAGGCTTTTATTACCTCCAGATTGTCGAGCGACTCCTTGTAGGCCGACATCATCTCTCCTAATTTCTCTTGCCCTTTTAATGAGTTCCGTTTCAGACTTTTGCCTATCTTGCTTATCAGAAATACCGCTGGCGGCAGCACGACAAGGAAAAGCAGGAAAAGACGCGGACTGATAAAGATGAGCGTGGCTGCGAATACCACCACATTTATTGGATCTTTGACCAGCGACTGCATCGTGCTTACCACGCTCCACTCTATGTCGGCAAGGTCCGAAGACATGCGGCTGATAATATCTCCTTTCTTCTTTCCTGAAAAGTATGAAATCGGTAGTATTGTGATTTTGTGGTATATGTCGTCGCGTAACCGTTGCAGCACACCGTTGCGTATGGGACTGAGGAAAAACAACCCCAGGTAGCGTGTCAGGTTGTAGAGCAACGAACAGGCGAGGTAACCTCCCGCAAAAGTAAGCAGGCAGGACCACAGACCTGCACTCTCCTTGAATGCGTAGATATGGTACATGGCCCATTCGGTCAATGCGCTCTGGTTAAAGGCCAATGCGGGTTCGGTAGCCGGCGGCTCGCTCATGCCGAAAAACAATTCGATAACAGGCACGATAAGCACAAATGAAAAAAGGTTGAATACAACAGAAAGCAGGTTGAACAAGATGTTCAGCACTATCTCTTTGGGATAGTGCCGCAGATACTTGAACACTCTGAGTATCGCATGTTTGCCGGTTCGGGTATCGCTTTTCTTTCCCATATTACATCTGTGTTATGACTATTACCGGTGTCGCTATCGCCGAATTTGATTTGTATTCCAGACGCTCGGCACGCAGTTGGCGTGAGAGCAGGTAGTCGTGTATGGCTTTAGCCTCGTCCAGAGTGGTTGCTTCGATGCGTATGTGCATACGCGGATGTTGCAGCAGATAGTCGGTGTAGGCATCGAGAATGGCTGTGGCATTGGCGGTAAGGGGTACGACGCTCTTTTTCCCCGGTGCTTTTGGCAGCGGCATCGGATAGCGCCCCAGCATCTCGGCGAACTGCATAACGAAGTCGGCGGCATTGATGTCGCGTCGTACCTGTGCGGCATTTCCGCAGACAACGCGAGGCAGGTAGCCTTCTGCGTTGACAATTACAGTGTTATTGCCTTTGGTCGAAAGGGCGATGGCATAGTTGTCACCGTCGCCAAAAAAGTAATGGTCCGCGTCGGCTTTGTCTCGCAAAATGTCGATGGTGCCCGACAGGTGTTTGTTGTCGCTGCCCGTTATGGCTTTCCCTGTGACTACGCTCATCTCTTCGGGCTGTGCGGCAGGATATAGTTCAAATGTGAAAATGTCGTTGCCTCCGACACCGGGCCATTCTGTCGACTTGCCGGCGAAATAGCCCTGTTTGCCGTCGGTTGTGACATCGAAGCAAATATCATTCTCCTCGGTGTTGATAGGCAGTCCGAGGTTGGTGGGCCTTTGCATATATGTGTCGGTCAGGTCGATGAAATACATGTCATATCCGCCAAAGCCCTGCCATCCGTTTGAGGCAAAATAGAGTGTTTTACCGTCGGCGTGTATGAACGGGAGTTTTTCATTACCGGCACTATTGACTGCAGGGCCGAGGTTTTCGGCGCGGCTCCAGTCGCCATTGGCCAGTCGCCGGCATACCCAGATGTCGTCTCCGCCGTAGCCACCGCTGCGATTCGAGACGAAATAGAGGTATTGTCCGTCGGGAGTTATGGATGGCTGCGATTCCCAAGTGCGCTCACCATTGACGTTGCGGCCTGCGTTCTGAAGCGGACCCCATTTCCCTTTTGTGCGCTGAGTGTAGTATATGTCGCAATTTGCATAACCTTTCTCGCGGCTCATCAACGACAGGTACATCAGGTTGCCGTCGGCGGTGGTCGATATACTGGATATTTCGCCCTCTTCGTTGAATGGCGATGGCAACTCCTCGCCAGCGGTATAGGCGGTGTCTTTCCAGCGGCTAACGAACAGGTGTAGCACCATTTCGTCAGCCTCCTTATCGTAGAAAGTCTTTTGTCTTGAAGTTGGCACCTGTCTCAAAAAGTACATCTCCTTGCCGTCTGGAGTGATATAAGGCCTGTATTCGTCGTATCGCGACGACACGCCTCTAATTACCGTCGGAAAGAAAGGCACCTGGTTCTGCTGTGCTTCGGAAAGGAATTCCGACCAATACAGGTAGTTCGAGGCTTCTTCATATACTGCGTCATATATGGGGTTGGGCTTTTGATTGGCCATGTCGAAGTACCTGTTCAGCTGCTCTATGGCTTCATCGTATTGTTTGTAGCTGTAGTGCACAACAGCCATGTAAAAGTATGCCAAGGCATTGGGATACTCGGGACATAGCTTGAACAGTTTGTTGAAGTAGTTTCGTATGATGGCGGGCCGCTCGTCGCATTTCACTGCCGAAACGCCCATGTAGAAATAAGGGTCGGCGGCAGTGCGATTGTGTTGCGACACTTTTCGCATCAATGTCAGACACTGTTGGTAACGTTTGTTGTTGTAGGCTTCAAGACCTTTCTCGAAGTCGGTCTTGTCGCTGCCCGTAAAGTGATATTGGCAATTGTCACTCTGTGCCAAGGCCGTCAATGACAGCGCAATAATCAGCAACAGCGTCAGCAACAGACGTTTCATCGTGGCGTCAGAGTTTTGATGGGTCTATCTCAAAATGGGCGTCAGGACCATTGCATGGGTTTGCACATGCTATTGCGCAGTCGGCACAAGAGGTCAGTTCTCCATGCAGGCGTTTCTTTACCATATCGCCAACGGCGTCATGGAGCGAAGGAATGGCTATTCCGCTTATCACTTCGTCGCAGAAGGCGTAGCTCAGCATCGTGGTGGCTGTCTTGCGGCTGATGCCACGGGTCATGAGATAGTACAGCGCCTGTTCGTCGAGCTGGCCTATTGTGCTTCCGTGTGAACATTTCACATCGTCATTGTATATCTCGAGGAAGGGCCTGGTGTCGACATGGGCCTTATCCGTCAGCAGAATGTTGCGGTTGGTTTGATAGGCTTCGGTTTTAACGGCGCCGTCCTGGACGAGGACATGGCCGTTGAAGCGTGCTTTCGCCGAGTCGTCAATGATGCCTTTGTATAGTTCGCGGCTGTGGCAGTATGGCTTTGCGTGTTCAACAAAGATATAGTTGTCGCATTGCTGCTCGCGGTCTGTAAGGTATAGCCCGTCGGCTTCCAACCTGCATTCTTCGCCTTGCATGCGAACCTCTATATTGTTGCGTACATGGTCGCCTCCAAGTGTGACGGTGCATAGATTTGCAGAGGCTCCCCTCTGCATGAAGAGCCGTAGTTCTGTAAGGTGAAGAGCGGGGGTGTTCATGCCTTGTAAACGGTACAACGTGAGGTGTGCTCCTTCTCCAATATTTATTGATAGATTCTCGATATCGGGCATTATATTGTAACCGTTCTCTTCGCGAAGCATGAACATGGGTGCGTCGGCGTTGTTGCAGAGCACAAGCTTGTATTCTCTGCCGTTCTCTATACTAAGCTCTTGTTGCGGTGCTTCGCAATGCCAACTGTCGTCCCAAACACGAGGTAATACATCTTTGCGTATCATTTGCTCAGTATTCTCAGTTTTCAATTTCCTTCTTAATCCACTCGTAGCCCTTCTCCTCCAGCTCCAGTGCAAGCTCTTTGGGTCCGGTTTTTACTATGCGTCCCTCGTATAGCACATGCACGAAGTCGGGAACGATATAATCCAGCAACCTTTGGTAGTGGGTTATCACTATCGTGGCGTTTTCAGGAGAACGCAGTTGGTTAACACCGTTGGCGACGATGCGTAGGGCGTCGATGTCGAGGCCTGAGTCGGTTTCGTCGAGAATGGCCAATGTGGGATTGAGCATGGCCATCTGGAAAATCTCGTTTTTCTTCTTCTCTCCACCGGAGAAACCTTCGTTGACAGAACGGTTGGCAAGATTGGTGGTCATTTCGACCACTTTCTTTTTCTCCTCCATAAGTTTAAGGAACTCTGCTCCACTCAAAGGATCAAGCCCTTTGTACTTACGCTGCTCGTTGACTGCGGTGCGCATGAAGTTGGTGATGGTTACGCCGGGGATTTCAACAGGGTATTGGAATCCGAGGAAGATGCCTTCGTTGGCACGTACATCGACGGGGAGGTCAAGGATGTTTTTGCCGTTGTAGATAACCTCGCCTTGGGTAACTGTATATTTTGGGTTGCCGGCAATAATTCCCGCCAGGGTGCTTTTGCCGTTGCCGTTGGGTCCCATGATGGAATGGACTTCGCCTTTGTTGATTTCCAAGTTGACGCCCTTCAGAATCTCGCGATCACCGATGCAGGCATGCAAATTGCGAATCGATAGCAGTGACATATATTGTTCAATTGGTTGAATGTGTGTAAAATATTATTGCTGTACGCTTAAAGTACGGAATAACAAAAATACACTTTTTTTTCTGTTTGGAAAAATAGCCTTTCGATTCAAAAAAATATCGTATTTTTGCAAACCGAAAAGTTTTGGCTCAACAGCCTATACGTTGTTGAATGTAAAGCTTCTTACTATACACCTATACACTTTTACACCCAATACACCTATACAAAAAAATAACCATTAATCTTTAACATTTAACCATTAACCGTTACTCACATGGTGACATTGACTACAGATTGGGGAGACCGTGACTATTTCCAGGCGATGGTCAAGGGACGGATGTATTCTATGATTCCGGGTGTCACCATTGTCGACCTTAGCCATAGTCAGGTCTGGGACGGACATACAACGACGGCCAATATTATCAGATTTGGCTGCTTTGCCTTTCCTGCAGGCACAGTGCATGTTATTGATGTTGGTTTTGACCAGGATAAAATAGAGGGGGATTGTTGCCCCAAGACCTTGATTGCATCGGTTGGCGGACATCGGTTTGTCTGTAGCAGCCGAAAGTTGTTTGAACTTGCGATCGACAGGCCTGTAGACCAGCTCGCAGAATTGCCTGTCCCTTCGGGTAGCGCAACCTTCTTGGCTTATACCCAATACTGCGATGTCGTTGCTCGTCTGCTCTCTGGCGAAGAGCCGTTGCAGATAGGCGAACCTTGCGCTCCTTTGCGTCGAAGAACACCTCTGAGTGCACAGTCGGTCGGTGACCGCCTGTCGGCGATGGTGACGGGTGTGGATAGCTATGGCAATGCATTCTTGAATATCACATATGACGATTTTGAACGGGTACGGGCTGGACGCCGGTTCCGTGTGGAACTGGAATGGCGTTTGGGCAGTAATGAGCGCTATGAGACGGTGAGCGGTGTCAGCAACCACTATAGCAATGTACGTGTTGGAGAGCTCCTGCTCACTGTTTCGGCAACGGGATATATGCAACTTGCGGTGAACCGTGATTCAGCGGCACGCCTTGTGGGACTTAACATTATGTCGCGTTGCTCATTTATCTTTTATTGAAAAGCATTCTATCCATAAAAATAGAGCGGTATTGCAATAACAATGCCGCTCTGTTTTTTTTTGTAAAGGAGGCTTGTTTGGCGATTATCAATAAGAAAAAATCTTTAACCGTTAACCATTAACCATTAATCGTTAACCATTATCAGCTCTTAGGTGTCTTCCAGTTGAAATAGACTTGGATTCCAGCCATTTGGTATACCTGCCAGTGTCCCCAGTTGCCGATGCCGTTGAAATCGGTATCCCATTTGAGGTTGAGGGCAAAATTGGCTGAAAGGAAGTTCGAGAAACGATAGTCGAGTTTCAACTCAAAATCAATATCGGTCTCGAAGAAACGTCTCTTCATCCAGTTGAATCCTTCGAGATCGGCAGCGGTCTCGAAGTCGGTGCCGTCGTCATTCTTGGGCGATACATACTTGGATTTTGAGAGGTCGTCCCAACTCATGTTTTTGGGCTTCTTGTAGTCATAAAAAAGCTCGGCACGGGCATAGAGGTCAAGATTGGGAAGAAGGTCTTTCTTTAGGTACATCGCCTTGACGTATGAACCAAGGGCGAAATAGGCGTGGGTGTATGTACGGGCGGGGTTCAGTGTCCCGTCGGAGAGCAGGAAGTCGTCTTCCTGAATGACACCGTAATTGTAGCCACGGTCAATCAGGGAATCATTGCATACAAAGGTTGTCTTGCCTGTCAGGAAAGAGAGAGAGATTGACCAATTTTCTTTCTTGTGCTCAAAGGAAAGGGCGGTGGTCAGGTAAGCTGGAGCAAAGAACCCTGAAACCTGAGTCTCAATGGCGTTATAGCCTATCCCGTCGTAGGTGTAGCCGTTGCCGAACTGGGTCTTTAGGTTGGCTGTAAAGCTGGCGCCCCAGTCTTTATAGGCTTTCCACGAAATGGCCGATGTGAGGTCTATCTTGTCGTTGCTCTTGCGGCGTGTCTCAAAACGACCTCCGACAGAGTCTGCCGACGAATTGTCCAGGTCTTGCCATGCATATCCGTAGGCAAGGTCTACGACATTGTCCCACACATATTTGGGATGGGTGTATTTATAGTTTCCGAAGAATGTTCCGGTGATATCTATCTGGGAGTTACCGGAGGAAGACCAGTTGTTGAAGAAAAATTCGCCCACTTTGAGTGCCGGGGTAGTTGAGGTACTCCATGCTCCCTGTTTTTGCGTTGCCTGTTCGTCTTGTGCCGTGGCTGTAGCAACTGCCAGCAGCGAGAGTGCCGCTAAAAGGAATATTTTTTTATTCATGGCTATTGTTTGTTGGTTAGTATTTCGTTTATGGTGTTCTCTATTTCCTCGTGCGTGAAACCATGTGATGCCAGATACGACATCAGCTTGGCTTTGCGTTTGCGGGGATCGTCCTCTTTGATGGTATGCATCTTGTTCTCTGCCAATTTGACAAGAGTCTCTCGGTATAGCTCCTCGTCGATTTCCTGAATGGCTTTCTCTATTACAACGTTGTTGATCCTCTTGCCACGCAACTGGTAGGCGATTTTTAAGCGTCCCCATTTCTGCAGATGCAGTTTGGAGTCACAATATATACGACAGTAACGCTCTTCGTCTATATAGCCGTTGTCTACCAAACTAAGTGTGATGCGCTCGGTTAAATCACGGCTGGCGCCCCAGTTGAGCAGTTTCTCCCTTACCGACGAACAGCATTGCTCGCTCGTGGAACAATACTGCTCCGCTTTCAACAGGAATGCCTGTTCGCTTTCGGTAAAGTTGACTTTATTCTGCATAAATCTATGGTGCTGATTATGAGTAATAATAGCAATTCGGCTTAAAAAGCCATCTAAATGGCAAAAATACATAAAAAATGACACCCCCGAAAATAAATTTTGCCATTACCGCTTTTTTTTGTATTTTTGCATTTGGAATCAATATGTAATAATATTATGGGAAAGGGAAGAATTCTTTATGTCAATCAGGAGATTATGCCTTTTTTGCCAGAAAACGAGAATTCCTATATGGGACGTTATCTGCCTGCCTTCACTCAGGAAAAAGGCCGTGAGATACGTGTGTTCATGCCACGTTTCAGCAGCGTTAACGAGCGCAAGAACCAGCTCCATGAGGTGATTCGCCTCTCTGGAATGAACCTTATTGTCAACAATGCCGACCATCAGCTTATCATTAAGGTTGGTTCTATCCCGTCGGCACGCATGCAGGTCTATTTCATCGACAACGACGAATATTTTACCCGCCATAAAGGTTTCTTTGACGAGAACGGCAAATTCTACGCTGATAACGATGAACGTATACTCTTCTTCGGACGCGGAACATTGGAGGCGGTACGAAAGCTTGCCTGGCAACCGCATCTCATACATTTTACAGGTTGGTTCTCCTGCATGATTCCATTCTACTTGCGCCGCATCAACAAGGAAAACGCCTTTTTCTCTGGCACCAAGACAGTATTCTCTCTCACAGACGATGCCTTCGTTGGCAATTTCGGCCCTGACATGGAACGCAAACTGAAGGCGGACGGCGCTACTGCCAAAGACTTGCGCCTTTTCGAGAACCTCGACTATATGACATTGGTGAAGGCGGCTATCACTTATGCCCATGGTATTGTGATTGCTTCACCGAACGTGAATCCGGAACTGGCAGCATTTGCTCGTGAAAACAAGAAAAATATTGTTGAGTATAATCCCGACAAAAACGAGTTCTATGAGCAAATTAACAAGTTGTACGATTCCATTATAGGCAGTAACATCAATAACTAATTAACTTTGGCTCAATCTTCAAGGATAAATATGTCTGACAGATTTTATCATTATCTTGTTGTTGTCGCGGCAATGATGTCCGCGACTCTGTTTTTTGGATCGTGTGACGAGAAGGAGTCCTCTCTCGGCGTGGAGCTACAGGACCCTTCCACTCTCTATAACGGTATCACCGATTCGGCATACGGCACTGCCTGCACTGTCTTCGACGACACTCTGCTGACCTCGGGACAGAGCACCGTCCTGATAGGATGCTACAGCGATCCTTCATTCGGTAACTCGGAGGCTGTTCTATATACGCAGGTCTCGACAGGAGACGATGGCGACATGACTTTCGACCAGAACTGCATTGTCGACTCCGCTGTGCTTTCTTTTGCCATCACATCTCTTTTCCCGGATGCGTCAAAAGCGTATCGCGACATGCATTTCGAGATATACCAGCTCGCGGAAAGCGTGTTGAAGGATTCTGCCTATTATGCCAGCGATGTGTTGCCAACAACCTCAACATGTTTCTTCGATGATGTGGTGAGAGTGGTCGAAGGGGACACAATGGTGGTCTCAATGAGGCTGAACAATAACTTCCTGGATATGCTGTCAAATCACTCTTTTGCCAATGCAGAGGAGTTCATAGATGCTTTCAAGGGAATGAGAATACGCGTGGTGAATGATGGCTCACCAATCATGGCCACTGTCAATCTGGCCGCTTCATCCACCCGTCTTACAGCCTTCTATACCTATGTCAATAACGGCGATTCAATAAACCGTACTTACGACTTTTCTTTTGGCTCGAAGGTGCCTCATTTCAGCCACTACACCAATGTGTATTGCGGTGCTCTGGCTCAGTTCAATACCAATGTTAACGACTCTATCGATGGCAGCCGCTACCTCTACCTCTCTCCTATGGGCGGCACAAATATTAAACTGTCGTTCGACTCTTTTGTCCGCCAATTCAGCGAACAGCATCCTTTGGCAATAATCCATTATGCCGAACTTATTCTGCCACTGGCGGATATTGCCCCGGCAACCCACCCGGAGCTTATTGCTGCTCTCAAATGCTATGCCGACGGCTCAGTGGCAAATATCACCGACATGTATGATCCTTATACCTATACGGGTTATGACGGTACTTTTGACGCAGATAAGGGTTGCTATCGCTTGCGTGTCACTCAGTATCTGCAAAAAATGATTAAAAGCGGCGAGGATAATGGCACTCTGCTTGTTATCAGTGGTCGACGCTCTTCGCCAGAGCATACCATCATCAATGGCTATGACAATACACTCACCTCGGACAACCCCATCCGCTTGAGGTTTGTCTACAGCGAATGACGCTTTTTCAATCGAGTTACCAAACGCAAAACAAACAATTGCTTTATGTTCAAAAAGATTTCATTGCTACTGCTTTGCACTCTTGCCATGCAGCTCAATGCCCAGGTGCGTTATCAGAAATTCTATGACAAAGAACAGCGGCATACTGCTGTCGAGGGAATGATGTCCGACGACAGTGTCCGCATTGGTCAGTGGACATGGTGGCACCAGAACGGTAAGGTGTATCAACAAGGTACATATAATGACCGCGGTGAGAAAACAGGAGTATGGAAACAATTCTATGACGACGGTTCTCGCTGCGCTGTGGAATGCTATGGCACTGGTACTTCCCAGGAATGGTACCGCAACGGCACTCTCAAAAGTGAGATTCGGGTGAAGGATGGCAAAAAAAACGGCACATACAGGTCTTGGTATGAGAATGGCAAACAGAAGGACGAGATTGTTTTCGTCAACGGACTCAAGCAGGGGACTTCGAAGGAATGGCACGAAAACGGAAAAATAAAGTTTGAAGGGACATATAAGGACAATGAGCTTAACGGCAATGCTGTATGGTGGACTGAGAACGGCTTCATCGACATGAAAGGCCGTCTTGAGAATGGCGAACAGCAGGGCGAATGGCTTTTCTACTGGCGTACCAACGGTAAACTCGGTATTCGCGGCAACTACGATCATGGTGTCGAGACGGGTGTCTGGACTTATTACTATGAGACAGGAGAGAAATGGCGCGAGGGTAACTATGTCGCCGGCGACAAGAGCGGCAAATGGACCACTTGGTATGAGTCGGGACATAAACTGCACGAGGGAAACTATGTAAGGGGGAAGGAAGAAGGTGTATGGACTGCCTGGTATGAGGATGGCAACATTGATTATACGGGATCATTCCGCAAAGGTCTTAAGGATGGCGAATGGAAAGGTTTCTACGACGACGGTCGTCCGCGCTATGTGATGCACTATGCCAACGATGACAAAGACGGCGAAGAGGTACGCTATTTCCCTAACGGCAAAATAGAATCGCGCACTAACTACCGCAACGGGGTCTGGCACGGGAAATATGAACGTTTCAACAGCGCCGGCAAACCTGAAGAGCAAGGTTCTTTCTCCAATGGCGAGAAGGACGGACGCTGGGTTATGTTCGATGCACGTGGCAAGGTGGCTATGGAGATGACGTTCAAGGACGGCAAACAGATATCGTCGGAACACAAGCCATCAGGACACGGACGTACAGGCGATTTTTAGTCTTTGTCTACTACTGTTATAATGAAACTTCTGCTCGCCTCTAAATCTCCCCGCCGTCGTGAACTTCTGTCGCGGTTGGGTATTCCTGTCGTTTTTGTCGATGTCGATGTCGACGAGGTGATACCGCCAAGTACACCTGTGGAACTTGTACCCTCTGGTTTGGCTTTGCTGAAAGCTAAAGGATATACCTGCCCTCTGGAACCGGACGAGGTGTTGGTGACTGCCGACACTGTCGTCGCCCTCGACGGAAAGATTTTGGGTAAACCGCATAGCCGCGAGGAGGCTGCAGCTATGCTGCGCAGTCTCTCGGGTAACGTCCACTCTGTCTATACAGGTGTATGCCTGAAATGCAATTCAGGACAAACGGTCTTTACCGAACGCACAGATGTCTGTTTCCGACAGCTGTCGGAAAAGGTTATCATGGATTATGTCAATGAGGGTGCCTGTATGGACAAGGCAGGTGCCTATGGAATCCAGGATTCCATAGGTATGGTCGGCGTTGAACGTATAGAAGGTTGTTTCTATAATGTGGTGGGCCTCCCAGTCTCTCGGCTGTTTAAGGAGTTGAACGCCCTGACACCCCTAATTTGAAGTCTTCATCCATCGTGAGGCTTCCTTTGTCAAGCATTCGTCTGACGGTGCTGACAGTCTCCTCTTTATCATATATGGGCAACGCTTCGCATAACTGCTTTATGGTTAGCTTGTCCTTTGCCAGTATTTCTGCTATTGTCTGCTCGGAAGCCTTCTCCGGCTTTTTCTTTTTTGCCAGACAGACGTCGCAACAGCCGCAATCGGCACCGCTCTCCTCCCCGAAATAACGTAGCAGCCATCGGCTGCGACAAATGTCGTTGCCTGTCGCATATTCTATTATCGCTTCACGCCGCTGCACCGCTGCAGATTTCAGCTCTTTGTAGTTGCGGTCGCTGATGTGCAGGTCTTTGATGTCTATGCGTGGCGAACAGAACACAATCTGTGGCTTTGTTGTCTTGGGAATATATACGGCTATGCCCAACCTGTTTAGCTCGGTAAGATTGTTCGCCACTTGAAGCTCTGTCATTCCACAGCGTTTCGCTATATGGCTTTCGCTGATATGTGAATAGTCTGTAAACAGCCCTCCGTAAAGCCTCAGAATGGTAGTGATCATATCGCCTATCAGCCTGTTCGCTACTTGGAACCGGTAGAGTTCCTCTTTGCCTATGGTGAAAAGCAGACGGGATTGCAACTCGTTATGCTCCGGCAAAGATATGAGTCCTTCCCGTTCAAGGAACTTCAGCGAGCTGAAGACCGTATAGGGGTCCAACCCGTAACTCGTCGTAATTCCTTCAAGGTCGAAGTCGAAGCGACTCTCCTGACCCGAACCGACGGGAATCTGGTAGTAGTTGCAGATTGCACGGTATACGTTTTTGATATAGTTGATGGGTGGGTAGTCTTTCTCTACGCCTTCTTTTAGCCGTTCAATGTCACCGTCGTTGTATGCAAGCACCGCGTATGCTCGCTGCCCATCCCTGCCTGCCCGTCCTGCCTCTTGGAAATAGGCTTCCGGCGATTCGGGGAAATCAAGGTGCACTACAAAACGTACGTCGGCTTTGTCAATGCCCATTCCGAAGGCATTGGTAGCAACCATGACTCCACATTTTGAGCTCTGCCATTCTTTCTGCCTTTGGTCTCTCTCTTTCATGGAGATGCCGGCATGATAGGCGGCGGCGGGGATGTCGTTGTCGTTAAGCATCCTCGCCAGTTCCACTGTGCGCCGGCGACTGCGGACATACACAATGCCACTGCCTCCGACTTTCTTTATGATGTTCAGCATCAGCCCTTGCTTGTCGTCGGTTTTACGTACGCTATACGAGAGCTTCTCTCTTATGTAGCTTCCCTGAAAAAGCTTCCCGTGACGCATCTCCATCTTTTCCATGATGTCGGTGACAACATCGGGAGTGGCTGTGGCAGTAAGGGCTATGACAGGCGCTTGCGGATGATATTGTCTTATGCGGGCGACCTCAAGGTATGGCGGTCGGAAGTCATACCCCCATTGTGAAATACAGTGTGCTTCGTCTACGGCGATGAGATTGACATGCATCTGCCGGAAATGGTCTATGAAGATGCGGCTCTGCAACCTCTCCGGCGATACATAAAGCAATTTTATTTTCCCGAAAACACAATTGTTTAATACGGCTTCTATCTCGCTGCCATGCATGCCGCTTATGATGCATGCCGCTGGAATATGCCGTTTCCTGAGTTGGCTCACCTGGTCTTTCATCAGCGCTATAAGCGGTGATATGACAATCCCTATACCCTCCATGGCTATGGCTGGAAGTTGGTAACAGATTGATTTGCCACCACCTGTGGGCAACAACGCCAATGTGTCGTTTCCGCCCATTACGGATTCGATTATTTCTCTCTGTAATGGGCGGAAACTTTCGTAGTGCCAATATCTTTGCAGCGTCTCCTCGGGTGTCATTGTGGTAGGAGGTCAAGCATGGTGTGCTTGTTTTTTCTGTTATTGCAGCAGTGTTACCGTACCTCGTCTGGTGACGATGTCGGATGTGCCGGGACGACGGTATGTGCAGGTGTATACATATACTCCTGTGGGGCAAACTTTGCCATTGTGCGTTCCATCCCATTCGGCATTCTGGTCGGTGCTGTAGAACACCTGTACACCTCTTCTGTCATATATGTACAGCGTGTAAAATTCAAGCTCGTTATGAGTAAAGCACTTGAATGTCCTGTTGGTGCTCTCTGTCGGCGTGAAGGCGTTGGGGAACCATACAGAGAATAACACAATGGGGACGTAAAACATGGTGTCGCTTGTACAATTCAGTTCGTTGCCGGTCGTCAGACTGATAAGCACAGAGTCTTCGCTGAGGTCGGTGAAGGTGTGGCGCAACTGCCGTTCAGTGCTGGTGTTGCCGTTGCCGAAATCCCACAGCGATGTTGTGGCTCCCGGTGAGACATCGCGGAAGGTCACTTCGGGTACTTCGCTGTCAATAAATTTGGGGTTCATTTCCACCGTCGGGACGGGGAAAGGATAGACCTTGATTGTCTGTGTCAGCGGTGTGGCGGAACAGTTGTTCATGCCGTGTCCTGTGAGTGTATAGGTCGTCGTGCTGTGTGGACGCACTACCAGTGTGTCGTTGTGTTCCTGTCCGACCATCGAGGGGTCGTCGGGCATCGATGTCCATGTGTACCGGTATGCGTTCGATGCAAAGAGCTTCACGGTTTCGTTGTCGCAGATAGACGTTATCGGAACCTCGAGTTTAGGATCGACTATATATATGTTGATGCTGTCCCATGAGATACATCCGTATGGACTTGTGGCTCTCACATAATACCGCATGTCGTGTGTCGGCATCGTCGACAACGTGGCAGTATTGCTCTGCAAAGGATTTGTGCTCGCTGTCGAGGTGAACCAGTCGTATGTTGTTTGTTCATTCTGCGACGACACGTTGACCAAGGATTCTGTGCCGTTGCACACTATACTGTCTCCGGTGACGCTCAATATCGGATATTCATCCACATGTACAACAATACTGGTGTCTACATAACAGTAGACTTCGTCCAACACTCCGTCGGAGTTGGTGTCTTCCAGATAAAACTTGGCATCACGGGTGTGAAGATATATCGTCGAAGTGGTGTCGAAACGGAACCGCGTGGCTATGGTTGGTGCAAGGTAGTGCAGTGTGTCCCTGCCTACTATTGTCCAATCGTTGTATCTCGCTCCTGTAGTACGGTTGAATACTGCAATGGTGTCGCCTTCACAGAGACTGTCACGCTGCAGGGCAATCTGCGGTACAGGGGGCTTTATTGTGTTTATTGTAAATGTCTTCTCGTTCCAGCATGTGGTATCGTATGCCGATGTGCGTATACGGACGCTGTAGGTGCCTCCATTGTTGAACCTGTGTACTGCCGTTCCTCCGATAACGCTGTCAACGAGGCTCTGCGGTGTTGGATAGGCAGTACTGTAGAAATACCACCGTGTATGTGACGTGTCCACCATGTCGCTGTCGCGCGGGGTGTATGGCGTCACGCTTAGGTCTTGAAGAAATATCTCTGCATTGCAGTTATGGGCGCTGTCGACAATGATGGTGGGCTTGGTGTTGCCGACATTGACGGCGATCTTTGATGTTATAGGGTATATCTCGTTCATCTTGGTGGTCATCTTGCACATGAAGGTGTTCTTCGTCAAGGTGTCGCCTGTGGTATTATGGATGAACTGGTCTATATTGGCATACAACACAGAGTCGGTCTGCCCTGATATCTGTATGTATTTAGTGTCGTCAAGCTGGTCGCTTTCGGCCAGTTCGCCTGTTTTGCTGCGGTACCATGTATAGCTGATAGCACCCTTTGGTGCGGCTATTCGCGCCACGCTTGTCGACTCACCTGCGGCACACCCGTTGGCGTTAAGTTTCATGGGCTGGCATTCGCCGGCAAAGTAACAATATCCATAGTGGGCTGTATAGCAGCAGTCGCATGTCGATATCTTTATGCGTACTTTTTGATATTGCAGCTTGCTGAGGTTGACGATGACTTTGTTCCAGTTCAGGTATACGTTGCTTCCTGTTTGCGAAAAAGGACCAAGATTGTTGTTCGAAGTCGGACTGGCTCGTATATAGCATAGCGTGTCGCCACCGGCAAGTACCCAGTTCGTTCCCTGTTGTTTCTCGACAACAATGACAAACTCAGGGTTTTCAGGTGCCGTATGAAGTGCATTGTATAGCGACATGGCATACCATATTGTTACAAGACAGTTCTCGCTTGTTACATTGAATTCATAGGTGAGCATCTCTGCTTCTCCGTCTCCGCAAGGACTTCCGAGACGTATGGAGGTGTGAAACGAAGTGTCGGGCGGCAGATAGGATACATTGTTGTTGGTAAGGATATCGCTTCCGGAGCCTTTGATGACAAAACGTCGTTGATAGTCAATCTGCCCGTGAATGTCTGTGGAACTCGTTCCGTAACAGGCATAGCTGCTTCCTAATTGACTCTCAAGATTGGCGGCTTGTACTGTCGTTGTGAATGAGGAGCCGGATGTGGAGCAGGTACTCGATACGTATGGATTGTCAGGCTTGGTACCTGTATAGCCTGTCCATTTCGCTGTGCCGGTGAAGGTGAAGTTTGTCGGGTTTTTCAGTCCGGGGCAGTTGGGGTTCTGTGGATACGACTGTGCAAAGACTGTCGTGGCCGCAATAATGCTTAGTATTGTTATAAGTAGCCGTTTCATATTCTGTTTGTCTGGAGTGTTTTATCGTATCAGTGTCACCGTGCCTTTCTGTGACAGGACGCGAATCTCGCCTTTGCGGCGGTATTTGGCTATATATACATAGCTTCCGGCCTTGCAATCATGTCCCAGGTAGGTGCCGTCCCAGCCCTTTTCTATCTCGGTGGTGGAGAACACCATCGAGTCTGTACGGTCGTAGATATATAGTTCGTAGTCGGTGAGGTCGTTGGCAGTGAAGGGCTTGAAGATATTGTTGGTCTCAAGTTTTGGAGTAAAAGCGTTGGGGAAATAGACAGCGAAGATTCCTACAGGGACCCAGAAGGTGGTGTCGCGGGAGCATCCCAGTGCGTTGCTGCTGGTCAAGCCTATGAGCAGGGAATCCTGACTGAGGTCGGAGAAGGTGAATACTACGGTGCGGTAGGTCGAGGTGTTGCCGTTGCCGAAATTCCAGAGCGACGCGGTGGAGTTTTCGGAGAGGTCGGCAAACTGCACCGACGGGTTCTCGGAATCGATATAGTCGGGCGTGAGCTGTACCTTGAGGATGGGGTAGGGGTACACTGTGATTTTCTGTGTCAGGGCTGTGGCGCCGCAGCCGTTTGTTCCGTGTCCCACGACGCTGTACACGGTGGTCTCGAGAGGAGAGACCTTGATCTGCTCGTTCAGGCTCTGCGCGCCGAGAGCTGGGTCGGGCGGGTTGGATGTCCACTCGAAATAGGCGGCTTTTCCGGCTGTGAGGGTCACGGTGTCGCCGGTGCAGATGCGCTCCTTGTCGGTGTGGAGGTCAGGCTTGACGAGGTACAGGTTGATGCTGTCCCATGTGACGCAGCCGTAGGGGCTGGTGGCCTTGACATAGTAAGTGCGGTCCTGTGTGATGTTGGTCACCAGGCTTGCGTTGTCGGTGACCACAGGGGTGCTGCCGCCGAGAATCTGGTACCAGTCGAAGGTGCAGTTGTCCACGGTGCTGTGCGCTGTGACGTTCGACTGGTCGCCGTTGCAG
>JAGCVI010000037.1 GCA_017962445.1 Bacteroidales bacterium
AGAGAATGGTGTGCTTAATACCTCTGTCGAGAACAGCTCTCTACCCATGATGTCAAAAACATGGAGTACTCCGGTTTCAGTAATAACGACCTGGTCTCCACTCTGATATGCAAAGGGAGCATTGTCGCTCGACATTTGGGAGTCGGCATACACGAGCTTGATTGTGAAACGGCTTGCGTCGTTGCCTGTGGCGGAGAAAGTATAGGAGTGCTGTAGCAAGTCGATGTCCGAACCGGTCACATTATCCATCAGACGACACTCAACAAGACCATATATAGCCGCATTGTCGTCTAAGCCAATTGTATACTCACCAAGATTGCCGCTGAAGCCCATGGGGAATTCCGTGGTGCCTTTTGCTAGCATGGCAATGGCATAGTCGGTGCCATCAACAGGAATACTTAGCATTGGTGCCTCTGCATTAACCCACATTGCGGACTAGTCAGAATCAACAAGCTGGTTTTCAGTGTTTGTTTTTTCGGAAGGTATTTTTGGGGGCCACACAAATTTTATCGGGCATGACGCCTTGGGTGATATACCCAGAGCAGACTGGATACTGACCAGCTTCTCCTCGGGTTCTGTACTTTTCCTTATCCTGACGTTCTTCCCGTCGGTAGTGTTCCCCGCCATAGTGACACGCTGTTGTGCCGAAGTTATTCGCAGGATTTCCGACCAGCGCACGTTGATTCCTTTCTGTTTGAGGATGTATCTGGCGGTGGACACCACACAGTAGGCCAGTATGGCCAGATGCAGGTGCGCCTTTGTGCCATCGTCGGACTTGTGGAAGACCGGACGGATGTCAAGATCCGTCTTCAAGGTCTTGAATGTCTCTTCCACGGTTCTTATTACATTGTAAAACATCCAGATATTGGTCTCGTCTTTTGTGTCTAGAGATGTCTGGAGCAGATATTTCCCGTGAGTTTGCGGTTTGTTCGGCCCCGTCTCTTCGTTGCGATGCCACCGCATTGCTGTAGCCCTGTCCTTGTTGTCGTAGTCGAATTCCACGTCGTAGCACGAAAGGTAACCGTGATACCGCGAGTTTATGCGCCCGAGCCGCTGTTGAATCTTGTCCCGGTTCTTCACCCCTTTGCCTTCAATCCCTTTCTTTATCTTGGCCAGTTCTTCCTCCACACGCTGGGTGGCCTTGTCGTACATTCCGCGCTCCTTTGTGGCTTTGGCGTCGCTGTCGACGAGCAGACTATTTGCGGTTCCACCCTCCACCTCGACACGTTGCAGGCGTATCGGCTGGTGTTTGCTGTCCTTCACCTCCACGACATTGCCCGACTCCGTGTACTTGACACCCGACGACCGCATCACCGTGATGTAGTCGTAACCGTTGTCGCAAAGCCACTGTATATTTGATTCGCTGTTGAAACCCGCGTCAATGACTACAACGCGCTTCTTGTCCCCAGCATCCTTCCCCAAGCTGCCAATCACATCCTCCAGAGTGGTGACGTCCTGGCGGTTACCCTCAAATATCTCGGTCCTTACCAGCATCCCGTCGGTGTTCACCACTGCCCCGAGACCCACTATCCTGCAGTCGCTGCGTTTCTCCTTGCTGCGGCCGAAACGGCATATCTCAGAATTCTCCATCCGCCCTTCGAAATAGGTGTTGGTCAGGTCAAAAAGGTAAATCTTCTCGTCCATGTTGAACATGCTGCAGACCCTGTTGTGGAGATAGTCCTCCAAATCCCGCCGCACGTCGTACAGGCGGCGCGCGCTGCCGTAGAGGCTGTCCTTGGTTATGCTGGTAGGATCCACGCCGAACAGCTCACATACCGCCGAATTCTCGCGTATGCAGCGTACCGTCCGTAGTTCCGAACCGGGATGGACAGCCCTCATGATGACCTGTATCATCGCCATGACGGTCTGCCGGTCGCTCCAGCCCCTGCTCTTCAGAAACTCACCCAGCCCCAGTTTCCTGAGAATCTGGTTGCACAGGTGCTCTGCGCCGATGCTCCGTGAATGTTCGGGCTGTAGACTCTTCAAACGCACAAGGATTCCCATGTCCCGATCCCTTTCGGCCTTGGCTCTCGCCTCGGCTGCCAGCGCATCCTCTCTCCGTTGTGCCTCCGCCTTCTCTTCAAGGTATTTGCCGTAAAGCCTCAATGCCGTATCATAAACCACGGGCCGCTCGCTGATGCTGCAAGACCCCACCTTTATCATCTCCGTCAACAGGCGTGCCAGTTCTTTCCGGTCCGTTTCCTCTGGAAGCTCCTTCAACTCGCCCAAACCCAGAACTGTGCGCTGCTTTGTGCGCCCATCAGCATCACGGTACGACTCCACAAGCCTGTAGTAGGTGTATGGTATCATGATGTTATCCAGTCCGTTAGGACATCTCCATTTCTTTGTCGGCTTTATCAACATGGCACTGCAAAATTACACAATTTCACCCAAATGGGTGTCGGTAAAATGAGGGCCACACAAATCGGCATTTTGCCAAAAAACGGTCACAGTTATCAACACCGGCAAAGTGAACGGACTAATAATCAGCAATATTTATTTTAACATACACCTCGTATCTGTTGATAAAATGTTGTCCGCCTGCAATGTGGGTTAATAGAGAAAGTATCTATTACCCAACTATATAAGAGTGCCGACCCACTCGAATCATTGAGGGCAGAAGTAATAACACAAGGAATATCATTTGCAATAGATTTTTATAAAACAACTAGAACAATCCCAATGTTTCATGACTGTATGATGGACTTCGACGAGAAATTTCTATATCGTATTGAAGAAATTATTTTTTAACATAAGATTCTTGAAAAAACAACGTTTTTAATATATACAGAAACCATAAACACACTTTATCATGGAAAGAAAAAGCTTTTGGGGAAGGCTGAAGAGCCTTGCTTTGTGGAAATGGCTGCTGATTGCTTTCGCTGCCTTTATC
>JAGCVI010000038.1 GCA_017962445.1 Bacteroidales bacterium
CTCTCGTCCGCTGACAGTCGGGTGTGTCTTATAGCCTTATCAGTGTCTTGCACACCGACAAGGCTGTAAGAGTTGCCCGACGACATTAACGCTTTTACGACGGTCGAGTGTGCTTTTCGGTATCAGACAACGGTGTCTGAGTCTGACGATTGACTATGAAGCGGATAGGCTTACGATAACTTGACGCTTCCTTTGGCTTGACATTACAGATTGCGAAAGCCTACATACAGGAAAAGGGGACAACCACAATTCAGTGTGCGCGTCGGCTGAAGCGAACGTGTTCGTCCAGACGGTGGCACTCTGAATTGCGGTTATTCCCCAGATAGCCCGAAGATGTCATCTGCCCGTCTGATGACTGCTTCGGGCGGCAATACCCGCTTTCGCAACCAAACTTTGGGCTGACAAGCGAGTCACGTTATTATGTCCTACGATTCATATACGCATCAACGGGCTTTCAGACACATCGGGAAAGGACACCAATACAGATGCAGACCAGAAATATGATGCACCGATGCCGTGCAGTTGTGTCAATCTCTGATTGTTCAACAACTACACACCGTCGGGGCTTCTTTTTTCCAGCATCAGCGATAGCCCTAAAAAGAGATTGTCCTTAGCATAGCCGATACCTCGGCCATCCTAAGGACAATCTCTTTGGGGCGTAGTCAATCCCTTTCCCGACTAACAATTTGGCTACTCTGTACCAATGTTAAATCTTTCGGCGGACTTGAATTTTTTATCGTTTTTCCTTGTTCATTTCAACAAAAAGCAGTACCTTTGCATCAGCAATTGAAAGCCAATAAGGAGTTATGTGGCTCCCCGCAGACCTCGGAAGAATGATGAAGCCGTTGAGTCTCTAATTCGTAACCCCTCTTCAAAAACTGATTTCCGTCCTATTGGAAATCAACAAGTTATAACAAATCTTATGTTCCCTTACGGTAAACCCACCTCGTCTTGCTGGCGAAAATCAAGATATATTGCCTCCACAATTTGTGACAATTCCTTCAGAGCAAGGAGGCCGCCCAGATGAACACTTAAAAACAAAGTGGAAACGAGCGAAATTTTGTGGATTATTGAGTAACTTTGCAAAAAAAAACACATTAGAGGTTAGCATTTTCTCCTTCTAGTGGGTATTATAATAAAAAGATGTGATGAAACGAGAAACAATCAAACGGCTGTTCATTCAGCATTCGACCAAGATGCAGCGGGTGGCGCGCACCCTGCTGTACGACGAGCAGGAAAGCGAGGATGTGGTCAGCGATATCTTCGAACGATTGCTCCGTGGCACGACGGTGCTCATACCCGACACAGAGGAACGCTACTTGCTGACAAGCGTTCGCAACCAATGTCTGAAGCGACTGCGGCAAGAGACAATAATCAATGATACCAGCTATCCTGATGCATTGGACGATTCCGATGCCGACGACGAACGGCTGACGGATATAGTTGAATTCGTGGTCGGCCACCTTACGCCACAGGAACAGCGAATCTTCAGCCTCCGCTTCACCGACGGATGTAGCTACGAGGACATCGCCGCCACAGAGGGCATCAGTCGCGTGGCCGTGTGGAAACATCTCTCGCACATTATCATGGAAATCAAACGAAAATTTAATCCCAGAAGCTTATGACAACGTTAAACAAAAAGCAGCTGTTCCGCGATATGCAGGAACATCCCGAGAACTATTCCGACGAACAGTTAGAACGCATGATGGCCGACATCGACAGTAAGCCCGACATCGTTGCCACATGGGCACGGTTTGAGAAGAAGACGAGCCAACATCCCTCACATCATTGGCTGCATATCGCCGCCATGTTTGTCGGAGCAATTATAGTAGCTGGCGTGGCCTTTGCTGCTGTCCACATTCTTTCCCCCTCAAACACTCAGAAATCAAAAGAAACCTCAAACGATTCCGAACAGAAGATGCTTACGGCTTTACATGACGGGGACGCAATCGTTGCAATCGCTGTGAACGTTTGTAAAGGAACATGGATTCAAAATGGCGATGACTCATATATTGAGGAGCATCCAACATTCTCATTTGGTTTTAGATTAAAGAGTACCACCGTTAAACTCGACGGCATGGATGTTGATTTCCACAATCTCCCCAACCTGCCCGCATCTGCATTGAAAAAGATGGAAATGGGCCGCAAAGATGGACGTGGTTTTGCAAACCTCATTACTGCACCTATAAAGATCCCTGCTAACTTAAAGGGAAATATCAATCCTGAACTGACGATATTACTAACAGGCGTGGTTCCGGCAAATGCGATAATACATTCGTCTATCTACGTAAAGAGAGGGCTTCACGAAGGCTTTGACTGGAAGGAGTATCAATACACTTCATGGACGGGGCAAGCTGAAAATGTCAGGCGATATTTAGGGGAAGTTGCCATCCGCAAAGACCACCATGTGCGCATCAATATATGCAAAGGGGTATCGAATAAGCATATTGACCGCATCAAAAAAATAATGGAGGAGTGCAACGTAACAAATTACGAAATTATACAGCCATAGCATGAAAAAGAAAAGAATCATTTTGGCGCTCAGCTTCGCCACAATTTGTGGCGGAGTTTGGGCACAAGAACAAAGTCCTCTTCTCTGGCCTATCAAAGGACAAGAAGCTGGGACGAACATCCTTCTGCGTCCGCAAGACCTGTTGGACCATGAGACAAATTATGGTAAACTTGTGATTGGTGCTAAAGAAGGAACGGAAGTCATAGCCCCTGCCGACGGCGAGGTGAGTAACATCAGTCTCATTTATTACTCGAGCCTTAACTCCTGTAGAGGCTGCAATTTCGATGATGAAACGACTGTCGATGGTATGCGGCGCAAGTTAGAGGCCGACCCCAACCTGCATGACCCAATCAAGTTATTTAACGGGAGCATAAGTCTGAAGTTGGACGACGGGCGCAAGATAAACATTGAAGGCCTGAGAGGCAATATTTCTTTTCGTTCAGGCGAGCGAGTAAAGGCAGGCACGGTACTTGGCACGGTCAGCTATGTATACCAACAAATCGGTGAACCGC
>JAGCVI010000005.1 GCA_017962445.1 Bacteroidales bacterium
CACACACGGCTATGCACCGCCTGAGCAATACTCCACTGTCAGCCGCAAAGGTGCCTACTCGGACATCTATTCGCTCGGTGCGACACTCTATTATGTTCTTACAGGCAAGGCTCCTGTCGATGCCGCAGCAAGAATCACAGAAGCTTTGCCCGAGCCTCGTCAACTGAATCCATCCATTCCGCTGGCAGCCAACAACGCAATAATCAAGGCTATGCAGCTGCAGACTCAGCAACGCCAGCAGTCTGTGGCCGAGTTTGTCAGCGACCTTCAGTCGAATAATATTTCAGGGAGGACCACCCCTTCTCCAACGCAGCCATGGGTGCCGGAACCTCAACCCAAGCCTGCGCCGCGTCGTTGGTGGATTCCCGTGGTGATAGTATTACTCATTATTATTGTCGTTCTTGGCGTTGCGCTATCTAATAATTCTGACAGCGGTTCCTCAAGGAAAAGAAAATCGAAAGTGGACAATTCGACAAAAGAAGTGGAAAAACAGCCCGAAGGGGTTGTGTACGAGCCGACACCTCGTTTCTCTTTCCCCAACGACTCCTTGGCTCGCGCAGCCATCCAACGTTTTACTGTTGCCAACGTTAACAACGATTTCGCCACCGTCGCAAGGTCGTATGCTCCGTTTGTAAAGAAATACCATAAAGCAAAAAACATTACTCGCGACAGTGTTATGACTCACTACAGGAAATACGATGATATGTTCGGTGTGTATTCGAAGAGTAGTGATATACGTTGGAATACTTTTACGGTGACGCCTATTAACAGCGACAGTGCTCGTGTTACATACGTCGAGGACTATCATATCGACCGTGAAGATCGCTCGCTACCGATGTATTATGTACTTGAAAAACATTTGGTTATTGATGCCAATTATCAAATTATCAGTATTTACGATAAACATCTTGAGAAATACTAAAAGTCTGGATTGCTGATTATTGTTATCCGTGTCGTTTCTCATCAAGAGGCAGATGGCGCGTACTTCATTACCCATTACACATGCAAATGCCGTGTGGTGTATTATGATGTCGAATCTACAGCTTGAAAAAAAACTTTCCAAAATCCTATTATATTGATTTTCTTTGTATCTTTGCAACTTGCAATCTTGTGCAAAAGAAGCTTCAAATGTGTTGTAACTTCTTTTGTGCCAGTTTGCTATGGATAAATATCGTTTGTTGAAAAAGTAATATATTATGATAAATATCACCTTCCCCGACGGCACCGTCCGCCAATATGAAGCCGGCGTAACGCCCCTCGACATCGCTAAAAGCATCAGCGAAGGTCTGGCCCGCAACGTCCTCTCGGCTAAAGTCAACGACAAGGTAATAGAACTCTATCGTCCTATCAACGAGGATGCAACAGTTCAGCTCCTTACCTGGAACGACGAAGAGGGCAAGCATACCTTCTGGCACACCTCCGCCCACCTTCTTGCTACGGCTTTGCAGGAACTCTACCCCGGCATAAAATTCGGTATCGGACCTGCCATCGAGAACGGTTTCTATTACGACATCGACTTCGGCAAATACGAGGTCTCCAGCGAGGACTTCCCCAAGATCGAGAAGAAAATGATGGAGCTCGTTCAGGCCAAGACTCCCATCACCCGTCGTGAAGTGTCTAAGGCTGAGGCTCTCAAGGTCTTTGGTGACCGCGAAGAGGTCTATAAGGTCGAGCTTATTCAGGACCTCGAGGACGGCACCATCTCGTTCTACGACAGCGGCTGTTTCACCGACCTCTGCCGTGGTCCGCACCTCGTCGACTTCAGCCCCATCAAGGCTATAAAGCTCATCAACCTCGCCGGCGCCTACTGGCGTGGCGACGAGCACCGCCCGCAGCTTACACGCGTCTACGCCATCTCGTTCCCCAAGAAAAAGGAACTTGACGAATACCTCGTCATGTTGGAGGAAGCCAAAAAACGCGACCATCGCAAGCTCGGCAAGGAACTGGGCCTCTTCATGTTCAGCGACACCGTCGGAAAAGGCCTTCCCATCTGGCTGCCCAAGGGCACTGACCTCCGTCTCCGTCTGCAGGCTTTCCTTTCGAAAATCCAGAAGCGCTACGGCTACAAGCAGGTAATAACTCCTCATATCGGTGGTAAGCAACTCTATGTCACCTCCGGCCACTGGGATCATTACGGTGCCGACAGCTTCCGTCCCATAACCACTCCTGAAGAGGGCGAGGAATACCTCCTCAAACCGATGAACTGCCCTCACCACTGCATGATTTACAAGAACGAACCTCGTTCATATAAGGACCTTCCGCTCCGTCTCGCCGAGTTCGGCACTGTCTATCGTTACGAGCAGAGCGGTGAGCTCCACGGTCTTACCCGTGTACGCTCCTTCACGCAGGACGACGCCCATATCTTCTGCCGCCCCGACCAGGTCAAGGAAGAGTTTATCAAGGTTATGGAAATCATCGAGATTATCTTCAAAGCTCTCAGCTTCGAGAACTTTGAGGCTCAAATCTCGCTCCGCGACCCCAACAACACCACCAAGTACGTCGGCTCCGACGAGAATTGGGCAAAGGCCGAGGCCGCTATTGTTGAGGCTTGCAAGGAGAAGAACCTTCCCGCCAAGGTGGAATACGGCGAGGCCGCTTTCTACGGTCCGAAGCTTGACTTCATGGTCAAGGACGCTATCGGTCGCCGTTGGCAGCTTGGCACCATCCAGGTCGACTACAACCTGCCCGAACGTTTCGAGCTCGAATATATCGGCGCCGACAACCAGAAGCATCGTCCGGTCATGATTCACCGTGCTCCGTTCGGTTCCATGGAACGCTTCTGCGCCGTCCTTATCGAACACACAGGTGGCAAGTTCCCGCTTTGGCTCACCCCCGAGCAGTTCATCATCCTGCCGGTCAGCGAGAAATACGTCGACGACGCTCGCGCCATGCTTTCCAAACTTGAGGATATGGAACTCCGCGGCAGCATCGACGAGCGCAGCGAGAAAATCGGCCGCAAGATCCGCGACGCCGAACTCGGCAAATATCCCTTCATGCTCATCCTCGGTGAGAAAGAGGTGGGCGAGGGGACTATCTCCGTCCGCCGTCAGGGTGCCGGCGACCTTGGCAGCATGACTCCCGAGGCTTTCGCAAAACTCATCAATGACGAAATAGCAAAAGTTCTATAATAGAAACTATTTAAAACATTAATTATTAACTAATATTAAATCGTTTGGCAGCACCATTTAACCCCCAACCAAACAAAGGCCCGCGCAACAGAGGCCCCGTCAAGAAGGAGCCCGACCACAGAATCAACGACCTTATTACCGCGCCAGTGGTTCGTGTGGTAGGCGAAGGCATTGAAACAGCCATCTACGACATCCGTGAGGCTCTCCGCATGGCTTATGACCAGGGTCTCGACCTCGTCGAGATTTCACCCAACGCCCAACCTCCTGTATGCAAAATCATCGACTACCAGAAGTTCAACTACGAACTCAAGAAAAAGCAGAAGGAGATGAAGGCCAAGTCAAGCAAAGTCGTTATCAAGGAAATCCGTCTCAGCCCGCAGACCGATGACCACGACTTCGAGTTCAAACTCAACCACGCTATCCGTTTCCTTAAAGAGGGCAACAAGGTCAAGGTCGACATCTTCTTCAAGGGTCGCTCCATCCTCTACAAGGAACAAGGCGAGGCTCAGTTGCTCAAATTCGCCGAGGCTCTGCTCGAATACGGTAAACCCGAACAGATGCCAAAGCTCGAAGGCAAGCGTATGCTTATGCTTATCGCTCCTAAAAAATAGACACGTGTAAATATCTTAATATAAGTAATCTATTAAAACAGTAAAGTAATGCCAACATTAAAATCTAAGTCAAGTGCCAAGAAGCGTTTCGCTTTCACCGGCACGGGAAAAATCAAGAGAAAGCACGCCTATCACAGTCACATCCTGACTAAGAAGGAAACCACACAGAAGCGTAATCTCGACCACACCACCATGGTGAGCCGCGACGACGAAAAACGTGTGAAACGTATGCTTCTCAGCAGCGGTATGTAATTCATCGAATTCCATCCGCCCGGAGTAATTAACCATTATTTACAGCACCAAAGTGCGGTGAAGAATGGAACGCGACAAAAGGGAGCGAACCATCAAAACAATCAAAGAGAGTAGGAATGGAACGCGACAAAAGGGAGCGAACCATTCGAAAGATCCGAATGAGAGGGAACCCGATCTGAGGAGATTTCACCGCCGCTGAAATGAAAAAAAATTAAAATTATGCCAAGATCAGTAAACGCAGTAGCTTCAAGAGCTCGCAGAAAAAAAATCCTCAACCGTACCAAAGGTTACTGGGGTAGAGGTAAAAACGTTTGGACAGTTGCCAAAAATAAATGGGAAAAAGGTCAGACCTACGCTTACCGCGACAGGAAAAACAAGAAAAGAGAATTCCGCGCTCTGTGGATCAACCGTATCAACGCCGGTTGCCGCATCAACGGTATCTCGTATTCCGTATTTATGGGCGAATTGCATAAAAACAACATCGAACTCAACCGCAAGGTCCTGGCCGACCTGGCTATGAACAACCCGGAGGCCTTCACCGCTGTTGTCAAGATGGTAAAAAAATAATGTTGAACCTGTAAAACTTTTTATGTCATGGGAAAAACTGAAATAATGCAATACGTAGAAGATTTGGTCGAACGCAAAGCGTTCCCCGAATTCAAGGCCGGAGACACCATCACTGTCCATTATAAAATCAAGGAAGGCAACAAAGAGCGTATCCAGAATTTCCAGGGTGTCGTTCTTCAGCGTTCCGGAAGTGGTTCTACTGAAACCTTTACTGTCCGCAAGATCACCAACGGCGTCGGTGTCGAACGTATATTCCCCATCGCTTCACCTTTCATCGAGCAAATCGATGTTAACAAGCGTGGCGCTGTCCGCAGAGCTAGAATATTCTATCTCCGCGATCTTACCGGTAAGAAAGCTCGTATCAAGGAAAAACGCATCAAGTAATTGTAGCGTCAGTCCGAAAAAGATATTTGCACGCGAAACTACGGCTGCCTGAAGAGGCAGCCGTTAGTTTTTTGTATAGGCCGCTATTGGGCCAAAGTCCATGTCGTCGACAAGCACACGCCCCTTGGTGGCTCGCCCAAGGAAACAGCAGTTCACTCGCGCCTCGGTGAGCTTCTGCAGGAAGAAATCCTCCTTCGGCTCGTCCATCGTCACCAGAAAACGCACACCCTCTTCGCCGAAAAGGAATGCATCCAGCCTCACCTCGCGGCATGTCAATATGTCGAAACCCAGCCTCGACGGCGCTGCACAGCGCACCAGCGTTCCGAACAGTCCCCCGCGACCTACTCGGCAAATGCTGAATATTGATTCATTGTCAATCAACGCACCCAAAATAAGTTCCAGATACTCGCAGGCCTCTGTGTCGTCCTCAGGCCGCACTGCATTCTCAACCAGGTGCAGATAGCGCCTGCCGTATTCGGAATTGACAAACAGTCCCGACACGTCACCGACCATGTATATCGCGTCGCCGCGATGCTTGAAAACCTCGCGGTCTCCAATCTCTATGCTGTCGTTCATCTCCGTGGCGTGCAACGATTTAGCTATGGCTATGCAGTCCTTTACTCTCGGCTCGCGCACCTCTTTGCCCAACGGCTCGGCATCGCTGTCAAGGTAGTCGTGACGCTCTGTGCTGTGAGGCTGGCCCTTGAGCCAGGTCAGAAGCCCCTGGCGCTGCCCCTGCGATTGCCACATGGCAAGCAACGTGCTCAGCTCGTCCACCGACGGCAGACGGCCTATGATAGTAAGTATCTCCTCATACACAGGCTTGCTGATTCCAAGCCCTTCAAGTACCTCTTCGCTTACTATCTCGCTTTCGTTCAGTTTGTTCTCGCTTTCCATGTATGTCGCTTTCTGTTGCAAAAATACAAAACTTGAGCGAATCAGGGAATAGCCAGTGTGATAGAAAATAAAAAAATCGCACCGACAAAGCAATAACAATACTTCTGCATCGTTATCTATATCTATAAACGCATGGGTGTATTTTTATTAGGCATATTAGGCGGTATCGCCCTGTCGCTCTGTTTCAGCTTCGGACCGGCGTTCTTCTCGCAGCTGCAGGCAAGCATCCATTACGGCTTCCGTAATGCTGTCTCGTTCGCCTACGGTGTCAGCACCAGCGATATTCTTGTAGTATCCATTCTCCTTCTGTTGACTTCGCGCATCTCCATCGACGAGATGATGCTTATGCTCAGCAACCGTTGGATTATCTATATAGGAGCGGCCGTCATCGCAGGCTTTGGCATCTATACCATGTTCGTCAAAACTCGCCATTCGGCCGAGATTAACTCTACCGACCGCATAGCCCTCCAGAATGTCCAGATCCCATCGCGCCTCAGCATCTATTTCCGGGGTTTGATGCTTAACTTCATGAACCCCGCTATCTGGCTCTACTGGACCGCCATCGTCGCTATGGTCATCTGCGGCGACGACTATGATGTCTCCGACCGGTTCCTGTTCTTTGGTGGCGTGCTTGTCGCCACGCTGGGCCTCGACGTGCTGAAATGCAAGCTCGCCTCGCTTCTGCGCCGCGTCATAACATTCCGTTTCCTCAGCATCTTCAACAAGTGCATCGGTGTCATCCTCGTCGGCTTCGCCCTGTATATGGTTATCGCTACCATCCCAGGTGCCACCAACGACTCGGTCAACAAGTCTGATCCCACCAAGGTCATCCAGCAAATCAAAGACCGCCCACCTCACTCCTGACCTTTAGTTTTCCTGCTTTTTCGCTACCTTGACGGCAGTGTGAAATAATTTTCTGTTTTTGTTTGGTCGAGGTGGTTGAATTGTGTACTTTTGCAGTCTTGTTTGAACAGGATTTATTAAACTAATAAATTAAGACTAAAATAGTTATGGCAAAAATTCTAAATATTCTATCTACAAAAAAGTTTTGGATTGAACTTGTCATTATGACTCTTGGCATGTTCATCACCGCCTGTGCTGTCTATTACTTCCTTGTGCCTAGCAAACTAATCATTGGAACCATCAGTGGTCTGTCCATTGTGCTGACTAATATCTTCGATTCGGTGGGCATTCATATTGGCTTGTCGGTTATTATTATGATAATCAATGCAATCTTGCTGGTTCTCGCATGGCTTCTCATCGGCCATGAGTTTGGCGCCAAGACAGTCTACACCGCTATGATTCTTGGTCCTCTTACCGATGTCTGTGCCGCTATTCTGCCTTGGGAAAACATTGCCCATCCTAACCTCGTCACTGGTGCACCTTCGGTCATGGGCGATCCATGGCTCGACCTCTGCTGCTTTGTGCTGCTGCTCAGCGCGTCACAGGCTTTGATGTTCAGTATTAACGCCTCGACAGGTGGTCTCGACATCCTCGCCAAGATTGTGAACAAATACTTGCACTTCGATATCGGTACATCGGTCAGTATCGCTGGTGCCGTTATATGCTGTACTGCTTTCTTCATCAACGATTTCCGTATGGTTGTCATCGGTCTCATAGGTACATGGATAAATGGTCTTGTGGTCGATTATTTCACTGCATCCCTCAACAACAAGAAGCGTGTGTGTATCGTTTCGAAGGACTATGACCGTCTTCGTCGCTATATTGTCGATGAACTCCAGCGTGGTTGCACTCTCTATGAGGTCATCGGTGGCTACACCAACGAGAAATCCATCGAACTTGAGACTCTCCTTTCAAAAGATGAGTTTGCAAAGCTTATGAATTATATCAATAAGAACGAAATCAGTGCATTCACCACCGCCGGCAACGTCAGTGAAGTCTACGGTTTCTGGAACAAGCACAAGAAGAAATCCAAACTCCACGCCGAGCAGCGCTAAAAAAAGAATAGGCTCCACATTCGGTGGAGCCTATTCTTTTATGAAGTCTCAATATTTTACTTGCGTGCTGCAAGCAACAGCTCCATCATCTTGATGGCGCTGACGCTGATGACTGTTCCGGGTCCGAAGATGGCTGCTGCGCCGGCCTTGAACAGGAAGTCGTAGTCCTGCGGGGGGATGACACCTCCCACGACGACCATGATATCCTCGCGGCCGAGCTTCTTCAGTTCTTCGATAACCTGCGGTACAAGGGTCTTGTGGCCTGCTGCCAGCGAACTTACACCGAGGATGTGTACGTCGTTTTCAACGGCCTGTTTGGCGGCTTCGGCGGGAGTCTGGAACAGCGGTCCCATATCCACGTCAAATCCGAGGTCTGCATAGCCGGTGGCTACAACTTTGGCTCCGCGGTCGTGGCCGTCCTGGCCCATCTTGGCCACCATGATACGCGGACGGCGGCCTTCGAGTTTCGCAAACTCGTCTGTCAGCGACTGTGCTTTCTTGAAGAGGTCGCTGTCTTTGGTTTGAGTACTGTACACGTTGCTTATCAGATTGATTTTTGCTTTGTAACGGCCATAGACTTTCTCAAGGGCATACGAAATCTCGCCCAGCGATGCGCGCTTGCGGGCAGCGTCGATGCTCAGCTCAAGCAGGTTGCCCTTACCGCTTTCGGCGCATTTCGTCAGTGCGTCGAGGGCGGCCTGCACCTCTTCGTTGTTACGCTCGGCACGCAATTTGGCAAGGCGCTTCAGCTGTGCCTCGCGCACGGCGGTGTTGTCAACCTCCAAAGTGTCGATGGGATCTTCATGGTCAAGACGGTATTTGTTGATACCGACGATGGTGTCGACATTCGAGTCGATACGGCTCTGCTTGCGTGCCGAAGCCTCCTCGATACGCATCTTCGGAATACCGCTCTCGATGGCCTTGGCCATACCGCCAAGTTTCTCGACCTCTTGTATGTGTGCCCATGCACGGTGTGCCAGCTCGTGGGTCAGGGTCTCTACATAGTAGCTGCCTGCCCATGGGTCGACAACGCGGCATACGTTGGTCTCTTCCTGTATGTAAAGCTGTGTGTTGCGGGCAATACGTGCGCTGAAGTCGGTCGGCAGTGCAATGGCCTCGTCAAGTGCGTTGGTGTGGAGCGACTGGGTGTGTCCCAGAGCAGCACCCATGGCCTCGATACATGTACGTGCCACATTGTTGAACGGGTCTTGTTCGGTGAGCGACCATCCAGAGGTCTGGCAGTGTGTACGCAGAGCCAGTGATTTGGGATTCTGCGGATTGAATTGTTTGACAATCTTTGCCCACAGCATACGTGCGGCACGCATCTTGGCAATCTCCATGAAGTGGTTCATACCAACGCCCCAGAAGAAGCTCAGACGCGGTGCAAAGTCGTCAATGCTCATTCCTGCATTGATACCGGCGCGCAGATACTCCAAACCGTCAGCCAAGGTGTATGCCAGCTCAATGTCGGCAGTGGCTCCGGCTTCCTGCATGTGGTAGCCCGAAATGGAGATGCTGTTGAACTTGGGCATGTTCTTCGAGGTGTACTCAAAGATGTCGGCAATGATTTTCATCGACGGCAGGGGAGGGTAGATATAGGTGTTGCGCACCATGAACTCCTTAAGGATGTCGTTCTGGATGGTGCCCTGCAATTGCTCCTGCTTTACGCCTTGTTCCTCGGCGGCAATGATGTAGAAGGCAAGGACTGGCAGCACGGCGCCGTTCATTGTCATACTGACACTCATCTTGTCGAGCGGAATCTGGTCGAACAGAATCTTCATGTCCAATATGCTGTCCACGGCAACACCGGCCTTGCCGACATCGCCTACCACACGTTCGTGATCGGAGTCGTATCCACGGTGGGTCGCCAGGTCGAATGCCACCGACAAGCCCTTTTGGCCTGCGGCAATGTTGCGGCGATAGAATGCGTTACTCTCCTCAGCGGTCGAGAATCCCGCATACTGGCGCACCGTCCAGGGCCGCATCACGTACATCGTGCTGTATGGTCCACGCAGGAAAGGTGCAATACCTGCCGCATAGTTCAGGTGCTCCATCCCCTCAAGGTCCTTCTTGCCGTATGCCGGCTTCACGTCAATCTGTTCGGGAGTCGTCCAGTTTTTCTCAATATGGTTCTCTTTTTCCCATTGCTCGAAGCTTTCTTTCTTTTCGCCTTGGGCTTTGAAATCTACATTTGAAAAATTAGGTCTCATTATCAGTTTTTTATATGTTATATTCTCTTTTGTTGTAAAGTGCAAATATACATAATTTATTTAAAATTACCTGATTTTTAACAAAACAATCGTATTGTTTTGTATTAAAAGAAATATCCGAGCGTCAAGGCATAGGTGTTTTTGCGTGCCTTGGGCAGTCCTGCCGAGGTGTCGAAAAGGTTGGTGAACTGTTTGTACCAGGTGCCGTCCAACTGCCAGTGTCCGCCTAAGCGTAGGCCGAAGTCGACAGCCCAGCCGGCTTGGTTGGGGTTGCTGTCGTAGGCAGGGTTGGTGGCTGGCACATCACCATAGAAACGGCCTTTGAGTTCTCGTCCGTAGTAGCCGCCGAAACCAATGTATATGCCGCTTCCCATTATGTTGATTCCCATATGAAGCATCAGTGGAACCATAATGGAATGTTGCTCCATGCCGAAGCCTTTGCCGAATGCGTCGTCGGCAGCCGGCAGTGGACAGTGCGAGTAGTCATACATCGCTTTTGCGCGGAGAGAGAAAAAATTGTTTAGTTTGTATTGAAACATCAAGCCTCCTTGAAAACCGTGGTATTCTTTGCCATAGAAGGTGGCATCTGGATATTTCAGGCCACAGGTGTTGTAACCTAAAGCAAATCCTATATCTAAAGTCTTGGAACGGTGCTTGGCGGCGAGACGGCCCGAAGATGGTTCACCGTTGTACCGCGATGCGCTGATTGTCAGTGATGTAATATAGTCGGTGATACGGTCGAGTCCTTCGTAGTCGATTAGGTCGGCATCGTCTTCAGGCTTGTGGTAGGGCGACTTCAGGCCTGTGGTGACGGCAAGCGTGGGAACACCGGCTTCGGCGAAGGGCTCGGTGTCGGTGGCTGTAAAAAGCGAATTCTCGAACGGCTTGAATTTCACGTTTATGTCTACACCCAGCTTTTCAGGTGCAAACATCGATTTCGATTCTTTGACAGTGCCGGACCCCTGAAGCACAAGGCTGCCGTTGGTCTGATACCATCCGACCATGTCCACACTCAGCATAAGCTTTACTTTGTCAATCATATTGCGGCTCTTCAGCACTTTGACCAATGCCTTCGAGCCAAACAACCCCAACTCCTCGGCGTCGAATGCGCAGATTATAACACTGCGTTTCAATTCTTTCTGATGTGCAAGCAGCTGGCGGGCAACCTCGATGACGCAGGCGGAACCTGAGGCGTTGTCGTCGGCGCCATTGTATATCTTGCCGTCTTTTACTCCGACATGGTCGTAATGTGCGCCGACGACGATGTACTCGTCCTTCAGCGCGGGGTCGTTACCTTCGATTACGGCCACAAGGTTGCAGAAATTGCTTTGGCTGCTCAGGGGTGTCTGTTGCTCGAACGGCATTGAGTAGTCGTCACCCCATAGGGGCTTGAGCATCATGTCCATCTGCTGCCATTGGCGTTTGATATATTCGGCGGCACGACGGCCGTCGTCTGTACCGGCCTTGCGCCCCTGAAGGCTGTCGGCGGCAAGAGTGTATAAATGTTTTACCAGTCTCTGACGTTGACTTTCCTGTCCGTATGCTGACGTGGAGCCGGCTATGCCGCATAGTATTGCGGCGGCAAAAATGATGACTGTCTTTCTCATAATATATATAACGTAATAGATGATCGGTTATTGTATGCAAAAACGAAGAAGAGCCACCCAATCGGGTGGCTCTTCTTCGTTGTGCAACTGGCTCTGCCTATGCCTCGACATTCTTTTCGATGGCGAGTTTGCCTCTGTAATATCCGCATTCGGGACATACGTGATGCATCATGATCTGGGCACCACAGTTGCTGCATGTGGTCAGCTGAGGAGTCTCAAGGCTGTCATGCGTTCTTCTTTTTCTCGTTCTCGTCTGTGAGAACCTGTGTTTTGGGTGTGGCATAATTATTAATTTTTATTGTTTTATTTATTTTTCAACTCTTTAAGAGCATTCCAGCGAGGGTCTGTCTCCTCTTCGCTGCTTTGCTCGTTTCCGTCTGTCTCCTCGGTCAGATACTTCATCATCTCGGGGTCGCAGCCGGGTGTGCCGTCGGCGTTGTCTGGATGGATGCACTGCATCGGCAAGGCCACTGCAACATATTCATACATCCATTGTGCCAGATCTATCTTGTACTCCTTCTCGGGCAGAATCACCACATCCTCGTCGTCACTGTGCTCTGTATCGCTGAACTTCACACACAAGGTCTCCTCTCCGCTAACAGGCAACTCCATCTCTCCAAGACATCTGTCACACGTCGTCCGCACCTCTCCGGAGAATGTAAAATGAAACAGCATCAACCTCTCTTTTTTCTCCAATTTTACATTAAAAACAACCTTACAACCCAGTATTTTTTCATTTTTATACTCTGAAAAAAAACTGTCGTCCAATGTGTAATCATAGTGATAAACACCTGATTTTAAGCCACTGAACTGTACTGTTGTGTCAATGTTTCGTTCCATTTGCACACTCCTAATGAGTTTGCAAAGATACGACTTTTTTCTAAACTGAGAAAAAAAATATTTTTTTTCGTGCCTTTTTTCATAAGGCATCTATCAGACTCCTCTCCGTTATCAATGCCTCGAAGAGGCTTAATCTCAATATCACCACACTAAGCAAGGCGCAGTGTGGTGTTACTGCCTCCCTCTCTATCCCTGCGTGTCGAAGACACGCCACAATGTG
The DNA here is from genome assembly GCA_017962445.1 of Bacteroidales bacterium. GTDB lineage: Bacteria > Bacteroidota > Bacteroidia > Bacteroidales > P3 > Colimorpha. The sequence continues at coordinate 12,675 of JAGCVI010000005.1, forward strand.
GTCTATGATTGTTCGCGAAACATGAGTGGCATATTTATTGTTCTTATTTGCATAATAAATAGATTGTACTGCCGTTGTTATTATATAACTCAAAAATCCTTCATTATGAAAAATTTCATGAGACTTCTCTGTGCCGCGATGCTGCTTGTGACTTTTGCAGCCTGCGACGAATTGGACAACCAGAACGACAACCCTGGTGGTGGCGACAACAGCGACTATAGCACCCTAATCCTCGGCGCTTGGAGGGTGGACCAGATGACTGTCAACGGGCAGAATATGACGCCACCGGATATGCAGCTCTCCTTCTACGAGAACTGCAGCGGTCTGATGAACGGCGGCGGCATTGACGAGCACAACGAATTCACATGGGCCATCAGCGGCAGCAACATCAGCGTGACCACCGACAACAACCAGTTCACTTTTGTCATCGACAACATTACCGCTACCGAGTGTTCCTTCCATGGCAACCGCATTCAGATTGGTGAAAACGACATCACTGGCGACATCGTTTTCCATATGATCAGGATTGGCGGCGACAACCCTGGTGACCCCGACGACCCCGACCCCGGCAACCTTGGTGTCAGCGCACCTATAATGTTAGAAAACACAATAACCTCGCTCAAAATGAGATCCCAAATCACGGGCGACCTCGACACCTACCTGTCCCAGTTCCCCGACTACACCTTCGGTTTCATCATCTCATGCGACGCCCCTCCGTCAGTAGATCATAACGCTGTCCCCTGCTACAATCGTGATCAGGATGGCACCTTCACGTTGCTCCTCTCTGGTCTCGAGTCGGGCAAGGACTATATGGTTGCTGCATGGCTCAGGCTCACGCCCGAAAGTGAACCCATCGTCAGCAGTATTACCGTTATGTCGACCATAAACAGCCTCGATCCCTCCGTCTATTGGGTCGACCTTGGACTGCCGAGCGGCACCATATGGGCTGTGATGAACATTGGCGCCAGCAGCCCCCTCGAGTTCGGTGGCTACTATGCTTGGGGTGAGACACAAACCAAGAGCACCTACTCGTGGGACAACTACCTCTACGGACACGGCTCCCACCAGTTGACAAAGTATTGCTACGACCCCAATTACGGACTCAACGGCTATACCGACAACCTGACCACCCTCGAGATCAGCGACGATGCTGCCTACGGCAATCCTTTCGGTAACGCACGTATCCCCACCAAGACCGAGTGGGAGGAGCTGGTGAACAACACTACCCACGTGTGGCTCACTGAGGAAGGTATCAGCGGCTGGAAGTTCACTGCATCTAACGGCAACAGCATCTTCCTGCCCGCCGCCGGTTATAAGACCACCAATGTAAATGATATATACCAGACTGGTCACTACTGGTCCGCGACACTCGGTGCTGACGGACCGGACTATGCTTGGCAGCTTGGCTTCACGGCGACACAGATCGGCGGCGACATGCAGACCATGACTCGCAGCCAACGCTGGGCTGGACAATCCGTCCGCGCAGTCCGCTCCTCAGCAGACGACAAATAACAAACCGTAATTGTCAAAACATTATAAAAGCGAGGCACTGCCTCGCTTTTTTTTGTCGGAAATGTATGCAACTGCTATATAATCTCGACGCATTCGATGGTCTGCACATAGGTGTCTCCACCGCCGTTCATGGTTTGAGTTACATTCAAGTCGGAACAATCGCCTTTGTCGATGTGTTGGTTGGTGGTGGTGACCATGGGTTCTCCAATGTTCTGCCACTCTTGCGTGATGGTGCATTTGCAATCTTTGGCTTTGTTGCATCCAACAGCAAGGAAGACCAACGCCAGGGATGCGATAATCATTGCTTTTTTCATAAGTTTCTTAATGTTTTGGTTAATAAATCTTGTTGTTTACACGCTATATGTGTAACATTTTCCAAGAAAAATTTACACTGACATTAAGAAAAATGAAAAATATTTTTTTTGTTCTAAGAAATAGTGATTGGAGATTTTTGTAAATCAGAGTGCTACATGCCCTGTCAGGTCGTGCTCCATCGCCTCGTCTATCTCTACTCGGACAAATTCGCCGACATGCAGCGACGGATGCGGGGCGACCAGCACTTCGTCGTCGACATCGGGCGAATCGTGCTCTGTGCGGCCTACATAGAAGTCGCCTTCCTTGCGGTCAATCAGAACCTTGAAGATCTTGCCTTCCTTTTTCGCGTTGTCCTGTAGTGAAATTTCTTCCTGTATCGACATCAACTCATCGACACGGCGTTGCTTTTCTTCTTCGCTGACAGGGTCTCCGAGCGCGTAGGCTGCTGTCCCCTCCTCGGGTGAGTAGGCGAAGACTCCAAGTCGGTTGAATCGCGACTCGCGGACAAACTCTTTCAGCTCGTCAAACTCCTTCTCTGTCTCGCCGGGATAGCCGACAATCAGCGTTGTCCGCACTGCAACATCGGGTATTCTCTCCCTGAATTTTCTCAGCAGTTCGAGTGTGCCCTCTCTGTCTATGCCGCGCTGCATCGATTCAAGTAAGCGGCTGTTGATATGCTGCAGCGGTATGTCTATGTATTTGCAGATGTTGTCGTGCCGTGCAATGGCGTCGATGGCATCTTCGGGGAACGAGGTGGGGTAGGTGTAGTGCAGTCTTATCCATTCGGCTCCGCTCTCATTGGCCAATCGTTCCAGCAGTGGGCCTAACATGCGTTTGCTATACAGGTCAAGTCCATAGTATGTTGTGTCTTGTGCAATGACAATCAGTTCCTTCACGCCGTTGGCAACCATGTCGCGGGCTTCGTCGACAATCTCGTCCAGGGGGCGGGACACATGCCTGCCTCTAATCATTGGAATAGCGCAGTAGGAACAACTTCGGTTGCACCCCTCGGCAATCTTTAGAAAAGCATAGTGCTTCGGTGTGCTTTGCATACGCTCGGCTTCCAGCTTGTCGTGGAACTCGGCCTCGAGCGAACGCACTACCTCGCCCCATTGGTGTACTCCATAGAATGCGTCGATTTCGGGCAACTCGGCTTTCAACTCGTCGCGGTAACGTTCAATCAGACAGCCTATGGCTATGATTTTGCGTTTCTTACGGCCGCGTTCCTTGATGCCTATCTGTTCAAGAAGGGTGTTGACCGACTCTTCCTTGGCATCGCCTATAAAGCCGCATGTGTTGACAATCACTATGTCGCAGTCGTTTCTGCTGCGGTCGAAATAAACCTTGAAACCGGCCTTCCGCAAGTGTCCGGCCACATGCTCCGAGTCAGCGATGTTCTTCGAACAGCCGAGTGTTATGATGTTGATGTTCATTGATTAATCGGCCATTATTGGTTGAATAACGAGTCGACAAACTCTTCTGCATTGAATACTTGAAGGTCGGTCATCTGTTCACCAAGGCCTATGTAGCGTACCGGGATTTTGAATTGGTCGCTGATTCCGATGATCACTCCACCTTTTGCCGTGCCATCCAGCTTGGTGAGTGCCAGCGCATTGACCTCTGTGGCTGCGGTGAACTGTCGCGCCTGCTCAATGGCGTTCTGGCCTGTCGAGGCATCAAGAACAAGCAACACCTCGTGTGGTGCGTCGGGTATCAGCTTCTGCATCACTTTCTTGATCTTCGACAGCTCGTTCATCAATCCCACCTTGTTGTGAAGACGGCCTGCAGTGTCTATCAGTACCACATCGGTCTCCTTGGCCAGAGCCGACTGAAGTGTATCGTAGGCTACCGATGCGGGGTCGGCATTCATGCCCTGCGAAACGATAGGAACGCCAACGCGTTCCGACCAGATGGTCAGCTGGTCAACGGCAGCGGCACGGAAAGTGTCGCTCGCACCGAGCATCACACTCTTGCCAGCCTGTTTGAACTGGTAGGCAAGCTTGCCTATGGTGGTGGTCTTGCCAACGCCATTCACTCCAACCACAAGGATGACGTATGGCTTCTTGGGCAGTGTGGACGAAAAATCCTCAAATTCATCATCATGGTGCTGGTTCAGCAATTCGGCAATCTCGGCTTTCAATATGTTGTTAAGTTCTGATACGCCGATGTATTTGTCGCGTTTTACACGCTCCTCGATGTTGCCGATAATCTTCAGTGTGGTCTCAACTCCCACATCCGACGATATGAGTGTTTCCTCCAGATTGTCCAATACTTCTTCATCTACTGTAGATTTACCAAGTATTGATTTTGAGATTTTTGAGAAGAAACTCTGCTTTGTTTTGTCAAGGCCCTTGTTGAGGGTCTCTTTCTTTTCCTTGCTGAAAATTGAGAACAGTCCCATTGTTGTCAATCAATATAAATGAATTTGCAAAGATACTGATTTTTTCCAGATTAAGTGTTAATTTTAGTAAAAAAGTGATAATTCAATAGTGAAGTGTGACTTTTTGACAAAAAAAAACCTCGCTTTTCAGCGAGGAAAACAAAAGCGTATGAAAAAAATACTTTTTACTTTTTCTTCAAATATTCCTGAACGTTGTCCGAGGCTACAATTTCCTCCTGGAAGACATAAGCGTTGGTCTTGGGAGAGCGTACCATGCGGATGACTTTTGCGAAACTTTTACCGGTGGAAGTCTTTAACGTTGCAACAACTTTCTTTGCCATATCTTTTCTCTCCTATATTATGTTATTTGATTTCTTTGTGTACGGTAACTTTCTTCAGGAAGGGGTTGTATTTCTTCAACTCCAGACGTTCCGGGGTGTTCTTTTTGTTCTTGGTCGTAACATAACGCGACATGCCCGGCACGCCACTGGTCTTCTGCTCTGTGCATTCCAGTATAACTTGAACTCTTGCGTCTTTATTCTTCTTTGCCATTTTCTTTTCGTTTTTGGAGTTGCAAAAGTACTACTATTTTTTAATACTGCAATCTATTTTTTGATTTTTTTTATTATTTATCTTGTAAATTATTGGTAATAATAATTTTACGATTGTAAATTTTTGTCTGATTTTTTCTTGCAGTAGCCTCTCCGACAGATTAATCGGACTCTTTTTTTTACGAAATCGACCTTGTTTTGTGGAAAAAGATTCGACTATCTGTTTAAGATGCAGACAATCAGATTTTTCTACTTTCCAAACGTCTTTACTGCCTGTTGCATTTTTTTGCGCACAGGCACGTCGAACGGACAACGATCTTCGCAGGCTCCACAGCCGATACACTCGCTTGCATGGTGCTCCAGCTTGTCGTATTCTGCTTTCGCGACGGCTTTGTCTTTATCTGATTTAGCAGCCTTGTCGAGCAGCTCGTTGACTTTTGCAATGTCGATGCCGACAGGGCAGGGGGAACAGTGTCCGCAATAGGTGCATCCCGATGCCTGTGCTGACGCCTGTTTCGGGCTCTGCTTGTCGTTTGCGGCAATTGCTGAGTTGTAGTCTTTCTCCTCTGCCGTTGCCTGCAGGTAGTGAAGGTCGGACATCAGCTCGTCGATGGTCTGTGCTCCACAGATGGCTGTCGCCACGCAGGGGTTGTCAAGGCAGTATTGTATACACTGGCTCGGTGTCAGTTTGACGTGTAGGGGGGAGTCGTCGTTGAGCAGCTTGCCGCCTCCGCCAAACACCTTCATCACGGTTATGGCTATCTTGTTCTTTGTGCAGTAGTTGTATAGCTCCACTCGTTTCGGGTCGATGCCGGCAGACAGCTTGTCATAGCTTTTCTTGTCCCATGGCGAGGCATCGGGAGCCATGCGGTCGAACAACGGGTTCAGGCTGAACATCAGCACCTCGATGTCGCCGCTCTTGATGGCTGCCAGTGCGGCGTTGACGTTGTGGCTGCTCACGCCGATATGCTTGATTTTGCCTTCGGCCTTGAGCTGTTTGACATAGTCCATGAACGGGCTGTTGGCTATCTCTTCCCATTCCTCAACTTTGTCGACGATGTGAATCATGCCGACTTCGATGTGGTCGGTCCCAAGCAGACGCAGCATCTCCTCAAATCCTTTGCGTGTCTCCTCGAGGTCGCGGGTGCGTTTGTACTGCTGTTTTTCCTCATCCCAGTACGAACCGATGTGACCTTGTATTATCATGCGGTCGCGGCGGCCCTGCAGCGCGTAGCCTATGTTGCCCCTCACCTTCGGGTTGGCGTCATAAAGGTCTATGTAGTTCATGCCGCTGTCAAGCACAATATCCATAAATGCCCGGGACTGTGTTGTGTCCATCTCTTCAAAGGCACCGCAGCCTATGCTGATTTCGCTGACTTTCAATCCTGTGTTGCCCAGGTCATTGTAATGCATTCTTGTGTTTTGCGTCGTTTGCTCGGTCTGTGTCGTCGAGTCGGCCTTGTCGGTTTTCTTGTTGCCGCAGGCTCCAACCATCGCCAACATTGTTGTAATCGTGACTATTAGAAAAATCTTCTTCATCGTTATGATATTATTGTTTAATAACTTGTTGTCTTCCAGTTAGGTTTGTTGTTTGGGTATTTACTACTTCAAATACAAAGATATAAAATAAATTAAAAGTGGTCGCCTGTGTCAAAATGTCATGCGAAAAATTGCAAAAATAGCACCAAATCGGAAATTTTGTCAGGAAAATATAGTCGGCATGGTTTTTGTTCGTAATGTGGTTGTCAGCGGTTGACAAAGAGGCCCGAAAGGGAATCCGAAGAACCTGCGAAAACAGGCAGCCGCAAAACAAAATGATTGTTTAACAAATTAAAATATAGGAGATTAAAACCATGTTAGTAGCAAGAAGAAACAATGATTTGATGAGCACAATGTTCAACGAACTTCTTGACTGGAACCGTTGGAACGACATGTGCAGCACCGACAGCCACGCTTCAACACCAAAAATGAACGTGAGCGAATCGGAAAAAGATTATCGTCTTGAACTCTGCATCCCCGGCCTCAAGAAAGAGGACCTCTCGATGAGCGTCGATGCCGACAACAACTTGGTCATCGAAATGCAGCAGAAAGAGGAAAAGAAGGAAAACGACGAGAAACGCCATTTCCTGCGCCGCGAGTTCAGCACCATGCAGTTCAAACAGATGCTGACCCTGCCCGAGAATGTGAAGAAGGACAAAATCGGTGCTAAGGTTGAGAACGGCATACTTACCGTGGTGCTGCCTAAGTTCACCACCGAAGAGCAGAAACAGCTCGCACAGACAATCACCATTGAATAATTACTTGGATAGTTCGCATCGAATTATAGTTGGAGTTAATAATTGAATGAATAGGGCGGGAGCCATGTATGGCTTCCGCCTTTTTTTTGTTTATAAGCGATTTCTAAATCTTCTGATTTCTTGTGCGTTCCAATCCCAGTGTGTCCGTTTGGATTTTTTTTAGTATATTTGCATTCTCAATACCTTTTGAATTGATAATATGCCGCAAACAGAAACATATTCAGAACCAGTAATTACTGAGAATTTCATCGACCTTGAGAAAATTCTCGCCGCCAAGGGTGTCCATACATCCAAATTTGTGCTGCGGTTTCTGAACCGCCTGCTGCATGTTAAGGAAATCAACGCCGAGGTATATAAAAACCGCGACAAGAAGGGTGTCGACTTCGCCCGTGCAATCATGGACGACCTCGACATTTCCGTACAACTTGAACATGCCGAGCGCATACCCGAACAGGGATCCCCGATAATCATCGGCAACCATCCTCTCGGCGGACCCGACGGAATGGCTCTCATCGGCGCCGTGGGTCAGCACAGGGCGGATATCCTGTTTCCTGTCAACGACTTTCTTATGTATCTGCCTGGACTTCGTCCTGTCTTTGTGCCTATTGACAAGGTGCATGGCAACCGCAACACTGCGGCGGGACTCAATGCCGCTTTTGCAGGGGAGAACGCGCTGCTGTATTTTCCGGCAGGTCTTTGCTCACGGCGCATAAAAGGCAAAATCACCGACCTTGAATGGAAACCTACCGTGGTGAAAAAGGCTGTGCAGCACCATCGCGACTTGGTGCCGGTGTTCATTGGCGCACGCAACCGTCGCCGCTTTTATACCATCGCCAATTGGCGCAAACGCTTGGGAATAAAATTCAACTTCGAAATGGCCTTGCTGCCGGGCGAAATGTTCGCTCAGCGCGGCAAGACATTCCGTATGGTTGTCGGAAAGCCAATACCTTGGCAGACTTTCACCGATAAGTGCACCGCCGCCGAATGGGCCCAACGCTTGCACGATTATGTATATAAACTTGAATCGGATCCCGATGCAGAGTTCTGATTCTTTAATAGTATAATAATGGAAAAAGACCTTAGTTACATCATCCCGCCTGTATCGCGCGACTTGATAAAGGCTGAATTGTCGAACAAGAACTTCCTGCGCCATACCAGTCGCGGCGGCAAGGAAATATACGTCACAACAGCTCATCTGTCGCCAAATATCATGCGCGAGATAGGACGTCTGCGCGAGCTGTCGTTCGCCACCGAAGGCGGCGGAACCGGCAAAGAGATTGATATCGACGAGTTCGACACTCTGCCCGAGCCTTACTGCTTCAAACAACTGTTTGTGTGGAGCCCTGAAGACGAAGAAATTGTGGGCGGTTACCGTTTCATACACGGTAGCAACATGTACCGCTCTGTCGATGGTGCCATAAGTACTCCTACGGCGGAGCTATTCCATTATACCGATGAATTCATTGAGAACTATCTGCCTTATACCATAGAACTGGGCCGCTCGTTTGTGCAGCCTGCCTTCCAGCCGGGCAACGACATGCACAAGGGTATCTATTCGCTTGACAATCTTTGGGACGGTCTTGCCACCATTGCTGTCGAGGTGCCGGAGACACGCTATTTCTTCGGCAAGATTACCATGTATCCGCACATGAACCGCAAGGCTAAGGATTTGATTCTTTACTTCTACCAGAAACATTTCCACGACTGCGACGGGTTGGTTTGGCCTCTAGAACCTCTCACAATCGAAACGGACTTCAACGAACTGCATAAGCTCTTTAACGGCCATAACTACAAGGAGGATTATCAAATACTTGTTCGCTCTGTGCGTGCTCTCGGCTCGTCGGTGCCACCGTTGGTTAACGCCTATATGAACCTGTCGTCCACTATGCGCTCGTTCGGCACAGCCTACAACCACGCCTTCGGTGAAACGGACGAAACAGGCATCCTGCTTACCTTCCGCGATATATTCCCTGAGAAGAGGGAACGCCACTTCATGACGTATAATGTCCGCAACACCGAGTTCGACCGTCCCAGACTTTTCAAAATCAACATCAAGAACCTTCCTTGGTGGCGCAAACGCAGCGACGATGACGAGAACATGGAACTCCGTTTGCTGAAAGATGCCAAACGTGCACGTACCCGTTCCGTGGCTACCGATACTCCCGAGGAACGCAGACAGATGCGTCAGCAACGCCGTAGGCAACGTAGAGAGCAACGCCGCGAACACCGTCGCGAGATGCTCGATAATTTCTGGAAGAACCGTGGACGCAAAAGTAAAGACAAATAACTCTCTCTGACAAATGGAAATCAAGTCTGCCACCTTCGTCATAAGCAACTCTGACTACAGGAAATGTCCATCCAACGGATTGCCTGAGTATGCCTTCATTGGCCGCTCTAACGTCGGCAAATCGTCTCTTATCAATATGCTGACACGCAACAAATCATTGGCAAAGACAAGTGTCCGCCCGGGCAAGACTCAGCTTATAAACCATTTCATCGTCAACAACCAGTGGTACCTCGTCGACTTGCCTGGCTATGGCTTTGCACGTACATCCAAATCATCGCGCACCGCTTGGCAAAAGATGGTATACGACTATTTCCTGCACCGCGAAGAGTTGGTGAATACTTTCGTCCTTATCGATTCCCGAATCCCGCCGCAGAATATCGACCTCGAGTTCCTCTCTTTCCTAGGACAGAACGGCGTGCCTCTTTCTATCGTGTTCACTAAAATCGACAAACAAAACCAACGCGAGACTATGCGTAACATCTCCACCTTTAAGAATGCCCTCGCCGAACAATGGGAAGAGCTGCCGGTGATGTTTTCCACCTCGTCAGTGACAGGTTTCGGCCGCGACCATATACTCGACTATATTGACTCAATCAATAAGTCCATCGCCAAACCGCACTAATAATGATACAAAACCCCTCCAATCCTATATATAATGAAATATAAACCTATAATATTATCATTCGTTTTTTTCTCATTGGCATTTAACGCAGTTGGTCAGAACACTGATGCACTCGACAAAGCTGTGAAAGACCTGTCGCGTGAGGAATCGCTGAAACATTCAACGCTGGCTGTCAGCGTTTACAGCATCGACAACAACAAGGAGGTCTACTCTTTCAATTCGCAGCGCTCGGTTGTTCCGGCTTCGCTCAATAAGCTTTTCACCACCGCTGTCGGTTTTGACAAACTGGGTCATGATTTCCGCTTCAAAACCACTATAGCCTACTCTGGCAACCTCGATGAGGGTGGCACCTTGCATGGCGATCTCTACATCATCGGCGGTGGCGACCCCGTGTTGGGTTCGTACCGTTACAAACAGACTATGCCTGACTCGCTGTTTGCCGAGTGGACGCGCGCTATCAAAGGCTTGGGCATCCGTGCCGTAGCGGGCAGGATTTATTACGACGAATCGATTTTCGACAGACATCCTCTCGGTGACGCATGGCAGTGGGGCGACATCGGCAACTATTACGGCAGTGGAGTGTCGGGACTCAACTTCCATGAGAATATGTTCTTCGTCTATTTCACTCCAGGCAGCCGTGTCGGCACTCAGGCTTCAATATCGCGCATTTCGCCGGCGGGACTGCAGGTGCATACCATCAACGAGGTTATGACAGGCCCGGCTAAATCGGGTGATCAGGTTGTGTTCTATGGCGACCCTGTCTCCACAATCCGCACCTGTTCGGGCACTATCCCTGTTGACTCCAAAAACTTCTCCGTTCGTGCCTCGTTGCCAAACCCTGCGCAGGCCTGCGCCGAGCTCTTCACCTCTTATCTGCGTTCGCATAGCATTCAGGTGTCAGGCTCACCCTCTGAGGCTGGCCGTCGTCCGTCGGATATGAAGACTATCTTTGAATATACCTCGCCAATATATTATATCATCGCTCAGTATACGAATATGACCTCTAACAACACTTATGCTGAGTCTATATTCAAGTATCTCGGCTATCGCGTCTATGGCCTCGGTACCTATACCAACGGAGCGCGTGTTGTCAAGGAATTCTGTCAAAACCACCGTATTGAGTCTTCAGGAGTGAAGATTGTCGATGGAAGTGGATTATCGGCCACCAACCGCGTCACGGCTGATTTTGTCTGCCGCTTTCTTGTTGAGGTGTCCAAATGCTCGTTTTTCACCGATTTCCACAAATCGCTTGCTCTTGCCGGCGAGAATGGTACTGTCAAAAACCTGCTCCAGGGACTGCCGTCGAATGTCAGTGTGCGTGTCAAATCGGGTACGATGACAGGGGTACGTGCCTTCGCGGGTTATGTCACTTCCGCTAATGGACAACGATATTGCTTTTCGGTAATATGCAACGACTATGAGTGCTCTGGTACGCAGATGCGCTCCAAGCTCGAAAAAATAATAATGAAGATTGCCACGATGGAATAGCGTGGCGCTGTGCGAATGTTTATTGGCCGGTAATCTGTTGACGGAACTCAAAAGGCTTTACAACAAATTGAATCCGTATTCTTGTGGCACCAGTGCCGCAAAGCGTTAGTGTCCCATATCCTAAAATGTGGCCTATTAACCCTTGATGCACTACAATTGATTCAACCTGGCTGTTCTTCATCTCGAACGTCGTATGTCTGAACAGCCCCTTCTTTGCTATTAATCTCTGGTTTGTCTTTACAAACTCATTGGCACTATTCTGCTTGGCTGTCAATTTATAGGTCAGATATGACAGTCCGAATACAAATAACCAAAAAACAATAATCCTTACTGTTGAGGGATATCCATTCTTTACTTTGTATTCCTTATAGGATTTTTCCAACCCTTTCTGCTGAGCAATATGCTTGAAACTGTCGATGCTTATCTCCCCAAGATTCTCGTAGCCATGGTCGTAAACTCCGTTGTTTTGTGTCTCTTTGTATGCATGGCCCCATTCCCAACCGTAATAGTAGTTGCTTTCTTTGTCTACAGGCTCTTTGAACTCTGCAGTTATATGCTCTCCGTAAAGTACGTTCAGAAACCTTCCCTTCAGTGGTCCGAGGGCAAGGACAAAGAGGATGCCTAACGCTGATGCAATCAGTAATGACAGCCTTATGTCACGCATGTGGTGGAATGTCGCCGTAGCTATTATTTCCTCACCAGGATGAAGATTGTCTTTTATGCTGTAGGATTCTACCATTGGTTGGCTGTCTTGTTTGAAAAAAAGGATGCCCTTGTGTAATGAACCCCGAAAGTTGGACAAAAAACTTTCGGGGTTTTATTATGAGGAAAAGACACACGATTGAGGAGCGGATAAAAGCCGTCAGGATGTGCCAAAGAGGGCACAGTGCAGACCATGTTTCCAAAGTGTTAGGCA
>JAGCVI010000006.1 GCA_017962445.1 Bacteroidales bacterium
GGTGCAGTTCACCACTGCTGTCGGCATCGACGGAGTGAACGGAGTTAACGTGACTATCTACCCGAACCCGACTACGACATCGACGACGATCGCCCTGAGCGGCATCAGCAGCGAGGTCAGCATAGCCATTGTAGACATGAACGGCCGCACCGTGCGTACGGACGCCATGAGCTGCGAGGGCGACTGCGTGAAGACCATTGAGGTGAGCGGCCTTGCCCAGGGAGCTTACTTCATCCGCGTCAACGGCGAGGGTGTCAACATGGTGAAGAAACTCGTTGTGAAGTAGAGGTTCTTTACTAACGCTTCTTGAAAAAATGTGGAATCCGTGAGGGTTCCACATTTTTTTTGGCTGATAGGGCGAATAGGACCTATAGGACTTATAGGTCCTATTGGTCCTATAGTATTCCAAGAAAATCAAAAAAATAAATTTTTTTGGCATATCACTCAACTTTCGTATCTTTGTAGATTAATTTACGCGTATTATGCAGTTTAAAGACATTAAGGGTCAATATATTATTGCAAACAGCCTTACCAAAATCATCGATTCTGGAAGGATAAGTCATGCCCAATTGTTTCTGGGTGACACTGTTTCAGGCAGTCTTGCACTGGCAATAGCATACGCCCAATACCTTAACTGCACCAATCGGCAACACTATGGTGACGGCAATGACGGTTCGCTTCGTGCCGACTCGTGCGGTGAATGCCCAAACTGCAAGAAATACCAACAGCTTTTGCATAGCGACCTGCACCTCTATTTCCCGACTACTACCACAAGTTCAGTGAAGAGCAGTCCTTCATCAGCCGAATTCCAGTCGGAATTTCGTGAATTCCTCGACCATTTCAACCAACGTGGCTCGCTGGACGACTGGTACGAATTCATGGGGGTGGAGTCAAAACAGGGCATGATACGCGAACGCGATGCCGACGACCTCGTGAAGACTTTGGCCTTGAAGGCATACGAAGGCTCGTACAAGGTTGTTATTGTGTGGATGGCCGACAAGATGAACGGTGTGATGGCCAACAAGATCCTCAAGAACCTTGAGGAGCCTCTTCCCGGAACGTTGATATTGATGGTGGCTGAAAGCCGCGACCGCATGCTGAGCACCATACTGTCGCGTACCCAATTGTGCCGCATACCGCGCAGTGACGGTGACGGCGTGCTGTGGGCAGGCGAGATGGCTTTGCGCAAGGAATGGGAACAAGAGTTTGCCCAGCTGTACGTAACATGGATGAGACAGCTGTTCAAACTCAACATGGCTTCCTTATCGGCATGGGTCGACGACCTGGCTTCTAAAGGCAGGGAGCAACAGAAAGCGTTCCTGCTCTATGCGCAGGAGGCCACAAGGGAATGCTTCCTCCGCAACAACGCTGGCCTGCCTCCGGCACTGGACTTCGGCGACGAGAAGTTCAACATGTCGTTCCACAAGATGATAACCATACACAACGTGGAACGTCTCAACAACGCTTTCAATGAAACTATCCGTGCCATAGAACGCAACGCCCACGCCAAGATAGCATTGATGGAGCTATCGTTCTCCATAAGCAGGGCTCTGAAGAAAAATGCAGGTTAACAAGTAATTAAACCTTAACAGGACAATATATATTTTTATCGTGGAAAAAAAGAACCAACAGTTTGTCCGCAGAGGACAAGAAAACATAAAGAACAGCAATAATCCTGAAAGCAAGGAAGCGGCCGACCCCATCGAGGAACAGCCGTTGCAGGCTGTCGACAACATGCCTGAGGACGACGATGTGGCTACCGCCGAGGAGATGGAAGCCTTCATAAAGAGCCGCCGTGAGCAGCGCATGAACAAAGGCACATCCCGAAACGACGGTGCTGTCAGCTCGTCGGACGAAGAGGACGAAAGTCTTCTCTTCGGGACGGAGGACATGAACGCCATGGATCCATACCTTGAGCCTGACCCCACTTTGCCGTGGGTGGAATACAAGGAACCCATCTTCCTTTCGCGAGGATGTAACCATTGCCCGGCGTCGTATGTACCCGTGAGTGAGCAGGAGCTGCGCAGCTGCTGCAAGGTGGGTTCGTGCAACTGGATGAAGGGCATACGCCAGCCGTTGGAGAAACCGTTTGATTGTGTAGAGGTACGTTTCAAAAACAACCGCAAGGATTTCTTTAGGATTCCCGACGGTATCGATGTCAGCGACGGCGACGTGGTTGCTGTTGAAGGCATGCCGGGCCATGACGTGGGTATTGTCAGCCTGACTGGCGAAGTGTGCCGCATACAGATGCTGAAAAAGAAGGTCAACCCTGAGTCGGACACCATCAAGAAACTCTTCCGCCGTGCTAAAGCGAGCGACATAGAACGCTGGACCGAAGCCATCCGTGAGGAGGACAACGCTCTCAAGAAGACACGTCAGATTGCCGAGGAACAGGGTTTGGTGATGAAGGTCAACGACATTGAATACCAGGGCGACCATTCGAAGGCAATCTTCTACTACACTGCCGACGACCGTGTCGATTTCCGTAATCTTATCAAGGTCCTGGCCGACCAGTTCCATGTCCGCATCGAGATGAAGCAGATAGGTGTGCGCCAGGAAGCTGGCAAGGTAGGTGGCATAGGCACCTGCGGACGTGAGCTTTGCTGCAGCCTTTGGCTCACCAATTTCAAGTCGGTGACCACCAGTGTGGCCAAAACCCAGCAGATTCTGCCCAACCCGCAGAAGCTGGCAGGTCAGTGCGGCAAGCTGAAATGCTGTCTCAATTTCGAATACGATGTGTATGTCGACGCTTTGAAGGACTTCCCGCCAGCCAACACCCCCATCCGTTTCCAGAAGGGTCTGGCGTTATACAGAAAGACCGATGTGTTCCGCGGCATAATGTGGTATGCCTACGAGGGCGAGAACGACCTCTACGCCATCACTGCCGAGAATGTCAAGAAAATAATCGAGATGAACCAGAACCAGCAGTATCCCGAGAAGCTTGAAGACTACCAGGTCGAGCTGATGTCTACTGCTGCACTGGCTCAAGAGTCGAGCAGCGACGAGTTTGAACGCGAGCTCAGCCGTATGGCCGACGACAACACTTCGACTCAGCCGTCAGGCAAGCAGGGCGACCGCAGTGAGCGCAGTGATCGAGGTGGCCGTGGCGACCGCAACCACGACCGTCAGCCGCGCCAGCAGCAGGGCGACCGCCAGGAAAGGCCAGAACGCCGCGACCGCAACAAAGAACGCCAGCCACGCCAGCAGCAGGAGGGTCAGCGCGGCAACCGCGAAAGCCGTCAGGAACCTAACCAGGGCGAACGCAGACACGGCGACAGACACAGAAGGTAATACATCATGAAAATGAAAAGTAACATAATGAAATCGTTCGCAGTTAGGCTGCTTTTGTTGGCAGGCCTCGTCATGCTTGTCACGTCGTGCGACAAGAAGATGTTCTATTCCGAGAGCATCGATGTCGACGAGTCGGGTTGGAGCATGAACGACGGCGCCACGTTCGACATTGAGGTGTCGCCCGACGACACTTCGCAGGTCTATCTCTGCTATGTCGACATCCGCAACCGCAGCGACTATCGCTATTCGAACATATACTTCTTCATCAAAACGGTGACTCCGGACAACAATATGTCTGTCGACACTGTCGAGTTTGTGATGATGGGTCAGGGTGACGACGGGCAGTGGCATTGGGGAGGCAAGGAATCCGGCGGTTATGTCGACGGCCGCTACCCATTGAGCCGCCAACCCTTCAAGTTCCCACAGCCGGGCACCTACCATTTCGAAATACGCCAGGCTATGCGCGACACCCTGCTCCAGGGCATCAAGAACATCGGCATGTACGTGGAAAAAGTGGAAATGTGATTTTAAAGTGTGAATGGATACGATGTCATTAAATAAAAACCAAGACCTGACCAATAATCAAATCAACCTGTCAAATAAAATATTTTAAACTCTCTAACCTTTAAACCAAATCCCTCATGGCTCAATATAAGAAAAAGAAAACAGGTACACAGACTGCCAAACGGCCTCTTGTAGGCATCATCATTGTTTGGAGTGTATTTGTCTTTATCTGGTTGGTGATTTTTCTATATTTCAGAGGCCTTGCCAAAGCCGACGACATGCCTTCGCTCGAGTTGCTCGAAAACCCGCGCAGCGTGATTGTCTCGGAGGTGTGGTCGGAAGACGGTGTGTTGCTCGGAACCATAGGCATCGAGAACCGTTCGATGCTCACCTACCGCGAAATCACCAACGGCGGCAAGAACATGAACCTTATTAACGCACTTATCGCCACCGAGGATGTGCGTTTCTATGAGCATGCAGGTATCGATGCCCGAAGCCTTTTCCGCGTGTTCTTCAAAACCGTCGTCGGTCGCCACAGCAGCAGCGGAGGCGGCAGCACCATCACTCAGCAGCTTGCCAAGAACCTCTTCAAGATGCGCGAGGGCAAGGATGACAGCCAAAAATCGGAACTGGTACAGACAAAGTTGAAAGAGTGGATAATAGCCGCCAAGCTTGAGCACAACTACTCGAAAGAAGAGATTCTCGCCATGTACCTAAACACTGTCGACTTCGGCAGCAACGCATTCGGCATCAAGTCGGCCGCCAACACTTTTTTTGACAAGGAGCCCGACGAGCTCTCTGTCGAAGAGGCTGCCGTGCTGGTGGGTCTGCTCAAGGCGCCCACGACTTACAGTCCTGTGCTGAACCCAAAGAACTCGTTTGAACGTCGCAATGTGGTCCTCAGTCAGATGAACAACTACATCGACCCTACAACGGGCAAGAAGTTCCTCAGCGATGCCGCATACGATTCCATCAAGAACATCAAAACGGACATGAGCCGCTACAACCCCGTCAGCCACAACGACGGTCTGGCTCCATATTTGCGTGAGTATGTCAGAAACTATATGAAGGACTGGTGCTCGACCCACCGCAAGCCCAACGGCGAATACTACAATGTCCACACCGACGGTCTCCGTATATACACAACCATCGACTCGCGTCTGCAGGCTCACGCCGAGAAGGCGGTCGAGAAGCACATGAAAGAGACTATCCAGCCTGCATTCTTCAAAGAACTCGCAAAACGCAATGGCAATCCTTTCAATAAATTGAGCAAGGACCAGGAGGACTACTTCCTTACCCAGGCCATGAAGGCCTCCGACCGCTACTATCAGATGAAGCAGAGCGGCATGACGGAAAACGACATCAAGAAGCATTTCCAGAAAGACAAGGTGAAGATGACCGTCTTTTCATGGAACGGCCCTGTCGACACAGTTATGACTCCGTGGGATTCGCTGATATATGTCAAGAAATTCCTCAACGCTGGACTTATTTCCATCGAGAACGGCACTGGCCATGTCAAGGCATACGTCGGTGGCATCAACTATCGCTATTTCAAGTACGACAACGTTATGCAGAGCCGCCGTCAGGTAGGTTCCACTTTCAAGCCGTTTGTCTACACGATGGCTCTCCAGGACCTTGGTATGAACCCCTATACGATGGTTCCCAATACCGAGGTATGTATTGGAAACTGGTGTCCGCGCAACTCTACGCATACCAACGAAGGCCAGATGGTTACACTGAAATGGGCGTTGGCCAACTCCGTGAACTGGGTGTCGGCCTACCTTATGAAGGAAGGCGGTGCCGGCGGCCCCAGTATGGTCATCAACATAGCCCGCAAGATGGGTGTCACCAGCCCCATCGACGAGGTGCCCGCAATATGCGTTGGCGCTGCCGAAGTCACCGTCCTTGAGATGGCCGGCGCTATGTCGACATTCCCCAACAATGGTGAATACGTGCAGCCGATATTCATTACTCGCATAGAAGACAACAAGGGCAAGGTACTCGAGTCGTTCACTCCTGAGCGTCGCGAAGCCATCAGTCCGCGTATAGCCTGGATGATGATTCAGATGATGAAGGGTGTTATCGACAGCGGTACCGGTGCACGTCTGCGTGGCAAGCAGTTCAACCTGTCGTACCCGATGGCTGGCAAGACCGGTACTACGCAGAACAACTCCGACTGCTGGTTTGTTGGTATCACGCCCAAGATGACCACCGTCATCTGGACTGGCGGCGAGTTGCGTTCTATCCACTTCCGCAGCATGGAGTATGGACAGGGTGCACGACTGGCGTTGCCTATCTTCGGCTACTATATGCGCAGCGTGTACGACGACACGGAACTCAACTTCTACCGTGGCGACTTCACCAAGCCTAATATCCCGGACGAGGAATTCGACGAAGAGGGCGAAATCAGGTATCAGGAAGAAATCTCTGAACCTTCGGAAGAAGCCACCGCGACAACCAATATCGTGTGGTAGTGCAGTCATATCAACATCAAATCCATGCATCTCTTAGGACAGACACTCGCCCAGCTACAGGAACTTTGCTTGAATGAAGGCTTCCCGAAGTTCACCGCACGCCAGTTATGCGACTGGCTATACAAGAAGCGTGTGACCGACATTGACGCGATGACCAACCTGTCGCTTAAAACCAGGGCGTGTCTGAAGGAGATTGTCGGGCA
Source organism: Bacteroidales bacterium (assembly GCA_017962445.1). GTDB lineage: Bacteria > Bacteroidota > Bacteroidia > Bacteroidales > P3 > Colimorpha. The sequence continues at coordinate 6,473 of JAGCVI010000006.1, forward strand.
GGGGCTGACGCAGCCTGCCGATGTGCAGACTTCGGTCGACGGCACCCGCAAGTATCTCTTCCCTGTAGGCAGCGAGCCGTTCGATGCTCACAGTTTCGTAGAGGCTGTATACATTCCTGCCGACGATCGTGCTACGCTGTGCGTTTCGTGCCAGCGGGGATGCCGCATGGGATGCCGTTTCTGTGTCACTGGCCAGCAAGGGTTTCATGGCAATCTCGACGTGTCGCAGATACTCAACCAGCTGTATGCTGTCGATGTCAATTCTGATATTTCCAATATCGTTTTTATGGGTATGGGTGAGCCGCTTGACAATTACGATCAGGTGAAGCAGGCTCTTGAGGTGCTGACTTCCGAATGGGGCCTGGGCTGGAGTCCGCATCGCATCACCGTTTCGACTGTCGGCATTACGCCTATGCTTAAGCGGCTGCTTGACGAGTGCCAGTGCCATGTGGCGGTGAGCCTACACAATCCTTTCCCCGATGAGCGCAAGTCTATTATGCCGATGCAGAAGGCTTATCCCGTAGCCGACACGGTGGCTCTGCTGAAACGATACAATTGGTATGGTCAGCGGCGCATTTCATTTGAATACACTATGTTCAAGGGACTGAACGACGATATCAATCATGCTGCCGAGGTGGTGCGGCTGCTGCAGGGGCTGCGGTGCCGTGTCAACCTGATCCGGTTCCATGCCTCACCCGATGTTCCATACCGTCCGTCGGACGAGAAGACCATGATTTCATTCCGCGACTATCTGTCCAATCACGGCATCACTGCTACCATTCGTGCTTCGCGTGGCGAGGACATTATGGCAGCCTGCGGACTTCTGGCAGGGAAAGGCCTTAAGAATTAATAGTTCTGGTCAGGCGTTTGGCTTGTGAGCGTGTTAGCCTGAAATAGTTGCCGTCAATTCGGAAATAGCGTGCCGACTTGCTGATGTACAGCCTGTACCGGATGCCTTCGTCGTCATAGAGGTTTACTTTTGTATATGGAACAAATTCCTTGTTCGACAATTTTGCGCGTGCAATGATTTCCATAAAATCGTCGCAGTCAATCTGCTCGAACTCGTCTTCATTGTATGGCGAAGCCTCTATGTCGGTGATGATGTAGCAGTCGTACATGTCCTCGAAACGCGGAGTCTTTTTCTGGAACGATGTCAGCAGCAGCGATGTTATCAATATAATTCCAAGTGATGCCAAAGGACAATGGAATCTCCTCTTGTCGATTTTTCCTTTGACTACAAGAACATCCTTTAACATCATGGAAAGCATTTGTACAGTTTTTTCTAATTATCAACAACCTTAATTACTTCGCCATGGTCTTTGACTATCATCTCGTAGAACCATTGCGGGTAAGGGGGCTGCTTGAGGCCGGTTACCACTCCAGTAGGTGTTGTCTTGATATGGTCATTCTCAACGGCTTTGATATTGCCGTCGATGTATTTCATCAGCAGCAGGCGGTCAAGAGCCGTCCAGCGTTTCATCATCTGGTCGGCGCAGCGGTTGCTGGTCCTGTTGATGGCAGCGACCAGACGTGTGTTGTCGTAATTCTCGTATTGTTTGCTTACGTTGTCGACAATCTGGATGAAATCCTGCTCCAGCTCGCTCTGCACGCGGCGCACATCGACAATCATGCTGTCGTAGCGCAGGTAGCAGAAGTTGCTGACGCGGTTGAAGAGCCAGAATGCCGATGTCTCGCTGTATTCGGCCATCGAGCCGTTGCCTTCCTCAAAACATACAGGCACCTGTGTGATGCCGCAGAACATGGGGCAGTAGACGGTTGAATAGGTGTCGTCGACACCGAACCAGATGATGCCGCCCAGCTTGTTGGGCAGCCAGCCACGGCATTGTGCGACAAAAGAGAAACCGGTCTGTTGTGTCGATATGGCGCGTTCGTGGATATATTCCTGACCATCCACTACAAAGTCCATCGGACGCCAGCGGTAGGGGCAATGGAAAGGACCTGCGCCCACGTCGCCGTTCATGTCCATCGGCGTGCCCTCGAAGTGGTCGCGCATCAGCTCCATCACGTCGTGGACCGTCAGCTTGCGGTCGGGCTTTATCCATAAGGGTAGGCGAGGGGCGTTCTTGTTGCCCATGGCAAAGGGTTCATACTGTTTCATGTCGCTGTTCACACGGTTGAACATCGCGTAGACTCGAGCTTCGCAGGCACGGAGGCCGCTGAAGGTAAGAGGGTTGTAGGTATCGGCATAGCTGAAGTCCGCATCGGTGTTCTTTTGAGGTGTAGCGTATACAGCATATCCGTTCTTTTTTGCGAAACTGATTACATCCGATGCATAGACGCATTCCACCTCTGGTTCGAAGATATATTTCAGGTTTTTGCTGCTGATGCTTTTACGCGATTTCTTCATCTCCTGCGGGAAAGTGGTGATGCGGGCCTGATTGGCGTGTCCGCACACATAGCCTTCCGGCACACGGCGTGCCACCCATACGGCACCTTTCTCGCTGCCCTTGCTGGTGATCTCGAAAATCCACACCTCGTTGGGGTCGGCCAGCGAAAAGCTCTCGCCACCGTCGGAATAGCCGTAAGTCTCAACAAGCTCAGCCATTACTTTTATGGCTTCTCTGCAGTTCTTGGCACGCTGCAGCGCGAGGTAGATGAGGTTGCCGTAGTCGATGCCCTCGGTGTTACCCTTATCGAGGGGGCTGATGCCGCCCCACGTGGTCTCGCCGATGGCCAGCTGGTGTTCGTTGATGAAGCCCACCACGTTATAGGTGTGCGCCACTTGGGGTATTTCGATTTGGAACTTCAGGCTGCCGTAGTTGTACAGCTTCACCGTCTCTCCCGGTTGGTGGTCGCCGCCCTTGTGGTAGCGGAGCTGTCCGTAGCGTGTATGGCTATCGGCGGCATAGGTAATCATCGTGCTCCCATCAGCACTCGCCCCGCGACTGCAGATGAAGTTGGTGCAGGCATGGACTGTCTGTGAAGGTAGGGAAAAAATGATAAGGGCGAACAGAAATAGTGCTGGTTTTCTCATGTCAATCGTTTTTTATTCAAAAAAGGGTCGGTCTTTTTAAACCGACCCTATGTCTTTAAAGTCAATAAAGTGAAGTCAACGTCAACTATTTCTCCTGAATGATGTTGCCGTGGTCTTTCACTATCTGGCGGTAGAACCACTGTGGGTATTGAGGCATGTTGGGCATTGCGCTGCCGCCGTATTCAGTGACTTTGAATTTGCCGTTTTCCTCTTTCTTAATGTTGCCGTCCATGTATTTGACCAGCAGGTACTGGTCGAGCTTGTTCCACTCAGTCATCATCTTGCTTGCCTGACGGCCGCTGAAGTCGTTGAGCAAAGTTGTCATCTCGTTTTCGGTGGCATTCTTGGCGCGGTTGTCGAATTTTTCAACGTCGGTGATGAAGCCTTCCTCGAGAGAGGTCTGCACCTTCTGTACGTCGACAATCATGTCTTTGTAGCGGCTGTAGACGAAGTTGGTCACGCGGTTGAACAGCCAGAAAGCCGATGTGGGGCTGTAAGTCACCATGTCGCCGTTGCCTTCGCGGAAGCAGAGAGGGATGTCGGTGATGCCGCAGTACATGGGGCAGTAGACGGTGCTGTAGGTGTCGTCGACACCGAACCAGATGATGCCGCCGATCTGGCGGGGCAGCCAGCTGCGGCACTGGGCCACGAAGCTGAAACCGGTCTGCTGTGTCGAGGTGGCGCGTTCATGGATGTATTTCTTGCCGTCGATTTCCCAGTTCATGGGACGCCAGCGGTAGGGGCAGTTGAAAGGACCGGCTCCGACATCCTGCGTCATGTCCATAGCGGTACCTTCGTAGTGGTCGCGCATAAGGTCCATAACCTCTTTCACGTCGACTTTGTGGTCGGGCTTAATCCAGAGAGGCAGACGTTCAGCGTTGGCGTCGCCCATGGCGTAAGCCTCGTATTTCTTCATGCTGGCGTTGACGCGGCGGAACATGGCGTAAACGCGAGCGTCGCAAGCACGGATGCCGCTGAAGGTGAGGGGAGCGTAGGTGTCGCAGAAGCTGAAATCCTCGTCCTTGCCGTTGTACCAGCCGCAGGCGCGGGCGAAGGTGATGACGTCGCTGCTGTATACGCATTCAACCTCGGGCTCATAGATATAGTCGATATGGGCGCTGGAAATCACTTTGTGGAGGCCTTTGCCTTTGGCCTTGCTGAACTTTTTGGGCTCCTGGGGGAACTGGGTGATGCGTGCCTGGTTGGCGTGACCGCAGACGTAGCCGTCGGGGATGCGGCGTGCAACCCATACTGCGCCGTCGGTGTATTTGTATTTCAGTTTCTTGGTGAGGTCATTCTTCACAAGACCCGGACGCTTGCCGATAAGCTCGAAAATCCACACCTCGTTGGGGTCGCAGATGCTGAAGCTTTCGCCTTCGCTGTGGTAGGGGTACTGTGAGAGGAAACCGGCTAGCACGGCGATGGCTTCGCGTGCGTTCTTGGCGCGCTGCAGGGTGAGGTAGATGAGCGAGCCGTAGTCGATGCCGCCTTCAATCTCGTTGGCCAGTTCTTCGCGGCCGCCATAGGTGGTCTCGCCAATAGCCAGCTGATATTCGTTGATATTGCCCACAACGCTGTAGGTATGTGCCACCTGCGGAATCTGGATGAGGGGTTTGCCACTGTCCCAGTCAATGACTTGGAACATGGTGCCGGCAGGGTAGGAGGCAGCCTTGCGGTAGTACAATTCACCATAGAGCACATGGCTGTCGGCGGCGTAGGTTATCATCGTCGAGCCGTCCTTGGTGGCTCCCTTGGTGAACAAGAAATTGGTGCATGCTGTCGAGGCGCTTGTCACCATCATAGCGGCGACGAGTCCTGCTGCTGCAAAAAAATTACTGATTTTCATAATATTGAATTGTTATTAGATTATTCGTTTTTACAATACTGCAGCTATCTTACGTATAGATTCAATTTTTTTCGAGAAAGAGCTATCGCGTCGAGCCGACGCCATATCGTAGCGCATCTGTAGTTCAAGCAAAGGTTCTGCGTCGATGTCGAGAGCTGTCGCAATCAGTAGTGCCATCTCGGTGGTGAGGGCCCGTTTGCTGTTCAGCATCTCGTTAAGTTGTGAATAGGCGACATTGATAGCTGAGGCTAATTCGCGTTGAGTGATGCCTCGGTATTCGATCTCGTCTTTTATCACCTCGCCGGGATGCGTGGGATTGCATGTTTTGCCATCGTTCATCATGCACAGTAATTTGATAGTGATTGTTTAATTCTTTATAAGTTACAAATTATTGTAGTTGTTTTTCCGTTCTTTATCAAACCGTATTTCCATTTAAGGTGCAAAAATCAAAATGCAAAAATAAGATTAATTTTTGGAATATTCACAAAAAAGTGATTTTTTGACTAATAAAAAAAACTCCGCTGGTTTGGCGGAGTTTTTTATTGTGGTATTTTGTTTTTCACAACAGCTTCTTCTTCAAGTTGAGAATCATGTCGTCGGTCATGCGCTCGAGGTCGTACTGCGGGTTCCAGCCCCATTCGTTGCGAGCGCAGCTGTCGTCCATCTTGTCGGGCCAGCTGTCGGCGATGGCCTGCTTGATAGGTTCGGGCTCATAGACCATCTCGAAGTTCGGGTAGCGTTTCTTGATGGCGTTGTAGATGATTTCGGGGTCGAAGCTCATGCTTGTGACGTTGAACGAGTTGCGGTGGACGAGCTTGGTGGGGTCGGCCTCCATGATGTCAATCATTGCCTTTTGTGCATCGGGCATGTACATCATATCCATGTAGGTGCCTTTCTTCAGCGGGCAGACGAACTTTTCGCCCTTGACGGCAGCGTAGTAGATTTCGACGGCGTAGTCAGTGGTGCCGCCGCCAGGCAACGTTTGGTAGCTGATGAGACCCGGGAAGCGGACGCTGCGGGTGTCGACGCCGAAGCGGGTGAAGTAGTAGTCGCTGAGCAGCTCGCCGGTGACCTTGGTAACGCCGTAGATGGTGTTGGGACGCTGGATGGTGTCCTGCGGGGTGTTGTCGTGCGGAGTGCTGGGGCCGAAAGCGCCAATCGAAGAGGGTGTGAAGACGGCGCATCCGAACAGGCGTGCCACCTCGAGGCAGTTGACCAGCGAGCCGATGCCTACGTTCCAACCAAGCATGGGGTTCAACTCAGCTGTTGCGCTGAGGATAGCTGCGAGGTTGTAGATGGTGTCGATGTTGTACTGCTTGACGGCGGTGGCAATCTGCATTATCTGAGTGCTGTCGATGCGCTCCACCGGGCCGCGCTCGTAGGGATCGCCCTTCAGCGGACGCAGGTCGCTGCACACCACATTGTTGTCACCATAGATGTCTCTCAAATTACGTGTCAGCTCAGAACCAATCTGTCCGCCGGCACCGACGATAAGGATTTTTTTCATTGTTATTTGACTTTTATAATTATCAATAAGTTTATTATTGCACAACAAATCAGTCTGTTGCACAATTGTTGCATTTCTGTCAACGTTTACAAAAATACAAAATAAATTGAAACGGCGCTAGTTTATTTCGGTCTTTGTTGCATCATGGTTTTCAGGCAGGGCAACAGAGCGAAGTCTGCTGGCAGCCAGTCGACGCTCTCGAGCTCGTTGGCAGCAAGCCATCGTGCGGCCTCGTGTTCCTTGAGGGTGGGAGCTCCGGACACGAGCCGGCACCAGAAGACGTGCATGGTCAGGTGGAATTTAGGATAGTCCCACTCGACGGTCTGTATAAAGGACCCGATTTCTATTTCCGCTGCCAGTTCTTCGCTGATTTCGCGGTGAAGGGCTGCTTCGGCGGTTTCGCCTGCTTCAATCTTTCCTCCGGGCAGTTCCCAGTAATCTTTCCATTCGCCGTAACCGCGCTGCGTTGCGAATATTCGGCCTTCGCTGTCGTGCAGCGCCGCTGCAACCACTTCGATGTGTTTTGGTTTTTCGCCATACATTGTCCCACCCTCTGCGGCCATGGGCAGAGGCTCTTCTTCTGTGTGGAAGGGGATGGGTGTGGGTTTCCTGTGCAGAGCCAGCATGTTCTCGTTCAGCAGCAGCTCCACCTCGCGCATGGTTTGTTCAAGCTTCTTGTTTGTCAGTTGGCATTCCCATATGACGATTACCTGCCAGCCGTTTTCCTGTAGCAGATCGTAGTTTCGCTTGTCGCGTTCCTGGTTGCGGTGTATCTTGTTGACCCAGAATTCGCGGTTCGTGCTGGGAATCTTGCAGCACTTCGAACTGACCACATCTTCCATCATACATCTTCCATCAGCCATCACCCCATGTCCGTGCCAGAAGCATCCGTTGACGAAAATCGCCGTCCGGTAGGGCCGCATCACAATGTCCGGCTTCCCAGGAACGCTCTTCACGTTCAACCGGTAGCGGTACCCATGGTTCCATAGCCACTGCCGCACCTTCAGTTCAGGCTTCGTCGCCTTGCTGCGGATGTGCGACATACACTTGTGCCGCTGCTCAGGTGTCATCTTGTCGGTCATAAAACCAAAACTCGTTTTTTATATTACGTCCTACATTCCAAATCCTTCATCTGTGACAAGAGTCTGTCTCCTGTCATTTGCATCAATTATCTTCTGCTCTCCCAATAAAAATGGTATGACTCCGATATACGTAATACCATGCTCATCTGTCCATGCTTTTGCGTTCCCGTCGATGATGACAATCTTGCGAAAGAAGTCGTCGGAATTCTTTAGAGAGAAGGTCTCTTGGTCACGTTTGGTCTCGGAGTCCACATTCAGGGCCGATTGGATATAGACTTTCTCGCGCCCAGTGTTGACGATAAAGTCAATCTCATACTGCGACTGCTGCTTCTTGCCCTCCTTTATGGTGGTTACCTCCACCATGCCCACATCCACGCTGTAGCCCCTGCGCAGCAGCTCGATAAAGATCATGTTCTCCATCAGGTGCGACTTTTCCTGTTGGCGGAAATTCAGCTTGGCGTTACGCAAGCCGGTGTCCATCGCATAGTATTTCTGTATGTTCTCGAAATAGCGCTTGCCCTTTATGTCGTAGCGTTTGGCGCTTGCAAACAGGTAGGCATCCTCCACATAATCCAGATAGTTCTTGATGGTGTGGTCGGAGGTGCTACGCTTCATCAGCGAGCCTGCCGCATTGGCCATATTGTGGGGATTGGACAGCGAGCCGACAGCGGAATACAATGCGTCAATCAACGCTTCCAGCACCTCGTCATCCTTCAGCTTGTAGCGTTCCACGATATCCTTGATATAGACCCGCTTGTGCAACCCTTTGAGGTACTTCCTCTTCTCGGACTCTTCCTTCTCCAGCACCGCCAGCGGCATACCGCCATAGGTGAGGTATTCTTCCAACGCATCCGCTTTTTCGAGGCCCGAAACAGGGTAGTACTCCATGAATGAGAGCGGATATACCTTGATTTCCGACCCGCGGTCGCGGAAGTTGGTGACGATATCCTTCGAGAGCATCTTCGAGTTCGAGCCGGTGACGTAAATGTCCAGGTTACTGCGCCCCATCAGATCGTTCAAGATGTCGTAGAAGGTGATGTAGAGCATCTCCTGATCCTCATCGGGCACCTGACTTTCGTCGATGTCGGGGTTTTTCACCTTGAACGACAGCTGTATCTCGTCGATGAACACATAGTAGCGTTTCGCCATATCCTGGGTACGACTGAGGACGTAGTCGTACAGCATGTTAGGGTTGCGGTACTTCAGGTGGGCACGTTTGTCTAGCGCTATTTCCACGAAGCACTCGTCGGCCACTCCTTCGGCCTTGAGGTACTCCTTGTAGAGGGTCGAAAGCAGGAACGATTTTCCACAACGACGGATGCCGGTAATAATTTTCACCTTGCCGTTCCAGCGCTTATTAAGAAGTTCTCGTATATATTTTTCTCGTCTAATTATCATAATTATACAATTTTTCTACTGCAACTTTAGTCGAATATTCGACCATTTTTGCAGTGCAAAGATACAACTTTTTTCGAAACCGAGTGAAAATAACGGAAAAAGCACAATGAAATATATAGTATCAATTAATTTCATCGGTGCTTATGGGCATACCAACTGTTTCTATTGTGCAATTTATTTCACACAAAAGTAGCTACAGGAAACCGTATCTGTATGTTATAGATTACACATCATTATATAGTCCTCGTCAGTCTCGTTCAGTACCAAAAACCCGGCTTTGCGGTACATCCTGACTGCGTAGTTTGCCTTTTGGACAGACAGCGACACCTGCTTGTAGCCGTCTTTCCGCAGCAGTTGCAGCATCTGTTCGAGCAACGCTGTACCGATGCCTTTGTTACGGTACTCCTTGTAGAGCGACATCGCCAGCGAGGGTATGCCGTCGGCTATATGGCCGTAGTCGTTCATCACCCTTGTCCACACCGCTCCGACAACCTTTCCGTCGCACTCGGCCACTAGACATCTGTCGTCCGCCTGCTTGCCGAAATTCCTCACATACACCTGCAAGTCTTCATTCTCGATGATAGACTTGGGTGGCGCGGACACGCCGTCAGGGATGAAGATTGCCTCATAGAGGAAGTCGTCCAACAACGCTGTCTCGTCTGTTCTTATCTGCCTGAATTGTGTCATTTCTCTGATTTCAATCGTTCAACCAACTCGTCGCTGATGTTGTTGCCAAGTTGTCGGCAAACATCCTGGCTCCAGCGCTGTGCCATCTCTATTAGTTGAGAGTTACAAGTTAAAAGTTGAGAGTTAAGTTTGGCGTAGATATATCCTGCGTTGAAGTTGTCGCCGGCGCCGACAGTGCTGACGGTCTCGATGGGCTGCACAGGGTAGCTCTCGCAGCCGTCGGGCGTGTAGAGGCGTATCGGACGCGCGCCATCGGTCAGTATCAGCGTCGGGCAATAGCGGCGCACACGCTCGTAGATGGCATTGCCGTTGTGCAGTCCGTAGAGGTACTCGAAATCCTCCGTCGAGCCGCGCACCACGTCGGCAAGCCGCATATTCTCCTCGATATTGGGCATCACCTCAGGCAGTTCGGCAATATGGTTCTTGCGAAAGTTGATGTCGTAGTAGAGCCAGGCACCAGCCTTGCGTGCATCGTGAAGCAATTTGCCCACCACAGGGCGTATCACAGGGTTGATGGCGAAGAACGAGCCGAAGAGCACCACGTCGTCCTTGCCGAACACGGGCAACGATCCATCCAGTGATACCGAAGCGTGGTCTTTATAGAAAATATATTGTGCGTCGTTATGCTCGTCGAGGAACGCCAGCGAGATATGCGATTTCACCTTCTCGTAGCGGCAGACATACTCCGACGACACACCGTTCTCCTGCAGGTAGCGGCAGATGATGTCGCCGATATGGTCGCCACCCACATCCGTTACCATGGCGCAGTTCACGCCAGCCCGTCCGAGCGAGACGATGCTGTTGAACGTCGACCCTCCCGGCACCGCCTTCTGCGGCTGGTCGTCCTTGAAGAGGATGTCAAATACAGTTTCTCCGATACCTATTACGCGATGCTTGGTCATAAGGATATGAAAATGTTGCTATTGGTTCCGTATTTACTTATATTTCCACAACAATCTGCACTTCCCATGAGCCATTCTTATCCCCGCCAACACGCTTGATAACGTTTTCTTTCTTCATCACATTAATATTTCTCCAGACAGTTGTTCTTTCAACGTTCAATTGCTTGGCAATTTCTTCATAAGTTGCATGCCTATTCTCATGAAGGATAGCAAGAATTTTCTTTTGCGTCTTATTGAGTTTTACAGTTGCATTTACAGTTGCATTTACAGTTGCATTTACAGTTGCATTTTCTACCGGCAACGCCAACTCTACTTCGTCCAATTCTATTTTATTCTCCAGCACGGGTTCTCCCCAGCCCGCCTCTTTCCAGGCGCTAAGGATGAGCGGGAATCCAGAACCGAGATTCTCGCCATATCCAATCATGCGCAGCATGTTCTGCACTCGAGGGTTTCGGGCTCTCGAAGTGCCTCCATCATAGATTTTCTTGATGGGTAGCCGCAACGTTCCTGGGTTCCTCAGGACAAGGCGGTCGTCATATTTGTCTATCCTGAGAACACCGCCTGGCAAAAACACATCAGCGTGGATGATGGCATTCGTAAAAGCTTCCCGCACGGCCTTATGCTGTGGGGTGTCGTCAATACGCTTGAGTCCATCCATGCGGAACGGACGTGGCAGGTCGGAGGTAAACTTGGGGAGGACTCTGTTCAGGAACTGATACACATTGTTCTCCCAACGACCGTCGTAGGTCAGGCGGTCGTGGTAGCGCTCATCGCCCACGAGGTGGCTCATGTCCACATAGTCCATCCTGAAGTTCGACAGACGTTCGCGCACAGCCAATCCCGTGCCGAACATCAGCAATCCAGCAAGCGTCAGTCCTTCCTCTCCCGTTTCCTTGTCTATTGTGTATGCCCCAAAGCTCTTCAGGAACTTCTTGTCGTCGTATTTGTTCCAAACGTGGTCCTGATTGGCCATCCGGAATTCCGTGCGGTACTGCCGCAGAGACTCTTCGTCGATATCCTCCATCCCGTAGAGCCTCATCAGAAGGCCATCGTTGCCTTCATCGTTGGCATCGCGAATCATGGCTTTCACCTGAGCCTCCGTGCAGTGGTAGTCGCCCTCGTTGTTGCGCCTATAGGTGCCTTTATACACATTGCTGTTCAGATAGATAGGCTTCGCTCTCCAATCTGCCTGTGGGACTTGGATGCATACAATCTGAGCGCCATCCATATTCACGGTTTCTACATCGCTATCAAGGAGGATATTCTCGTTCACCTTTTCGCTGTTGACGGTGTTCCAGAAGTCTGTCACAATCTTCTGGCAGTTATCCACGCCTTTTATCTCAAACCGTTTGGCGGGGTCAGTTTCCTTCTTGTGTTCCTCCACACCCAGTAGAATGAAGCCACCAATGGTATTTGCGAAGGCAGAATAGGTTTCCCATACCGACTTCGGCACCTCGGTTTTGGCCAGTTTACACTCTAGCGTCACCCGTTCGCCTTTTTGCAGGGCTTGTTTTATTGTCTTCTCGTCTATATGCATGGTCTTATAACGTCTTCGTGATTTGGGTTGTTGTGCATACGGTTTCATTATCTATCATATGTGACAGGAACCAGTCCCCCCGCCCCTTCAAAGAGAAATAATGCGGAAGCTATGTACCCCGGTTTTGTTCAATCCCCAACGCATATGGTTAACTAACAGTAATAAAATTATGGTTCCTCAATAGAGGTTTGGATTTTTTGCAAAACAGTATCTTTTACCTTATTAATGTAATCATTTATCTGACTATTTGTTGGGTATGTTCCATAGGGATAAGAATGCCCATCAAATGAATATGTTGTCAGATCAAAATACACGTTTGCCCTAATATTAATGGGGTTATCTTTCATTTTATATCTTGCATTAATACCCTTAAAATACATATGAAGCATAATACACTGGGCTTCATTCAAAACATTTAATTGTGCTTCTGTCAAATTAGGGGAGATAGGAGAATGACCATCCAGACTAAACCAATTATTCCCATTAATTGCATCCCTGTCTTTTGTCATATAATAATGCACTGTCATTGTGTTATAAAAGGTTCTCACTGGCTCAAGTGCCGAAATAAGACGATCACCCAAAATGCGATGGAAATTATTAAATACATCCACTTTGTCTTGAGGTGTTGCTATGTGGGCATACTCGGGAATTTTTTTTCTGGCGTTTCTCTCAATGATTTTTAATTGTTTTTCAAAATCGTCATCATCTTCGATGCTCTCACCGTGCGCCGCCTTAATTGCGATTGATAAGGCCTCCTCAAGACATTTAGACAGATATTCAACAAATGGCCTTACTTGTCCTATTTCTGCTCGAGCGCCAATAGAAGGGGTTTTGCTTATATTCAAATCACTTTTATTCAATGCTGTCAGATAATTGGCTTTATCTGCACTTTTAATTACAATCATTGGATAGCCGTGTTTCGCGAGAATATAGTTTACAATAAGACGTGAAATACGTCCGTTACCATCGTCAAATGGATGAATACGTATATATCTATAATGGAAAAGTGCCGCTAATTCAATGGGAGACAAAACTCCTGTAAGTTCCATTTGATTGTACCATTGTAACAAGTCCCCCATTAACGCAGGGGTTTCTTCTGGAGATGCATAATGAAAGTATTTTCCGGTAGATGTAAGTACAGTATTGGGAACCGTTTTATATTGTCCAGCATGTATAGTGCATATTTTCATAGATCCATCGGGTTGCTGGCGATATACAGAATAATCCTCCCGAAGTAATGTTTGATGTAGAGTCTTAATAAAATTCTCAGATAATGGTCGCTCTGTATCCTTCGCCAATTCTTTAACCATTTTTAAACCGACATTAGAGGCTTTCATTTCCTCTAAATCTCTCATATTAGCATTGTCTACGGATCGCCCAAACATCAACAACATTTCCGTCTGGCCATAGGTCAACGTGTTACCTTCGATATGGTTGGAATTATAATTGAACTCCAACATAAATTTCTGGTCCAGTCGCTGCTGGTATTCTTCTTTCAGTGGTTGTATTGACTGCCATTCTAGGAATAGCTGATCTATCTTATTCATAATTGTATTGTTTTTATTTCATTATTCATCAATTCTTCCCAGGTGGCAAACCATGGAGCGGTAGTCTGTTTTCCCCGACCAAGAGAGGAAAGGTTGTTGTAGTCTTTTGATTGTGTGGTATCGAAAGTATAGACGAGGTAGTAGTCGTGACCGAGGGTTTCGAAGCCTTTCTTTTGCAGGGTTTCTTTCGACATAAAACGAGGCCCTGCACCTTTTAGTTTGAATAGGGTGCCGTTTGTACCATTGTGCAACATCACATAACGGGCATTCAATGCCTTCGGCGGCAGCACAATGGAGCCGGCATCCTCTCCTGTACGCAGGTAACACAGGCCAAGCTCTTTCATCTTGGCCATCTTTTCTTTGTTGGCGAAGTTGACCAGTACCACGTCGTCGGGGTCTTGATAGTCAAGTCCATGCTGCGGAGCCACTTTTTTGTATAAGTAGTTCTGCATCCGTTTGCGGTTCAGCCACTCCTCTATTTGCGCCCGCAGCATCTGTTCGCTGTCGCTGGGGTTGACGATGATATCCTCCGAGGGCCTAAGTGGAAAGGCACCAATGCCGATTTCTCTTATTGATTTATAATAGTGTGACTGCTCAAATTCTACCTTCGTATAACTGCCAGGGAAGAGCACATAGCCTCCGATGACCTCGCGTTTGGGCTTTTGATTGTTGGGGTCAATATAATATATGGCGTCACGATATCGGTGCATTTGGTCGATGGCATCCGTTGGTGGCACGTCCAGGTCGTCGATGCGGCTGTCGTTGATGCGGTATTTAGCATCGAAAAGGAAAGTGTATTGTATGCCTTTCTGCCGCTTGGTCAGCCGTAGCACGATGTCGGGCCGCTGCTGTGTGGTAAAAGTCGTGGTGCCACTGATGGCCGAGACCACCTTCCCATTGTCTTCTTTCACAGGGGCATTGTACATAACCGAGGCCAGTTCCACTTTGTCGTCGGTCTTCAGGAAAGTCACCTCGGAGTGCGTACCCCAGCTGAGGTCCCTGACGAACTGTGGAGTCAGCTTGCTTCCTTTGTATTGGGCTGCCGCTCGGTCTTTCAGTATATCGGCAACAATGTTTTTCACTTTCAAGAAACACCAAATCTCGTAAAGCGTGGCGATGTCCTTGGTCTCCAGTTTATTCACGCCCTCTTCCAGTTCGTAGCCGCACATCAGTTCTATCCATTTCTGATAGATAGTGCGGTAATGTGTCGATTTCTTCATCACGAGCGACTCCTGCGAGAAGCCCTTGAATGTTCCAATAGTGCGGAAGAATGGATGACTGTTTAGACGGTGCAGCACCTCGCTCATCTCAATCAGTTGCGACTCCAGCCGCTTTGACCTTGAGACGGTGTTCCGTATATGCTGACTTACAATAGAGAACCGTTGCAGCGTCTCTCTCATAACGAATTTCAGGAAGCGGTTCTCAATGGTGTCGTTGGTGTGGCACAATTCGCGTGTGCGGTAGCGGTGGTTCGGGTCGTTCTCAAACTCGCAGTATTCGTTCTCCATTTCGTTGTCGAACCATCGCAGCCGGTCGGCACGTTCATAAACGACACGCTCTTGTAGCTTTCTTTTGGGAGAGTTGATAATCTGCCGACAGGCACGGGTGATGTCAGTGAAGCACGACTGGAATATCTGCCACCATATCAGGTCGGTCGAGTCACCTGCTTGCGTGCGGAAGTTCAGATAGGTCTCGCGCATAAAGGCGAACGAGAGCATACTGTATTCCTGCTCGATGTCACGGATAATCCACTTCATATCCGAACGGTAATCCATCTTGTAGCTCAGCACCTCGGTAGAAAAGCGCAGACTTTTAGGTTTGCCATCTTTGCTATAATCCAGACAGATGTCGGTCTTTCCCACCTGGTTGCCGAAGGTGACAGCACCAAACAGCAGGTTCTTGTCGCTGCTCAACTGATGGTCTTTAGTCACATTGGAGAACCTCAGCGACATATCGCTCACGCCGTCGCTGCCTTTTATCAGGATAGGATATTGTGTGTTCTCAAAGAAGACGGCCTCGCGCCTGAGTTGCTGCAAGCTGCTTTCGTGACTGGCGAAAGCAAAGTGGGTATCAGGCTGTGTGGTGATGAATTCCGCCGTCAGTTTCTCGTCGCCCCGCTGCACACGGAGGTTCTCCACAGCCTTCCTTATGCGGTCAAGTGTCTTGTCGCACGAGAAGCGGAGGCGGACATCATCGTTCCATACCTCGAAATTGAATATGTTGCCGTCGGTCGACATCAGCCCCAGTAGGAAACGAAATGTTCACGTTCAAGGGTGCGGCACATAGATGCAATCTTCTTCTCCGTCTGGGTATCGTTGCCTAAGTGGTTGCGGACGATAGCACGCAGACAGGTCAGCAGATTGAGAGGGTCGCCATCAGTGTCGGCGGTGATATGGGCGGCGGCGATGCGCGGGTCGTTTTCGTCAATGGATAAACGCTGGTCGTCGCCTTCTATGCGGGAAAGTATCTTCATCAGTGTGAACTCATCCAAAGCAGTCGTCAAGGAGAACTTCTCTCCAACCAACTCCTTATTGGCGGCCACATATAGCATCGCCTCATTTGCGGCACGATAACCCAACTTGAATGGTGTATCTTCCAATAGGGCGTTTACATCTTTCAGATATTCCACCACTTTTGCGCTGTCGATGTCGTCCTTCACCTCCGAGGCTTTCTGCGGACGGTTCACCAGCAGTGCGTTGAAGTCAGTCAGCAACGGGAAGGCTTCGGTCTCGCCTGACAGGAACTTGTCGTAGTCCACTTCGTTCATCTCTACCGACATGGCGCGGTCGAGCACCTTGCGAGAGAACGAGAACGTGGTCTCGTCCATATTCACGGTACCCATCACCATTAAGTTTGGCGGGAGGGTGAGACCTTTCTCGTAGAATTGCACCGCCAGCGGATTCTTGTCAATGGGGTCGGCCTCACCAAATAGATGTTTTAGCATATTCTTGCCGACTATCTCGCCGAAGTCTTTAAAAGGTTTGATAATGGGGTCTGTAATATAGTTGCCTTCGCTGTCGGTAGAGCGTGATTCAATGGCGCTGAGGAACTCGGCGAAATATTCTTCAACGGGAGCAAGGTTCATCTCGTCGAGGCAGAGAAAGTATGGCGTGTCCTTTTGCTGCCAGGCTTTCACTATAAACTCCACGAAAGGCGTGAACTCATATTTTTTCGAGATGTTAGAGTAGAAACCCACCACATCCGTCGAGTTGTGCCAGTTTGGCTTCACCTGAATCAGCTCGAAGTTCTCCGGACGGTTGTCATTCCAGCGGTCACTATCGTTAGCATATTGCTGTGTGGAGGTCGCCTGTGCCAGCTTTCGCACAATCCTGCTCTTTCCCGTCCCCGAAATTCCCGCCAGCAACATAAACGGCTTCGTCCGTAAGGCGGTAAGGTAAGGGAAAACCATGATATTCCTAATACGAGTATCCTTAACTTGTTTGAGCGGATACTTTGCCCGAGTCATTGGGACCTGTCCAAGAGCCATTTTCGCCATCTGCATAATAGTAGACTCATACCCATATTCGTATCTATCAATATCACTTTTCCCTGTCAGTTCAGTTCGAGCATCTCTAGGAGCTGCATCTGGATGTTGTTTTGCATAAGTAATGAACTCTTCTAGTATCCTTTTAGAGATGGTCCTTACTCCATTTGCGCCTCTGTTTTCAGATCGAACAACATAACACAACCTATCTTCATCAACAATTGTAACTTGTCCGTTATTAGACACGTCTCCTTTATGTAGTTGTAACAGGTTTTCCATATACAAAAAAGTTGAGTTTATTCGTGAATTATTTTTATTCTTCTGTCGGTGCTGATGGCGTTATTCCAAATAACGTAAGGTAAACATTATCTTGCGTACACTTTTCAATAGCATTTGGTAATAGGTTTTGATTTGAGATATTGTTTTCAAGAATATACTTCAACTCTGCCAAATCGCTATACTTTGAACTGTTTATTGCCTTCAAGTAATCAACCAAAATGGTTCCTTTATCAAATGTCGCAGAATTGTCAGAAAGAGCGTAACATAAATCTACTGTAGTGTTGATAATGTCTCGTTTAAAAGCAACCCTAATACCTTTTGAGAAGAAGGGACAAAGCTCTTCTCTAATACTGTCATCCTTCATAGAAAATCTCATATAATGCTGAAAGAACAGTAAAAGATATTGTTCCTTGTATGACGGATAAACAAAATCGCCTTCATTTGCAACTTCGCCTAACTGTAGTAATTTTAGAAACGCTGTTTTTAATATTAAAAAGCCGTCAGGTCTTAATTGACGTGCCAATAATAGGGAAGCAATATTTGTGATGTCTTGTGGCTCTTCTTCTAGCCTTTTTAACAAAGCCAGAGACTCTTCCTCTCGTAGTTTTACATATAATCCCCCAATGTCACTTTGTATTTTTTTATCAGTCTCTTCGACTGTTTCCGCCAACATTTTAACAGTCGTTTCTTTTCTTTCGATATCATCTTTTATTTTTACAACTCTTTTCTCAAGTCGAGATATATACATTCCCAAGAAAACACCTGCAATTACAAATAATAGAGAAAAACCTGAGACAAATACATTTAGCATTGATATTTGATTTCCAATGGATGAATTAGATGCTTCTATAATGTTTTTTACAGCGTCCAAATCAGAACTCACATTTTGCACATACAGTAGAGTGTCTGTAATCGTGTCGTGTACTATCATATTTGTATGTCAATTGAATTATTTTATAGTTTAAAGCAAGTTTTATCAAAACCTGTTCCCCTGGAATTTTAATTATTTGCTTGCGAATGCATATTTTGCGCAGACAAGATGCATTGGCTGTTGGCAGCTGCCATTGCCGACGAATAGGTCAATGAATGAATATTTCTTTTTTGGCATCTATTATTGTTATTTATGACCTGACGTTTATCCCATCTTTACGCCAGACAATTCAGTGAAATGCAATCTTCTCCAGCAAAAATCAAATGCTCTTTATTGTGAAGCAAAAGTAGTCGGTCTTTAAAAGACAATGTCTTTATCACATCATCAAATTTATCTAGCATTGCCTTGTGAACAACTGCTTTAGTATGGCCTTTTAATAAATGGTTAAGTCCTTCAATGGCACAATCAAGAAAAGCGTTCTCACAGTCTCCAACATAAAACGGGGCATCATATCCCACAAATATGCTCAGTCCAATTCGCATCAGTTCTGGACATAGGTTTTGCGCACATGAGCAAGAAATTGAATAAAACCCTTTATTCGCAAAAATATAGTTTGTTGTGTGGGTTGTGACCACATCTGCATCGTTCTCATTATATACACCATCAGCATCTCCATGTGCAGCAATAACACATACTTGATGATTGGACATTGCAGAAATAACGTTGTGTTCTGTTAGTTGAGGAACTTCAACAAGAGTATAATTATGAGTGTTGTCAACACAAATTTGTCGTGCCTCATCAGCACATGACTGCAAGAAATCGTGCAAGTTTGTGCCAGGATCGTTATTGCATGCAACCAAGATGTTAGCCATGGGACTCTTCGGACTTTAGCAGTTGATAAATATAGTATTCGTTTACCATCCCCTCGAATGATTTGCCAACTTCAGTTTGATGTCGAAGTTGCTCTAACATCTCCGACCAAGTATATGAATTGCCACCAACTTCACGGTAAGCATATTTGTCAGCATCTTCGGGGTGCCGCAGTATCCATTCTTCCAAAATGCAATCAAAACGAGTCCTCCATAGTCTCTTGATTTGATCAATTAGGTTGCTAGCTTCTGTAAATGTACCATTATTCCTGTCAAAGAACCAGATATAATCCTCATTAATCATTTCAATTATATCCAAACCCGATATTTGGCTAATGGTATTTACAGACATCATAACAACGTATAATAACGATGTCTTCTCTCTAATTTGCTTGAGGACATTTATACCCTGTAATCCATAACCATCGAATTTACAATCGAGGAAAACAATCATTTGGCTGTTCAAGTTGCCCAGAACAAAGTCAAGTCCTTTCGAAGGATCTGTAAATACGGACAATTCTGCATCCTTCTGGAGTTTTCCAATAGACCGCACAAAAGGATTGTCCAATCCTTCGCGCATATTGTCATCTATGAAAACGATTTTGTATGACATGGCACTATTTTTTGAATGGCAATATTATTTTGACGGTTGTACCAACTGCACCAAATTCACTATCTACAATTGACACGGAACCTTTCAATGATTCAACACGTGTTTTAACAATATATAAACCCACGCCGGCACCACCTTGTTCTTGAGTGGTCGTATTGTACAAGCCAAATACCCATTCTCTTTTTTCAATAGGTATTCCATTTCCGTTATCAGAGATTTTTATGATAAGGTCGGAGTCTTCACTGACAACAGAACATCTAATGATTTTTTTCTCAACGTCTTTGAGAGACTTTATCGAATTGTCCAAAATGTTTTGAACAATATCTCTAAAGAATTGGCGATGAGTGTTTCGCAGGGTGATTTTTTCGGGGATAACAATGTCTGTATTTATTTTATTGCACTCAAACTGAGGACGATACTCGTCAAATATTTCCCTGATGGTTTCATCAAGTTGAATATCTTCCGGCTGAATGTTGGATTGAGAGTAACTCAACATGTAGTCAATGACCCTATTGGCATTTTTGAACTCAGAAAACATTTCTTTTGCATAGCGTTTGAACAAGTCGTTTTCATCCGGATTTGGGAAAAACATATTAAAATATTCCACTCTATCCCGGATTTTATTTAATGTTGTACGGACTGCATGGGTAATATGTATTGCATATTCTTGTAATGACATAATACTCATATAAATGCTTTCTTTTCGAGCGAATTCCTTTTCTGCTTCTTTCTTGTTCCGGATTGCAGTTTTTACTGCCCTGCCAGTCTTTTTCGCTTGTTCAACAACAGGATTAAGACTGTCTTTTAGACCTGGATTTTGTTTGGCGATTGTCTCAACTGATGAAATGAATGACTGTAAATCTTGCCCTGCAGATTCCAGTGTATCACTATCTTTCTTGCGTTTTTCTTCTCGAATATGTTTTTTGTAATTCTCTATGGAATCAAGCTGGGTTATAATAAAATCTTTTAATTCCCGATATTCTATGTTGTCAACAAAATCTTGTCTATTTGTTGCATCAATAATTTGAGGGTTGCCTATTTTTGTTATCTCAACAAATCCAATGATTTCTCGTGTACTTACTCTGTCAAAAATATTTTTCCACAATCTCTTGTCTATACCTAAAACATCTCTCTTCTTATCGTCTTCAGATTCGTTTTCGGCAAAAGGTGTCGTAATGATACCATCACGGTAAATTTTTATGCCATCAATCTGATTATTGGGGAATTCTTTCCTATACCGTCTACGAGCGGCATCATCAAAATAGTACACTTTCATTGAAATACCGCCGAATGACTTCTTTGGAATTGTTCGGATTTCAATAGTTCCTGTTTCTTCATTATAAAAAGAGGTGTCTTGGGTTTCATCGGTGGGATGAAAGTCCAAAGAGAAACCAATGGTGGCAATGTTTATGTCCTCTATTGTTTTTGTGGCAATAGTATTTATGTTATATTCAGGTGCTATCACCCTTATTGTCAGCGGGTAAGAAAGGTTCGTGAAAGGGGATACAAGTTTTGATGCTTCCGTAATAAAACGATTGATGTCGTCTTCGAGCCATACTTCTCTAACCGTAGTTATCTTAAGCGTTGTTCCGTGCTCCGACAAGTCTTGTGCTTTGGTGTACTTATAGTGGTTCTCAACATCAGTGAATAGAGTTAATTGCCCGCTTGTGGAATTGCTCTGGCTATAGTACGAGGACCAATCAATTTCGACGTTTAACCATTGGGGGGAGTTTTCTTGTTTAGTAATTATCATAACATTGTCACCTAGTTTGTCTACCGCAAATCGGCCAATGCCTTTTTCTCCAACACACTTTCGGTTAAATGGTGAAGGTGTGTATGGGTTTGAGCGCTTGTTTGAAGTGCCGATAACCATCCATTTGTCTCGAATATCGGGAAACGACATACCATATCCGTTGTCAGCAATACTTATGGAAGAATTGCCATCCAGAGACCCAACATTGTCAAATTTTATCGTTACCTTTGTTGCATTGGCATCATAGCAATTTTTTACCAACTCAAATAATGCTGTAACACGGTCTGTGATTAAATCGCGACCGATTAGGCGAAAAGTGCTTACGTCAAAGCGCCATTTTAATATGCCAGACTCTTCCATTATTTAGAATTAATGCTTTTTATGTGACGAATAATACTTTGTCCTATCACTTCGCCCAACCTTGGTGGAACAGCATTGCCAATGTACCGAGAGGCTTTTACAATAGAAACCCTTTGCTCGTCTTCAAAGAAATGATACGTTCTGGGAAATGTCTGTATCAATGCGGCCTCACGAGCCGTAATGGCCCTGTTTTGTTCGGGATGACCAAATCTGCCATTACCTAAACCTGTACATTGTGTTGTTATTGTAGATGCGGGCTTATCCCATACCATTCGTCCGTAAACGCTTCCAAAAGATCTCCCCTTTTCGGTTTTGTGGCATTGGAGTTTTAACTCATCAGGCCAATCTCTCCAACTCCCACCATATGGTGTGGCGATAATCCGTTGCATGTTTATGTCGGATAATCTTTTGGCTCGATGTAATGGGTCGGTTGGGTCAGATTCTCCTGCCGCAAGAGTAGGTAAGTGTCCAATGGCATCTCGTAGTGTTATATAATGTCGTTTGTCGTGAGTTGCTGGGATGAGATGTATTTCCCCATGTTTTGAGGCAAGAAGAACTAATCTTCGTCTAGTTTGGGGGATCCCATAATTAGGACAATACACACGATTCACTTCAACACTGTATCCTAATGACGTTAATCCGTTGACAAAATCCTGTAAAACGGGCTTCGCCTTAAATCCAATGATCTGTGTGACATTCTCCATTGTGACGATATCAGGGCTTACCTCCTCAACCAACCTTCCAAATTGATACAGTAGGTCATACTTGTTCGGGTCTTTCTGCTTGTTCTTAAAAGCATAAGAGGAAAACGGCTGGCACGGAGCACAACCGGCTAGAACTCGTATTGTGTTCTTGCGCTTGGAGTAGAGTTTGTTTATCTCTTCACCCGTAATAGTGTTTACATCTCTATAATTAAACTTGCCTCCTGTATTTGTTTCGTATGCATACTGACAAGTCCAATCCAAATCATACCCA
>JAGCVI010000007.1 GCA_017962445.1 Bacteroidales bacterium
AAGGATTGCACGGTAGTCGGCGGTGATCATTATATTGCCCGGCTTGATGTCGCGATGCAGGATGTTACGCTGGTGTATATAGTCCACGGCATCGGCTATCTGCGACATATAGTTCGTCGCATCAGCGTATGACAGCGGTCCGTTCTTCTCGACAAGGCTCTCAAGCGTCTGCCCTTCGATGAAAGGCATGACCATGTAAGAGGTGTTGTTCTCGTCGAAAATATCGATAACTTCAACAATATTTGGATGGTGGAGCGATGCGACTGTCTCCGCTTCATGGACAAAGGCCTGGCGATACTTCTCGAAAATGTCGATGTCGCCGTTTTGAAATAAAATATTGTTTGTATTGGTATTACGAAGGCAACGTCCCGCAAGGAAATACTCCTTGATGCAGACCATGCGGTTAAGGTTGGCCTGGCGCGCACGGTAGGTGATGCTGAAGCCGCCCTCGCCGATTTTGCCGACGATGATGTACTTGCCGGAATTCAGGGTAGTGCCCGATCGCAGCTCATTAATACTGTTGTTGGTATCTTGCAACATATGGACAAAACAACTTATTTATCAATTTATATACACACTGTATCGCGCAATACAAACGGAATTGCACCATATCTCAAAATAGTAATAACCATAATCCCAATCATGATAAGGTTTCATACTATCCATCTCTACAGTATTATTATCATCCATATTTATAGTTACGGTTTTCGAAGTAGAAGAATAATAACTATAATTATCTCTATAATAATGACACCTTACAGTCAAGTAAACATCTCCTGATTTGAAACCTTTATATGTTATTCGAGGTTTTATCTGATTAATTCTCGATCTATACATTGTTGAGCCATAGCTATCTATAGTATAACCATAGGAATCCACATTTGCGAACTCAACCTTGGTAACAATCATCGGATACTTATTAATCATCCTTGTAAGTAGATCGGATTGTGATTTGATGCTGTCGCGAGCATATCTAAGTTGAGAGCTATAGTCTGATGATTGATTGCTATAAATATTGAGATTTCTCTCCAATCTTTCGTTCTCTGAGTACAATCTGTTCACGTGGCTTTTTTCGTCATCCAGCTTGCTGTGAAGGACCAGGAATGTAACCACGCCAGCAACGAGGAGGACTGCGGCGACAACAATCCAGATATTGAAGTGTCGCTTGGCAGCTTGCTTTGGCGGGACAAGCAGAGGGCTGTCGCCTGGGAGTATGGCGGTGAGCTGATTTAGTGGGATATGGAGGTCGGTCAGGAATTCGTTAACCGACTGTTGACGCTGCGAAGTTTGAAGATTCAGAGCCTTCATGATAGCACGGTTGGCGTCGACCGGGACGCTGCTATTGAGCTGCCGCGGTTCAACGAGAGTCTCAGCGAGACGTGCCGCCGCATCGACCGGAGGCTTGGCAGTCAGGATATAGTATAGAGTGGCAGCGAGAGAGTAAATGTCGGAATATTCACCTTTGTGGCTAACAGTAGAGTACTGCTCGGGCGGTGCATAGCCGTGGGTGAGTATGGAGGTGTGCGCCTGGGTCTTGTCGTTGACGAACTCGCGAGCCGAACCAAAGTCGATAAGAACAGCCTTGTTGTCAGGAGTGATAATGATGTTTGACGGCTTGATATCGCGATGGAGAATGTGCCTGCGGTGGATGTAGTCGACGGCAACAGCAACCTGGGCAATGTAGTTGATAGCATCGTTGAAAGACATAGCTCCGCGGGAAGAGACAATCAAGTCGAGAGTCTGCCCTTCGATGAATGGCATAACCATGTAAGAGGTGTTGTTCTCGTCAAAGATGTCAATCACCTTTACGATGTTGGGATGATCAAGACCCGTAACCGTATGTGCTTCATCGACAAAGGCCTTACGGTACTTCTGGAAAAGGGCATTGTCGGAAGGCTGGCATGTGACGCTGAAATTGCGTAGGTCGCGGACGCAACGTCCATAGAGGAAGTACTCCTTGATGCAGACCATGCGGTTAAGGTCGTTCTGACGGGCGCGGTAGGTGATGCTGAAGCCGCCCTCTCCTATCTTGTTTATTATAGTGTATTTACTGCCATTGAGGTTTCTGCCTGCCGGCAATATTGTCTGAGCTATCTGAAGATCCATATACTGTTTTTATTATTCAAGGTGGAATACTATTTGGTGGTTCTCCTGATCGACGGTATAACGAGGTAAGCGGTTCAGCACCTCGTTGCCGAGGAGCAGAGGAGCTCGCGGGTTGTTGACCACTGTAACTTCGACATCGTTGCACTCAACCTTGTCGGCAATAACGAGAGACTTGATGTTGAAGACCATGGCTTCGACGATGTTGTCGTTGGCAATCTGCATAGTCATGTTGCCTTTGTAGTCTCGGTCTGAGAGGAGCCCGCGTCTGTAAAGGTATTTCGCCTCCTTGATGGATATTGTAGCACCGGAGCAGCCAGTGTCGAAGATCATGTCGGTGACAATTTCGCCATTGATGGTGCAAGAGAGGACCTTCACGCCGTTCTCTTCGCGATAGGGTATGCTGACGGTTTTTTCCGACAGTTCCGTTTTGTGGGATTTCTTTTTCGACCTGCCTGACGAGTTATAGCTTCCCGCGGTGGCAAAAATCAAAACGAGGACGAGAATCAAGGCAACGATGGCGACAAGAAGACCTATGAGGAGTCCCGTATGACTTTCCTGAGGTTCCACCACCGAGTTGCGGTGCATAGTTGGCTGGACATACGCCTCCCAACTGAAAGGCACTTGAAATATATTAACCTGATCGCCAGGATAGAGTTGTGTCTCACCTAAGATGCGAATGCCATTGACGAAGGTGCCATTTGTGGAGCCGACATCAGTGATGGTGACTGAGCCGTCGTCATACTGTGTGAGCCTGCAGTGATAGCGAGAGACACCGGGGTCATTGACGGAAATGTTGTTTTCAGAGCTGCGACCTATGGTAAGGGCTTTCATTTAGTAAAGGTTTGATGGTTGAAGGGTTTAAGAGTTTAAGAGTTTGAAGGTTTTTGGCAATATTTAATTTATTCTAAGGTGCACAAAGCCTCTTACGAGGCAAAAGGGTTTGAGGACAAGATGTTAGATGTAAGAAGGAAGATGTTAGATATTAAAGAGCTTAAGGGTTTAAAAGTTTAAGGGGATTAGGGTTAAAAAGGGGCTTATGGGTTGTCCTGGGCTATTAAAAGTTAGCCACTACTAGGCATTTTTTTTGTCAATCATGATCATCCCAAGCATTAAGATCATCCTACCAATCGGAATTGGTGGGTACAGGGTTAGCAACTGGTTTCGAAGCATTCATGTCATTACTACAATTAATTGGCTCTGCTTTATCAGTTACATCCACTTTAGTAGTCGTATCTTCTGGTATCTTATTAGAGCCATTACAGTCAATAAAGCCAAACACAAAAAAAACAAAACACACAAATATCACACTACCAAAGAATATTGGAATCCCTATATTGCCTGATTCCTCATTTTTAGGGGGCACGGAAACACGTGTGGACGAAGTTAGGGTATATGACTGGGTGTTCTCCTCAGTGGGTGTGTCAACGGCAGTGGGAACTGTAGACGACTGAACTGTGGATGAGTTGGGATTGCGGAGGTCGGCCATAAACTCGGCCGCAGACTGGTGTCGGTCAGCGGTGTTGAGCTGCATGGCCTTCATAATGGTACGGTTAGCTTCGTCGGGTATGGAGGGGTTGAGTTGCTTGGGTTCAGGCATTCTCTCTGACATGCGCGCAGGGGCATCAAGAGGCACCTTGCCTGTCAGCAGAAAATAGAGCGTGGCGCCGATGGCATAGATATCGGTATAGGAGCCTTTGCGACTGGTGGTGGAGTACTGCTCGGTGGGCGCATAGCCGTGTGTGATGATGGAAGTGTGAGCTTGGGTCTTGTCGTTCTCAAACTCGCGTGCCGAACCGAAATCGATAAGTATGGCACGAAAGTCGGGCGTAATCATAATATTACCAGGCTTGATATCGCGGTGCAGGATGTGATGTTCGTGGATATATGCCACCGCATCTGTGACCTGCGCAATATAGTTGACAGCATCGGCGTATGGCATAGAGCCCTGCTCATCAACAATGGACTGCAAACTCCTGCCCTCTATGAAAGACATGACCATATAAGCGGTATTGTTCTCGTTGAAGACGTCAAGAATTTCTACAACACCGGCATGGTGCAGCTTGGCGAGAGTCTTGGCCTCGTTGACAAACGTCTGGCGATACTTCTCGAATAGCATGACATCGGCCTGGTCTGGCACTACGGCATTGGTCTGCGAATTGCGGACACAGCGACCACTGAGATAGTATTCCTTAATGCACACGGTGCGGTCGAGCGCAGTCTGTACGGCACGATAGGTGATGCCGAAACCGCCTGAGCCTATTTTCTGCTCTATTACGTATTTGCCATGGGATAGCGATGCTCCAGACGGAAGACTACTGATGAATTGTTCCATTGTTAAACGTTATTTTTCGCAAACTGCCAGTCTGCGATCATGAAAGTAGATTTAGTACTTATTGGCTATTTCTAACAGTATTTCTCGGGTTCGTTTTTCTCCATGACGATTTTTGAAGCCTTCATACAGACGCTCCGACTCCTTGCAGGCCTTGCATCGATGGTCGCCGTCTGCGGCAATCTGCCTGCAGCATTCCTCATAATACTTTAGGAAGAGGTCGTCTTCGTTCGAAGAGCCAATGGAATTGTTATTACTGGTGGATTCATTCTTGATATTGTTCGCCCCCTTTGACTTGTTAATGTCTTTGCTGCCATTGTCAAAAACCCGAATGCTTTTCCCTCCCTCACTTTCAGACAGCTCTGAACCGTTTTCATCGCGTGTTTCCATAAGTTCGACAGAATCTTTGCCTTTATCTTTCTTCTTGTGATGCGCGCGGCCACTGTCTGTGTTGTTGACAGCAATGACAATGCCAATAACAATTCCAATAAGGGCTATCCCTCCAAAGACGATGCCCAGAATGCCACCCGTCCCAATGCCAGAACCACCACCGTTAGAGACGTCGCTTTTCTTTTTAGAATGATGGTGACGATGATTGACAGACATATAGGTCTCCCAGTCGAATGGTACACCTCCAACAAGAAGCACATCACCAGGGTTCAGTGTAATCTCGCCACAGACCGGCTGTCCATTGACAGTAGTGCCGTTGGATGAGCCTGTGTCTATAACGGAGACAGAACCGTCGTCATGTATGATGAGTTGACAATGATTGCGCGAAACGCCAGGGTCGTTAATGACGACATTGTTACCCGGGTCTCGACCGATTGTAATAATTTGCATAGTACACTATATTATTAATCCACACTGAGGTCTTAAAACATCCTTAAACACCTTGCAGACCTTGCAATACCAAGATTATAGCACCCTGTTTTAATAGACTGGTAAACCCGCCTCATTAGCAATCTTCCTGGCCTCTTCCTCGCCGAAACGTCTGGATGCATGACGGCAAATCGTTCTGAGTTCTTCTCTACAAGCAGCGGTTTCATGGCTGTTATAACCGCTATTAATAGCCACAATCCCACAGTCTAAAGATTTATTTGACAAAAGGTTGACGAAACCATCTCTGGAAAGGGTGTCGTAAATGCTAATCTCGCTACTCTTTTTATTGCTACTGCTGGAGGATCTGTCATTGTTTCTGCTGGAAGAGGACTCGCTTTGTTTATCTTTGTCGAGCTTGTTCAAGGTCTTCTTGCTGTCCACTATTTTATATATACCAAATCCCATGACAATTAAGCCCACCACGGTGGCAGCTATAGTCCAACCCATGTTCTTTTTAGGCTTTTCAGTGGCGTTTCTAACAGAAGTTGAGGGAGTGATGTAACTTTCCCAGTTGAGGGGATTGTTGCCCAACATCACCCGGTCGCCGTGGTTGAGGGGAACTTCACCAGTGATTCGCTGGCCGTTGACGGTGGTGCCGTTGCTGGAGCCGAAGTCGGCCAATGTTATTCTGCCATCGTCATGCATAACGAGCTGACAATGGACACGAGAGACAGTGGGGTCGTTAATAACGATATCGTTTGAGGAGCCACGTCCGACAGATAAAACTTTCATAGGCACAAAAAAACAGTGCTCAGGCTGGATGACAGCCTGAGCACATAACCACTAATAATTAAAATGAAAGGGCTGCAATAATTGCATTGGCATACACGATGGCAATGATAAATGCAATAAGTAAAAACACTGTGACCAATGTGCCACAGACAAGGCCGGCAATACCCATGCCCTTGAGAGGCTCTTTACGCTTGATGGAGAGGGCACCGAATATGATGGCACAAATCGACGGGATAGCGGCAAATATCCCGATAATCCACATAAAGATAAGACTTGCAGCACCGCAACTGAGGGAAGTGATGCCGAAGGGGCTGCCGCCGCCATTTGAGCTTCTGCCGCCGCCAGTGGTACGTCCGTCAGGTTCCCTGATAGGCTGTTGCATGTAGTTTTGCCATGTGAGCGTGGAGTTGCCAACACGGACAACGTCGGTGCTGCGGAGTGGCATCTGACCATGAACTCTGATGCCGTTAACAAAAGTGCCGTTGGTGGAGCCAATATCGGCAATGCTGCAGCAGCCACGGTCGTCCTGCATGATTTGACAATGAAAGTGCGATGCGTACTGATCGCTTACAACGATGTCGTTGTGGATGTCTGTTCCGACTTTAAATGTTCTCATATGTATTATTATAATTTATATTAGTTTACTTAAATAACAATTTATGAAGTGATGTGTGTTTGTTTTACCACATACTTTTCTTCAGGCGTTTTTTATCTACGACACATATACGTCACATACTATTTTATTTATGAAATAGCTTGAAGGATTGGTTTGGCAAAAATGGCAAGAATGAGAAATAATCCAGAAACCGAAAGAGCAATATTGGCCAACGTGCTGCCAACGGTTTCAAGCGAACTTTCCTCCGATCTGCTTGATGTGCCTGAAATGAAGTCAGAAGCTGTACCAAGGACAAGGGCAAGAATAATCCATAACCACTGACCGTCACTGAAGGCAGAGCCATGCAGATGTAATATGAAACACTGAATAAAATTACCGCCAAACGCTCCAGCCAACTTAATTGCAAGGGACGGTGCAACAAAATAACTGACAAACACCCATATAGTCAAAAACATTGCAGCGAGGCCCGTAATGAATGTCCATAGTCCGACGGTGTCGTTGCCACTGTCGTGAGAGACATGGGAGTAATCATCATCATAGTTGCTTGAATAATCGGGCGAATAACTAACAGGCTGTTGATAAGCAGGTTGTTGATACGGCTGTTGGTAAGCAGGTTGCTGATACGGTTGCTGGTAAGCAGGTTGCTGTGCGTATGGGTCACCTAC
This sequence comes from Bacteroidales bacterium, assembly GCA_017962445.1. Classification (GTDB taxonomy): domain Bacteria; phylum Bacteroidota; class Bacteroidia; order Bacteroidales; family P3; genus Colimorpha. The sequence continues at coordinate 7,328 of JAGCVI010000007.1, forward strand.
AGTTGGCTTGGCAAAAGTGTGCTGTGGCGTCCTGTTGAAATAATCCTGCCAAGGCAGAGTTGTACTGCCGATGCGTACACTGTCATAAGGAGTGAGTCTGGTTTCGCCATAGATTTTGTTTCCATTAACATAGGTTCCATTGGTAGAACCGAAGTCTACAATGCCGAATGAACCATCGTCGTACTTAAGAATTTGACAATGGACGCGAGAAGCCTTCTCGTCACGGATGACAATCTCGTTTTTGGAACTGCGTCCGATAGTGATGACACGGAGTGGTTTCATAATGGTTTTTATTTGTTTATAAGCTGTTTGTGTTAAGTTTCAATATGGTATTAAGGAACCATCTTTTATTATTAGCCAACGTTGTTGTAGTCTTCGCAGAGCATGTTCATGGCAGTGAAGAACTTGTGCAAGAAGATGAATGGACCGACTATTATTAAAGAGCCAAAGATGTTCCAGCCCCAATAGGTGCCGGCACCAAATTCGTAATTCAGATTGCGAGTTCGGAGTTCGTCGCCCATACGAGAGCAGAGGTTGGTGTACCATACAAGTTGATATATGCCGAGAGTTATCGGTGAGAGTAGGAAGTACATCAGGCAGAAATGCTTGGTATGACGGTTGTCGTGCTTAGAGGCGATGGCATTGATTTCAGAAGAGACATGCGACATGACGAATATGCCGTAGATTCCGAGGGTAACAATGGAGAGCAACCAGTACTTCCACCATGATCGGTTGGTACGCAGTTTAATGGCAGGTCCACCTGAGTAGCCATTGTTTGCTGCGGGCTGCTGATAGTCCTGCTGCTGGTAGCCTTGCTGTTGGTAGCCCTGTTGCTGGTAGCCTTGCTGAGGATAGCCTTGCTGCTGGTAAGCAGGCTGATTATACCCCTGTCCAGGATAGGACTGGTCTTCAAAAGTAGGACGTGCAAAGGATTGTTGCGGAGCCCTGTTGAAATAATCCTGCCATGGCAGAGTGGTTTGGCCTATGCGGACGATGTCGTAAGGCGAAAGCCGCATTTCGCCATAGATCTTATTGCCGTTGACGAATGTTCCGTTGGTGGAGCCGAAGTCGACGATGCCATAGGAGCCGTCGTCATACTTGAGAATCTGGCAATGGACGCGCGAAGCTTTCGCGTCGTTGATGACCACTTCGTTTTGGGAGCTGCGTCCAATGGTGACTACTCTTACCGGTTTCATGGTATATTTGTTTACGTTTAGTTACTATTTATCATTTATGTTACCAGGGACGGATGCCGTGTCGTTGCATGTAGGTCACGATATCGTTGGCAAATTCCTGGCAGGACTGGTAACGGTTGGCAGGGTTTTTCTGCAGAGCACGTTCGACGATGGACTGCAGTTCGTCGCTGAGGCGTGGGTAGAATTGTTTCATTTGCGGAGTAGGGTCGTTGGCAATCCTGTTGCGGACCTCTTCGACGGTATGGCCTGAAAATGGCAGCCTGGAGGTGAGCATTTCGAAGAGCATGATACCGAGGGCGAAGATGTCGGTGTATTTACCGCAGACGCCGCGACCCGACTGCTCGGGAGGCATATAGGCAGGAGTGCCGTATCCACTGTTGGTTGTGTTGGACATACGTGAGGCGATGCCGAGGTCGATGATTTTGATTTGTCCGTCTGGCAGTACCATGACATTATTGGACTTGATGTCGAGATGGAGAACGCCGTCGAAGATGTTCAAATGAGGGATATAAAGCCGGTGCAGACAGCCGATAGTGTCGAGCACCTTGAGGAAGATAGGCAGGGCGCGATCCTCGGGCATAAGGCCGCATACATGGTAGATGTATTGTTCGAGGCTGATGCCGTCGATATAATCCATGACGATGAACATCTGCTGGCCATTGTCGATGAAGTCGACAAGGTGAGGGATATTCGGATGGTTGGCATAGAGGTAGAGCTGCGTTTCCATGACGCGGAAATTGTCACGGACGGTGGGGTTGGTGATATGTCGAGTGCGGAGTTCCTTGATGGCCACCGGATAGCCGCTGCGGCGGTCTACACCCCAATATACACGAGCAGTGCCACCCTCGGCGATGAGGCGAAGTCCGTGATAGTAGTTGAGCCTTGGCGGCTGGAACTGCTGCGGCTGCAGGTGGCTTTGACGCAATATGTTGGGGTTGTAGAGGAGTGGCATAGGGTGTTATTGGGGGCTAGGATTGCTGGTTAGTCTGGTTAGTCTGGTTGGTCTGGGTTTACTGGTTGGACTGGGTTTGCTGGTTGGACTGGGTTTGCTGGTTGGACTGGGTTTGCTGGGTCTGCTGCTTGGACTGGGTTTGCTGGGTGTCTGCCAAGTGTGATGTTTTTGTTGTGTCTACTATGGCGGGTTTGGCGGGTTTTGGAGTCTCGGTTGGCTTTTGTGAGAGGAGTTCTTCCTTGCGACGCTCATACTCTTCCATTATCTTGTCGACATCACTGCTGTAGTTGTGAGAGTCCGGCTTCTCTTCAGAAGCTGTGGAGGTCTTTTCATTTTTGACATCTTCCTTATCACCTTCTTCCTTTTTGTCGCCTGAACCGAAGATGAATATAGCGGCGAGGATAGCGACGAGGAGTGTGGCGATGATGGGAATAGCGACAGACCACGACAGGGTGCGTGCCCTGGTCTTGCTGTCGACCTCAACACCTTGGAATTCACTTTTAGGAGAGTGGTATGTAGAAGGCTGTGGGGCGACGGTTTGAGCGCGCAGATAGCTCTGCCAAGGAATGATAGTACTGCCAATGCGGACTGTGTCGCCGACGCTTAGCAATTTCTCAGCGGTGAGGGGGCGGCCATTGACGAAAGTGCCTGTTTGCGAGCCGAGGTCAATAATAGTAACCGAGCCATTGTCGTGTTGGACAATCTGCATATGGTTCTTGCTGACCTGAGGGTCGTTGATGACGACATTGCAAGTGGCAGGGTCGCGGCCTATGACGATGACGTTCATGAGACTTGGTTGTTGATAGGATGATTAGATGAATTGGTTATCGAGAGAATGGGCTAACGGGTAGACTTTTTATGATTCTTCTTGTAGTAATTAAGACCGTATGTTATTTGGCCATCAAGACGCTCAATTGAGTCTTTGTCTTTCCCATCTTTTCCTACTTGTAAATGTTCCTTCAAGGCTTTGTCAACACTAAGATTTTTCCAACGATTAAACTCACCTTTATCAATCAGCTTATTAACAGCAGCTTTTGTTGCATCTGTTATTTCTTTTTCGCTATTATAAATAGGCTCGACTTTGACAACAGTATCATTTTTAATGGTTATTTTGACATATAATTGTCTGTGATCATTTTTTAGGTCCAAAGTATTAATAGTAACGGTTTCAGCATCAGAATTAGAATTGTCATTTTTGATATCGGTTGTATTTTCTTTGTTATCTTTTTTGGGAGTTGCACTTGGTGGATTTTCCTTTGGTGTGGATTCCGAGTTAGAATCCGCTTTCTTGGCATCGTTTAAAGCTTTGAGTACGTCATCGCGTTTTTTTTGCGAAACTTTAAATTTTTGTTCAAGTTTTTCAAGTGTCGGCTTCATCTTATCCATATTCTCATTAGCTGATTTTATGGTTTCATCAATTCTTTTTTTGTCATTACCTTTTGCAGTAGCTAACGAGTCTGTATAAATAACTATATCATCAGCGATTTTCTGATTTTTACTTTTAGCTTTGGCGTATTCTATTGAGTCTTTTGTACATTCTTTCTGAGCTGCTTTAAGTTCAGCTTGCAGTTTTTCAATCTTGCCGTCACCCTCGTTGCTGGGTTTGTTGCGGAGGAGGATGAAGACGGCTAGGACGACGAAGAGTATGGCGACGAGGCCGATGATGTAGGGCCATGGGGTGCGCCAGAAAGAGGGTTTTGTTGGTTCCGGTTGCGGAGCGCCGACAGGGTTGAAGCTTTGGAACTCAGACTTCTTCCATGGACTGGAGTCGATATGGATAAGCTCGAGTGTGCAGTTGTCCTGACCGCCAGGGACAACGGTCTCGCCCTGCATGGCGAGTTCAATAAGGCGTTCGCCTTTCTGTTCGATAGTGTCCTTTGAGCCAAGGACACGCGATATTGTGGAGTCGGGAATCATACCCGAGAGGCCGTCGGAGCAGATGAGGAATACATCGCCATTCTTTGGGTGGATGGGGACATGCGAGAAGGTAGGCTGTAGTTCGGGCTTGATGCCGAGAGCCTTAAGGATGCGGTTTTTCTGAGGATGGTGTTCTGCCTCGTCATCAGTAATCTGCCCCATATCAACAAGAGTCTGGACGAAGGAGTGGTCCTTGGTGATGCGGTGAAGCTGTTTTTCCTTGCCGAGGTAAAGATATATGCGGCTGTCGCCCACATGAGCTATCCACGCATCGTTGCCCTGGATTAAAAGAATGCAGGCCGTAGTACCCATACCACGGTAGTCAGGATGCTCAGAGGCGAAGCCGAGAATCTGCATGTTGGCATACTGGAGAGCGCCATCGAGAGCCTGGATGGGGTCTGGATATTTCTCCTTCTTGATATATTCGATGATGCTTTCGACAGCGAGGGAAGAGGCTTTTGCTCCGCCCACATGTCCGCCCATGCCGTCACAGACGACGAAGAGGTCGCCATTGGGGGTCATGGGTGCTATGTCGTGGCAGTCTTCCTGTGCCTTGCGGACGTTGCCGATTACACCTTTCTTAAAAACATTGTCGGAACTGATGGTTGTTAGGCTCATGAGATATTATTGTTTATCGGTTGATATGTTGATATGGGGATATGGGGATAGAGGGATAAGTTGATAGGTTTATAGGTAGAAGGAGGCGACGGCCTTGCCAAAGCCGATCATGTCGCCGTTTTTGAGGACAGTCTGTTTGAACATGGCGCCGTTGACGATTATGTGTTCGTACGAGTTGCTACGGTTGATAAGTTCGAAGCCGGTGCCGTCGAAGATAATCTCGGCGTGGTGGCCCGAGACGGTCATGTCGTTGATGACGATATCGTTGTCGGGGTTGCGGCCTATGGTGACGCGCGGAGAGGTGATGTTATACATCGACACTTCGCCGTTGAGGCTGCACTGGAGACGCGGATAGAGGCTTTTCTTCTGCATAAGCTCGAGGCGCTGTTTGTAGTCGGCCTGCTGAGCGAGGTATTGTTTCTCTAGCTCGCGCTGTTTTTCTTTCTCTTCCTGTTCGCGGCGGAGATTCTCAAGTTGCTGCTGCGAATTGGATATTTCTGCATTCAGTTGCTGCTTGGCATTGTCGAGAGCCTGTTTGTTCTTACGGTTGCGGTGGACAATGAGTATGATGATGAGAGTGATGATAAGGACAACCCCAACGCAAATGCAGATGAAGAGGATAAGGTTCTGTTCAATCCAGTCCTTAAAGGTCATCTTAGGCGGTGCGGGAGCTGAGAAAGAAGGAAGATTCTGCTGGACACGGTTGACGGAGAGAGAGACGGGGTGAGTCTTGCCGTCCTTTTTAGCGGAAGTCGTGAATGTGATTTTATAGTCGTTGCCATAGCAACGATTGTCGAATGAGCTATATTCATTTTGGAGCCAAGAGATGGCTGATTTGTAACTATTATTTTTATCATAGAAATGCTTTCCATAAGTGCTCTCGGCGAGGGAGTTAATCTCGGGAGTATCGCCTGCAGTCGCGTACTTTACGACGTAGACTGGAATGTCGAGATCGAGGGCATGCTGGCGCACCGGCCCCATCTCGGTGAAGGCACCGGAGACATTGTCCTTGAGGTTGAGACCAGCAGTGACGACAATGATAATGTTGGAACGGTCGGCAGATTCTTTTTTGAGGAGCTCGATACCGTCGTTGATTGCGAGATAGAGGTCGCTATTATTTGGATGAGTAAATTTTTCCTTGTTGGCACGATAGCTCATGACCTGCTCACGCAATAATGACACGTCGTTGGTGAACGTCGACGACAGCGGGGAAAGCAAAGCCTGGCCATCATGCTTGCGGTTAAAGACAGCGACGTTGAACTTGTCGTTGGAAGAAAATTGGTATTCAAGGAAACCAGATATAAGTTTGCGTGCATAGTCATACTGACCTGTATGCGATGGCATGTCCTCCCAAAGAATCAGGATGTTCTTCTTGACACCTGCATTAGATTTTGTCTGCAGGTGTTCGACCTTGATGGAGATGCTGGAGTCGTTCTCAGTCATGATGAACTGAGAGGTGTCCAGCTGTTCCGGATTGGGGGAGTTCCACGTAAAGGAAATTTCGGGGAACTTGGAAAGGTCGTAGTCGCCTTTGAGGCCGCGCTTGACCTGAGCACCCGCTGTACATGCGACAACGAGAGTCAATACGAGTAATGCAATGCGTTTCATTGAGACGTTGATTGTTGGTTGTTTTTTGTTGGTTTTAGAAAAATCCCTTGTGGCGCGAGGACACGCCACAAGGGATATGAAAGGTTTATGCCATCAACGAAGTGCGAAAGAGGAATTTGGTCTCGCCCATACGGATGACATCGCCATCCTTGAGATAGTATGGTTCGAGAGCAATATCCTGGTCGTTGACGAATGTGCCGTGCGAGGACTGCTGGTCGGTGATGGAATATTTGCCTGCACGGAAGAGGAGCACTGCATGCTGACCGGAGACCATCTGGTCGTTGACGGTGATGTTGCAAGCGCCGTCGCGGCCGATGATGTTGCGACCTTCGTAAAGCTTGAAGTCGACGCCCATTTCGCTGAGGGTGCTGGAATATGAGACAAGCCAGCCCACGAGTTTGCGAGTTTCGCGGTAAGCCTGCGGGCCCATGCTGTTCTTGAGCGAGTCGGAACTCATTTCATTGAAGTCGCCGCCAAACATGGTGCGGTTCGACATGGGGCTGCCGATAGCAGTAGGATCCTCGGTAACGGGAGTGCTGCCATAGACCTGAGTTTTGTTCTGGGCGTTGCCGGAGCCGCCACCGTAGATTTGGGTTTTAGCCTGGGTGTCGCCGCCAAAGCCACCACCTCCATAGACCTGAGTCTTGGACTGAGTGTCGCCGCCGAAACCGCCACCGCCGTAGACATTGGTTTTCTGACCACCAGCAGGGCCGTTAGATACTGATGCACCACCTGTGCAATAGGGACACGAGTCGCCTTGATAATAGTGTCCGTTAGGACATTTTTTGAATTCGTCAGACATATTGTATAGTTTTTAGAATTATTAACTGAATATCAAAAACTTATTATAAGTTTGTTTTTATTATGGTACATAAAATAATTTGCAAATATACGTTAAATTTTTGAAATATGAAAGATTATGCATGAAAAAATTATCCGAGACGAAAACAGGGAAGTGTGGATACTGCATAACTTCATAGAGAACAGCTTATTATATTTACCCGTTAAAGAGGCAATAAAAAGAAACAAAACGCGTTACCAAACCGAACAATATTCTGAAAGACATGAAGAAAACATTACTGACAATTATGGTAGGCGCGGCGATGATGAGCGTGGCGTCGTGCAATTTCCTCGGCGGAGAGAAGGCGGACAGCAGTAAGAAAGCCAACAATGACACCGAGACGACAGCCGTAGAGCCCGAGGTGGTGGAACCGCTATCGCTGACCGCCAGAGAATGGGTTAGCGATCCGATAAAATCGTACATGACAGAGGACAGCCGTAGCAACCCAATGATTGGATACACACTGATACTGAACGACGACGGCACCGGCAAGATTGAAGGCTACCTGGTGGTGGACGGAGTGCGTGTAGAAGAGGAAGGCGGCTATGTTGACAACGTGCCAGTGAACTATGTATATGACGCAACGACGATGAAGGGCACCATTGTGCTTGTGGAGGAGTTAGACTACCATCCTGGCAACCAGATGAAATACGACTTCGTGTGCGATGCCCAAGACAAAACACTGAAACTTGATGTGGGCAACTACTACAATGACAAGCCCGAAGCACCGGCATTGAGATATATAACATTTAGAGTCAACGGATAATACAGCCATGAAGAAAGTATTATTTTGCATGGCGGCAGTTGCCGTATTGCTGTCGGGATGCGTCAACGACAACGACGGCAAGAGACATAAAAAAAAGCATGACACCGAAGCCTCGAAAGAGGAGTTCGAACAATTGGAACTCTCCAACAAGAGCGGAGCATTATACTACAAGTTTGAAGTTGAAGAGCCCATGTTCGGTGAAGGCAGCACGATGATGTACGGTTCAAGGAAATACGACATTGTATGGCCAGAGAACGGAAGCCGCGATTTGCAGGAACGATTGGCGGAGCTGGCTTTCGGCAGGAAAAGCATAGACCCTGACACAGAAGGAAGGCGTTTCCTGAAAGATATTGTATGGAACGACGGATCAACGTATTTCAAAGAGATTCAAGAGGCAGAGATGCCAAAGAACCTGGAATACGGCGAGGACGACTTCGACCATGTGAATATAAAATTCACACAAGACAGCAACCTGTATATCTTCGAGATGGAAGAGAGCATGTATCCGTACGGAGCTGCACACGGCGCCTACGCGTCGGTTTTTGTTGTCTATGACGCCGGCGAGAAGAGGGTTGTGAAGCTGAGCGACCTGATAGACACCAACGGACTTGGTACTACTATAAAGAGCGCACTGACAGACCTTGTAGTCAACAAGGGGGCAAAAGAGAGTGTATATTCCGAGGTTCTGCATCAGAGAAGTATTGAGGTGACTGAGAACTTCTATATCGGCAACGACCGCAGCAACATAACGCTGCGCTACCTGGAATATGAAATTGCACCCTATTGCGAAGGTCCGACAGATGTGGTGATGCCCATCTACTGGCTATCGAAGCATAATCAGTTGACGGAATACGGCAAGAAGGTGTTCGGTGAGGGGAGCTATTTGAAGGAGTGATTCGGGGAATAATGATTATGGCAGGTTCCATTAATTGGATTTTAAAGAAATGTCCCATGGACAAAAATGTTGTAAAACAATATATCTGCCATTAAAAGAAATGCCTATGGGCAATATAAGTGACCTTATATGGATAAAGTAAAGGCGGGCTTCTTGTAATGAACCCCGAAAGTTGGACAAAAAACTTTCGGGGTTTTATTATGAGGAAAAGACACACGATTGAGGAGCGGATAAAAGCCGTCAGGATGTGCCAAAGAGGGCACAGTGCAGACCATGTTTCCAAAGTGTTAGGCA
>JAGCVI010000008.1 GCA_017962445.1 Bacteroidales bacterium
TGCCTAACACTTTGGAAACATGGTCTGCACTGTGCCCTCTTTGGCACATCCTGACGGCTTTTATCCGCTCCTCAATCGTGTGTCTTTTCCTCATAATAAAACCCCGAAAGTTTTTTGTCCAACTTTCGGGGTTCATTACAACAAGAACACCCTCTATTTTTTTCAGTAGACTGGCTCAGCCGCCGAAATCGTCAAACATAATGTTTTCGCGGGGAACACCAAGGCTGTCGAGCATCTTGACAGCGGCAGCGGTCATCGGGCCAGGACCGCAGAGATAGTACTCTATCTCTTCAGGCTCGGGATGAGTCTTAAGGTAGTTGTCGAAGATAACCTGATGGATAAAACCTGTGTAGCCTGTCCAATGGTCATCTGGCTGCGGGTCGGAAAGGGCAACATGGAACTCGAAGTTCTCATTATCACGTGCCAAAGACTCAAAATCATCCATATAGAAGAGCTCCTTCAACGAGCGGCCACCATACCAGAAGGTGCAACGCCGTGTGGTGTGGCGAGTCTTTAGCTGGTCGAAGATATGAGACCGCATCGGAGCCATGCCAGCACCGCCGCCAATAAACATCATCTCGCGATCGGTGTCTTTGATATGGAAGTCGCCGTAAGGTCCGCTAACAAACACCTTGTCGCCAGGCTTGAGAGACCAGATATAGGAAGAACTGACACCCGGATTAACCTTGGCGAAACCGCCCTTCTTGCGGTCGAACGGAGGGGTGGCGATACGCACATTCAACGTCACGACATTACCCTCAGCCGGATAGTTGGCCATCGAATAGGCACGTGTGCACGGCTCAGGGTTGTTCATCAAAAGATTAAACATACCCATACGTTCCCAATCGGCACGATAGAGTGGGTCAATGTCGAAATCCCTGTATAGCACCTTGCATTTCGGAATGTCTATCTGAATATATTCTCCTGAGTTGAACTTTAGGCTTTCGCCCTCTGGCAACCGCACCGTGAACTCACGGATAAAGGTTGAGACATTTCGTGAACTGACGACTTCGCACTCCCATTTCTTGACCGACAGAATGGAAGCCGGAACAAGTATTCCTAAATCTTCCTTGACCTTAACCTGGCAACCTAAGCGCCAACCGTCAAGAATCTCCCTGCGACTGAAATGGCTTGCCTCTGTAGGAAGCGCACTGCCACCGCCACGCACGACCCTGCAGCGGCACTGTCCGCACGAGCCCTTGCCTCCGCACGCCGAAGGCAGATAGACACCCTGCTCCGATAGTGTAGAGATAAGTGTACCACCTGTGGGAACAGTGTGTTTCATGTCGTCGTTGATTGTTATAGTTACATCGCCCTGCGGCACAAGCCGTGCCCTCACGACAAGCAGAAGCAACACCAGCAACAGTATTACAATTACAAAGACAACAAGAGCTGAAAGAACTGTATTCATTGGAAGATTAGGATGTTTCGTTATATTTTGATGCCCATGAACGACATGAACGCTATGCCCATGAGACCAGTAATGATAAAAGTTATGCCGACGCCTTTGAGTGCTGGTGGTATGGCCGAGTAAGCCAGTTTCTCACGGATGGCAGCAATGCCGACGATGGCGACGAGCCAACCGATGCCCGATCCCAAGGCAAAGCAAGTCACCTCGCCGATGTTGGCATAGCCTCGCTGCTGCATGAAAAGCGAACCGCCGAGCACAGCGCAGTTCACAGCTATCAGCGGCAAAAAGATTCCCAAAGCATTGTATAGCGACGGGCTGTATTTCTCAATCACCATCTCGACAATCTGTACTATTGCTGCAATGACGGCAATAAACAATATCAGGCTGAGAAAACTGAGGTCGACACCCTCCATCGACGGACTGAGCCACGCCAATGCGCCCTGTCGTAGCAGATACTTATCCAACAAATAATTGACTGGAACGGTAATCAGCAGAACGAACGTAACGGCAAGACCAAGGCCGAAGGAGGTCTTGACAGTCTTCGACACAGCCAGATAGGAACACATTCCCAGAAAGAATGCGAATATCATATTGTCGATGAAAATCGATTTGACAAATATGTTGAAATATTCCATGTCCAAAGTTATTATGTACTATCTTTTCTCGCCTGAGCGTTGAATCCAAATAATGATTCCCACCAGTATCAAAGCCATCGGAGCCATGATTACAAGTCCGTTGTTTTCATAGCCCATGTCATACAATCCAAGTTTCTCAACAACCGGGTAACCCCATAGCGTCCCGCGGCCGAACAGCTCGCGCACAAAGCCAAGGATAACAAGTATTATTCCATAGCCCAAGCCATTGCCGATGCCGTCAAGAAGCGAATCCAACGGCTTGTTTGTCATTGCGAAAGCTTCAAGACGACCCATCACGATGCAGTTGGTGATTATCAAGCCCACGTAAACAGACAACTGCTTGCTGACATCATAGACGAATGCCATAAGAACCTGGTTGACAAGTACTACAAGTGCCGATACAACAACCAGCTGAACAATGATTCGGATGCGTGGCGGAATAGTGTTGCGCAGCAACGAGATAATCAGATTAGCCAACGCAACGACCACAGTCACCGAGATAGCCATCACTACCGCAGGCTTGAGCTGCGCCGACACCGCAAGGCACGAACAGATGCCCAGCACCTGTACAGTTACCGGGTTATCCTTACCCAACGGATTCACTATCAGTTTTTTACGTTTAGCATCCATTCCTCTATTTGTTTTCGTTTCCTTGCGCGGCGACGCGTTCAATATATTCACTATAACTTTCAAGACATGCGGCAAGCATGTCGTTAACTCCGTTGCTGGTCATGGTGCCACCGCTTATAGCGTCGACCTGATGGAGGCTCGCAGGGTCGGCATGTTTCACAACCGACACCGAGACGACCTTGCCTTCATTGTCAAGTATCTTCTTGCCTACGAATTGTTTGCAGAACGCATCTGTAGTGATTTCGGCACCCAAGCCGGGAGTCTCGCTGTCGTGGCTGAACGTAATGCCGACAATGGTGTTGAAATCCGAACCCAGAGCAATATTTGCGTATATGCCACCCCAGAGGCCTTTGCCTTTGGCGGGAATGACATATCCCTTCTTGCCATCCTTCTCGAAAAGGAACAGCGGTAACTTTTTGCCAGACGATTCAATGGTAATCTCCTCTTTGAAATACTGTCCGTACAGTTGCGGAGCCGCATCGCGTTCACATTCCACTCCTATTGTGGCCAGCAGCGTCTGCATCTTCTCGTTACGCACATTGGCGTTCTGCTTATCCTTCAAGCCCATAGCCACCACGGAAAGCAGTAATGCGACGACAGCGGCGATGCCCAAAGAATACAGAAGCATGTAGCGATTGGAAAAACGTTTCATTCGCCTGTCCTCCTTTCTGCCAGACGCCAGCGAGCCTTGCGCTTCCGGATATGCGATGCTATCACGCAGTGGTCAATCAACGGTGCAAAGCAGTTCATCAACAGGATGGCAAGCATCATGCCTTCAGGGTATGCAGGGTTCAAAACCCTGAGCATCACTGCAAATGCTCCTATCAGAAAACCATAAATCCATTTGCCTTTGTTAGTCTGCGCCGCGGTGACCGGGTCCGTAGCCATGAAGACGCAGCCGAACATGAAACCGCCCATCAGGTAGTGATAGTAGAACGGCAGCTGCATGTATTCATTGGCACCGATGGCGTTGAAAAGCAAGCCCATCAATCCACCGCCGACGACAACGCTCAGCATGATGCGCCAACTTGCCACGCCAGTGATCAGAAGAACAGCAGCACCCATCAGGATAGCCACTACCGACGTTTCGCATGTGCTGCCAGGGACGATACCGACGAACATATCCAATGCCGACGAGCCGACTGGCTGACCGGCCATCAGGTTGCCGAGAGGTGTGGCACCGCTGACAGCGTCGCCTGCAAAATGGAACGGCTGTGCAATCCAAACTGAATCTCCCGACATGTGAGAGGGATAGCTGAAGAAAAGGAAGGCACGTGCCAACAATGCCGGATTGAGGAAATTATAGCCCGAACCGCCAAAGACCTCCTTGCCTATGACTACTGCAAAGGCAACAGCGACAGCAAGCTGCCACAGCGGGACGGTAACAGGAACTATCATGGCTATGAGAAGGCCTGTACCGATAAATCCTTCACTGACCTCCTCATGGCGTATCTCGGCAAACAAAAATTCGATAAAAAGACCCGTGACGTAAGCAACCACTATGATTGGCAACATACGGAGGAAGCCAAACCACAGCTCGTGGCCAAAACCCCAGTCAAGACCGTAACTCACGGCAGTCTGACGCCCGATGTTCCACATGCCGAACAGCAATGCAGGCAGCAACGCTATCACGACAGTGATAATGGTGCGCTTTAGGTCCACCGCATCGCGAATATGACAACCGCGATACCCGGCACCCACCTTGCCGCCAGTGACGGTATTGGGCGTGAAGGCGAACGACTCGAAGGCCTCGAACGTCGATTCGAGCTTGGCGAAACGTCCTCCTTTGCTGAAGTGAGGCTTTATCTTGTCTACTATATCTCTAAGTTTCATCGCGTTCCAAATGTTAACAGTTCTCCATCCTCACTTTTTCCAGTCCAGCGCGTATGGCAGCCTGAATCTCGGTCTTCGACGTGTCGGCAAATTCGCACAACGCCAAATCCTCAGGCTCAACCTCATATATTCCAAGTTCTTCCATGCGTTCAACATCACCAACCACGCAAGCCTTGATAAGCTGCAATGGATAGATGTCGAGAGGAACAAGTTTTTCAAACTCACCGGTGACAAACAACGGTCTACGGCTGCCATGCATACCTGTGTCGATGGTATAGAAGACGTTGCCCTTGTTGCCGAACAGTCCACTGATGAAAGTGCGCGAGAAGCTGAGTTTCTTGAAGTTGGGACGCAGCCACCCCATAAAGTCATAGTAATCGCCTTCGGGCAGCACACATACTTTGTTAGCACGGCAACTCAAGAATCCGTCTGGCGCAATGCTTGTTCCGCTAAGGATGTCGCCGCACACGAAACGCACATTCTTGTCACCGACCATTGCGGCCAACTGTGCGATTGAGGCCCCTGCGAACATACGATAATAACGCGGATTCGCCACTTCGGGGCCACAGAGTGCGACAACACGTTCTGGACAATACTTACCGGTACGGAAGTAACGGCCTATCACCGCCACATCCTGAGCGTTGACCGTCCAAACCGTCTCACCCTTGTTGATGGGGTCGATATAAGCGATATGAGTTCCTGTCAATCCAGCAGGATGAGGCCCTTCGAAGTAATGTATCTGAGCATTCCTGACGGCATCGAGTAGACCGCCTTTCTGGCTGGAATGCAACGACAGATAGACCATTCCGGCAAGCCTTTGCAACACATCAACTCCAGTCTGGAAATCGGCAATGCTTTTCTCGAGGATATAATCCATGTCAATCGGCAGGGGCGAACTATCGAAACCTGAGACAAATACAGCCTTTGGTGCAGAGCCCTCGCGCGGCACAATGCCATAAGGACGTTGCAACAGAAGTGTCCACAGCCCTGTTTCGACCATCCTAGACTTCAGCTCGTCGGCTGTGCAGTTCGAAAGGTCTAGCTGAGTGCAAGCCACAGACCTCATCTCGCCGTCCGACTCAACAACAACGGCCTGTATTGCACGACGTTCACCACGAACGACCGCCTTCACCGTTCCGCTGACAGGCGATACAAACTTGGCCAACGGGTTGTTCTTGTCCTCCATGAGAGGAGTCCCAGCCAACACACTGTCGCCCTCGGCCACCAACAGACGCGGCACAACACCCACATAGTCTGTCGGCTTCACGGCGTACATCCTTTCGTCAAACATCGAAGATGTTTCACGCCTAGCGATGCCCTTCACGGCAATGTCAAGTCCACGTCTGATTTTGATTGTATTGCTTTTCATCTTACCCATAAACGCACACACGCGCGAATTATTTTGTCACATTGCACAACTTTCGTACTTTTGCAACTCGTCACGATTGAGCCGCAAAGCAGGCAACATATTGTACAATAATTCGATATATCTGAAATGAACAAGAAAATAATTGGCACCGTTTGCGGCATTGGAGCCGCCGTTTGCTATGGAACCAACCCCCTCGGCGCACGCCTCTACGACGAAGGGATGACTCCCAACAGCGTGCTCTTTTGGCGGTTTGGCATTGCCTGGCTGATAATTACTGCCGTTATGCTGTGCCGCAAGGAGAGCCTGCGTGTAAACGGCAAGGAATTCACGGCACTCAGCGGTCTGGGGCTCCTGTTCATGGCCTCGTCACTCACTCTATACATGAGTTTTACAATGATGGATGTGGGTGTTGCTTCCACAATCCTGTTCATATACCCTGTAATCACCGCAGCCATCATGACCCTCTTTTTCAAAGAGAAACTGACATTTCCGACTGTTGCAGCCATACTGCTTTCTTTCGTGGGTGTCCTAATGCTCTACTGGAAGGGTGACGGCTGCAAACTCTCGATTGTCGGCGTTATTCTTGTCTTCATCTCGGCGCTGACCTACGCCATATACATCATTGTCATGAACCGTGCCAAGCTTAACATGTCGTCGTTCAAGATCAACTTCTATGTATTGATTTACTGCACACTCGGTAATGTCGCCTATTCGTTTTGCACTGGGCAGCCACTGCAGATACCAGCCAACGCAGTCAGCTGGTTCTATGTAGGCTGGCTTGCCGTGGTACCAGCAATCCTTGCCCTAGTCATGATGGTGTATGCTGCCAAATACATCGGTTCGACACCCACTGCAATCATGGGAGCATTGGAGCCGTTGACAGCAGTGATGATAGGCATATTCTTGTTTGGCGAAGCATTCACCGCAAATCTCGCTATAGGAATTGTGCTAATATTCAGTTCGGTAATAATCATTGCCATAAGTAGCAACAAACAAAAACAATAAAAAAACAAATACAACGTTTAATAGTTTTATTAGTCAGTAAGCATAAATGTCTCATATCGCACTTCTGTTGATTTTCTTGCTTGGAGCCATGTGCATCTCATTCCTGTGCTCGATACTGGAATCGGTGCTTATGTCCACCCCTTTGTCGTATATCACCATGCGAGAGGACGCAGGATTCAAACCAGCCACACGCTTTAAGGAATACAAGACCGACAACGGCAAACCCATTGCTGCCATCCTGTCGCTCAACACCATAGCCAACACCATAGGTGCCGCCGGCGTGGGCAACCAGGTGACCGAGGCCTTCGGAAACGAGTGGTTTGGACTGGTGTCGGCAATCACAACTATTCTGATTCTGGTTTTTTCAGAGATAATCCCCAAAACCATCGGCACCCGCTATTGGAAACGACTTATGGGCTTCACGGCACGCACCATCCGAATGCTGATTGTGCTGATGTACCCCCTGGTGCTGCTCATTGGACTGCTGACCAAACTCTTTGCAGGCAAAGAAGATGAGACCACAGTGAGCCGCGAAGAGGTGGCTGCCATGGCCGACGTGGGCGAGGACGAAGGGGTACTTGACGAGGACGAGAACAAGATAATCCAAAACGTCATAAAACTCGACAACATTAAGGCATACGATGTGATGACCCCCCACTCGGTGGCCGCCGTGGCTCCCGAGTCAATGACCCTCAAGGAGTTCTATAAAGTTGAGGAATACAGCCATTTCAGCCGCATACCAGTCTATGCCGACGATCCCGAATACATCACCGGCTACATACTGCGCAGCGACGCACTCGAAGACCTTGCCGAGGACAAATTCAACAAACGGCTCAAGGACATCAAGCGCGACATCCCTCTCTTCAACGAGGAGTCATCGGTCAGCGAGATATGGGACTCGCTGCTCAAGCACAAGGAACAGATTGCCATCATCATTGACGAATATGGCGGATTCCAAGGCATTTTAACCCTCGAAGACATCATAGAAACCATCTTTGGACTGGAAATCATCGACGAAAACGACGAAGTCTCCGACATGCAGCAGTTTGCCCGCGAACGTTGGCAACAGCGACAACGCCGCTTCAAGAGCATACGTCTGCCCGAAGATGAAAAAGAGCCGGAACCCGACTCCACTACCCAAGAAGGATAATGAATATAGCCGCGTTAGTTTCAGGAGGTGTCGACAGCTCGGTTGTCGTCCACCTGCTCAAGGAGCAGGGCATTGACCCTACCATCTTCTATATCCGCATCGGCATGGAGGACGAGGAGGGTTATATCGACTGTCCAGCGGAAGAGGACATAGAGATAACATCCTTTATTGCAAAGAAGTACGGATGCCGTTTCGAAGAGGTGAACCTCCACAAGGAGTATTGGGACAACGTGGTGAGCTACACTATCGAATCGGTACACAAGGGCCTTACGCCTAACCCTGACGTGATGTGCAACAGGATGATTAAGTTCGGTGCCTTCGACGACAAATGCGGCAAGGATTTCGACCGCATCGCCACAGGTCACTACGCCACTTCCGAAGAGGTGGAAGGAACCGTCTTCCTCGCCACCGCCAAAGACCCGCTGAAGGATCAGACCGACTTCCTGACACAGTTGACCTATCCGCAAATAGCAAAGGCAATGTTCCCCATAGGACACCTTATGAAGAGCGAGGTGCGCCAAATTGCCCACGACGCCCATCTTCCCTCCGCCGACCGCAAGGACAGCCAGGGCATCTGCTTTCTTGGCAAGATAAACTACAACGACTTCCTGCGCCGCTACCTCGGCGAAAAGGAAGGTAAAATAGTAGAACTGGAGACCGGCAAGATTCTCGGCACCCACAAAGGCTATTGGTTCCACACCATAGGACAGCGCAAAGGGCTCTTCCTCAGTGGCGGTCCTTGGTTTGTGGTCAAGAAAGACATCGAAGAGAATGTGCTATACGTAAGTCAGGGCTATACACCTGAAGCACAATATGGTCGTGAAATCAATCTGCTGGGGTTCCACTACCTCAGTGCCGACATCTGGAACACGCCTGTAGATGGAAGCCCTGTCGACGACTGGAGTGTCGATGTGAAGTTCAAGATTCGCCACACGCCCGACTTTGCACAGGGACACCTCACGCGTGTCAATGACCCTGTCTATGGCACTCTGTTCCACCTCAGCAGCGACACCAAGATACAAGGCATCGCCTCTGGCCAGTATGCCACAATCTATGACAACGACGCCCATCTGGTCGTCGCCTCGGGGATGATAGTTTAAAATTATGTTTATTCCTCCGCCGCTTCCAGAGTCACATTCAATGTCTTTGTTGCGGAGCCCTCGTACCAGTTGCCGTCGCCGCCGGTGAGTTCGGAGCGTTGGAAGGTTACAGGAACGGTGTCGTTCTTGTAAAGGCCGTTCTCGGTGCCGTCGATATCGGTGAAACCGATTTCAAACGTTTGAGTCTCAGGAAAAGACAGCAATGTTACTGAATATTGACCGTCAGCATCTGTGGTGTCTCGAGGACCATAAAAATCCATTTCAACCTGAATGCCAGGAATGGGAATTCCGTTAGAATCTGTAACCTTACCTTTGACATTGAAACTGGCTTCCGGACAACCATATTCTTCTCCCCCAACACAAGAGAGATTAATTCCCAGCACTCCAGCCAATGAGATCAGCAGCCAGTTCTTTAGTTTTAGGTACCTGATTTTCATATTTATTAACTCTATGATAGACTCAACTGTTAAATACAACACCCGAAGTCCCCTGCTCTTCACTACATTTCAAAACAACCTGTTTTAATCACCATCAATATCGGAAAAAACGTCATCATAACTGACAGGGAAATCAGGGTCATCGTATATCCTCGACTCGTAGCTGCCATCGGAGGATGTCTTTGTATCACCCCTGCCCCTTTCAACATCAATATCCTGAACAGAATTACCATCTGAGTCGGTAACAGAATCGTTCACCTTGAAGTCTGCTTTTGGACAACCATATTCTACTCCCCCAGAACAAGAGAGATTAATTCCCAGCACTCCAGCCAATGAAATCAGCAGCCAGTTCTTCAGTTTTAGATACCTGATTTTCATAACTAATAGTGGTATATAGGTTAACGGTGTACACAGGGGTACGACCCTACGGTTTCAAATCAACCCACAGAGGCTTTGAGCTTCTCGGCATTTTCTGCCAGCTGGAGAGCATCGATGCAGTCCTCTATTTCGCCATCCATAAATGCGGGGAGGTTGTACATGGACCAGCCGATACGGTGGTCGGTGACACGGCTCTGAGGATAGTTGTAAGTGCGGATCTTCTCACTACGGTCTCCAGTGGCCACCATAGTCTTGCGCTTGGAAGAAAGTTCTTCCATGTACTTGTTGTATTCGCGTTCATAGAGGCGTGTGCGGAGAATGCTGATAGCCTTCTCCTTGTTCTTAATCTGTGACTTCTGGTCCTGCATCGAGACGACGATACCTGTGGGGATGTGGGTGAGTCGCACTGCGGAATAGGTGGTATTGACGCACTGGCCGCCAGGACCGGAAGCGCAGAAAGTGTCGATACGCACATCCGACATATTGAGGTCGACATCGAATTCCTCAGCCTCGGGAAGAACGACCACACCGGCTGCGGAGGTATGGACACGACCCTGTGTCTCGGTGGCAGGGACACGCTGCACGCGGTGCACGCCACTCTCGTACTTCAACAGGCCATAGACACCCTCTCCGGTGACAGTGAAAGTGATATCCTTGTAACCGCCCGAAGTACCCTCGTTGAAGTCTGTTACCTCGACCTTCCAATGTTTTTTCTCGCAATAGCGGGTGTACATGCGGAACAAATCGCCAGCGAAGATGCAGGCCTCGTCGCCACCCGTACCGCCTCGAATCTCAACCACGGCATTCTTCGAATCCTGCGGGTCGGACGGAATCAGCATGATGCGAATCTCCTCTTCCATCTTCTCTTTGCGCTCGTTGCCGGCCACAAGTTCCTCCTTGGCCATCTCACGAAGCTCCTCGTCTTTCTCGGTCGACAGCAGACTTTTGCACTCGGCAATGCTGTCGAGAAGTGCCTTGTATTCATGATAAGCCTTCACCACCGGCTGCAAGTCCTTGTAGTCCTTGCTGAGCTTGACAAAACGCTTCATGTCAGAGGTGACCTCTGGGTTGTTCATCTGCTCTTCAATCTCACGATAACGTGCGTATATTGCTTCTAATTTATCTAACATCTTGAAAATAAATATCTGAGAAATATTCCTAAAAAAATAATCAAAGTGCAAAATTACACAAAATAAAACGAACACTGAAAATAATATTTTCCTTTAGCTCATTTATGTGCGGAATTTTTTTTATTTTTGCAATCCGATTCAATGAACAATCTGGTGTATTTGTAAATAACAATGCTGATACACAGAGTAAAATAATATGCTTATGGATAGCAACAACGACTTCCTATTCTATTACGAATTGCAGCCTGGTACAAAACTTAACGGTGGGAAATACGTCATTGAAGGAAAAATCAGCACTGGCGGGTTTGGTATCACATATCGTGCCACACAGACTGCACTAAACCGTACCGTATGCATTAAGGAATATTTCCTGTCGGGATTTTGTGTTCGCGATACAGGTCGTATGACTGTTATGCCTCAAGCTGACAACAACGCCCTGTTCGAGAAATACCGCAAGGCCTTCGTTAACGAGGCTCAAACGTTAGCCTCGCTACATCACAGCAGCATTGTCGAGGTGATAGACATCTTTGATGAAAACAACACATCATACATGGTGATGCCGTTCATTGAAGGCCAGAGCCTGCAAAACATTGTCGAAAACAACGGTCCACTCGATTTTGCTACAGCATACAACTATATAGCTCAAATATCTGATGCCATAGCCTACCTACATGGACGCAAGATACTGCACCGCGACATTAAGCCCGACAACATCATGATAACAAATGATTTCAAGGCAATGCTTATCGATTTCGGTTCGGCACGCGAGTTTGTCAACGACAAGACACAGGCGCAGACCTCGATGCTAACACACGGCTATGCTCCCACCGAACAGTATTCGAAAACCAGCCGCAAAGGCAACTACACAGATATTTATGCTTTAGGTGCGACGCTATACTTTATACTCACCGGAAGGAAACCCACTGACGCAGCGGCACGCATCACCGAACCCATGCCCGAGCCGCGTGAGATTGTCCCCACTATACCTGAGAATGCAAACCGCACAATCCTCAAAGCCATGCAGATGCAGGCCAAGGACCGCCACCAGACAATAGAGGAGTTCATGGCCGACCTCAACGACGTTACGCAGTCACAAGCCACTTATAGCACAACAAATGTAAATCCCAGTGCTACACTAATCAACGACACCACCATCTTCAATACGGCAAATAAACCAACCGATAAGAAAAAGCACAAGAAAAAGCTATGGATTATCATACCGATAACAATAGTTGTGTTGGCAGCTTTGGGAGTCGGCAGCATGTTTTTATTCAACCAGACGCAAAAAAAAGACCCATTAAGAAAGCTTGAGAAGGCTCCGCGGTACTACGTTACTGGATGGTCAACCACAAATATGTATCCTACTACCGATTTCAGTAACAAGAAAAATTATATAAGGAAGTACCAATACGGAACAGAGTTGCTTGTGCTGGATTCTGTACCAGGCAACTATTTCCATTGTGTATACGCACCACGCGATGCATCGGGCAAGATTATAAAGGACGAATGTGTGGAGGGTTACATTCCATATAGATATATGATGACGAAACCTGATTTTTACTTGATGAACAGTATATTTGGCAACGAAAACGCAAATGCGATGTTTGACTCGATCCGTTACAGAATTGCAATATTGGATTACTATAAAAAACAACATTACAAAGGCAATCTTACAGATTCTGAAATAGAAAAATATGGTATTGACAAGTCTTATAAGAATGCTGAGCGGTGGCAGGTGTTTTGCGAACACCCAGATTCCTTATTTAACAATGTATACCGTTCAAGCAAATACAATCGTTTCCATAAGCTAAATATCGCCGTTATAATAAAAAACCTCGACACATATGAACGTAAGCTGTTGTTTTTTACATTTGATCAAAATGAAAATCCATCCCTATTGTTTGAACAACCCATGCCAAGAGAAGGTTATATTAAAAACCGTACTTTGAAACTTGAGAGAAACTTCAACGGAAACTATTATGCAACTTATGAATTAAAATATGATTAATATGAAAAACAAACGATTCATACTTTTATGCCTTTTTATATTAGCAATAGGAATATGCGGAGTTATGCTACTGCGTAAAAAAGACACCACTACTGCTGTAAAAGAAAAAAACAATACTGAGGTAAAGAAAGTAAAGAAATGCGAATACATAGTCATCGACAAACAGTCGATGACCTTGAAGTTGTACAGCTCGAGCGACTCCCTCATCTACGAATTCCCAATGGCCTGCGGCAAAAACTACGGCAACAAACGCAAACCCGGCGACATGAAGACTCCCGAAGGTGATTTCAAAATCGAGAAGATTCAGGATGCCTCGACGTGGGTCCACGATTTCAAAGATGGCAAAGGTGTAATAGAAGGTGCCTACGGGCCTTATTTCTTCCGTCTGGAGACCCCTGGACACAGCGGCATAGGCATTCACGGAACCCACGCGCCGGAGTCACTTGGCACACGCGCCACGGAAGGCTGCATACGTGTCGAGAATGGAAATCTGCTGAAACTGAAAGAGCATGTACGCGTCGGGACGGAAGTGATAATTAGACCTTCTGATAAGGACATTGCAGCCGACAAAAGCTATGCTGAAGAAAATAAAGAGAAGTAACACCCATTACCCTTTCTTGCAGCTGGCAGCAAATCCTTGTCTGTCGAAAAAAGTGTTTTTTTATCGTAACAGCAATACTGTCCCTTTACCATCGTGATAGTACGTGTCGATGTCTGATTTGTAGCGATAGTAATAGACGTATGCCTCCTGTGGGCATGGGTTACCACGACCATCCGTACCGTCCCACATCTCATTTGGATCAGTAGATGAGAATACCAATAGACCATTTCTATTGTAAATGTATATCTCATACTTTTCAAAAGGAATGGTACCCACCACGCCAAAATAATTGTTGCTTTCCATGTCCGGAGTGAACACATTCGGGAACCACAAACTATATATTCCCACTGGTATGGAAAGTCGGGCGCTATCACAACAGCCGATACGGTTACAACTTCTCATCCATACACTTACACTATCTTCATTGTTTAAAGTGTATTCATGCAACACCGATTTTCCCTCAGCAGTCTGCCCATCTGAAAAGCGCCACAATGTGCTGCTGCTTCCCTCTGTGCTGTCAATAAACCTGACTATCGCGTTATCGAAGCTTATACGACGACGATTGCTGGAAATAACAGCCTCTGGATATTGCCACACCTCTACCTTATGCGACACATTGCCATTCGTGCAGTAGTTGTCATCTTCGAGCAACAGACTGTATACCGTGGTCTGCTGAGGCATCACCGTTATCGAATCCTGGTGTTCTTGTCCGTCGAGCGATCTGTCATGGGGTTCCGAAATCCAATTGTATGTTATGTTTCCGCTGGCATTTAAAAACACAGTATCTCCAATACATATCGCATTTTTATTGCCATCCACGGAAATCTTCAACTCTCCGTACACCTTAATACTGTCAATCTCCGTGGACTTACATCCAGCGCTATTTGTTGTCTCAAGCTTCACCTCGTGAAGTCCCGGTGTCACCTGAAGCCGAAGCATATTCAACAGATTACCTTCTGTCGACGAATAGATGTTATTGCCTACCGTCCACCTTTTCTCATACTCCATGCCTTCCGTACATCTCAGCGTCAAAGTGTCACCCTCACAGAGCACATGTTGCGACAGGTTCATCCCTACAGGTGGATTATCATAAGCCGTACATATTAATCGCGCCACACTCTCACAACCATGCTCGAGTGTCTGGGCATGCAGCAGCACGCCATAATCCCCGGCAGAACTGAAAGTATAGGCCGTATTTACGCCATAAAGCGTGTCGAGCGGATGAGTATAGGTCGCATCCGAATAAACAACCCAGTAAACAGCACTCGTGTCCAGAAAATCCATCCCATAGACAAAAATGTTACCGTTGAAGGTCACAGTACGGTTACAGTCTGATGTAGCCGTAGGATTCATCATCGGTTTCAAATTTTTCACATTGACATACAAACGCGATTCGAATGGTTTGGCAGGGTCAAGGGCCGATGTCATGATACACATCACCGTCTGTTCCGCCACAGTGTCACCAGCATTGGGACCATCGCTCAGTACAAAATCCCTAATCCTCGGAGTATAATAATTCTGAGTTGTTGTACCTCCATTTTCGGGAAACACCTGACGGAAAGGTATCGTTTCCATATGAGCATCATTTAACAGCATCTGTTGTGCACCAATTTCGGAAACGAACCACTTGTAAGAAATCATATCCGGCAATGCTGTAACCGTATCGATAATATCGGTTTCAGCATCTGGGCATCCTGAGGAACGCAGCGACATCGATTGGTAATCGCCACTGATGTACGCCATCATCGGATCCACATTATATATACAATCCGAAGTGTACATTTCCACGCGCACCGTCTGATAAAGATAACGGCTCAAATTGATAGCAACTTTTGTCCACGGCTTGTAGCAAAATGAGCAGTTATATCCCCCATATGCATCGCCCTGTACTCCATTAAGCCACGGTGACGGCAAAGCTCCAGAGAAAGCAGGAGCGGATACTTTGTAGTGCAACGAGTCGTTGATAGGCACTGTTTCCCATACTCCGTTCACTTGTCGTACCACACGTATGCAAAACTCTCCGGCCTCCATGGGTGTGTGGTTGTACTTGCGGGTAACTACAGCGTAATTAATGATTAGGAGGGCATTATCAACACCCACCTGCATAGTGTAGAACAACGCCTCGGAACCCTTGTTGGAACTGTATGCGTTGTAGTCACAGTTAGTACTCGCAGAACCTGTGGCTTGCAAGTCACCAAGACGTATCGATGTCATGTAGCCGGGAGGTATACGTTGCAACCCCCCTCCTGGATTTTCAGGATTCACAGTGTAGCCATCAAGTCCAGCATTTGCTTGTGTGATAATCTGAAAACGACGGTCGTTATTGTCCCAAATACTATTTATATTGCTGCATGAAAACATATCCATGCCAGAGTTATATACAGTAGAAGTCAACTGATTAGCAGGTATTGCCGGGCAGTTGGGACTAGAGCATGTGCTTTTTATGACATAGCCGTTTGTAGTATCAGAACTGTTAGAATAACAGCGTTCGCCAACACGTCCTGACCAGAAAAAAAGTGGAGAACCCGTCAAAAACGTCACTGGATTCTTGAATCCAGGACACCCATACTGAGCCACCGCCGGAAACATCACCGCCAACGCACCAATCAAGATTACAACCCGTCTATATTTAGCAAACCCCATATCATTTATTGTTTTTGTTACCCGAATTAAACCTCACATAGGTTAAGATGTTTTTTACAATGCGGTTAAATGTGGGCGATACGTTTGACACATAAAGACCGGATATGGACAGCACGCCAAATACAAATGTTTTTAATGCCGAGTCTACCAACAAATTGCCATCGCCAATAAGCGGTGTCACTATCCACGACCACACATAGTTGAGCAAGAAAAGCAAAAGAATGAAGCAAACAACAAAAAACTGTTTTCTACTGAACACGTTAACTTTTAATCGTTTGCCAACAAACAACAGCAGCAAGCCGAAATAAAGCACATACGAAAACAGCGATGCACAGGCGGCACCGTTGATACTCCACACAGGGATAAGATAGTTGTTGAACAATATGGCCGATACTGTCAGCACTGCGATAAAAGCCAGCGAAAAAGGATAGTATTTTGAATAGTTGAGCACATCAGTTCCGATCGACAGCGACGAATTGACAATCTTTGCCATGCCGAGGAAAAACACCACACCGCTTCCGCCGACATATTCGGCTCCGTGCGGAATGACAGCGAAAAGTGGAATCAGATTAATCCAGATGAAAAAGAAAATCAACGAGCTTACCAGCAATTGATGTAACGACACCTGCTTGCCAAGGCGGTTCACCTCGCCCCAGTTACCGTCGCGCACAGCCTGCGAAATCATTGGTCTGGATATAGCTCCCAGCGAACGGTATGGTACCTCGACAATGTTTGCGATATAGAAAGCGATGGTATAGACACCGGTCAACGCCAGACCACTTTTGGCACCCAGAAAAAGCGAGTTGATGAGCGGAATGTTGCCTGCAAGCACTGTGGCTGTCATGAACAGCGTATAAAGGAACATATCCTTCATCCTGTCGCGGTTGATGAACTTCCAGTCAATGCGGAACGATATCCTCCCCAAAGAAAGCAGATAGAAGAAATTAATCAGCATCGCCAATGTATACGATCCGCAGAAAAGCAGGACGAACATGTCAAGCGAAATGACACCCTTACCATAAAGCAGATAGCATACCAGGTTGAACACCCTGACACCCACCTCGCGCACCAAACGTGGCACCGTTATCCGCAGCAGCACACTGGCATTAGTCTCAAACACGGTGAGATAGAGAGCAAAGAAAGTGAGCGGAAGCAGCAGATAGCAATAGTTGGCTATGAGTGGCGACTTCTGTGAATAGATGTCTACGATATTGTCCTTAAAAATGAAGAAAAACAGCGCAAAAAGAACAAACCCCACGAAAGGAATCAGAACCGACCATCCGAAAATGCCGTGGTTCTTGCCGTCGTCACTCTTGAAAAAGGGGAAGAAACGTATTATCGAAGCATTGGTGCCGAGTTGGGCAAGGCTGGAAAAGAGCATGGCAGCGTCAACCATGACGCGAGTCAGTCCGATTTCCTCCTGGCTCAGACAGTCGGTCAGTACAAAGAAAGTGGTGAAAAAACCAATCGCCACACCCAGATAGTTGGCCAACGCCCCTTTAATGCTTTGCCGTGCTATTACTCCCATTGTCACACAATTAATTTATTTATAACGATTATGCAACAATCTTATTGCAAAAGAATCAAAATAAAATATATTTTCACGCCCAAACATTCTCATTTCAACTTTTTTAGTATCTTTGCCCCCTGCAACCGCATCGTCCGGAGAGCCAAAAACGCTCCGAACGATATGGTTTATAATCGTATACGAATAAATTAACAAATTAATAATAATAGTAAAACAATGAAGATTTACCAGACTCAGGACATCCGTAACATCGCTTTGGTAGGCGGTGCTAAATCGGGAAAGACAACGATGGCCGAAGCTATGGCTTTTAACGGCGGCCTTATCAACCGCCGCGGCACCGTGGACGGCAAAAACACCATCAGCGATTATCGCGACATCGAATTAGACCGCAAATACTCGGTCGAGACAACACTGATGTACACCGAATTCGGTGGCAAGAAAATAAACATCCTTGACGTTCCTGGCTTCGCCGACTATCAAGGCGAATTGGATGCCGCACTCAACGTGGTTGAAACCGCAGTCGTCGTGGTCAACGCACAGAGCGGTGTCGAGGTTGGCACCGAGATAGCAAACCGCTACGCTGCCAAGCTCAACACCCCCATGATTTTCGTTGTCAACCATCTCGACGCCGAGAAGGCCAACTTTGACGAGAGCGTGAACCAGCTGAAAGATTTCTTCGGAGGCAAATGCACCGTCCTGCAGTTCCCCACCAATGCCGGACTTGGATTCAACCAAGTGATTGATATCGTCGCCAACAAGATGTTCACCTTCAACGGTGACAAGATGGAAACCGCCGACATCCCCGCACAGTATGCCGACAAGGCCGCCGAGATGCGCATGGCCCTCGTCGAGGAAGCTGCTGCTGCCGACGACGAGTTGATGGAGAAATATTTTGAGAACGGCGACCTCACCGCCGAGGAACTCACCAAGGCCCTCAAACTCGCCCTCGACAAGCGCGACCTCTTCCCCATCCTCTGCACCTCTGCCAAGGAGAACATGGGTGTGGCCCGTCTGCTTGAATTCATCTGCCAGAATGTGCCTGCTCCCAACGAGGTAGCCGATGCAAAGAAGACCAAAGGCGGCAAAGAACTGAAGAACAACAACGCCAACCCCACCGTCGCCTTCGCCTTCAAGAGCGCAAAGGACAGAAACCTGGGCGAGCTTACCTATCTCCGCATTTACGACGGCGAACTGGCCGAAAGCCAGGATGTCGTCAACGCCTGCAACCAGAGCAAGGAGCGCGTCAGCCAGGTACTCGTCTGCAGCGGCAAGGACCGTCAGCGTGTCGAGAAAGCCTGCGCCGGCGACATCGTCTGCACCATCAAGCTGAAAGACGTCAAGATCAACCATACCCTCACCACCCCGAAGAACTCCGATGACGCTGTTGCCGAGATCGAGTTCCCGACTCCCATCTACTCTGTCGCCGTTAAGGCTGCCAACAGCAACGACGACGAGAAGGTCGGTGCCGCACTGAAAGACCTCGTCACCTACGACCGCTCGCTCACGCTCGAGAACAGCCGCGAACTGCGCCAGGTCATCCTCGGCTGCCAGGGTGAGCTCCACCTCAACACCGTGAAGTGGTACTTTGAGAACCAGTACAAGCTGGCTGTCAACTTCACCGCTCCCAACATCCCCTATCGCGAGACCATCACCAAGAGCGCCGAAGCCATGTACCGCCACAAGAAACAGTCCGGTGGTTCCGGCCAGTTCGGCGAAGTTCACATGCTCATCGAGCCTTACTACGACGGCATGCCCAACCAGACCAAGTACCCCATCCGCGACACCCAGGAGTATCCGCTGGAGTGGGGCGGCAAGCTGGTCTTCAACAACTGTATCGTTGGTGGTTCTATCGACGCACGTTTCATGCCTGCCATCCTCAAAGGTATCATGGAAAAGATGGAACAAGGTCCTCTGACCGGTTCCTATGCACGCGACATCGTCGTCAACATCTACGATGGTAAGATGCACCCAGTAGACTCTAACGAGACCGCTTTCAAGATTGCCGGTCGTACTGCCTTCCGCGAGGCCTTCAAACTGGCCAACCCGAAGATCAAGGAGCCTATCTACGACATCGCCGTCACCGTTCCCACCGAGGCACAGGGTGGCGTGATGACCGACCTCCAGGGCCGCCGCGCCATCGTCATGGGCATGGATGCCGAAGGTAAGTACACTACACTGAAAGCCAAAGCTCCGTTGGCCGAGATGAACCGCTACTGCACCGCCCTGAGCTCCCTCACCAGCGGCCGCGGTACCTTCACCATGACCTTCAGCAGCTACGAGCTCGTCCCCGCCGACGTCCAGCAGGCCCTCCTCAA
>JAGCVI010000009.1 GCA_017962445.1 Bacteroidales bacterium
ATTCAAGTTGTTCAAACATTTGCAACACAACATCAAAACATTTCATTCAAAATAATAAAAAACAATATAAATATCGGTGTAAGAAGGAACTTTGAAAAAGCACTCAAATTATGTGAAGGAGAAATTAAGTTTTTATCGGATCAGGACGATATATGGATGCCAAATAAAGCAGAAACAGTAATTGAGTATTTCAGAAAAAATCCAGATAAGAATATCGTAATGACAAACGCCGTATTAATTGATGAGAACAACAAAATACTAACCGATAAAACACTTTTCGATTGTGTAGGTCTGACAAAAAAAATCCTGTCAGAAGCAACCAACGACAATCTAGTTGATTTATTTCTTAATTCAAATAGGGCCACTGGTGCAACAATGGCTATCAGAAAGAACGTAAACTTGATTACAAACTATAATACACCTATACTTCATGATTATATTCTAGCAATAGAAGCACTCTCTCATAATTCCTTAGGTATTATAATCCAGCCCTTGATACAATATCGCATTCACAAGAAGCAAGAACGAGGTATCGGTGATGAAATAGAGAATCCATTGAATGATAATATTTATGAATTAAAATATGAGTATTTTGGCGACTATCCTTTGCCGCGAATCTTTCTAGACAAGATTACTATGCGCGACAAACGATATAAATGGATGTCTGGTTTAAGAGGCACCCTTTCAATTATATACAACTGGAGATTGTACAAAAAAACATACCCTAAACTCTGGATATCCTATATTAAAATAGACATCAACCATTCTATCGGCTTGTTCAAACAACGTCACAAAAAGAGTGTATGAAAAAACTCGCTGAATACGAAAATGGGTTAGTCTCCATTGCTATTCCCGCCTATAAAAGTACTTATTTGGCCGAAGCTATTGAAAGTGCTTTGGGACAGACCTATCAAAATATTGAGCTGATTATTGTCAACGACCATTCGCCTCACGACTTGGACAGCATTGTGGCTCGATATGACGATAAACGCATAAGGTACTATAAAAACAAAAGAAATTTAGGCAAACGCAGCATTGTACTAAACTGGAATCGCTGTCTTGAATATGCAAAGGGTGAATATTTTGTTTTACTGTGTGACGACGATATAATGCATCCTGCTTTTGTTGCCGAGTTGCTGAAACTTGCTGATAAATATTCCGATTGCAATGTATTCCATGCCAGGAAACAGGAAAAAGATGAGCGGACTGGCGAAATGCACGAGACTGCTATGTGGCCCGAATACGAAAGACATGAGGACTTCGTAAAAGGCTATTTTGACGGTAATAGAAGATTTACCATTTCTGAATTTTTATATAGAGCACCTCTCATAAAACCAATAGGATACAAGGTATTTCCTGTCGGTTTCTTCTCGGACGATGCATCCATGATAGTATTTACAAAACAAGGCGGAATTGCATCGTCGCAAAAAAAACTCATGACATTCCGCTTTTCACATGAACACATTTCCTCCAATGGAAACTACAACATTGGAAAAGCTCGTGCCATGAAGCAATTCTTGAAATGGGCAAAAAAAGAGCCTGCATGTCAGCCTTATATTGCCGAAAAAGAAAAATGGGAATTGGACAATTCTATTGAATTTTTCATTCAAACCAACGGTTGGAGAAAATACCTGACATTGTTTTTTATTCCCTGGACGCGGTCAAATCTTCGTACAGTTTGGATAGTGACTGTAAAAAAAATACTACACAGATAAACAAATATAAAGTATGTTCTCAATACTGATTGCCAACTATAACAACGGCCGACATCTTCAAGAGTCTATCGATAGTGTTCTTGCCCAAACTTATACTGATTGGGAAATTGTTATTGTCGATGACGGGTCGACAGACGATTCCGCCGAAATATACAAACAATATTCTGACGACAAAAGATTCCACATCTTATACAACGAGAAAAACAGAGGCTGTACCTATACGAAATGGCGTTTAATTGAGGAATGTCATGGTGATGTATTCGGATTTCTCGATGCAGACGACACGCTTCAACCCAAAGCATTGGAATGTATGATGAAGGCTCATAGCGAGAATCCAAAAGCTTCCATTGTATCGTCTCGTAACTATCTCTGTGATGAAGAAATGCATGTAAAATATGAAAGTCGATTGCTTCATATACCCGATGGTGAAAGTTATTTGACTCACGGTGATTTTCAACCAGAAGCCTTTGTGACCTTTAAGACTTCATTCTACAATAAGACTCAGAAACTGAATAAAAACAATCCATACGGCGATGACCAAGAATTACTGTTGCTTATGGAAGAGGTCGGGGAATGGGTTGTTCTGGACAAGTTTTTGTATAATTACCGAATCTCCGACGACTCTGTTAGTCACGGAGAGGACAATTACATTTGTCTATATTGGAACATTGTTGTTTACCATCAGGCCTGCATTCGTAGGGGATTGGATCCCGACAAATACAGTTACAAGGTTTTTCAAGACTTCATAAAATACAAACAAGATAGAATAATTGGTTCAAAAGAGTATCGCGTCGGCAATGCCATATTGCATCCCTGGAAGTTCATAAAATGGCACACTAGAGGTCTTAACAAACCACTCAACAAAACCAAAGAATGTCTGCGACGGTTCAGGTATCATAATCTGCCTTATAAATACAAGAGCGAACGGTATGCTGACACATTTCTTGCAAACAATTCGAATTTGGATGATTCCATCAGTTGTTTGAAACCTGTGGAAAGAGTTATTTATTGCTTCTGGACAGGCACAAATGAAATGTCCGAAAACCGGAAAAGATGTTTTGAAACGATAGTGCAAAACGCAGGCGTTCATGTCAAATTGATTACTCCTGAAAACTTAGAAGAATACATATTACCAGAGTATCCTTTACATCCAGCATTTCAATACCTGTCATTGGTCCACAAGGCTGACTACTTACGATGCTATTTCATGCATTTCCACGGTGGCGGATATTGTGACATAAAAAACATCGAACAACCATGGACGGATTGTTTTGACAGACTCGACAAATCAAACAAATACCTGATTGGATATCCCGAACTAAATGCGGAATGCAGTGCATACGTTGATGTTGTTGAGCCTGAAATCAAACGAGATGTAAAAAAAAGGTGGCCTTTGCTGGTTGGAAATTGTGCCTATATTTGTCGTCCCCTGACCAAATTCACCGACGAATGGTTCTCTGAACAAAACAAAAGGCTAGATTTTTATTACGAATCTTTAAAAAAGCATCCCGCCACAGACCCGATGGGACAAGAGAACGACTACCCTATTCCTTGGCAATATATTCTTGGAGCAGTATTCCATCCACTGTGTCTGAAATATCACGACAAAATAATCCAAAACAAGCGGATCACTCCAATATTTAAAGACTATAGATAGGATGAAAAACATAGTTGTTGTACCCCTATACGAATCCAATCCCGATCAATGGCAACGTCTTTCTTTCGAACAATGCTGCCGGATACTGGGAGGACATCCTATCTGTATTGCAACGAATAAAGAAGTTGATATTAGACAATATCAGAAAATAGCGTCTCAATTTGGTTTAAAGATTTTACGGGAAGATTTTGAATCCTCATATTTTGCAAGCATTGCGGGCTATAACCGTTTGATGCTCGACAAACATTTCTACCAACGCTTTGCAGAGTACGAATATATGCTTGTTTACCAATTGGACGCTTGGGTGTTCAGGGATGAGCTCGACGACTGGTGTAATAAAGGATACGACTATATTGGCGCTCCGTGGATTGAAAAGGACGAGAATGGTAATATTGAACTGGCTGGCGTTGGTAATGGAGGATTCTCATTGCGGCGAATCCAGCACTTCATTGATGTTTTAAGCCACAGAGGACCGGTCAGGTCAGGAAAACAACTACACTTGAAGCCGTCTATAAAAAACAAAGTTTATAAGTTCTTTTACTCTCTCGGCTACCAAAACAACCTCTCATACTACAAAAAGGATGAAACGATCTTCGAAGACATATTCCTCAGCATATTCCTTGCCGACACAAAACTCCGTGCATTAACGCCAGATGCTGAAACAGCATGTCATTTTGCTTTCGAACAAGCACCATCCTATCTATACTCCAAAACCAAACAACTCCCCTTCGGCTGCCACGCATGGCAGAAATATGAATACGATTCCTTCTGGAAAGAGCACATCTCTCCCTCATTCTGACGATGCCTGAAACTGCGACGGATAGACAAATCCATCTGGACTGTGCACATGGTCTTATGATTCTGCACATGATGTTCTTTCATTTGTGCGACGAGACAATAGTGGGCACCCCATATTATTACCCAATACTGCACACCCTCGCATTCTTCATGGCATGGTTTTTCTTTAAGTCGGGCATGTTTTACAGAGACTGGGAAATTCGTGATGTGATAAAGACTGGCTTTAAGAGATTCATCATACCAGCTGTCATCTTTGCCGTCATTGGATTTGCTTTTTATCTACTGACAGTAAATCCTCATGCAACATTATCAGACGAAATAAAATACTTCTATGTTTTCGGCTCCGTACACGGTCATACCCCGATTTGGTTTCTCTTCTCTCTATTCGCCGTTCAAGTGATATTCACGATAATACGAAAATGCAAGTTGAATTCTGTAGTTATTGCCGTCATTTCATTAGGTCTTTATTTTTCAAGCAAATACATAGGATTTCGGCCTTATTGGATTTACAACATTTCGCTGGGTTTGCTGTTCTATTCATTGGGCCTGTTGCTGAAAGATCATCAATACAATCGAACAATAACTATAACATGCTTGGTCATTTATTTTGGTTTGTACTTTTTCCACACCGACATTGATTTCCAATATGGTTTGTTCAAGCCTTTCGTAATTGCCATTCCATGGGCTTTGGCTGGATGCATATTGACAAACACACTTTTCAAAACTTTTCCTCGGCTTTGTGTGGCTCCTTTAAGTTTTTTCGGCCGCTACGCAATGGAATTCTACTGTACACACATCATCATCCTTTATGCCATCAGAAAAATAGTGGATAGTATTGATTGTCCTTTGTCTGGTGTGTTTACGATATCGTTTTTATTCGCTGTTTACATAGTTATCTTTGCCATTATACTCCATTACTTCAAACTCAAACATATCCAGTGGATGTTTGGCAAATCCTATAAAGACAAATGATTTTTAACTCTATAGAGTTTCTATTCTTCCTTCCTGTCGTTTTTGCATTTTATTGGATGATGCGGAAACGGATGCAACTACAAAATGCCTTTATTGTCGTTGCATCTTATTTTTTCTATGGTTGGTGGGACTGGCGGTTTTTATTGCTCATCGCATTCACATCATCATGTAGTTACGCCTCTGGGTTGCTTATTGAAAAGCTTCGAAACAGGGCTGACCTCAGCGACAGACAAATCCAGAAAAAGACCAAAGGCATCACAACAGCAAACATCGTCATAAACCTTTTAATTCTCGGAGTTTTCAAATACTACAACTTTTTCATTGAATCGTTTGTAGTCCTCTTCCCTGCCCTCGATGCCGACCAGCTGTTGCTGAACATCATTCTACCCGTAGGAATCAGTTTTTATACTTTCCAGGCTCTAAGCTACAGCATTGACATCTATCGGAGCAAAATGAAGCCAACACACAACGCGATAGCATTCTTTGCCTATGTCAGCTTCTTTCCTCAGCTTGTGGCTGGTCCAATAGAACGTGCCACTAATTTGCTGCCCCAATTTGAAAAGTGTCGTACTTTTGACTACTGCACCGCCATAGACGGGCTTCGACAAATGCTTTGGGGCTTCTTCAAGAAAATGGTCATCGCCGACAGGTGTGCAGTATTTGTTGACACAATATGGAACGAGTATTCAACACAAAGTGCCAGCACTCTTTTATTGGCCGCAGCACTCTTCACTTTCCAGATATACGGAGACTTCTCAGGCTATAGCGATATAGCCATCGGCACGGCAAAACTATTCGGCATTCGATTGAAACGGAACTTCAACGTGCCCTACTTCAGTCGCGACATTGCAGAGTTCTGGCGCCGCTGGCACATTTCTCTCACCACATGGTTCCGGGACTATTTATACATTCCTCTTGGAGGCAGTCGTGTATCAAAAGTCAAGATTGTACGCAACACATTTATTATATTTCTTGTCAGTGGTTTGTGGCACGGCGCCAATTGGACATTCATAGTATGGGGCGCATATCACGCATTGCTGTTCCTGCCGCTTATACTGCTTGGCAAAAACAGGCGATATACCAACACTGTAGCAGAAGGTCGACTATTGCCGACATTACACGAATTTCTGCAAATGTTGCTGACATTCGTGCTTGCCATCATGGGTTGGATAATCTTCAGAGCAGAAAACTTGCATCAAGCCATCGACTTTTTCGGACACCTGTTCTCACCCAGCTTATTATCCATCCCCATCGCCGTTCCTGGCGTTACATTGATTTTTATCCTTGTAATGCTTGTCGTTGAATGGTTTAACCGAAGCAAAGAACATGGTCTGGTTTTGGATATGGTAAAGCCTCTCTGGCTACGATGGCTGATATACTACACTATCGTTTTCGCAATATTGCTGTTCTCATTCGAAAGCGAATCTTTTATCTATTTTCAGTTTTGATTTCCCATGAAAAGACTAATCATTCGACTGATTATCTTCCTAATACCATTTATATTATTGGCTATCAACTATGTGCTTGTCACAAAAACAAGAGATCGTTCTGGTGATTTAGGGCGTGTCGGTCATCGTTTTTTCGAAAAAGGATACCATGCAAAACTATCACCTGTCACCGAAGAACAATATGTCAAGGACATTATCATCGACAGTCTTCCCGACTCTATATACATACTCTGCATAGGAGATTCTTTCTCAAATAAATTGTTGAGCGTTCAACGATGGAACGAATATACTGGCGAAGTTCTTAACCAACAGATAATAAACATTCCCCCCAGCAACCTAAGTCCTGCAACTATTGCTCTTTCATATCTGACAATATGCCCTGATGACAAATTGCCAAAGGTCATCATTATGGAAACAGTCGAAAGGGAATCCATTCCAATACTATCATCAATCGACATAAACCATCCTGAGGCCCTTGACAATATAAAATATATGCCAAAAGATGCTTTTGGAACATCTACTAATTTCTTTCGCAATGCTATAGAATTTTATCAACGGAAGCTTGGAATGAATGTTCATCTTGTATGTTCCAATCTCAACAAGCCAGTTTTTTCGGCTAAAGGGGATGAGTCTAAGCTTTTATGCTACTATCAGGACACCACCCATTTCACAGACAACGAGGTTCGGTTGGCCGTTGAGAATCTTGAACGCCTTCACAATCTCGCCGAGCGCCGCGGTGTTAAGTTTTTCTATCTCATCTGCCCCAATAAATCTAACGTCTATTGGCCATATATAAGAGAGAATGACAGAAAAAAGTTTTACAACATCCTTGACCGCACTACCACTTTCGACACCCTGCCATACGTCTATAGTCCACTTCTAATGCTCCGCGAAAGGGTTTCGCAAGGTGAAAAAGATGTTTTTTATTGCGATGACAGCCACTGGCCTCCAAAAACAGCAAAGATTGTGGGCGAAGAACTGGCTAATTTCATTTTAAAACAAACAACAATTCTAAATAATTGACAACGATTCTTAATATTGTTCTGTCATTCATGGATTGCGGAAAGGCGAAATGATGCGAAATAATATTTTGCCTGCAAAAATTAGCGAATACGAATTGCACGAATATAGGAAGACTTCCTTATTCCTCGCAATATCTAGAACAATTACAACTCTATAAAATATTGATATTTCTATAATAAAACTATAAATCATTATATCTATATCTATAGAAATATATATAGCAAGGAACACTACTTTTTACACCTCTCATATACTTCTAATCTTATGTCAGAACAAATAAATAACAATACCCGGGAACAGGAACAATGGACCGCAATCCTTGAACCGCGAAAGAAGTTCATGAAATTTAACCTGCGTGAGCTATGGGAATACCGCGACTTGTTTAGTATTTATGTGCGGCGCAACATCGTCACTGTCTACAAACAGACCGTGCTGGGCTTGGCATGGTTTTTCATAAGCCCTATATTCACGACTATTATGTATATGTTTGTATTCGGTGGCCTGGCCGGTATTTCCACTGGAGGTGTACCTCAGGCGGTGTTCTACCTGTCCGGTATCCTGATGTGGGGCTACTTTAATGCATGCTTTGGACAGAACTCAAACGTTCTTGCAGCAAATGCAGGAATCTTTGGAAAAGTATATTTTCCAAGACTTATCATCCCGCTGGCAGGCATGACATCGTCGCTGGTAACATTCGGAATACAACTGCTTCTGCTTATCGTGGTATATGTTTATTACGTCATTACCGGTGCTCCTCTATGTCCTCGTTGGGAGCTGCTAATGTTTCCTGTCTATTTGCTACTGCTGGCTCTGACAGCAATGTCATGGGGTATGATTATCTCCTCTATGACAGTGAAATATCGCGATCTGAACAATCTCGTCGGATTCGCAATGAGCCTTCTTATGTATGCCACGCCAATCATCTATCCTATGAGCATTGCCGTCGACAAAAGTTACGGTTGGGTATTGAAACTCAATCCCCTCAGCGGCGTCTTTGAATCGTGGCGCTACTCAATCACCGGCATCGGTCAAATGGATTGGATGGGTCTGCTATACTGCGCAGGCTGCCTCGTCGTTACAATGTTCATCGGTCTACTATTATTCTCCAAGGCCGAACGCAATTTTATCGACACGGTTTAATTATGACTAAAAAAAATAACTCCATTCAAAAACCGATGCGCCTCGTCCGTATCGACATTATGGTCGGACTTGCGATGCTTTTTGTCGTTGTAGGCCACCTCAGTGTCGGCTTCGAACCGCGTTGGT
Source organism: Bacteroidales bacterium (assembly GCA_017962445.1). Taxonomy (GTDB): domain Bacteria; phylum Bacteroidota; class Bacteroidia; order Bacteroidales; family P3; genus Colimorpha. Next base: position 8,880 of record JAGCVI010000009.1, read on the forward strand.
ATTCCGTTGGTCTGCATAGTTGGATTTACTCGTTCCACATGGAGATGTTCTTTTTCCTCTCGGCATTCCTTATAAGATACACATACAAAGGAATTCAATCTCCACTTGAGTATGCAAAGTATATTTGGCGCAAATTCAAAAAGTTCTTTGTTTGGTTTTTCATCATAGGGATGACTGTATCCATAATTGCACCGCTATTCCGCCACGAACCACTATCCGCATCAAGCCTATGGCAATCGCTCCGCACTCTCCTACTCTACCCTCGCTGGAGCGAGGCCTCGTTCCTTTGGTACATATACGTCCTTTTTGGTTTCTACCTCATCTCGCCGCTGTTCTTCCGTTTGCCACAATTATGGCAAGTGCTGTGCTGCATAGCCGCCATGTTTCTTGCAATGCATAACGGCGGTTCCCTCTTTGCTGCCGACGAGTTCTGCCAATACACCTTTTTCTATTGCTTCGGTGTGTTGTGCGCTGAATGGATTGACGAAATAAGGAGTTTCAAACTATGGATGTGGGCTTCGCTGTCAACGCCTTTCATCGCATTTTCCATCTGGGTTTTCACTGCCGGATACAATATGGGGTTCACTTTCCGCCAGCTGCAATGGTGGACTTTGGTGACCGGCATGTCGTCGTTGCCGTTCTTCTACTTCGTTACCACAGGAATTCAGAAGGTTAAATCTCTGAGCAATGCATTCTCCGCTATTTCGCGCAACTGCTATATCATATACCTCCTACAGATGTTTGTCATCTGGACATGCACTTGGGCTATAAAGCAATTCGGATTGACCGACACAATACCATTCATCGTCTTTATGGCTGTGACATCAACTATGGCAATCCTCATACCAATTGCAATAGCACACTTCTACCGTAAACTGACTGCCAACAAATAAAAAAAGCGGGACCACTATCGAAGTCGCCCCGCCAAAAATACATCTTTGAAATAAGTAAGCACGCCCTTATTTACGCATAAGTGCAAGAAAAGTTTCATTTTAGTAAAATTTTTTTCACAAAACAAAGTTATCACCACAAAACCAACAATACATGACTAAACGCACTTTCCTAATATTCCTCCTCCTTCTCTCCACTGCAATGGCACTCACTTCATGCAAAAACAAAGGAGAGCAGGAAAATATTGACGCCAGCAAAATTGAGAACTTGTCTGACCGTATCAAATACCTTTATGCCGAAGTTGACAAAAATCCTGAGAATGCTGATCTCCGCTACCAACTGGGCAAAGCACTCATTGAGGAAGGCCGGTCACAAAACCAGTCTCAATTTTTCAAGGATGCAATCGTGCAGCTGAAGAAAGCCACTCAACTTGACAAAAGCAAGCCTGATTATTTCACGGCCTTAGCCGACGCATACTTCAGTATTGGCGATGTCAACAACAGCTATGACGCTCTGCAAGAGGCTTTAAGCCTCGACGATAATAATTTCGAGGCTCGTCTGAAATTGGGCGAGATAGCCTTTTACAGCAGAAACTACGAACTTGCAATGGAGAACCTTAACTATGTAACCGCTCAGGACAAAGACAACCAGACGGCTCTCTACATGAAAGGTTTCATCTACAAATTTAACGGTGACACAAGCAACGCCGTATACTATTTCCGTCGTATCATTGAACTCTATCCTGATTACGAACCGGCCTATGAGGAGCTCGGCATGCTCTACTCCACATATCGCAACAAACTTGGACTCGAATACCTGGAATCCGCACTTGCACTCCAACCTAACAACATCAATGTGCTCTATGGCATTGCACAGCTGTACCAAGATGTGGAAGATGCCGAAAACGCTGAAAGATACTACGTAAAGATTCTTGAAATAGACCCACAGTTTAAATATGCATGGTTCTGCCGCGGACGTATAGAACTGGAATTGTATAACGATTACGAAAACGCTGCCGAGTTTTTCAGCAAGGCCATCGACTGCGACCCTCAATTTGCCGAAGCACACTACAACAGAGGTCTTGCCTATGAACTTATGGGCAACAAGAGGAAAGCTGATGAATGTTACAAGACGGCACGCGAATTAGGCCTAAATGACGAGGATATAATCCATCCTGCGTCACTATACAACCGTTAATGCCTTCAAACCCCAATTAATATATCAACATGAAAGACGTAAAACAATACATCGAAGCGAATAAAGACCGCTTCCTCAATGAACTTTTTGAACTAATACGTATTCCCTCCATCTCCGCTGAAAGTGAACATAAAGAAGACATGGTTCGCTGTGCCAACAAGTGGAAAGAGTTTCTCCTCGCCGCCGGTTGCGACAAGGCTGAAGTAATGCCGTCCGCTGGCAATCCCGTTGTTTATGGCGAAAAGATCATTGACCCAGCCAAACCCACAGTCTTGGTCTATGGCCACTATGACGTGATGCCCGTCGCTCCTCTCGAGCTCTGGAACACCAAGCCTTTCGAGCCAGTCATAAAAGACGACAAAATCTGGGCTCGCGGTGCCGACGACGACAAAGGCCAAAGTTTCATGCAAGCCAAGGCTTTCGAATTCATGGTCAAAACCGGTCAGCTGCCTTGTAATGCTAAATTCATGCTCGAAGGTGAAGAGGAAATCGGCAGCGGCAGCCTATATGGCTTTTGTGAAGAGCATAAGGAAATGCTCAAAGCCGACGTGATTCTTGTCAGCGACACAGGTATGATTGCCCAGGACACCCCATCCATTACCAGCGGCCTCCGCGGACTCTGCTACTGGGATGTCGAAGTCACCGGCGCCGACCACGACCTCCACTCTGGCATCTATGGCGGTGCTGTTGCCAACCCCATCAACATCCTCTGCAAGATGATTGCCAATCTGCACGATGCCGACAACCACATCATCATCCCTGGCTTCTACGACGACGTGCTGGTCATAAGCGACGAAGAACGCGCCCTTATGGCCAAGGCTCCATTCAATCTCGAAAACTATAAGAAAAGCCTAGATATTAAGGAAGTACACGGAGAGAAAGGATTCTCGACCACGGAGCGAACCGGCATCCGTCCCTGCCTGGATGTATGCGGTATCTGGGGCGGTCACACAGGCGAAGGCTCAAAGACCGTTCTCCCCTCTAAAGCTTATGCTAAAATATCCACCCGTCTTGTCGCCAACCAGGACTACGAGAAGATCAGCGTCCTCTTCAAGGAATACTTTGAAAAGGCTGCTCCCGACTGTGTCACTGTAAAGGTGACTCCTTCCCACGGTGGTGCTGCATACGTCAGCCCGTTGGAGATGAACGCCTACAAAGCCGCCGAGAAAGCTCTTGAGACCACTTTCGGCAAGCGCCCCATCCCCACCCGCAGCGGCGGAAGCATTCCTATTGTGGCTGGTTTCGAACGTATTCTCGGAATCAAGAGCATCTTGATGGGCTTTGGCCTTGGTAGCGACGCCATCCACGCTCCCAACGAGAACTACCCGCTTTTCAACTTCTTCAAGGGTATCGAAACCATCCCCTACTTCTACGAATACTTTACTGAACTGGAAACGAAGTAACAGCTACCTGACTTCCACTTGTCAAAGTATCCCTTACTACCAGTTGTATTAATATGGGCCCTGTTGATACTCGTCCTCGAGTTGTCGACAGGGCTTTTTACACGTTGGAGCGATCCGTCGCGCGACAGTTCTCATTATGCTCATTTTGTCAATGACGAGAACTGGCTGTCGGTCAGAATCGCCGACATGCCCCAACATCGTGGCAGCACCGTCAGCATTGTTGCCGACGTGAAGGAGATTGGCGACAGTACAGGGCTTTTTCATGAAAGCACTGGTAAGATACTACTCTATGTCGAGAAAGACGCTATAAGCGAAAGACTGCAATACGGTGACCAACTGACATTGCTGGCATCTCCTCGCCTGCCATCGGCCAACGACAACCCTCACCAGTTCGACTATCGCAAGCATTTGGCTCGCAAAGGAATCCTCTACACCGCCTACGTTCCGTCAGGGTCCTATCGGCTCTCTGGACATGATTGCGGCGGAGTAATGGGCAGCATCACAAAACTGCGGCAGAACATTGCCGGCACCATTCATCTCAGCAATCTTTCATCGTCACAACAGGGCATCGCCGAAGCACTCATCCTTGGTTGGGACGACGACCTCGACGAAGAAACAGAGCAGCAATTCCGCAGTGCAGGCATAACCCATCTGCTTTGTGTGTCTGGCCTTCATGTCGGCATCGTTGCCATGCTTGTAGGCTACTGCCTATTTTCTCTTGGCAACAGTAAACGGCAGCGTGTCATCAGAGGTATTGTCCAGTTGCTTGCTATCTGGTTCTTCGTTCTGCTCACCGGAATGGCACCAGGGACGACAAGAGCAGGCATCATGTTTACTTTCATTATTGTCGGTCAAATCTTCTTCACCCGGCCGCCGACACTGAACGTCATCGCCGCATCGGCACTTGTAATGCTCGCATTCAAACCTTTGCTGCTTTTCGACGTAGGATTCCAGCTGTCGTATGCAGCAGTAACAGCCATCGTGTTGCTCGTTCCACCGCTTGTGACCCTGATACCGGTCCGATTCAAAGGCAATTTGATAACTGATCTTGCCTTAAAGACATACAGTCTTTTCTGCGTTAGCCTTGTGGCTCAACTCGCGGTAATGCCGTTCACTTTATTCTACTTCCATCAATTTCCTGTCTATTTCCTTGTTGCCAACATGGTTGTAATCCCATTTGCTGGAGCAATCATCGGCACTGTCATACTCATGGTGGCTGTATGCTGGTGGCCGGCGGTTTTTGCTCTGGTTGGGAGTGCTGTGCAATTTGAAATAGCCTTTGTCGAACGAGTAACTTCCACCATTGCCGGATGGCCGCATGCCACGCTGCAGAATATCTACTTCGACTCTTTCATGTTTATTGTGGCGCTGGCAATCGTTTTGGCGATTGGTTGGCTGGTTTTGCGTCGAAGGTGGCCTGCACTGGCTTCTGCGCTGGTGCTTTGCATTGTAATGACATTCTATTCGCGGCATGTGGAGGCCAAATGCAGTATGCAGCGGCAGTTCGATGTGTATCGCGTAGGCAATAGGACTGCCATTGAGTTCTTTGCTGGACACAAAAGTTACCTTATTTGTGATTCAGCCACTGCAAGCAACCCTCAGAAGATTGACTTCCAGACAACCAACAACCTCATTTGGCACAAGACAAGGGAAAGGAACGTTTTTAGGCTCGACACCACTTTTTGCGATGAAAACATTATGCTTGTGAATGAATTCATCAGTTTCAACGGTCATACAATGCGCATTATTGACCGGTCTAATTTCCGTCATCAGTCCGAACAACGCGTCAGGGTTAATTATCTGCTATTGCGTGAAAGTCCGTACATAACTGTTGAGGAGCTCAGCAAACAGTACAGTTTTGACACTCTTATAATCACCTCGCAGAACTCAGTCAGACGACGGGATGCATGGATTGAACAATGCAAAGACAAAGGCATTGCCTATAAAAACCTTAAATAGATTCAGGGGATAATTATAACTCCTAAAATAGTGTTGCTCGTCAAAGCAGCACTATTTTTTTTACCTCCTCGCTACCAAGACGACTGTTTATTGACTCAATCAAATCTGAGGTCTTGTATGTCAGCTCGTTTTTCAATGCCGGTGCCGACAGGACAATTTTAAGAGTGTGGTTCCTCGCATCATAATACACTGAGCGTGTAAGCTTTACAATGAACTCGCCAACCACATCGCGATATGTCTGCTCGACATGTCCTTTCGTGATGCTCTCATCGAAATTGTAGCGTCGCAGTGCGGCGTCGACAAGCTGTTTTATTGACTGTTCGTTAGCCATCGGGTTATTGTTGGATTGTCAGTCTGCCTGGTTCTACTTGGAATATCTTGTGCGGCATATGTGGTGCCTCATTGAAAATCGACTGGACTCGTCCCTGTTGGGTGTCGGTGATGAAGACCTGCCCAAAACGGTCGCTGCCAACAAGGAGCACAAGCTGGCTTACTCTCCGCATGTCGAGTTTGTCGAAAATGTCGTCGAGCAACAGTATCGGCTTTGTTCCAAGATGCCTGTATATATATTCGAACTGGGCTAGTTTCAATGCGAGCATGAATGTCTTCTGTTGTCCTTGCGAGGCAAACCGTTTGGCCGGAAACTGGCCTATATACAACAGCAGATCGTCCTTGTGCGGCCCAACCGAGGTGTACTGCAGTTGTGCATCGCGCCGCTGAGCCTCCTTCAGCAAACCCCTCAATTCCCCGTTGTCCATCTGACACTCATACTTCAACAATGGTTTCTCGTCTGTTGTGGATGAAGAATGGATCAACGTGTAATACTCCTCAAAAAGAGGCATGAACTCATCCAGGAACTGGCGGCGCATCGCTACAATAGGCTCGCCGTAACGTACAAGCTGCTCATCCCACATCTCTATGGCATCCTCTTCAAAAAAGCGGTTTTCATAAAACTGCTTTAACAACCTGTTGCGCTGTTCAAGGGCTTTCTGGTAGGCTATGAGATGTTGCAGGTATGTACGGTCCACCTGCGAAATGATGCCGTCAACGAATTTGCGACGCACCTCACTGCCGCCAAGTATCAGGTTCTGGTCTCCTGGTGTCACTATGACAAGCGGAATCCTCCCTATATGCTCTGCAAAAGTATTACATGCTTTCTTGTTGAATTTCATCTTCTTCGACTGTCCGTTCTGAAGTGTGCACGACACCGCCACACTCTCTGGCGAGTCGTCAAACCTGTAGTGGCCGTGAATGGCAAAGAAATCCGCACCGCTACGGATATTCTGGCTGTCTATAGGGTTGAAGCAGCTCTTACAGAACGAAAGATAATAGAGTGCATCTAGCAGGTTGGTCTTGCCTACGCCGTTGTCGCCCACAAAGCAGTTGACATTGTTTGAAAACTCCACATCCAGTTCGGTGTAGTTCTTGAAGTTGGCCAGTTGCAGGCGTTGCAGATACATATTCTTTTTAGTTTTTTTAAGTTCTTTGTTTTGGGTTTCTCTTCTCTCCGTCAGCTGTTTTCCGCTCTCCGTTTTATCTCTTCCATAAGCCAGCGTGGTGTCGATGTAGCTCCCGTAATGCCGATAGTGGCCGTCGGCGGTAATGGCGGCACACAAAGCTGGTCCGGAGAGGATATCAGCAACGTGTTAGGCTGCACCTTTCGACAGTATTCGTACAGGTAGCGTCCATTCGACGAGTTCTCGCCAGAAACGAATATCAGCAGATCTACACTTCTGGCGAAATCCTCAAGCTGGCGTGCTCTGTTGGCGACACGGCTGCAGATGGTGTCGAAAGCCACAAAGTCGGCATTGTCGGCATTCTGCTCCGTAATGCGCTGTCGTATATTGGCAATCAGAAGATTGTAGTCTTCTCTGCTCTTGGTCGTCTGCGAATAGAGTCTTAGTGGACGCTTGGCGTCGACGCCGTCTATGTCGTAGGGTGACGAGATTATGATGGCCGTATTGTCTGTCTGGCCGTTCAGCGCTATGACCTCTGCATGTCCCTGCTTCCCAAAGATAGCCACTTGTCCGCCCACGGCTTTCATCTCAATATAACCGTTGCGGATCTTTTTCTGGAGCGCAAGCACAATGGGACATGTGGCATCGATCAGTCTGATGTTGCGCCGTTCTGCCATCTCGTAGGTCGACGGCGGCTCCCCATGGGCCCTGATAAGCACCGTGGCCCCAGGCAGCGAGTCCATCTGCGAATGGTCTATAACATCCAGTCCCATCTTCTTCAGTCTCTCAACCTCCTCGTTGTTGTGCACTATATCTCCCAAACAATACAAACCATGCGTGGCCTGCAGCTGCTGTTCGGCGGCGGCTATGGCTTTGACAACACCAAAGCAGAATCCGGCATCGGGATCAATTACGACAGACATTGGTTCTCCTGATTTGCAATTTCGATCACCTGCTCGTATTCCGAAGGCGTAAGGTCGTTGTAGAAATAATATACTGGATTCACCTTCTTGCCGTTGAGCCACACCTCGTAGTGGCAGTGCGGTCCCGAGGCTAGGCCCGATGAGCCGACGTGGCCAAGCAGTTCCCCTCGTTTCACAGTCTGTCCCACCTTGACCGACACATCCTTCATGTGGGCGTATAGGGTCTTGTAGCCATATCCGTGGTCTATCAGCACCGCGATTCCGTAGCCGCTCAGGTTCTGGTCCCCACGTCCCGCAGTGACTACCACACCGTCGCCAGTGGCATATATCGGTGTACCTGTTTTGGCCGAAAGGTCTATGCCCGTATGCTGGCGGCGATAGTGAAGTATAGGGTGGTAACGCGTGCCGAAGCCGGAGATTATCTGGCATCTGTTCTTCTCCATCGGCATGATGGCCGGCACATGCTGCTGGCGTTCCTTCTTGGTGGTGGCCATGCGGTACACCTCGTCAAACGACACCGACTGCACATACAGCCTCTTAGACAGATTATCCAGTCTCTTCTTCGTTTCGTTGACCAGGTCCGAGTTCGTAAGTTCCTTAACGCTTCCATACGCATAATACACCGGTATGCCCGACAATCGTACCTCGTCGCTTATAGGCTCCGCCTCAAGCAATGTGCGGTATATGCTGTTGTCGCGCATCTCCAGGTCGGCAAGCACCGCCTCGTTGCGCCTTATCACGTTCTGCATGTACGACACCTGACGCTCATATTCCGCCAGCTCGCGCCGCAAACGCATCTCCTTCGGCGACTCAAACACCTGAAAACCTATGATTAGCAGCAACACACCAAGCACTATTCCGAAAACAAGTGTGTACGAGACCTTCTTCATCTTGTCCCGAAACGTTATCCTCACCTTCTCATACGAGAGCGTGTGCGGATTGAACTTGTATGTGTGATGCCTCTTCAAAATTAATAAAACGAAGTAAATCTTTAATGACAGCTAAAACGGAAGTCATCTGCTGCCCAAACAGCAACACTCACTTATTTGTCCACTTTTGCCGAAGGCTGCGAGCCGAAGGCCGCGAACACCTTGATTAAAAGTTATTGTAGTGAGCAGCACCATAGAAATAAAAAAAATATAGTGAGCAACTTCCATTTTAACTCCCTATTTTACTTCCTATTTTACTCCCATTTCAATATTCTTTGACGAACTCCTTCAGCGCCTTAACGAAATCCTCCGCCGGACCTGTGTGGTTCACATAGAAGTGCAGACCCAGCTTCGGTATGCACACCTCTCCCACTACCTGTGCTCGCGTTGTGCCGTACAGGTTGCTGATGGCATCCGTGTGCTTCTTGCCGTGCTTCCCCGAGCTGCGGCGTGTGCTAAACGTCGGCCTCACAGCCAGTGCCGAGATGTTCACCACGTTGAACTCCACATCCAGATCCTTCCAGCTGTAGAAGTCGAAATCCACCGACGAGCGAGCTGCTATAAGTCCTTTGGGATACACATAGTAATGGTTGCCCTCATGGTCGCGCATCACCGGCGTGTCGAAGAACGACTGGATATAGTCAAAAATACCCATGTCAAAGAACACCTGCTGGTACGCCTGGTCTCCCTCCTCCATATACACCGACCATACACGGCGCGAATTCACTATCAAGTCAAAGGCTTCAATAACCTTCTTCCACGCCTCCTTGCACTCGTCCGTCATCTCCGCAGTGACGTTGATCTGCGTGGCAGCCACATCATGCTCCAGAGTCGCAATTCCCGACTTGTAGTGCGACAGTATGCTCACCAGCATCTTGTTCGGATGGCCCCCCATCTTATCCTTTATAGCTCGCACCACTCGCTGCAGCTGTTCCTCCTCCTTCGCCTGTGCCAGAACATTCTGGTAGGCCGACAATATGCGGCGCTTGTCGTCATTGTCCACACCCTCGAAGGCCTTCTCAACCCTCTTCATCTCCTTGTCAAAGTTGGGCTCCTTGCCAAGAAGGAGTGTCATCGGGTTTTGTTTCGTTTTCTTGCGTTCCTCTGTTACAAAACGCCTGTAACTATGGCTCTCCGAACTGCGAGAGAAAAAACCCGTGCCCGGTGTATCGCCCTGCACATAGTTCGCCGTGCGCGCTATATTGTCGTTGCGGCCACGCACTCCGAAAGTGCTGTAGTAAAAATGACGCGACACCGGCACTCTCACGCCGTCTGCCACCAGTATTCGTTTCGCAAATAGGTTTTTCAGCTTAAAGTGTTTCAAGGCTCTATAGGTTTTAAAGGTTATGAGTTAAAAGTTCAATTCACCATTCAAAAATCATCCATGTATCGCTTCACCGTAGGCTGCCTCTATCGCCTCCATCACACCCTCCGACATCGTTGGGTGCGGATGTATCGACGACGCAACCTGCTTCGCTGTCAGCCCGTTCTGGCGTGCCGACACTATGCCGGCTATCATCTCCGTCACATTGTCACCGCACATGTGGGCTCCCAGAATCTCATCGGTATTCTTGTCTATCACCATCTTGATGAAACCGTCGTTGTTGCCCGCAGCAGTGGCCTTTCCGCTGGCTTTGAAGAAGAACTTGCCTGTCAGCACCTCGTGACCAGCCTCAACGGCCTTCTTCTCTGTCATACCTACACTAGCCACCTCGGGTGTCGTGTATGTGCAGCCCGGAATGTTGCTGTAGTTCACCGGCTTCGGATCCCCGCCCGCAATCTTGTCCACACAGCACAGCGCCTCTGCGCTAGCCACATGCGCTAGCGCCGGTCCGTGCACAACGTCGCCGATGGCGTAATAGCCGGGAACATTCGTGCGGTAATAGTCGTCCACCGTTATCTTGCCTCGCTCGAAAGTAATGCCGGTCTCCTCCAAGCCAAGGTTCTCCAGGTTCGTAATCACTCCTACGGCCGAAAGCACCACGTCGCAGTCCACCGTCACCTCTGCACCTTTCTTGTCCTTGATAAGCACGTGGCACACATCGCCCTCCACGTCAACCTTCTCCACCGATGCGCTCATCATCACCTTCATACCCATCTTCTTGAAACTGCGCGCCACATTAGCCGACGTATCCTCGTCCTCGTTGGGCAGAATCGTTGGCATGAACTCTACAAGCGTCACCTGTACTCCTATGCTCTGATAAAAGAAGGCAAACTCGCTGCCTATGGCTCCACTGCCCACAACAACCATCGAGTTCGGCTTGTCTCTCAGCGTCATCGCCTCCCTGTAGCCAATAATGTGCTTGCCGTCCTGCGGCAGGTTCGGCAAATTCCGAGACCGCGCTCCAGTGGCGATAATGATATGCTGCGCCTCGAAGACACTCTTCGTGCCATCGGCAGCTGTAACCTCTACCTTATGTTCCGGCAGCACGCGGGCAGTGCCATCAATCACGTCGACATTGTTTTTCTTCAGCAGGAACTGTATTCCCTTACTCATCGTCTCTGCAACGCCTCGCGAACGCGTCACCATCGCCGTCAGGTCTGCCTCCGCCGGCTGTGCCGTAACACCGTAGGCTGCTGCATGGTTCACATAGTTGTACACCTGCGCGCTCTTCAGCAACGCCTTCGTGGGGATGCAACCCCAGTTCAGGCAGATGCCGCCCAGGTTCTCTCGTTCTATTACCGCGGTCTTCATACCCTTCTGGGCCGACCGCACGGCAGCCACATAGCCTCCCGGGCCGCTTCCAATCACTATTACGTCGTAGTTCATGTTCTTTATATTTTTATATTTTATTCGTTTTTTTTTAAAAACTTAATTAACACTGATTCACACGTTGTTGCAGAACAACCCCAACAACGAAACATCTCCGCAAAGATACAAAAATACAGCTAATCCACCAAATTTATTTTGTCATTCAACTCCTTTTCATTATTTTTGTATTTCAATAAACATTGTGGTATTAATGCGTAAGGTTTTTAAAATCAAAATATTAATCATCATACTAGCTCTCCCTGTAATAGGGTCTGCTCAAAACTTGCGCCTAAGCCACTTGTGGAGCCGCACAACCATCTGCTTCGATCTGAACCAGCTCTACAATTACAACATTTACGAGGGCAACCGCTGGGGAGCCGGATTTAACATTACCACTCCTCTGCACTTCGACGAGCGCTATGGTTATGATTTCCAAAATCATCTCTACGCTGCAGCTAATATCGGCTGGGGTACTGGCGACGAGGCTTGGAAATGGGGCGTCGATGCCGCTCTGCGTTTCCCAAGGTATGTATTCAGAGGTGTCTACGCAAGTTACCATCATGACATTGAAAGGATTGGCAACCACAGTTTCATCTCCTACAACATCTTCAACACTTTCGACAACAGCTCTTACTTCTCGTCGCGCTACAGCGGTATCGACCGATTGACTGCAGGTATTCAACTGGACTTGCCCGGCAAAAGCTTTCTCTCTCTGGAATACCGTCACTCCGCTGAACGTCTTCTGTTTAACGCCGTGGGGCCCCTCTACCCCGCCAAATACGACGATGAGGCAATGCCTAAAAACTACTTTGACGAAGCTCACGTCACACTCTCCTACGGCAAAGACTGGCTGCTTGACCTCCTCTTCGGAAAAGTCCAACTGAATGGGTGTGGACCGGCAGGCGACATACAACTTAACGACCACTTCTGGCGCCTGCTGATGCAATACAGCCACTCTTTCGAATTCAAAGGAAAATGGGGAAGCCTCTCGGTATTTGCTCAGGCAGGTACCACAGGACTCGAGGATTCGCCCATTTCACGCCGTTTTGACCTGAGCGGAGCTGGCGGTTCTATCTACTACTTCCGCAACACGCTGCTCACTGTTCGTCCAAACACCTTCATGGCTGACGGGTTCCTGCTAGGCAGCCTCTGCTACAACTTCGGTATTCCCCTCTGGAGCCTCAGGATATCTAAACCTCGTCCCTTCATACAACTCAACGCCATGTGGGGTATGCTCTATGGGAAAAACGAAAAAATATACGATATCCAAAGCGGACACCTCATCGGTGAGGACCCATCCTACGCTGGACTGCCGACTGCCATCAGGTTGACAGCACCCGACGACGGACTGCTGGAACCTGTCGTGGGACTTGACGGTCTGCTGGAATGGGGAGCTCTCGACGTCGGTGTTGCTGCCGCTCTGCAACTGACTCCTCAGAAAGCAATTTATCATTCAGACAATTTTTCGGACATATTCTCCGTTATGGCTATTGTGAAGCTGAAATTGTGAAATCGCAAATTGAACTCTTAAACTTCGAAACTATAAAACTATTAAACAATTATATGAACTCTAATATCAAGATAAAACTGTCGATCCTTCTGTTTCTTGTTGCTACAATGGGACAGGGAGCAGCACAGACTTACAAGATTACGTTCAACTCGCCGGCTCTTGACGGCGGGAAATACTATATAGGACAACACTTCCGCGACAAGTTCATTCTTAAGGACTCCTCTCAAGCCCAGAAAGGAACCATCACCTTCCTCAGCCGCACTGGTAAGCTGGACCGCGGTGTTTACACCCTTCTGGACAGCAACAAAAAGAAAATATTCGACTTCATGGTGGATGACAGCCGTATGTTCTCAATCGCATTCGACGAGAAACACACGAACGCCGGAATGTCAGTGAAGGGCTCGAAGGCGAACGAGGTGATGTTTCAATACATGGCGAAACTGGACAAAGCTAACGAACAGAGCAAGGAAATCAACGCAAGGATGAAAGATGCAGCACAGAAAGAAAAGGCCGAGAAAGACATGGATGCCCTGAGCGACGAAATGAACACGTTTGAGGAATCATATAGAAAAGCCAACTCTAAATACCTGTTCACAAAGCTGGTGACAATGTTCGGCAGATTTGATGTTCCTGACAAAATACCGCAGGGATGTCCTGATACAAACCTAAGGGAATGGCAAGCCTACTATTACCGCACACACTTCTGGGACAAGGTGGACCTGAAAGACCACTCTCTGATTTATACTCCCCACCTCTTCGACAAGATGAACTACTACTTCTTCGGTGTTCTCTACCACCAAGAGAGTGACACAATAACAAAATACGCTCACTCGGTACTCGACAAGGTGGTGAACGACAGCACTATGCTGCGCTACTTCCTGGATTTCATAACGCCAAACTATGAGCGCAGCACCAAGAACATCGGCTGGGACCAGGTGTTCGTCGACCTGGTGAAAGACTACTACCTTAAAGGCAAATGCCCGTGGGCAAGCGAAGCAGAACTATACAGCAAGCAACAGACAGTGGAGTTCCTCAGCCAGTCGCTGATCGGTGCAATGGGACAAGAGCTGCTGATGGCCGACACCAACCAGTCGGAGAACCCGGCAGACTGGATTTCCTCGCATGCATTCCCTCAGAAGTATGTAATGCTGTGGTTCTGGGACCCTGACTGCAGCCACTGCAAGAAACAGACTGCGGAACTGATAACACTGTACGATTCGCTCAACAGAGCCGGGAACAAGGTTTTCGAGGTCTATGCCGTTGGCTACGAAAGCGACACGAAAAAATGGATCAAGTATGTGCGCGACCACAAGCTGCCCTTTGTCAATGTCGGCGGACCAAACGTGAACATCGACTATCAGGAAGCCTACAACGTGCATGGAGCTCCCACCATGATACTGCTCAATGCAGACCGCCAGATAATCATGAACAAGACTCTAGCAACCGACATGGTGCTGCCATTCATCAAAAGGTACGAAGAGACACACCCAGAGCAAGTAAACCGCCAACCTTCACGTTGGCAACTTGAAGGAATCCGCCGTACAAAAATCCAGAATTGAATTAATCAAAACCTTTAATATCTATAAATTATGAGACAAAACATCGTTGCAGGAAACTGGAAAATGAATCTGAGTTTCGATGAAGCCGACAATCTTATCGAAGAACTGGTTGAGAAACTCGAAGAAAACGAACTCGCTCCAAACACGAGAATGATTGTCTGTCCTCCATTCCCATATCTGGAATTGTGTTCAGATGCCAGCGTGGACTCATATTTCGCCGTAGGTGCACAGAATGTCAACGAAAACGATAACGGAGCCTATACCGGCGAAGTAAGCGCTACAATGCTCCATTCAATGGAACTGGACTACTGTATCGTGGGACACTCGGAGCGCCGCGCGTATTACGGTGAAACAGATGCACTTATTGCAAAAAAAGTAGACCAACTGCAAAAGTACGACATCACTCCTATATTTTGCTGCGGTGAAGTGCTCGAAGAGCGTGAAGCCAACAGGCAGTTTGAAGTGGTGAAACGCCAAATCACCGACGGTCTGTTCCATCTTGACAAAGAGCACATCACCAACATTATAATTGCCTACGAACCAGTATGGGCAATCGGTACCGGCAAAACCGCCACTCCCGACCAGGCTCAGGAGATGCATGCTTTCATCCGTGGACTGCTGGCTGAGAAATACGGCAAGGAGGTGGCTGACGAAATCAGCATCCTCTATGGTGGCAGCTGCAAACCTTCAAATGCCAAAGAGCTGTTTGCCAATCCCGATGTCGACGGCGGACTTATCGGAGGTGCATCGCTCAAGTCAGAGGACTTCTTCCAAATCGCCATGTCGTTCTAAGACAAGGAAACAGAAACAGATTTATTAACCATAAACTACATAATATCATGGCAACAAATTACATTGAATCGGCCGAAGTCATAGAAGACGGCGGCAAGTATAAACAGAATTCGTCGCAGAACACACCTCCGCAGTCGCTCTATCCGGAAGGCTGGAAGCAGGCTGCAAAACCCGTGTGGAACGGCGTTCTTTATGTATGTGTCCTTCTGCTGCTTTGCGGAATCCTTGTTTTCTTCTTCCCGAACAACGGCATTCCTCAGAAGATTGGTGCGGGCACACTGCTCGTCTATTTCCTCGTGTTCACGTTCATCCTTCTCGGTGCCATCAACATCTACCAGAAGGGATTGATTCAGTTCTCGACAATGTTCGGCAAGGATGGCAAGCGTGCACTCGACGTTATACGTTGGGGCTACATGTTCGCCATCATGGGCGTGATATTCCTTTTCTTTATCTTCTGCCTTCCCTTTGTCGACCCCACAGAGAAAACCAAACTCTCCACGATCTTCATCGGCAACAGCATCAACCTGCTGGCGACAGTGACCTCCATCGTCGGATTCCTGATGCTTGCAACCGCCAACGGATGCCCCGATGCCTCGCGCAAAGGTGCATTGCGTATGATTCTGGCCACCATCGTTCTGCTCGGAGCAGCATTCATGGCACCTTTCGCCATACAAGCAGACGGCGGCGGAACCTGGAAACGTATTTTCGAGCTGATACTGATACTTCTTGGAGCAATCCTGTTCCTCATCTCGTGGCACAAAATCACGAGCATCAAAAACTGACATTCATCCATTACTTTAAAAAGTGACATTTGAACGCCTGATAGCCCGCCGCTTTCTGAAACGTGAGAAGAAAACGTTCTCGCGACCGCTGGTGAACATAGCCACCTACACCATTGCACTAGGGATAGTGGTCATGATAATGGCAGTGATGATACTGCGGGGATTTCAGAACAACATAACAGGGAAAGTGGCGGGCTTCGGGTCACATATCACCATACGCGGTTTCGGATGGGGGAACGACTTTGACGAGATACCCATCGTCATGTCGCCCGAGGAGCTGCAAAGGATAGCCAATGTACCTGGGGTTGAGAAGGTACAGCCCTATGCCGTCAAGGGCGGAATGCTGAAAACCGACGAGCAGATACAGGGCATTATTTTCAAGGGCATAGACAGCTGTTACGACAAGACATTCTTTTCGCAAAACCTTGTAAACGGGCGACTGCCGGAGATTGGCGGAGAGAGCGCCTCGAAGGAGGTGATAATATCGCAACGCATCGCCAACATGCTGCAGATCGATACCGGCATGAAGGCGCCTACCTATTTCTGGACCGGCGACAACTACCGGGCGCGCGATTTCAGGGTGGTGGGGATCTACAACACAGACCTGCCTGAATTTGACGAGCATTACATTTTTGGCGACATCAAGCAAGTCCAAAAGCTGAACAAATGGGAAAACGGCGAGGTGGCGGGCTATGAATTGACGGTGGACAACTACGACAAGCTCGACGCCATAGCCAGCGAGGTACAAGGGGTGACACGCCCCGACCTCGAGGTCACAACGATACGCGAGAACAACCTTTCCATGTTTGCGTGGCTAGAGCTGCTCGACTCGAACATCGCCCTGATACTGGCCATAATGGCCATTGTGTGCGTCACCTCGGTCGTTTCGGCGCTGTTGATAATGATTTTCGAACGAACCGCCATGATTGGAGTGCTCAAAACACTCGGCAGCTCGAACAGATCCATACGCCGCATCTTCATGCTGAAAGCGATGCCGATCATTATCCGAGGAGTGGTGATTGGCGACGCTATAGCGCTGGCGCTGGCGCTGCTGCAGTCGCGGTTCCACATCCTGAAGCTCGACAGCAACAACTACTACATGAGTTTCGTACCCGTCGACATCAACGCATGGTATTTCATTGCGATCAGCGTCGCCACCTTTGCAGTGTGCACGTTGGCGCTGCTCATCCCGTCGACCTACATAGCCCGCATAGACCCGGCGAAAACGATCAGGGTAGAATAACCATAATGAATTTAGCACAAATTATTTACAAAAAAAACGATGAAAAGAATAACGCCTATATCAATTTGCAGAATAGTTGTATTTAGTATCATGGCAGTTGCCTGCCAAAAAGAAAACCTTGATGGGAAGTTGATTATAACGGCTGAGAAGATGGGCGGGGATGGGAAAGTGGCGGTGACGGGGCGGACATCGGAATGGGTGGACGGAGACAGGATACGCATCAACGACAAGACGAAGACAATCAGCGTCAGTGACGGACTGGCAACAATTGACAACACAACCGACGCCGTTTCATCGCCATTCAGGGCTGTGTATCCAGAAACACTTGTCGCCGCCGATGCCAACCTGACTGAAAATGTCACAACCACGGTGACAATTCCCAACGAATACGAGTATGTTGTTCCCAATGGTAAACAGATTGTCGGCATGCCGATGGCTGCATGTGCAGAAAGTGGAAGCGAGCTGAAATTCAAGCACCTCACTGCGGCTGTTG
Source organism: Bacteroidales bacterium (assembly GCA_017962445.1). Taxonomy (GTDB): domain Bacteria; phylum Bacteroidota; class Bacteroidia; order Bacteroidales; family P3; genus Colimorpha. The sequence continues at coordinate 26,770 of JAGCVI010000009.1, forward strand.
CAGTAAAATTGACCAATAGTTTCGGCGGGAACCTAACTATCGACGAAATAGCTGTACAGAGCGACGTGTCGCAGATATGCGGCACACGCACAGTTGACTTCACCGACGAAAGTGCGCTCACTAATCAGACAGCGAACGATGCAGATGTCACCGCTGAACAAAAGAAGGTACGCATAACCTTTGACGATGCTGTGGGCCGGCGACTGGTGATGGGCAATAACGAGACAGAATACGTCGTGGTGCCGGTGCTGCCGGTGAGCTCGAGCAACCGTTTCACGGTGATAGTAAAGGCGACGTACGGCGGCAAGCAGTATGTGTTTGCGAAGACGCAGACTAGCGGGGGTGCCCTTGCGCGGAACGAGATGGGCTATGTGCCGGTGGCGATGAGTGCGGGGAACGAGGATGTGGTGGACTATCTGATTGAGACGACCTCGGAGTACAACACACTGGTCTCGAACATCAACGGCCGTGTCAGCGGCTACACCGGCAATGTGAGGGTTACCATCAACGGCACACTCGATTTCGAAGGGGCAACTGTCGACCCGATAAACCTCGCCTACGCATCGCTTACCATCAACGGTATCAACAACGCCACCATCAAGAACCTGACGATGAACGGCAACAGCAACAACTATGGATTGGTTTCATACGTCGGGAGCTCCTATTCGTTGACGGTCAACAAGCTTACGGTAGAGAACATGACGCTGCCGGGGACGAACGGGAATACATTGTCCAATATCGGTGCGATATGTGCTTCAACTTCAGGAGATGTCAGTCTGAGCGGATGCAAGGTCAAGAATATTACTGTCGGTACGAATGAGACGACGGGGTTGTCGCCCAATATTGGAGGCTTTATAGGATATATAAACGCGACGAGGGCAACAGCCGTAGAGGTATCAATTGACAATTGCAGATACCTGCAAGACGTAACGCCGATGGCTTCAAATACAATATCACTAGATCGCCCAAGAATTGGAGGACTAATCGGTTATGCAACGGAAAACTATGGAAAGGAAATACATTTGAATATAAACGACTGTAACATCAATAGTTCAACATCGTCAGGAATGAATGCAACGCTATCAATCTCCGGTTATTCCAACAATATACATTTAGCAGGATTAATAGGTTCATGTTCAATGTATTCAATAGATGGCACCTATAGCAATTTAAAAATTAAAAACACATCGGTAAAGACCAATTTCTCTGTCACGAAAAACAGCCAGTCATCTATATATATCGGAGGTATGATAGGTAATTGTTCAAGTACAAATTACCCATCGAATTCTGAATGGAATGGAAACAGTCTATCAGGAACTATTCAGTATTCAAACAATGGTGCAGATAACACAAAGAATGTAAAACAGATAGTTGGTACTCTAGAAGATTATAATTTTGAAAGTGGAATCACAACCTTAGGAATAACAATAACAACACTATAATTATGAAAACAAAAGAAAAATACACGGCGCCGAAGGTGACAGTGGTCAGTTTTCATGTGGAGCGTGGTTTCGACGCAAGCTCACCGTCAAGCATTGGTGTATACAACCAAGAGTTTGACGACCGCCAGATGGAGACGTTCCAATCACGCTCGGGCTGGGGTGACGATGGTGGCAACAGTTTCTGGGACTAACTATTTTTTCCAGGTGCTATACTGTTTCTGACAACGTTCCTCCTTTGTCATTCCGTCGTCGCCACTGTCATCGCTGAGTTGAAAGAGCAGCGGCAGATTAAAAATGCTGCGTACTGACTTTCCTTGGACCTTTCCTGGAGTCCACGGAGGCATATTGCGGACCACGTCGACGGCGACACTGCCGCAACCGCCGCCGATGTCGCGCATGAGACGGGTGTTGGTGACGGTGCCGTCGCGGTCGATGACGAAGGAGACTATAACACAGCCCTCGACTGCCTCGTTGCGGGCCTGATCGGGATAGACGATATTGGTGCAAAGATACATGTAGAGGGCGCTGTCGCCGCCGGGGAACTGGGGTGCCTCTTCGGTAACGACGAAGACCTGGTCGTCGTCGGAGGGTTCGAAAGATTGAGTTTCACAGGAGGCGGCGGTCTGCTGCGGGACGGGGTTGCGATACTGTTCCGCACGATGGCGGGCCGCTTCCTTCAAGAGCCTGGCCTGCTTCCTGTCGGAAGTGGAGTTGCCGTAGATGTCGATATAGCCCTGGAGGTAACGATAGTTGGAGTTGGAATGGCTGTCGGGGGTGTAGGCGAAGAAGGAGAAGAGGTCGGGGGTGACGGGCCAGAAACCGGTGACGGGAGCGGTAAGAAGGGTTTTCCCGGTCATGTCGACAATGTGGCAGAGGCCGTCGGAGGTGAGGAGATAGCAATAACCGTGGCCGATGTAGCTTGCGTAGCGGTAGCGGAAGGGGATGACGGTGTTGAGACTGCTGTCGACGATGCCCCACAGGGAATCGCGCTGGGCGGCGAAGAAGGGGCTGACGGTGTTGAAGCTTTCGAGATCCTCGTTGATCTGGATTTCACGGAAACTGGTGATGAACTGGCCCTGGAGGGTGTAGAAGTCGGTTTTGTCGTCGGTTTGCATGAAGAGAGAGTTATTGTTCAACATGCCGAATCCGCTGTAGCGGAGCGGAATGACGACACGGCCAGCCTTGTCGACGGCGCCGTAGGAGGAATAGTCGGCCCTGATGTGGACGAGAATCAAATCCTGCAACATGCAAAGAGGCTCGAAGCCAGATTTTTCCTGATTCCAAAGAGGGTTTCCGTCGTGGTCGATAAAGAAATAGCGGCCGTCCTTCGCAACGCAGGCGTAACCGTTGTTGAAACCGATTACCCGGGTGCCGCCTCTGACCTCGTCGTATTGGCAAGGGATGACGATACGGCCGGTGGTGTCGATGAAGCCGTAACGGTTGCCGATCATCACGGCCGCGAGGCCTTCGTTGAAGGGATTGATGTCCTGGAAAGGGCCATAAAGGAGATTGCCCTGCATGTCGGTGATGAAGGCGCCGTCGTTGATGTCGGAGGGGTAGCAGAAGACGAGATGGCGGTTGGCCGAGTCGATCAAGAAAAAGCGGTCGTAGATGCAGGGGACGATAAAATTGCCATTGGGGTCGATGGCGCCGAATTTGCCGTGAAGAGACACGAGGGTGTAACCGCCGCTGAAGAGGTACTCGATTCCGCAGGTGCAGTCGTCGCTGGCATCGTAAACCATAGGCAGAACCCACTCGCCATTGCGGTTGAGGAAACCTTGCAGGGAGTCATTCTCGACGAGCAGCAAGGGAGAGTCGTAGAAGCTGTGGATGTGGTATTGGCACGGGAGGATTTCGCGACCGGAGAGGTCGATGACGCCGTCGCGGTAGTTGGAATCGGAGACAATGACGATATCGCCTTCGGGGAGATAGCGTATTTCACGGTATTGGTGCTGCAACTCGGCGAGCCGGGCGATGCGTTTTTTGCTCTGACGCTTGGTAAGCTGGGATTCCTGCGCAGAAGCGACAATCGGGACGATTAGCAGACAGATGATCAAGAGGCGTTTCATGGCGGTTATTTGATGTTTTGAGGGTTGAGATGGTATATTCAAAAATCCATTTTCCCCATTGGTAACATTATTTCAAAAAAATTTACACTAAGAAGAGAAAAATTTTTGTTTGAGGTGGCATCTCTTCGAGACGCTGATCCAGGGGTGTAGTGCTGTCCCCAGACTGCAAGTCTGGGGTTATTGAGATGTTGTGTCTTCGACACATTATCGCTACACGTTATTTTTTTCATCATTACCTTATTCAGAGGACAAAGGATTATGGGCAGACAGCGGACAAAGCAAAAACGAACCAAAGCGTTTAATATTGCCAGAAGGATTTATATTTTTATATATGATCATTTTTTCTTATCTTTGCAGATTAATTGTTTTAAAGGAAAGACACATGAAGAGATTGTACAAGACTTTCAGAGAGAGCGTTAGAAGTATCACGGAGTATTACATGCTACTTGTCGAGGAGACGAAAAACCAGCGGCTGGTGGGCAGCACAAACGAGTGGGTGCTTGACAACTACTATATGATAAGCGAGCAGGAGAAGGTACTGAAAGTCGAGCTGAAAGGCATAGAGCAGGGACGCAACAGGATAGAGAGCAGCCGTTTGGCGACGCTGTGCAACCTGCTGGAGGGATACCTGAACAGATGTCACCATGCAGTGGACAAATCGCTGCTGTTCCGCTACCTGACGCAAGTGCAGGTGAGCCAGAAGGACTACCTGACATACACAGAGGTGTATGCTCTGCCACCAATAATAAAGACACTTTTGATAGCCGACCTGGCAAAACTGTGCACCGAGCTGAGAGAAACAGAGGCCTACAAATACAAGCCTACAGACAAAGGGCAGGCCGACATGGAGAGACTGAACGAGGCGGCGGCGCGCAACCTGCAGATGATGAACATCTTCAATTCGATGAAGAAGATGACGAAGCTGCCGATAGCGGAGGTGGTGGAGACGGTAAGCTTTTCGGAGCGGATGCTGAGGAACGAGAAGGCAGGCATGTACGACGAGATGCAGGACAAGACGAAAGAGGACTACCGTGCACGCATAGTGCGGCTAACAGGTCGGAAAGGGCGGAACGGAGAGCGAAGGACGGAATACGAGCTGGTCAAGGAGCTGGTGACGGAAGCGGACCAGAAAGGATGCCATGTGGGTTGGCTGCTGTTTCCCGCGAAGAAATGGAAGAGACGCTCATGGGCATATATCAGCATAGTGACTGTCGGCTCGCTGCTGCTGGCAGCAGTAACAGCATTGGCATTCACGAGTTTCGAGTTCCAGGTTACAAGTCTGATAATGGCATTGCTGTTGTGGATACCCATGAGCCAGGTGGTCATAGACCTCTTCAACTGGCTGCTCGGGAAGCTGCACAAGCCGACGGGAACGTTCAAGATGAAGTTCAAGGAGGGCATGATACCGGAGCAATACGCGACGATGGTGATTATGCCGACGATACTAAAGAACCGGGCGAAAACGATAGAGCTGCTTGAACAGCTGGAGGTATACTACCTTTCGAACATCAACCGCGGAAACGGAGAGCTGAGGACTGAACATTCCCAATTCACAAACCGCAATTCACAAAACATATACTACACGCTGATCGGCGACGCAGCGTCGTACAGCGAGGAGAACGCGCCCTGGGACGACGAGGTGGCGGAGGCCGGAAAGAACAAGGTGGCAGAGCTGAACGAGAAATACGGCGCAAACATATTCAATTTTGTCTACCGCCGAAGGGCCTGGAGCGAGGGTGAACAGACATGGCTTGGGTACGAGCGCAAGCGCGGAGCGATACTTCACTTCAACGACCTGCTGCTAGGAGTGACAAGCGAAGAGGAGAAGAAGAAACAATTCCGCTGCGAGACAATCAGCCAGTGGCTGGACAACTATGAATTTGGAATTGCGAAGTACGAGAAGAGCAACGACAATCCAAACACAGGACTAAACAACACACAGCCGAACTGCCCCATCCAGTTCATCATAACGCTGGACACCGACACCGAGCTGGTGCTCTACTCGGCGCAGAAACTGATAGGCGCAATGGCGCATCCGCTGAACCGAGCCCAGCTGAGCAGCGACGGCAAGCGAGTGGACTCGGGATACGGCATAATGCAGCCGAGGGTGAACGTGGATGTGGAGGTGACCAACAAGAGCCGCTACGCACAGCTGTTTGCGGGACTGGGCGGACTGGATGTATACACGACAGCAAGTTTCGAGCTGTACCAGGACATCTTCAACGAAGGGTCGTTCTGCGGAAAGGGCATCTACGACCTGCGCGTGTTCCAAAAGGTGCTGAAGGGCACATTCCCCGAAAACCTGATACTGAGCCACGATTTGATAGAGGGCTGCCACATACGCTGCGGACTTATCAACGATGTGGAGCTGTTTGACGACAACCCGTCGAACTATCTGGACGACGCCAAACGCCACCACCGCTGGACACGCGGCGACTGGCAGATAATAGGCTGGCTGCGCAACACCGTCCGCAACGAAAAAGGCGAAAAGGTGAAGAACCAGGTGAACACCATAGGCCGTTGGAAGATATTCGACAACCTGCGCAGAAGTGTGCTGAGTCTGGCACTGATAATAATGATAGCGGCAAGCTACGGAATGGCAGCTGCAGGCAGTGAGGAATACGGATCGTTGCCATTCTGGTGTGTGCTGCTGGCATGGGTGGTTGTGGCAAGCCCGATTGTATTCTTCATTTTAGGCCAGATAACAAAACTCCCGAACTTTGAACGCCGATACCACTACTACGCAACACTGATGCGGGGATTCAAGGTTATCATCTACCGCTCGCTAGTACAGTTTGCACTACTGCCGAAAGAGGCGTGGATGTATACCGACGCAGCGGTGAGGGCCTGCTGGCGCATGTGGTTCAGCCACAGAAACCTGCTAAACTGGATAACCAGCGATGAAGCTGCCAAAAGCACAAAAGGAACTCTGGGCGACTACATACAGAAATTCTGGTTCAACTATGTGGCTTCGGCGGCAATAGTCACTATCGGCATTGCCGGAAACGTTGGCCTTCCGGGAATTATCGGCATGTGTTTCTGCGCAGTGATGTGGTGCGGGGCACCGGTGATGATGTTCTGGCTTGGAAAGCGCTTCCCACAGAACAGAAACACACTGAACAACAACGAGAAAGAGGAAGTTAAACAACTGGCAAAGGACACTTGGAACTTCTTCGACACGCTGCTGACCGAAGAGAACAACTGGCTGATTCCCGACAACTACCAGCTGAACCGCGAAAACAAGACCGACTACAAGACTTCGCCGACAAATATCGGGTACTCGATAACAGCGATAGTCAGCGCCGAGCAGCTGGGCTTCATCACCACAAAGGACGCATTGACGCGACTTGAACACATAGTCGACACAGTCTGCACCCTTGAGAAATGGCATGGTCATTTGTTCAACTGGTACAGCGTCAAAAGCCTCAAAGCATTACCGAATTTCTTCATAAGCACCTGCGACAGTGGAAACTTCGTGGCCTGCCTCTATGTAGCCAAAGGATGGCTCACAAATATAGAGTTACATAATTCGGAGTCTGAAAATGCTGATGCAAAACTCTTGTCGATTGCCCAAAGCATAAAATTCAAGATTCAGAATTTAATAGACCAGACAGATTTCACAAAGCTGTACAACCCGGAACTGGATGTCTTCAGCATCGGCTACGACCACAGCAACTACACCCTCCTACCCTACCACTACAACAACTTCGCCTCGGAGGCCCGACTGACCAGTTTCCTCACCATTGCACAAGGCGACGCACCATACAAGCACTGGTTCTGTCTGGACAAGACGCTGGTACAATACAACGGATATAAGGGTGTCGCCTCATGGTACGGTACAATGTTCGAGTACTTCATGCCACTCATATTCCTGCCCACATACAAGCACACACTGATGGACGAGACCTACAGTTTCGCCATCCGTGCACAACGTGCCTTCATTCATAATTCGAAATTCGAAAATCGCAATTCGAGCGAGATGCCATGGGGTATTTCCGAAACGGCATACAACGAACTCGACGATGCACAGAACTACAAGTACCACGCCTTCGGTGTCCCCTATCTGAAGTTCCAGAACACCACACCAGACCGCATAGTCATATCGCCATACAGCTCGCTGATGGCCATTGGAGTCAACGACCGTGCAGTATACAACAACATGCAGTTGTTCAAAGCATTGGAGATGTACGACGAATTCGGATTCTATGAGAGCTATGACGAGGAGGACCATGTGTCGGTCAAAGCTCACTATGCACACCATCAGGGAATGATTCTCGCCAGTCTGACAAACTATCTGGCCGACAACTGCCTACAGCAATTCTTCATGCAGGAGCCTGCCATGAAGAGCATGGAGACCCTGTTGAAAGAGAAAGCACAAGTGAAGCCATACATTGACCTCAAGGTGACACAATACAAACGTTACCGCTACTCGAAAGTACAGACCGAGAGCGACGCACGCGACTTCGACACCATAGCCAACGTGCCGGAAATCGGAGTGGTCAGCAACGGCCAGTACACAGTGCTTATGAACGACCGCGGCAGCGGATTCTCGCGTTTCCGCAACATACTGCTCAACCGTTATCGTAAAATCAGCTCAGACCACTACGGCATATACCTTTACATACGCAACCTTAAGAACGACCGTCTCTGGTGCAACACCTACTCGCCTCTAGACGTGATGCCAGAGAAGTACCACGTAAGCTTTGCAAGCGACAAAATGAGTTTCCTGCGCGTAGACGACGGCATCGAGACGAAAACGGAAGTCACAGTGCTTAAGGACCGTAGTGCGGAAATCCGCAGAATAACCTTCACCAACAACAAGGACGAGGACATTGACCTCGAGATAACCACCTACGGCGAGGTGGTGCTCGCACCGTCATCGGAGGACGAGAACCACCGCGTGTTCAACAGCATGAAGATTCTGTCGGAATACGACAGCGAACACGAGGCACTGCTCTTCAACCGACCAGGTACCAACGACACACGCCACTACCTGCTACACAAGCTGTGGGTGTCGGATGGACAGGAAATCGACAATGATAAGACAAAGATTCCGAATGCCCAGCTCGTGGAATTCGAGACCTCGCGACTGAAATTCCTAGGACGAGGCAATAGCCTGCGCCACGCCGACATCATCGAGAGCCGCCGAACACTTACCGGCACCATAGGAACAACACTAGACCCCGTGATGTCTATGCGCCGCCGACTGCACATACCATCCGGAAAGAGTATGGAAGCGTTCATACTGACAGGTTTTGCCAAATCGCGCGAGCAGTTGCTGCAACTGACCGAACAATACCAACGCAGCACCGACATTGAGCACGCCTTCAAGACGGCATCGGTATTCAATAATATGCGCACCGGCATGTCGCTGCTCAAAGGGTCGCAGATGCGCCTCTACAGCAGCATATCCAAATACATGGCCCAGACAGCCACACTTGGCAACGAACGAAACGCCATACTCGAACGCAACACCCTCTCGCAAAGCGGACTGTGGCGATTCGGCATCAGCGGTGACCTTGCCATACTGCTCGTCGAGATTGACAGTATGGAACGCTCAGGCTACGCAAAGGAGATGCTCCGTGCATTCGAGTACTATAAAGTCCACGGACTGCGGCTCGACCTCGTCTTCATCAACGACGTTAAGGGCGATGGATCCAACAGCGGCGAGGGTCTGACACACTTCATCCGCAACATGGCCAACACCGAGCATCTCTGGGCAGAACACAGCGACGCCGGCAAGGTGTTTGTCATTGACGGAAGCGACCTGAGCGACGCCGAACGTATCCTGCTACGTACCGTGGCCCGCCTGAGTTTCAACACCCGCGACGGGTTCAGCATTGAACAACAGCTGCAGAGGCTTGAAGAAACCAACCAACATTATCAGGACAAGATTGAATATCCCGTCCTCAAGCCGAAGAAAGAGTTCCGCGTATGGAGTAACCTGCAGTTCTACAACCAGTACGGAGGATTCGACAACGACGGACGCGACTATGTGGTCACCAACACCAACACACCCATGCCGTGGGTCAACGTGATCTCCAACGATGGAGCAAACGGCGGCGTCTTCGGCTGTGTGGTCAGCTCCACAATGGCTGGTTTCACCTTCGCCTACAATGCACAGCAGTTCAAGCTCACAGGCTGGAGCAACGATATTGTCCGCGATTCAGCAAGCGAGATGCTGCTCATAAACAAGCACCAGTTTATACCTGCGACAGCACGCCACGGACAAGGCTGGTCGGCCTTCGATGCCGAATACGACGACATGAAAGTCGCCGTACGCCTCTTTGTGGCCAAACAACGGATGGAGAAATACTACCAGATTCGCATCTGTAACACCACCGACAATCCGCTCGAGATACAGCTACACATGGTATACAAGCTCGTACTCGGCATGTGCGAGGAGAAGACTGCACGCTACCTCTACTCGCGATGGGACGAGGCAACAAACAGCATATACATAAGGAATGTATACCATCCCGCATACAACGACAAGGTTGTGCGGCTCACTGCTACCGAACCACTGTCAGACGTGACGCTTGACTATCCCAACCGCAAACGTCTCGGACTGACACTATCCATCCCGGCACATTCCGACAAAGAACTTGCCTTTGTCATTTCTGTGGAATCCTTAGAGTCCATGGATTCGCCAAAATCACCTTTAACCATACCCGCCATCAACGCCGAATTCGACAGCGTCGTCGCCTTCTGGGACGAGAAGCTGTCGTACATACAAGTCGATACCCCTGACCGTTCGTTCAATTACATGCTCAATCGATGGTATCTATATCAAGTCTACACCTCGCGACTTTTCGCACGTGCCGGATTTTACCAAGTCGGCGGCGCTACCGGTTTCCGCGACCAGCTGCAAGACGTGATGAGCATACTCTACAGCGATCCTGACTACGCACGTCGTCAAATACTCTACCATGCAGCCCACCAGTTTGCCGAAGGCGACGTACTGCACTGGTGGTTTGAAGAGAAAAACAACACCGACAGCGATATCACCTCCGGACTCGGAGCCCGTACCACATTCAGCGACGACTACCTATGGCTGGTCTTTGTAACATATCAGTACATTAAAGTTACTGGCGACAAAGAGATACTGGGCATACAGGTGCCTTTCTGTCAGGCAGAACAACTGCAACCAGGCGAAACGGAACGTGGTATGAACTACAGAACTCTGAATACTCTGAGTACTCCAAACACCCAAAACACCGACTTCGAGCAGGCAAGTCTGTATGAACACCTGCGCAGAGCCGTCAACCGCTCCATGTCACGCACCGGAGTACACCATCTGCCACTTATGGGCTGCGGCGACTGGAACGATGGCATGAGCCGTGTCGGTGCAGAGGGCAAGGGCGAGAGTGTATGGGTTGCCTTCTTCCTGGCAAATCTGCTGCCAAAAATGGAAGAGATGACTCAGATGATGCCTGATGCCGACCTCGCCTATTGTGAAGAGCTAGGCACATTCCGCCATAAACTTGTCGATGCCATACAGGCCAATGCCTGGGACGGCGACAAGGACAAGGGTTGGTTCCTGAGAGCCTTCTTCGACAACGGCGACCCCATGGGCAGCCGCAACAACATCGAATGCCAGATAGACCTCATCTGCCAGGCATGGAGCATCCTAACCGATGTCGCCACACCCGAACAAAAGTTGTCTATCATGCGTGAAACAGACCAGCGACTCGTCAACCGCGAACACGAAATCATACAACTGCTGACACCTGCATTCCACAACTCGCAACCCTCGCCAGGCTACATCATGAACTACCCTGTCGGCGTTCGTGAAAACGGCGGACAGTACACCCACGGAGCCATGTGGTACATCATGGCGCAACTCAAGGAAGGACGCAACGACATGGCCTATTTCCTCTATTCGCTCATCAACCCTATCCATCGCACCCAAACACTTGCAGATGTGTTAAAATACAAAGTGGAGCCTTTCTGCATCGCCGCCGACATCTACAGCAACCCGCAACATCCAGGGCGCGGTGGCTGGACATGGTACACTGGCTCGGCATCATGGGCTTACAAGACTGGTATCGAGAACATTCTCGGACTGCAGAAACATGGCAATACTTTGACATTCAACCCCAAAGTACCCACCGACTGGCCTTCGTTCACCATTCGTTACCGATTCGGAAAAACCGTCTACGTATTGAAATACAGTCAAAACAATTCCGCCGACAGAGCAAGTCAAACCACTGTTGAACTGGTCGATGACGGTCAGGAACATGAGGTTGTACTAAACTGATGTTTAACAAAAGCACAAACCTATAGGGAACATAAGTTTTTCCAGAAATAACATTACAGCGTCGATTAATCATTGCTTAATCGGCGTACTGCTGATAATGTTGTCGTCATGTTCTCTGAATAAAAAAATTCAAAGACGAATCATTTTTTTATACTCCGTCAAAAGTTGAATTGAGAGAGATGTTTTGGACAGGAATCAAAGCGGAACCATTGTCATGCTATCACAATGTCCGAGTTGTATCAGACAAGGTCTGTTGGCATATGGATTCTGTGGAAACAAACACATATGTAACAAAGTATTTAGACAGCAACAAATGATGAAGAGCAATGTTAAGAGCATTAAAATAATGATAACTATTGCGATATATGAGAATGAATATTATCGTGAAGCTGTAATAATTGATATTAAACGTGAGTATACGAAAAATGACAATGACATTACCATATCGAGATGATATTTCCGGTTCTGGCGACCCAGCTTCAAGATATTTACTTTTCATAAGTCCGACTCCACTACCCCATTTCTCAATTGTGCAACAATAGAAGAATGAATGCGCAATAATGGCATTGTTCTGAATGGAAATCTTTTGGGGCTATGGCATAAACAATCCACTCCTTGGAGAATTTGTCCGAAAATGGCAATCTCTATTCGTTCGTTGAAGGAAAAAACAAACGCCTATAAACGAAAAAACAGGACTTTTCGAAGTCCTGTTTTTTTGTTTGATATGTTCGGCTTACAACTGCGGGCCTGCAGGAACAAGGGCTTTGCCAGCCGTATGCATTGGGAGGTATTCTTGCTTGTTGTATTTGTTGATGGTATGTGATTAGATAATAATCATTTAACGTGTTCTGAATATGTAAGTAATTGTTCCTTTTTGTATTTCTGGTGCATCGGGATCTGTGTTAAAATGGGCTTTAAAGGCTGCTTGTCTGGAGGCCTCTATCAAAGTTCTGTCAATTAAAGTTGAGCCCTTGGCTGGGGCCATAACTTCAATCACATTACCTTCACGGTCCACACTGATTTCAACAACCACTTTACCGTTTTTTTGATATTGATATGATGGAACTGGAAGTGTGCCTCGTCGACCACCCATACTGTAGCTTACACCGATACCACAGCCTGCTCCGCCTTGGGTTCCCCAGTTTCCATTGGAACTGCCAGGTTGACCACTGCCGTTATCGTTCATACGGCCTCTGAAAGTACCATTTGAGGCGATAGCCAACTTCAAACCATTGTCAGTTGAGTTATTAATATTAGCAGGAATCTTATGGGTGAATTTATAGGAATGACTTTTTAATGTTTGAGGAATACGAGTTAATATGTTAGATAATATAACAATATCCTTTGTTTCGGCTAGGGGCATATCGACATTTGTAATGGAATCATATGTGTAATTATTGAATAATACCAATTGGGAAGGAATAAGATATCCGTTTTTTTCTCTCCATAATCCATAGGGCATTGCTTCAATTCTTCCTTTGTGGTTCTGTTTGAATCGGGGAGCCTCTTCAATTGGTATTGGAAATTGAATGCGGAGTTTAATAAGCAGGTTATAAAACTCATCGCTAACACTAATACCAAAATTAGGTTTGTATTTTATCAAAAAGACTTCTTCGTCTGCATTATAGGTTATGCTCCAATAGGAAATTGGCTGATATATTTCTTTTATTTCGGAAAGAATATAATATTCACAAAGCGAATCGAATACACGAATAGCGTTGTTCTCAATCCTTTCGTTATAGACAATGGTTTTCTCGAATTCTCCTTTCTCAGCCCAATCTGCAAAAGCATTCTGAACCTGACTCTCGATGCGATTCTTGGGTGTGTTGGGGTTGAATACTGGAGTTTGTCCGTATAATAAAGTTGACAGAATCAGTGTCACGAAAAACAAGATGTTCTTTTTCATAAATTCAGTCATGTACTGATTGAACGATGTAACTTTCGTATTATTGAAAAAAGAGAGTTGAAAATTGGTGTCATCAACCTCATTTCAACTCTCTGTTATCGGGTTTCCGCAGGCATGGCTGCCTGCATACCTAGCTTACAACTGCGGGCCTGCAGGCACAAGGGCTTTGCCAGCCTCGTTGTAGGTGAACTTGTGGAAGTTCTTGATGAAACGTTCAGCCAAGTCGCGAGCCTTCTCGTCCCAGATGGCAGCATCGCTGTAGGTGTCGCGCGGATCAAGAATCTTCGAGTCTACGCCAGGCAGCGCCGTGGGCACTTCGAAATTGAAGTACGGAATCTTCTTGGTCGGAGCCTTCTCAATCGATCCGTCGAGAATAGCATCGATAATTCCGCGTGTATCTTTAATAGATATACGCTTGCCGGTGCCGTTCCATCCAGTATTGACCAGATATGCCTTTGCGCCACTCTTCTCCATGCGTTTCACGAGCTCCTCAGCATACTTGGTGGGGTGCAGTTCAAGGAAAGCCTGACCGAAGCAGGCACTGAAAGTCGGTGTAGGCTCGGTGATGCCGCGTTCGGTACCGGCCAACTTGGCGGTGAAACCGCTAAGGAAGTAGTACTTGCACTGGTCGGGAGTGAGGATGCTGACAGGGGGCAGAACACCAAAAGCGTCAGCGCTGAGGAAAATGACGTTTTCAGCAGCAGGGCCTGCACTTTTGCCATGAACCGGCTGAACAATCTTCTCGATATGATCGATAGGATAGCTCAGACGAGTATTCTCGGTGACGCTTTTGTCCTTGAAATCTATCTTTCCGTTGGCATCAACTGTGACATTCTCAAGAAGTGAGTTGCGTTTGATGGCATTATAGATATCGGGTTCGCTCTCCTTGTCGAGGTTGATGACCTTGGCATAGCAGCCGCCCTCGAAGTTGAAAACGCCCTCGTCATCCCAGCCATGCTCGTCGTCGCCGATGAGCAAGCGTTTCGGGTCGGTGCTAAGGGTAGTTTTGCCAGTGCCGCTAAGACCGAAGAAAATGGCGGTATGCTCACCTTTCATGTCAGTGTTGGCGGAGCAATGCATTGCTGCAATACCCTGCAGCGGCAGGTAGTAGTTCATCATGCTGAACATACCCTTCTTCATCTCGCCACCATACCAGGTGTTGAGGATGACCTGCTCGCGGCTGCTGACATTGAAAGCTACGCAGGTGTCGCTGTTGAGGCCGAGGGCCTGATAGTCGTCAACCTTGGCCTTGCTAGCAGCGTAGACGGTGAAACTGGGAGTATAGTTCTTGAGCTCTTCCTCTGTGGGCTTGATGAACATGTTGGTCACGAAGTGAGCCTGCCAAGCCACCTCCATGATGAAGCGGACAGCGATGCGAGTGTCCTTGTTGGCACCGCAGAAGGCATCGACGACAAAGAGGTTCTTGCCACAGAGTTCTTTGCAAGCAAGGTCCTTAACGTGAGCCCACACCTTCTCGCTCATGGGGTGGTTGTCGTTCTTGTACTCGGGAGTTGTCCACCACACAGTGTCCTTCGATTTATCGTCCATGACAATATATTTATCTTTGGGCGAACGACCTGTGTAGATTCCGGTCATAACGTTGATGGCATCAAGTTCGGTAAGTTGACCCTTTTCGTAGCCAGTCAGGGCCGGGTCCATCTCAAACTTGAACAAGTCCTCGTACGAGGGGTTGTAATAGATATCCTTCACGCCAGTGATACCTAACGCTTCAAGATCTTTTCTAATTTTGTCGGTCATAGCTTTGATTTTTTTTAAACCTATAGGACTTATTCATTTATAAGCCCTATAGGATTTATTATTGAATAAACTTATTTTGCTTTGGCATCCTTGATTGCAGCCTGTGCAGCAGCCAGACGTGCCACAGGGACACGATAGGGGCTGCAGCTTACATAGTTGAGGCCAGTGTGGTAGAAGAACTCGACCGAAGCGGGGTCACCGCCGTGCTCACCGCATACACCGCACTTCAAGTTGGCGCGAGTGCTACGACCACGGTCAACACCAAGCTTAACTAACTGACCAACACCTTCCTGGTCGAGGGTGTTGAACGGGTCGGCAGGGATAATCTTCTGGTCCACGTAGTCCTTCACGATAGCGTTGACGTCGTCGCGGCTGAAACCGAAGGTCATCTGTGTGAGGTCGTTAGTACCGAAACTGAAGAACTCGGCGACCTGTGCAATCTTGTCGGCAACGAGGGTAGCACGCGGAATCTCAATCATTGTACCAAACATATAGCTGATAGTGACACCGTATTTAGCTTCAACCTCAGCCTTGATGGTGTTGGCAATCTGTTTCTGATGTTCAAGCTCCTTGACATTGATTGTGAGAGGAACCATAATCTCGAGTTTAGGATCATGGCCTTCCTTCATAAGCTCAGCCGTTGCGCTGAACAGGGCACGGAACTGGACACGCGTGATTTCGGGATAGATGATACCGAGACGCACACCGCGAAGACCCATCATTGGGTTGACTTCGTGCAGTGCATCGACACGCTTCTTGACCTCTTCATAAGAGATATTGAGACGTTTTGCGACCTCTCTCATCTTCTCTTCACCCTGCGGAGCAAACTCATGCAGCGGGGGATCCATCAGACGGAAGGTCAGAGGTTTGCCATCAAGAACCTTGAGCGTTGCTTTAGCATACTCGCGGATATCAGGCTCGAGTTCGTCGAGGGCTGCGATACGCTCGGCAGTGGAGTCGCTAAGGATCATATTACGCAGTTTCTCGAGGGGTTTCTCGCTGTTCTTGCCGTAGAACATGTGCTCTATACGGAACAGACCGATACCTTCGGCACCGAAGCTGACAGCACGAAGTGCGTCGTCGGGGTTGTCGGCATTGGTACGGACGCCCATGGTACGGAATTTGTCGACCAACTGCATGAACTGCTGGAACAAAGGATTCTCAGTGGCATTGATCATCTTGATTTCCTTATCGTAGACATAGCCCTTGGTGCCGTTGAGAGCAAGAAGGTCGCCTTCCTTGAATTCCTTGCCATTGATATTAACCAGACCTTTCTCGAAGTCGATCTTGACAGCGTCACATCCAACGATACAGCACTTGCCCCAGCCACGGGCTACGAGGGCTGCATGGGAGGTCATACCACCACGGGCGGTGAGGATACCGTCGGCAGCACGCATACCTTCAACGTCTTCAGGGTTGGTTTCCTCGCGGACGAGGACATTCTTCACGCCAGAAGCGGCATACATCTTGGCTTTCTCTGAAGTGAGGGCGATAACACCTACGGCACCGCCAGGGCCTGCGGGAAGACCCTTGGCAATAACCTCGTGCTTCTTCTCGTCGGAAGCGTCGAGGATGGGGTGCAACAGCTCGTCGAGCTGCGAGGGGCTAATGCGCATCACAACTTCGCGCTCGTCAATGAGACCTTCCTTCAGCATGTCGAAAGCCATGGTGAGAGCGGCAACACCGGTGCGTTTTCCGACGCGACACTGCAGCATGTAAAGCTTGCCTTCCTGAATGGTGAACTCGATGTCGAGCATGTCGTGGTAGTTGTGTTCGAGGGTCTGACGGATATCGCAGAGTTCCTTGTATGTGTCGGGCATAAGCTCCTGCATCGAGTGCATGTGCTTGTTCTGCTCGTTCTTGGTGTCGTCGTTGAGGGGGTTAGGAGTACGGATACCAGCCACAACATCCTCGCCCTGGGCATTGATAAGCCATTCGCCATAAAACTGGTTGTCGCCAGTGGCCGGGTTACGAGTGAAAGCAACACCAGTGGCGCTATTATCGCCCATGTTGCCGAACACCATAGCCTGTACGTTGACTGCGGTGCCCCAGTCGTCGGGGATGCCTTCAATCTTACGGTAGCTGACAGCCTTCTTGCCGTTCCAGCTCTTGAAGACGGCCTTGATGCCACCTTCCATCTGGGCGCGTGCGTCGTCGGGGAATTCAGTGCCGAGCACTTCTTTCACCTTCTTCTTGAAATCCTCGGCCAGAGCTTTAAGCTCGTCGGCAGTGATTTCGGTATCGCTCTTATAGCCTCTCTTGGCCTTGAACTCGTCGAGCATGTCGTCGAGCTGTTTGCGGATGCCTTTGCCATCAGCGGGCTCGATGCCTTCGGATTTTTCCATAACGACATCGGCGTACATCATTATCAGACGACGATAGGAGTCATACACAAAACGAGGATTGCCGGTTTTCTTAAGCATTCCAGGAATGGTCTTGCTCGAAAGACCGATATTAAGGACGGTATCCATCATGCCAGGCATGGAGCTGCGCGCACCCGAACGGCACGAAACAAGCAGAGGATTCTCTGCGTCGTCGTAGCGCATACCCATGATGTTCTCCACATTCTTCATGGCATTCCATACCTCGTCCATCAGACCAGCAGGAAGCTGGCAGTTGTTGTCGTAATAAGCAGTGCAGCATTCGGTGGTGATAGTCAAACCTGCGGGGACCGGCAAACCGAGCAGACACATTTCTGCAAGATTTGCACCTTTACCGCCGAGCAGATTCTTCATGTCGGCTTTTCCCTCGGCGGTTTTTCCGCCAAAAGTGTAAACGAATTTTGTCATAACAAAAATTAGATAATTAATTTATAAATACTTATGTATATTTCTCAAAAAAATTTGAAAAGCAAAGATAATAAAAAAAAATAAATTATGATAAAAAGGATTAAAATGGCATGGTTTATACAGCATTTTGCAGTGGCTTCCGGGGCGTTTTTTCCTATTTCTAAAAAAAATACTATCTTTGCAAATTATTTCTGACCTGAAAGTAAGATGAAAAATATTGTCTCCTACACTTTTTCACATTCTAGGATTGTGTATCTTTTGGCGTTGTTGGCTGGAACGGTAACGTTGATATTGCTGATGTTCCCAAACGAATACAAGGGAGTACAGTACGACTATTCAGTGGGTTCTTTCTGGCGTGGCGAGGATTTGTATGCGCCATACGACCTGCCTGTAACGACGAAGCACAACGAAAGTAATGCGGAAATCGAGAAAATAAGGTCCGAATCAACCCTTTATTTCAACATCGACTCAACCGCACGCATTGCTGCAATGCGCAAGATGGAAAGCATGGGCCTGCCTCGCAACGAGCTATCCGCAGCACGCAAGGTGGCAACACGTGTATACAAAGCTGCAGGCTACACAACATCGCAGAATGACCTGGAAGGCCACCGTGTAATTCTTCTTAGCGGCAATACCGGCCATGAAGTGGAACCAACCGCATTGTTGACTCCCGCCGACATTCCTGATATGGTGAAAAGCCTTGGCGAAACTGTTGATGCGGCTGCATTGACACGGCTGCTTGTCGACTCCGTGTTGAAAGCTTCTGCGGTGCTGGATGCCAACAGAACACATCTGGAACTTGATTCACGCATTAGCCAGTCAAGCTTTAATTCACGCATGGTTCAACGCGACGAACTGATTGTCAAAAAAGGTCAGCTTATCGACGAGGAAACAGCGTCAGCCATAGAAGCACTTGTGGCAGAGGAAAACAACCGCCGTGGCGAGGGATACAACAACCTCATCCACTATTTAGGCCAAGCATTGCTCTGCATAATTGCATTCGTGGCGCTATATATCTTTCTCAAAAACATACGCCACCCAATGCTTGAGGACATTAAGAAGGTGTCGTTTGCCTTTTTTATTGTCATTTTCATTTCTGCTGTGGTGGCTCTCATTGTCCGCAACGACGTGTCGCTGGTACTGCTTGCGCCTGTGTGTATTGTGCCTATCCTGATGAGGATTTTCTTCGACATGCGCGTGGCTCTTTACATACATATTGTAACAGTGATTATCATCGGCAACATGGTGCCGAACAGCTACGAGTTCATCTTCTACCAGTTGGTGTCAGGCATGATGTCCATTATTTCCGTGCGTAATTTTGAGAAACGCAGCAGCTTCTTTGCCGTAGCATTGGTAATATTCTTTACCTATTCAATTATCTATATTGCCGGTATACTAAGCACAGACACCAGTCTTGTCAACCTGCGTGCCGAGCGTTTCCTTATCTTCTTCATTAACGCACTGCTCACACTCCTCGCCTACCCGCTCATTTTCCTTTTTGAACGTATGTTCGGAATGACGACAAACTTGACACTGCTGGAGATTTCGAGCACAAACACTCCGGCACTTCGTGAACTGTCGCAGAAGGCGCCCGGCACTTTCCAGCACAGCATCCAGGTGGCCAACATTTCGGAGGACATCATAAACGAGATTGGCGGTAACGCCCTGCTGGCCAAAGTGGGAGCCCTCTACCACGACATCGGCAAGGTTGTTGCTCCTTTATATTTCACTGAAAACCAAAACAACGGCTTTAACCCACACGACAATCTCGACTATGAAGAAAGCGCGCGTATAATAACCCAGCATGTTCGCGATGGTGTTGAACAAGCAAAAAAATACCGCCTTCCTGCCGAAGTGACCGACTTCATACGCACACACCACGGCACCACAGTGACGGGCTACTTCTACGCTCAAGCCAAGATGAACCGTCCCGATGAAGAGATAAACATCGCAGACTATCGATACTTAGGTCCGACGCCATTCTCACGCGAGACGGCAGTGGTGATGCTGGTCGACTCTGTCGAGGCCGCCTGCAAAAGCCTCAAGAGCCAAAACAAGGAAAACATAGACCGTATGGTTGACAACATCATCGACGACAAGATCGCTCAGCACCAACTGAACAACTGCCCATTGACACTGCAGGATATCAATAAAATCCGCACCCAACTGAAAGAACGAATGATGAGCATCTATCACGTGCGCATTGCCTATCCTGTTGTGGAGAAAGCTTAATACATTTCATCGAATAAAAAAACAACAAACAATAAATGAAACCACAAGTTAAAAACATTCTCACTCACGTAGCGGCTGTAGTCATCATGCTCATTATAGCCTGCATCTATTTCTCTCCTGCATTGAACGGCAATGTCATCAAGCAGCACGATATACAGAGTGCCGACGCCATGAAGCACCAACAGCTGATGGTGGCCGACTCCACTGGTACCATCCCGAACTGGAACCCTGCCATGTTTGGCGGTATGCCTGGCTACCAGACCGCTGTCGAACCTCAACATTCCGTCTTCACGCCTCTTAAGTCGATTCTTATCATGCGTCCTTTCGGCGTGGAGCGCAACATAGGTGTTTTATGGCTCTACCTACTTGGTTTCTATGTGGCGATGATTGCCTTTGGCTGTAATCCGATGCTGTCGCTGCTTGGCGCTATGGCTTTTGGATTGGGAAGTTACAATATCATCATAATTCAAGCCGGTCACATAACCAAGGCATGGGCCATATCAATGATTGCACCTGTGCTTGCCGGCATGTTCCTATGCTTCAGGGCAGTGAAACGGAGCGAAGAGAATAAATGGATTCTCAACTGGCGACGCATGGTATGGGGTTTCATATTGTTCACACTGGCTCTAGGCCTTCAGATAACCTTCAACCACATACAGATAACCTATTACACTGCAATCGGTGGAATAGTGATGGGTATAACCTATTTGGTCTACGCATTGAAAGACAAATGGTTCAAGCGGTTTATATACTCAACGGGTATACTACTCCTCGGCTGTCTTTTCGCCGTTGGTGGCAACTATCGTCACCTAACCATCAATAATGAATATGCCAAAGCCACAATGCGTGGCGGTAGCGAAATCACCGTGGGTCCAGAAGCAATAGGTGTTAAAGAAAAAGACGATAAAAAAGCCGAATCGAACAATAGCGGTGGTCTGAACCTCGATTATGCATTCAGTTGGAGCTATGGTGTCGGAGAGACATACACGCTATTTGTACCCTACGCCATGGGTGGCAGCTCTAACGAAAAAATCGACGGAGATAACAAAATCCTAACAACAGCATATAAAGAGTATGCACAGTACATTGCTGACGAGGCTGTAAAAAAAGGAGAAATCAATGGCTCGCAAGCCGAACAATACGCAAAACAAATTGAGCCACAGATAAAACAAAACCTTAATACCCAACTTAAGAATCAAGGTGTTCCTTTCTACTGGGGTGGACAACCTTTCACTTCCGGTCCAGTGTATTTTGGTGTCATCATCATCTTCCTCTTCGCGTTGGGCTGCATCGTTGTCAAAGGACCTGAACGCTGGTGGCTGATTATTTCGACAATCATTGCCATTATCCTTTCATGGGGTCAGAACTGCATGGCCATAAACGAATTCCTGTTCAACCACTTGCCAATGTTCAACAAGTTCCGTACACCCTCAATGGCATTGGTACTGGCAAATGCGACAATGGTCATCATGGCCATACTAGCACTGAAAGCTGTCTTTCAATCATTATCAGAGGCTTCAGATTCATCCAAACAAAAGAACAACAGCAAAATAAACGATTACGACACCGTCAAACGACTCAACCGCGCCCTTTATTGGGCAGGCGGCATCGTTGCTGGATTAATACTGATCATTCTTGCTGTATCAGGAACATTCGGGTTTACGAACGACCATGACATGGAACCAATTGTCAATTCGCTTATCGACGAGCGTAAAGCCATGTTCGTTCGCGACTCGCTGCGTTCGCTAGCCTTCGTGCTGCTTGCCTTCGCTACCCTGTGGCTCTACATCAACAAGAAAGTCATAAAACATTCCTCTATTGCCATCGGTATTCTCTCTCTGCTTGTGATTATTGACCTTTGGGGCGTTGACCGTCGCTACCTTGCCAAAGAGAACTTCACCAGCAAGAAAAAAATAGAGCTGAAGAAAGATGTTAGCGACAATGCTCTTGACCAAGCCGCAGCAACACTGGGCATTAAGGACTATCGTACACTCGACCTCTCCACCAACACATTCAACGATGCCATTTGCTGTGCGTTCCACGACCAAATTGGAGGATACAGTCCTGCAAAACTGCGTCGTTATCAAGATATTATTGACTTCTACCTGTCAAGGGATACAAGCACCACAAAACTGTTGACATATCTTAACAGCCTCAGATATTTCCCAATCGGAAGCAAGGCTGACGGTAGTCCGATGCTTGCTGTTCAAGAGCCATATCCTGTTCTTGACATGCTCAACACTCGTTTCATCATGCGATATATGGAGGAAAACAAGCCTCCTGAAGCCATTGTTCGCACCACCGCTCTTGGCAACTGCTGGTTTGTTAACGAGACCAAAATGGTCAAGGATGCCAACGAGGAGATTGTGGCTCTCAACGACTTCGATCCAGCTACAACAGCCATTGTAGACAAGTCACAATGGGACGGCAAGATAGAAGAATTCTCAGCACCAGTGGCCGGCGATACAATCTACAGAACCTACTCCTACCCCTCGACACCCGACAGCCTCTTCTATAAAAGCTCTACAAAGGGCGACCGTCTGGCAGTGTTCTCGGAAGTCTACTACGCACCGGACTGGCGTGTGTACATCGACGGCAAGCCAGCCGAATACTTCCGCGTCAACTACATACTGCGTGCCATGGTTATACCTGCCGGTGAACACGACATCATGTTTGTCAACGAAGCTCCTTTGCTGCATCGCAACGACAGCATCACACTTATCATCAGCCTGCTGATGCTTGCCGTGATGGCTGGCGGACTGTATATGGTATACAGAAAGAAGAAGGAAAAATAATGTCTTAAGGCATTTTCAAACAACAAGGGCCGTCGCGATGCGACGGCCCTTGTTTATTATCATACGACCTGATTGGTTTTCTTAATATATATCGGGATTATCTTCAGAGCCAGACCTGGACAACAGTGCAGAAGCATGTCGAGTGCCCGGAGGCTCAGTTTCTTCTTGATGTAACTGTTCTTGCAGTAATCAGGCACCTGAGAGAGCATCTCCTTACGTATCTCTCTGACCGTTGCCTTCTTAGGCTCAAGCGAGTTGTATACGTAATTGAACACCGATGTCAGATAACCTTTCTTGAAATATATGAAATCTATCTCAGCCTTGTATTTATCATACACACCTTTCTCCTTGAGGAACGCCATAAGCGACCGGAAAGTCTCGAGACGTTTCTGATACTTGGTGCTGTCCTTAGTGGTGCATACCGAACCTGGACGGATAAGGTAGTGGTAGAACGGCTTGTCGACATGTGCAGCGGAAGCAGCAAGCAGAAGATTACTGGTAACGAAGAAACTGTCGTCGGCACTACGCGACTCGGGATAGCGTATGCCATAACGTTCAATCATCTCACGCTTGTAGATAAAGGTCCAGAAGAGCGAGACATAATGAGTAAGAAAATAACGACGTTTCTCGTCGGTAAGCTCACCAGGCTCAATTTCGGGGTTTTTGAGTATCTCTGTTGGCTGGCCGTCAAGATAGTCCTTAGCTGCCTGGCAATAGCAGAGATCCACTCCACCCTGCTTCATGGCTTCGTTATATAGTTCCTCGAACATATTAGGCTCAATCCAGTCGTCACTATCGACAAATGCGACATACTCGCCCTTAGCCTGCGGGATAGCAAAATTACGGGCCATTCCTGCACCCATATTATGTTCCGGCTTTAGGAAGACAAACTGGCTCTCACGCGGATGACCTGAAATCATGTTCTTCACCAGTTCAATGCTATTGTCTGGACCGTGGTCGTCGACATAAATAAACTCCATTTCCTGAAGAGTCTGGTCAAGCAGCGACTGGGTGCATTTCTCTATGTATTGCGCCACTCCGTAGACGGGAAGAATCACTGAGACTTTAATCATATATTCATTATTTTATTGTTATTATTTCTTTAATTATCAAGACTGTCCAATCCTTGATATTCGCGCGTCTCGCTCTTTACATTGGCTTCGAGCGACTGACGTATCAGTGCCTTGAGTCTTAGCACTGCCTCGTCCACATCGCTGCGTTTCGAAGGCCTGAAGAGGTTTTTGTACCGCAGTTTCGGCGACAAGTCGAACTTCAATTTTGGTAGCGTGCCATATACATCTACGGCCAGACGCACAGGCAATGGGCTCTCTACGAGCTCGACATGGTAGTCGTAGTTGTTGTCGAGATTGTGGCGGCCTTCGGCAACAATCTGATATTTATGCAATGACAACAGGAACGGGTAGACTTCCAGTTCTTTGCGGAAAACGGTCATGGCTACATCAAGGCTGTCAACATGTATCTTTGAGTCTTCCTCTCGCCATGCTTTCAGTTGCAATAGTTTGGCTATGCGGTCTATATCCTTGTTGTCAAGCACTACGAGGTTCTGACCTGTCAACGATGCGGCACCACGCAAAGTGCTCATCTTAGGCTTGTAGAAGGCGTTAACGTATGTTTCGGCACACAAGTGGAAGTCGGCTGCACCTTCAAGGTCGTTGAGCAACGGAACAATTGTATCGACATATGGAATCATATCGATTAATTCCTGGATATTGATGTCGAGCAAGTGGAAATCAAGTCCCACAAAGATATGGTTGACACGAGGCGTGCGGTACATGCCTGTGAGCTGCATACGTGCCGCCTTGCAAACGAAACCCACCTGATTGAGGACAGCGACGCCATCGCGTATCTGCACATCGCCGGCGACTTCGCGCAAATCATTGTCAAAAGCCGTTGCCTCCTTGATGCGGGTATGGAGTGTAAAATCAACATCCTTCGGCACAATGAACGGATGGGCCGCAGTGTCAACATTGTCCTCCTTGCGCTGTACCTCGAGGGTATCGGCATTGGTACCCATACCACTGAAGACATCAAGCAGGTCGTCAACATTCGTATAATTGGAGGTGAAATAAAGGTCGCCTTTTAAAAGAGCTTCATGGCTCAACCACTTCTCAAGCCCCGTAACAGCTCCCGAGAGATAGAAATCCGAGTTACCGAAAACGACATTTGCACTTGCTATCTCGCATCGCTCAGGCTTATAGTTGAACTTCATGTCGGGAATCTGGATGACGTAGGCAAGCTGATCCATATTGATGTAACTACGCTTCAAATCGACATCAAAGTTCGGTGACCACTGCTGCAGCGTATTTGTCTTGGACGGATCATAGTTTGCACCGCCCTTGATTGAAAGACCTGCGAGATAAACCATCACACTGTCGTTAGGTATAAGGTTCATCGCACTGGTCGATAAATCAAGCTTGTACTTAATCTTGTCGCTCGTCATGCTTTCAGGAATCAAGGCAAAAGTACCGACAGGATCAGCCATCTGCGTAGACAAAGAGTCTATTGCTCCTTTCAATTCATTGGAGCTGAAATCGCACACCATACGGAACGGCACCAGTGAATCGAAGATGTCGGAAATAGCCACGTCAATGCGGTTTTTGCCGAAAGCACCGTTTATGGCTATATTGGGCAAATCTGCGGAGGCCGTACTACTGTTTATTGTGGCTGAAAGCAGCTCATCAAACATCTTGCGGTTCATTTTCGATGGCAAATTGACATCTATCTTTGCATTACTGAAGTGGGCGAAAATGGTGTCGTATCTCACAGAGAGTTCGTTCACTCCTATCATGCCCGTCATCCGCATATGTTTAAAATCGCTTTGCTGCAACTTCTCCAAGTTGGTCGAAACATCGAGGTTCAAGTTGGCGAGGCCATCCATGGCGAAGTTGACATCCTGAGGTATAAGTTTCTGTATGTCGGCCAAGAAGAGCGAACCTTTTATCTTCGCATCGGCTTGCATGATGCCGAGTAAATCATCCACCTGTCCACTCAGTTCCAATTTGTTACGGCCTGTATAGAGCTTCAGGCTGTTTATTTTGGCCGACGACACCATATTATCGTTAAGATTAACCACTGCGTCGATGTCGGCACTTATATCGGAAAAAGAGTATGGAAGTATTGTTGGATCATTGAAACTGCCGCCACCAAGAATCAGGTTGGCTGTAATTTCCGGAAGTTCCGTATCCGACACCCGACCTTTTGCCCTGCCACTAAGCTCTGCGTCAGCATCAAGGCTCATGCCTTCCGTCCAGGAGGTAAAGCTCTCGGGCAGCATAGCAAGCAAATCACTGACATGCCATTTGTTGGTCGAGAAATCAACGTCTACATACATAGGTTTCTCTTCTGTCGGCAACATCACCATGCCATCTGCTGCAAGCTGATAATCCTTAAGACTTGTCGTCAGTTGTTTGATATCAACGCTGTTCTGCATCAGGTCAGCAGACAATTTGGCATCCACCATTAACAGATTGCCGTCATGTGCCTCGACGGCATCGTTAGTGTATTCTGTGCCGTTCATCACAAAATGTCCGCCTTTGACCGCCATTGATAAATCGCAGTCTATGTTAGAATACTTTTCTTTGGCATTCAGTTTCAGATTGAAATCCCGCAGATCCGCATCTAAACAACTGCTGTCGGCTTTAGAAGCATAGACTATCCGGTCGGCATTCATAGTTACATCTGCCTGGATATTAAATGATTCATACCGTCCTTCGACATCTATGTCGGCATTCCTGACAAATGCTTTCATATTGGACTGGTCGTCTATGTACGATGCATTCAGGTTGTTGATTTCTATGCATTTCAACGAGATCAACTCTGGCATCTTCGTTGGTTCCGAAGTTGTATCCTCGGACTTGGGAAAGATGTCGAAATTCTGTTTGCCATCACAATCGATATATAGATTGGCTGTGGCATTGCTGAGCTTCAACTCAGTAAGCTCAATATTATTCTTGAAAAGATACTCTTTGATGTTAAGACCGATGCAAAGTTCGTCGATATATGCCAAAGTGTCGGAGGCTGCACCATCCATAGGGTTGACAAGACTTACGCCTTGCACCTTGAGTCCCACAAACGGGAATGTCTTCACTAGCGTAAGATCTACGTTGTCAAAATGCGAATCACAAAGTATATACTTATCAGAAAGCTTATTAACAATAGAAGTAAGCCTTGCCGGCGTGAGTATCAACCACATCAGAACAGCAACCGAAACGACAAGGAAACCAAGCAACGACAAAAATGATATCAAGGCGATTTTCACGCCTTTCTTCATCTTGCGCTTGCCCTTCACCTCTTCTGTCTGAGCAACCTGTTCTATATTTTCTTGATTCTCCATTGTATTGTCAATTCACCCTTTGATACGAGAATGTTCGTCCATATTGGTCCTCGTATTTCAAATTACTTTCTGTTAGATTGGTAACGGTATAGTATTTTGGTACAACGCCGCCCATCTCCATTTTGTGAAGCAAAGTCAATTTATTAGTCTCAGTATCGAATTCCCAGGTAAATGGCTGAGCTTCTTCCTCTGTAACATCGTCCGACGTATCCCATGTGGCGCCTGTACCATCACTGTCGTATCGGTAGTATTCAGTTCCTGAAACCCACTTGCCGACCAGCAGGTCTGCATCGAACGTCTCAGTGTCGTCGAAACACGACGTGAACAACAACGGCACCGCAAACATCATGATACAGAAGAGTCTTTTTGCCATATCATTTACTTTTTATAATTCATCGACAACATAAATATCACGATAGAACCGGCCTAAACCATCATAGTCAAGACCATAGCCAACAATGAAGTCGTTAGGTATTGAACGACCGATATAGTCTATCTTGAAATCTTTCTTAAAGCTGTCGGGTTTGAATAAGAAACTTGCAATATACACATCTGCAGGTTCGAGTTTACTCACCTCTTCAAGCATTGTCTCCATCGTTATACCCGTGTCGACAATATCCTCAACAATGACCACATGACGGCCACGGCATTTTTCGGGGAACGGCAGACTGACTTTCACCTTGCCCGTGCTATGCATACCGCTGTAAGAGGTGTACTTGACAAAACCCACCTCGGCATCGAAATCCAAAGCCTTAGCCAAATCAGACATGAACATGAACGCACCTGTGAGAGTTGGACAGAAAAGAGGGTTTTTGTCACGCAAGTCACGCGATATTTCCAAAGCGACGCGTGTCACTTCCTTCTGTATCTCAGATTCAGGCATATACATCCTGAATCTTTTGTCATGCACTTTAACCATGTGTTACGGTAAAATAAATTGCGGATTCAATACCTTCATCACTCCTCTTCCGGTTCCTCGACGGAATCGAGGACCAGACGGAAACCGTGGAATCCATAGCCATGGTCAGGCAGATACCAGCTGCGGTCGCTGACAGTGCAGCCCCATGAAGGGCTGTTGAGACATCCACCGCGAAGAATTCTGTTTTCGCCATGCTTGGGGCCACGAGGATTGGTCTGTGCTTCGGCACTGTAGGAGTCATACCAGTCGGAACACCATTCCCACACATTGCCGGCCATGTCGTGCAACCCGAGTTCGTTGGGTTTCTTGCGTCCCACAGGATGTGTTATGTTGCCTGAGTTCATTCCATACCAGGCCACCGAACCGGGGTCACCGTCCTGACCAGGATAGACATGGTTCTTGGAATAAATACCGCCACGTGCAGCAAATTCCCACTCAGCCTCAGTTGGCAGACGGAAACGATAGCCGGTCATCTGCGACAAGCGTGCAATGAACATTTGAACATCGTTCCACGACACCTGCTCGACTGGCAGACTGTCGTTGTATGTCCAGCGCGAGGGGTTAGTTCCCATCACCTCCATCCACAGACGCTGTGTAACCTCAAACTTTCCCATATAGAAGCTGTCCACTGTAACCTTGTGCGTCGGGAACTCAACTTCATAGTTATGCTTTGCGCCACCGGGGCGTGTGCAGCCCATGGTAAATGTGCCGCCTGCTACAGGCATCATCCTGAACTTGATATTGTTGAGCTTTATATCGACTGAGCCGTCGTCCACTTCCACAGAGAAACGAATCAGTGTGTCGGCAGCATTATAACCTGTCGAATCAGGTTCATATGGCAGAAAACGCAGGTCTGGCAGGTCATACACAATTATTTTCTTTCCTTTTCCTGCCTTGATGTTCTTGCCGATATCGCCACTCATGTTCTGGATATAGTCACCATAATAATGGCCACCGTCGATGGATACGCACACGCGGATATTTGCAGCTTTACTCAAGTCGTAAGTAATTGTCACCTCCTTGTCATGCCTTTCAAAGGCAACATTAGTGATGTTTTGGGCACCAAGAAGACCACAAAACCCAACAAAGAGTCCAAATAAGAATGTATGTTTCATATACTTATAAGAATTCAAAACATAATTAGCCAATATGCAAATTTACATAAAAATATTGGAACTACATATAATAAAATAAAAAATCGAAAAAGTAACACTCGTCAAGACAACAAAAAAGAAGGATGTCCCTGATGGAACATCCTTCATAATGAAATAGGTAGAAGCTATTAGAGCAGGGTAGCCAGCTTGGCGGCGAGGTCGCCGACGCGGGTGCTGTAGCCCTTCTCGTTGTCATACCAGGAAACAACCTTCACAAAATTGCCGTCCATAACCTGAGTCAACTGGGCGTCAAAAATAGAGCTGTGAGTGTTGTCAATAATGTCGATGCTGACGATGGGGGCGTCAACATATTCGAGGATGCCTTTCATCGGGCCTTCAGCGGCTTCCTTGATAGCGGCATTGATTTCCTCTTTGGTGACATTGCAGTTCAACTCGGCAGTGAGGTCAACAACAGAGCCGTCAGGAGTCGGGACGCGCATTGCGAAACCGTCCAGTTTGCCTTTCAGTTCAGGGATAACCAGACCTACGGCCTTGGCAGCGCCAGAGCTTGTGGGGATGATGCTGACAGCAGCGGCACGGGCACGACGGAGGTCACTGTGCGGCTGGTCGAGAATCTTCTGGTCGTTGGTGTAACTGTGGATGGTGTTCATCAAACCACGCTTGATGCCGAACTTGTCGTTCAGTACCTTAGCCACGGGGCTGAGGCAGTTGGTGGTGCAGCTGGCATTGCTGACGAGCTGGATTTCCTTGGTCAGGACATTGTCATTGACACCGAGAACAACGGTAGCGTCAACGTCATCGGCCTTGGCACCGGGAACAGTGAGGATGACCTTTTTGGCACCAGCGTTGATGTGCTTCATCATCTGATCTCTTTTCTTGAAGAGGCCAGTCGATTCAACTACTATATCGACACCGAGGTCTTTCCACGGAAGGTTCTGAGGATCGCGCTCGGCATAGATTTTCACTTTCTTTCCATTGACCACAATGCAGTCGCCTTCGGCATGGACATCACCGTCAAAGTTCTCGTGTACAGAGTCATATTTGAACAGATAAGCCAGCGTGTCAGCACTGGTCAGGTCGTTGATAGCCACGATGTCAAGCTCAGGATGAGCAAGCATGGCGCGGAAAGACATTCTTCCGATTCGGCCGAAGCCGTTAATTGCTACTTTTGCCATATAGATTTGTTATTTAATTGTTTATGATATATTTATTTACATAATTGAGTTTACAAATATACAAACATTTTCGGTTGTGGCAAAAATATTTCTTAATTTTTCAAAAATAATTGACAGATTTACACGTTACGAAACCGATACAGAGGCATGGAACAATGAGTATTATCAATTCCGTTGACAATCCTGACTGGAAAAGGGCCATGCAATCGTTCAAGACCTACCTGCGGCTTGAGCGGCAGTTGTCTGGCAATTCAGTCGAAGCATATCTGCGAGATGTGTCTCATCTTGCTTTGTTTGCCTCCGAACGGGGTCACAAGCCTGAAGAGGTAACCCTCGACGATTTGCGCGAATTGCTCGGTGAGCTGCACGACATAGGCATTGCCCTTGCCTCGCAATGCCGCATAATCAGCGGTTTACGCACCTTCTACAACATGATGGTGGTAGAAGATGTTGTCAAGGAAAACCCCGCTGAACTGCTCGAAATGCCTCGGACCTCACGACACTTGCCGGATGTACTTGGAAACGACGAAATTGACGCCATCATCGCCACCTTCGACCTCAGCATGCCAGACCAGGCTCGAAACCGCGTCATAATTGAAGTTCTGTATGGTTGCGGTTTGCGTGTATCGGAACTTGTAAACCTACGTCTGTCAAACATTTACAAAGACGAGGAATTCCTGTTAGTTACCGGCAAGGGAGACAAGCAGAGATGGGTACCAATCAATAGCCTGGCACTCAAATTAATGCTCCAATACATCGAGACCATACGTTGTCAAATCGAAGCCAAGCCTGGCGAGGAGAACTACGTATTCCTGAATCGCCTCGGCACACGGTTGTCACGCAACTATATCTTCATGTTTCTAAAGGATGCGGTTAAAAAAGCAGGAATCAACAAAACCATATCGCCGCACAGCCTGCGCCACAGCTTCGCAACCGAGATGGTAACCAACGGTGCCGACCTGCGTGCTGTGCAAGAAATGCTTGGGCATGAACAGATTAGCACTACCGAAATATACACCCATCTCTCGCGTCAATATCTGCGCGATACCATCAGCACATTCCATCCTCATTATAGAAAGAACTGACAATACCTCTTTAAGGCAGGATTCAATATATTTTTGTAAATTTGCAGTGTGATTAACGACATATTTTTTAATATGGAACAAAATAAAAATAATATAATTCAGGAAGTTACAAACGAAGACTATAAATGGGGCTTCGTAACAAATATAGACACCGACACTATCCGCAAGGGACTTGACGAGGATGTTGTTCGACTCATATCTCAAAAGAAAGGCGAACCCGAGTGGCTGCTTGAGTTCCGCCTTGAAGCCTTCCGCCGTTGGCAGAAGATGAAGGAGCCAGACTGGGCCCACCTTGAATACGAATCGCCCAACTATCAGGACATCATTTATTTCGCTGCGCCAAAACAGGAAAAGAAGAAAAGCATGGATGAGGTTGACCCTGAACTGCTGGCGACATTCGACAAACTGGGCATCCCTTTGCGGGAGCGTGAAGCATTGGCCGGCGTTGCCTACGACGCCATCATGGACTCGGTCAGCGTGAAAACCACCAGCCAGAAAGCCCTGGAGGAAAAAGGAATCATCTTTATGCCCATCAGCGAGGCTGTGCAGAAGCACCCCGACCTGGTGAAAAAATACATCGGTAGCGTGGTGCCAAGTACCGACAACTTCTTCGCAGCACTTAACTCTGCCGTTTTCAGCGACGGTTCGTTCTGCTATATACCTAAAGGAGTACGCTGCCCAATCGAGCTTTCTTCCTATTTCCGTATCAATGCCAAAGGCACAGGTCAATTTGAGCGCACGCTGATAGTAGCTGATGAGGGTGCCTACGTCTCCTACATGGAGGGCTGCACCGCTCCACAGCGCGATGAGAACCAGCTGCATGCCGCAATCGTGGAAATTGTCGTCATGAAGGATGCCGAAGTGAAGTACAGCACCGTGCAGAACTGGTATCCAGGCGACAAAGAAGGCAAGGGCGGTATTTACAATTTTGTCACCAAGCGCGGCATCTGCAAGGGCTCGCATTCAAAACTTAGTTGGACGCAGGTGGAGACCGGCAGCGCTGTAACATGGAAGTACCCAAGTTGCATACTGCAGGGCGACGACTCAACTGCAGAGTTCTACAGCGTGGCTGTAACCAACAACTATCAGCAAGCCGATACCGGCACAAAAATGATACATGTCGGAAAAAACACACGCAGCACCATCATGAGCAAGGGCATCAGTGCCGGCAAAAGCCATAACAGCTATCGTGGTCTGGTACAGATTGGCCGCGGTGCCGACAACGCACGTAACTTCTCGCAATGCGACAGTCTGTTGCTCGGAGACCAATGCGGTGCCCATACCTGGCCCTACATTAAGGCCGACAACCACACCGCTATCCTGGAGCACGAAGCCACAACTTCGAAAATCTCTGAAGACCAGCTTTTCTACTGCCAGCAACGCGGTATAAGTCCTGAGAGTGCCGTCGGCCTCATCGTCAACGGATATGCAAAAGACGTGCTGAAAAAGCTCCCCATGGAGTTCGCCGTTGAGGCACAGAAACTTTTGTCGATATCTCTCGAAGGAAGCGTAGGTTGATATGAAAAAATGGATTTGGGTTATAACATTGCTTTTGGCTGCGGCATGCACAACCAAAAGGAGTCTTCAGGAAGAGAATGAGGCGCCTGCTGTGCACGCGGTATGTTTTGATAACTGGGATCGGTTGGAAGAGAAGCTTGCTTATTTCAAAGAACTTATCGATTTACAAGACAGTGCTATTGCTGGCCAAGATATATCAATCCAACATCTGCAGGCCTTGATGCCACAGAACAAGGTAGACTTCCA
This sequence comes from Bacteroidales bacterium, assembly GCA_017962445.1. Classification (GTDB taxonomy): domain Bacteria; phylum Bacteroidota; class Bacteroidia; order Bacteroidales; family P3; genus Colimorpha. The sequence goes on from JAGCVI010000009.1 coordinate 60,433, forward strand.
TGTCTTTATGGATACAGAGCCTTATGCTATTTTAGAAATAGATGGAGATAAGGTGGAGAGCCCCAATGCGCTATATATGATTGCTGGCGAGATGGCTGCTGCCGATACGCTGGACATGATGAAACAATACCTGAAATGGTTTGACTGGTCCGACGGTTGGGTAACCGAGACTCTGTGGAGCACGGCGGTTGATATTGAGAAACGTCATCCCGAGAAGTTCCACCGGCTGATGAAATCGTCGGAATGGTATGAGGATTGGCAGGAGTGGCGTGACGAGTTGCTTAAATACGAAAAAGAATCGGAGAAATGACGCATAAGTTGACGACAGAAGAGATGGGACGTATGACGGTGGAAGAGTTTCGCGAGAGCGAGAAGCTGCCGCTGACGGTGGTACTCGACAATGTGCGGAGCCAGAACAACATAGGCTCTGTTTTCCGCACCGCCGACGCTTTTAGAGTAGAACATATAGCACTCTGCGGCATCTGCTCCACCCCACCCCATCGCGAAATACACAAGACTGCCCTCGGAGCCGAGGACTCCGTGGAATGGTCATATTACGAAGACACTGCCGAGTACCTACGCACACTAAAAAAACAAGGCTACAAAATCTATGCCATTGAACAAGTTGACGACAGCATCAAACTCGGAGAATGCGGGAATGTGTTAGTTCATGAATGTGACAGTGCTGACACGAAAAACACAGATATATTCAGGATCGCTATAATTTTAGGCAATGAGATAGAGGGTGTGCAGGAAAGTTTGCTGCCACTGTGCGACGGTTGCCTGGAAATACCACAGTTTGGCACCAAGCACAGCCTCAACGTTAGTTGCGCCGCTGCCATTGTAATTTGGGAGATATTCAAGATGTTTAACCCTATGACAATCATGCGGTGATAGCGATAGCCCCATAGGGGCGTAAGAATTAAGCCGTTGGTGTCAACCAACGAAAACAACGATATTTAATCATTTGAGCCCCATAGGGGCGACAGGTAATGATATGGATAAAGAAGAAAGTGATGTTTAAGCCCATAGATTGACAATCATTCGGTGACATTGATAGCCCCATAGGGGCGTAAGAACCAAGCCGTTGGCGTCAACCAACGAAAACAACGATATTAAATCATTTGAGCCCCATAGGGGCGACAGGTAAAGATATGGATAAAGAAGAAAGAACAGAAAAAGCTCGCCAATTGCATAAACAAGGTTGCAATTGCTGCCAGGCGGTGGTGATGGCATACGCCGACAAGTTGCCGATAAAGCCCGAAGATGCAATGAATGTGGCCGCTCCCTTCGGTCGCGGCCTTGCAGGAACCCGTGAAGTCTGCGGCTGCGTTAGCGGCATGGCCATGGTTTGTGGCCTGACGGGGCACACCGCCGATGTGCGTACGCTTATAGAGAAATTCCGTGAAGAAAATGGCGACATCGTCTGCGGGCGTCTATTACAAATGGGCAAGAAACCCTGCCCCGAAATGGTCGCCTACGCTGCCGGCCTATTAAGCGATATAATGTAACTATGGCAAAGAAAGAGTGCCAAGATGATGATGGCGGTGAAATGATTTCTGCGCAACCGACATGCAGGCTCTGGCCACTGAAACGGTGCTGAAGCAGGCTGAATTGATAGCACAAGAACTAACAGAAAAAAACAAATAGCAATATGAACTACATTTCTGCCGATGAAGCTGTGATGATGGTGCGGGCGGGCGACCACTTGCACTGGCCTTGTGTCAGCGGGGCTCCAGAGAATTTGATTGAAGCTTTGGTGCGTCGAGCCGACAGAGAGAAGGGAAAGGAGAACGGAGAAGAGAGCCTGCACGACATAAAAATAAGCCACTTCTACACCGAAGGATATGCCGACTATACATTGCCACAGTATAATGAGATTTTCCAACTCGATTCCTTTTTTGTCGGCGGCAATGTGCGTGAAGCCACACAGTCCGGACGTGCAGACTATATTCCATGCTCGCTGAGCGAGACGCCTCGCATGATTACCTCGGGTGCGGTCGGCTGCGACGTCGTTTTTCTTATGGTCAGCGAACCAGACAATGACGGTTTCGTTTCGCTCGGCACATCGGTGGACTACATGCCCGAGGCCATTGCCAAGGCTCGTTGCGTCATTGCACAAGTCAACAGCCATGTGCCATACACATATGGTGACGCACGCATACATGTGTCCAAAATAAACGCTTTTGTAAAGTATGATGTTCCTCTAAAGCCAGCCGCGCCTTCGCCGCTCAGCGATATAGACATTGCCATTGGTCGCCATTGTGCAGACCTTATTCCCGACGGTGCAACATTACAAATAGGGATTGGAAACATTCCAACCGCTGTACTCGCTCAGCTTGGAAGCCACAAAGACCTTGGCGTACATTCCGAAATGTTCTCCGACAGCGTGATTCCGCTTGTAAAGAAAGGTATTATCAATGGACGTTGCAAGAAGACCGACCACGGCAAACTGACCGCGATGTTCCTTAAAGGGTCACAAGACCTTTATGACTTCGTAGACCTAAACCCCGCTGTATTGATGAAAGACGTTGGCTACACTAACAATCCAGCCATAATTGCCTCGAATCCAAGAGTTGTCGCTCTCAACTCAGCAATACAAATCGATCTATCCGGTCAGGTATGCTCCGATTCACTTGGAACTAAAATATTCTCCGGCAGTGGCGGACAGCTTGACTTTATCCTGGGTGCCACTTACAGCGACGGAGGCGTGCCAATCATCGCCATGCCATCCATAACGCCCAAAGGCATAAGCAAAATAGTCCCAACCCTCACAACAGGTGCAGGAGTGGTCACACCGAGAACACTGACGCAATGGGTTGTAACCGAGTGGGGCGCAGTCAACCTCTACGGTCTCAGCTTGCGCCAGCGAGCCGAAGCCCTGATAAGCATTGCACACCCTTCTGTAAGGGACAGTCTAAAATATGAATTCAACAAAAAATGAAATATGACAGCCAAGCATAAAATCATCAACGATCCTGTGTATGACGGGTTCATGACCATAGATGACCCCGTGATTCTTGAAGTAATCGAACATCCTTATTTTCAACGTCTGAGACGCATCAAGCAATTAGGAATGGCTGATTTAGTATATCCTGGTGCGGTGCATACCCGCTTCAGCCACTGCCTCGGAGCATTAAACCTGATGTGCCGCACCTTAAACATACTAAAAAGCAAAGGTGTGGAAATCACCGATGAGGAATGCCGTGGTGCAAAACTGGCAATCCTACTGCACGATATCGGACATGCACCAGGCTCACACGTATTGGAGCATACCTTTGTAAAGGACACCCACGAAGTCGTGACAGAGGCTTTCATGGAGCATCTCAACCGCCAAACCAATGGTGAACTAGACTTGGCAATAGCAATATTCAAGAACAAGTATCACAAGCATTTCCTTCATCAACTGGTGTCAAGCCAACTGGATATGGACCGCCTTGACTATTTGGGCCGCGACAGCTATTTCACCGGTGTACGTGAGGGCATTGTAGGCACAGACCGCATTATTTCTATGCTCAACGTTCACGACGATGAACTTGTGGTCGATGAAAAGGGCATCTATAGCGTGGAGAAATTCATCATCTCCAGACGCTTGATGTACTGGCAGGTGTATATGCACAAAACAGTCGTTGCAGCCGACCTAATGCTGCAAATATTCTTCCAACGTGCGATAGATATGGGTAAATCGTTCAGTACCAAGACGAATATTGAATACTTCCTTAATAGTCGTATTCCGATAACCGGCTCACATATGAAGGAACATCAACATATTTGTAATGAATTTGCGCGTCTTGATGATTCAGACCTTTATTTCTGCATGAAAGAAAACCATAATTCAGACTGGGTATTGTCATGGTTCAGTAAAAGGTTATTGCAGCGCAACCTTGTGGCCGTCCGTTTCAGCGACAAACCTTTCCCTGCCGAAGATATTGAGGCTTTGCGTCAACGAGTTCCTCAGGATGTCTTACATTTGGATCCAACAATAAAATATGAAGGATGGAAAGACTGGATGACCAATTATTTTGTCGGCACCGGCGAACTACACAACCGTTCCTACGACTTCAACGACCAGGAGATAAAAGTATTGTATAAAGACGGACGCTGCGTCCCCATCAGTGAGGCTAGCGACCAGCTTGACCGTCATTTCCTTGAAAAGCAAGTTACAAAATACTACCTATATTATCCTAAAGAATTGGATTTGTAAATAAAAAAACGTTACATCGCAATTTGTCACATCATTGTGCGTTATTGACCAATAAAGAAATAAACAGAAATGGAAGATACATCTTTGAATGGACAGCAAAAGCATAACAATCACGCACGTATGCTTGAAGAGATTGACCGTGAGCAGAGGCTAATGGAAGAACAGACAGGCAGCAACGAAGGTCAGGACACTTTTTCGGCCTCGATAGTTGAGGCCCTGAACACACAGTCGAACCCGCCCGAGACCCCATTGATGTCGCAGGAGGAGCTTGAAGACGAAGACCCACCGCGTGTCAACTGGACAGCCGTGATATGTACATTGATTGTAGTTGTCAGTGCAATGATAATGCTATGCGTGGCTAAGCCTTGGAAAAACAAGAATGATAAAGACAATGCTCCCGTTGTAGCAGCAGAGAATACCGTTTCCGACAACAACAACCCACAGGACAACAAGGTTGCTAATACCAAGCAAAACGCAAGTCCTGAAGAGACACCAAAAGCCAAGGAAGAAAAAACAAAGCCCACAGAGACCAAGACGGAAGCCGAGAAACCTGCAAAACAGACATCCTCCACCCTACCCGTGATGACTGTTACAAAAACCGGCACCGATAACCCCTACAATAACATACGTCTTATCGACGCCTCTTCCCGCAAGCTGACCTCAGCCGAGGTTCAACAGATGACAACAGAGGAGCTGGGACTGTCGCGCAACGCTATCTATGCACGCCATGGATACCAGTTCAACCACAAGCAACTTGGCGAGTTTTTCTCAAAACAGTCATGGTTCAAGCCAACAGAAATTGACCGTAACAGTATACCTTTTACAGATATAGAGGTGGCTAATATCAACCTGATACAGAAACGTGAAAGAGAACTGCAGTTAGGCAGCGGTAAGTGATGGCCCGACTGATACTTTTCCCCGTCCCGATAGGTGCTGACGACGTAAACATGTCGTTGCCACTATACAATATGCAACTGCTCAACGGATGCCATACATTCATTGTCGAGGAATTGCGAACGGCACGCCGTTTTCTAAAACATGTGGGGTATATACACGCCATCGACGACACCACATTCCACATTCTAAACGAACACACTTCTCCAGAAGAGATGACACACTACCTGGATGCCATCGTACGAGGCGAGGATATTGGACTGTTTAGCGAGGCTGGCCTGCCTTGCATTGCCGATCCTGGAGCCATGGTGACACGTATGGCTCAGCAACGCGGCATTGAAGTCGTGCCACTTGTTGGTCCGTCATCGTTAATGCTCGCATTAATGGCTTCAGGACTGAACGGTCAGCAGTTTGCATTCAATGGCTATTTGCCAGTCGACAAACACCAGCGTATCAATGCTGTACGACAGCTTGAAACCACTGCGTTGCGAACAGGACAGACTCAAATATTCATTGAGGCGCCGTACCGCAACAACCAAATGCTGCAATGCCTATCCGAAAGCTGCCATCTCGAAACAATGATATGCGTGGCCTGCGACCTTACATTACCAAGCCAGACTATTGTAACAATGTCTGCCGGGCGTTGGCGTAAACACCGAGAAACCATAGATCTACACAAACGAAACACAGTGTTTCTCATTGGACGCTGAAAAAATGCTCCATATCGCAATAAAACGCTGAGTGTGGCGTTTCTGTGATATATTTCTTTTTTATATATGGTATACAATAGAATTAAAATAGCTGTTGCTCTTATGCTGGCAGCCTTAGTGGCTCCACTGCATGCACAAACACCGGTTTCTTCCGACCGGAGTTTTGAACTTACTAAAAATCTCGAAATCTTCAGCAAACTTTACCAGACGCTCTATGTCATCTATGTGGACGACGTGGACCCTGGCGCAACGATGAAGAAAGCCATCGACGCAATGCTTGCTTCGCTCGATCCCTATACGGTTTATTATCCGGAGTCGGACATGGAGGATGTCAAGCTGCAGTTGCTTGGACAATATGGCGGTATCGGAGCCCTGATACATCAGCAGAACGACAAGATATATATTTCCGAGCCTTACAAGGACCTTCCTGCCGACAAGGCTGGTCTGCGAGCGGGCGACCGAATCCTTGCCGTTAACGGCGAATCAACTGAAGGCAAGTCGAATAATGATGTCAGTGCAGCAATGAGAGGACAGGCTGGTACAACGGTGAACCTAAAACTGGAACGCGACGGAAAAACATTCGAACGCGCCATTGTACGTGCCGAAATCAAGCTACCCAATGTTCCATACAGCGGAATGCTCAAAGGCAATATCGGTTATGTGAAGCTTGACGAATTCACACAAGATGCCGCAAAGAATGTACGCGATGCCTTCGTGCGCCTAAAACGCGAAAATCCAGACATGAAGGGTTTTATTCTCGACCTTCGTAACAACGGCGGTGGATTGATGAACGAGGCCGTCGACCTTGTCAATATCTTTGTAAAGAAGGGCAAACTGATTGTCGAGACCAAAGGAAAAGTGTCTACTAAAAACATGATGAGTTATACAAAACTGAATCCTGAAGACACTGAAATACCTGTGGCCGTGCTTATTAATGAGTATAGTGCTTCAGCATCGGAAATCACCGCCGGTAGCCTGCAGGATCTTGACCGTGCTGTCATAATAGGTTCACGTTCATATGGCAAAGGCCTGGTACAAAATGTGCTACCTCTCGTATACAACACCCAGATGAAGGTCACTGTATCGAAATACTACATTCCCAGCGGTCGTTGCATTCAGGCTCTCGACTATAGCCACAAAGACGAGAATGGTCGTGCCACCAAGATACCCGACTCGCTCAAAACTGCATTCAAAACCGCCAACGGACGCATTGTCTATGACGGTTTTGGCATTGAGCCTGACATTGAGACCAAAACTGAATACATGTCGTCTTTGTCGACGGTTTTGGTTTCGAAATTCCACATATTCAACTATGTGAATGAATTCGTAAAAACACATCCATCTATAGCGGCACCATCGGAATTTGAAATCACCGACGAGATATACAATGATTTCTCAAAATACCTTGCCGACAAAGATTGCAGTTATACCACTGAGACCGAGCACCTGCTCAAAGAGCTCCGCGAAGCCGCCAAGAATGACAAATATTACGATGCACTCGCCAGCAAAATAGAGGACCTGGAAACCCAACTAAAGAAGGACAAAGCCGACGATTTGACAAAATATCGCAAGGAAATCAGCTCATTGCTCAAGTCTGAAATCCTTGTGCGCTACTACTATGCCCCAGGCAGACTCGAAGGCTCTCTGGCCGACGATCCCGATGTATTAAAAGCCATCGAGATTTTGAACGATTCCAAGCTCTATAACAGTATTTTAAAGAACACTAAAAAATAAAAACACATATATTCTATTACACATTTTAACTCCTAAACATCTAAAGCAAAGTGCTGAGAAGTATCATACAGGATTTTTTCCCTGCTGTACGCAATGACGTAGGCAGCGTGTCGGTACGTCTCACCATACACCATTCCATCTACTTTATTCTTCTGGTTTTGCTTGCAGGCTCACAATCATTGAGCAACTGGATGATGAGCGGCATGGAGATTCTATTGGCGGTAAACTGGGCTCTTGAATGCGATTTTCGACGTAAGTACCAGACTGCCCGCCACAGCCCATTATTGGCAGCATTTCTCGTGTTAGCCATGGTGCATGTAATCTGGCTAATACCTTCACACAACACCAGTTACGGTCTATACGACATTTTCTGCAAACTGCCGTTGATTGCCATACCACTGATTCTGCTCTCCTCGCGTCCGCTCAATAAAAAACAGTTGTCTTTCCTGGCTTTTTTCTATGTTGGAGCCGTCTTTGTAGTCACAATAATCGGCAGGGTGCGCTATGCGACAATGCCGGACTTGCCTTACCGTGAGATAATACCTTACATTTCCCATATCCGCTTTGCGCTAAACGTCTGCTTATCTATCATCTTACTTCTTTGGTTCTGCCACGCCAATCTCGGTAGCCACCGGAAAGACAAAAGATGGAAGACCCTCACCATTGTTTCCGTCAGTCTTGCTGCGGCAGCATCATTGGTACAGTTCCTCTTCATTATCCAGTCATACACAGGCCTCGTCATTCTAATCTTGACTACAATCATAGTGCTGATTGTATTCCGGCCCAAAGGCAGACTTCTTAACAAAACAAGGAACAACAAGTACTCCGAAGAGAAATCCATTGAATATAAAAACAAAATAGCGAACGAAGAACCGGGTATAAATAAAACAATACGTGCATTTCTATTTTCCTTCGCAGCATTAATACTTGTATTCACAGCACTTGTAGGAAAATACATTTTTGATTACTACCGGCCTGTTCCGCTTATGAAACAGCCCCTTGCCGAGTTTACAGCCAACGGAAATCCATACCAACATAAACAGGACGGGCTTATCGAAAACGGCAACGCAGTGAACAACTACATATCATGCAAGGAATTGGAGAAAGAATGGGTAAAACGCAGCAACGTGCCAATGTACAGCGTGACCGAAAACAGCTACACCGTCTACCCTACTCTGCTTCGTTATCTCAACGCACTCGGGACCACAAAGGACAGCATTGGCATGCAACTCCTCAGCGACAAAGACATCGCATTGATTGAAAAGGGTGTTGCCAATCCTGTGTATTCCGACGGTTCCAAGCTACGCCAGATGGTATATGTAATGCTCTACGAATACGAAAGTTCACGTAGTCTCGGTGTGGTGTGCAATTTCACCATGTTGCAGCGCATTGAGTTGTGGCGTAATGCTTGGCGCGTGTTTCTCAAGCATCCCGTCTTCGGCACAGGCACAGGAGACGTGGCTGACGAGTGCAAAGCCCAACTTGCCGCCGACCATTCACCGATGGCCTCACAACGTCCTCGTAACATTCACAACCAGTACCTAGCACTGCTTGTCACCTTCGGATTAGTGGGATTTCTGATTGTCTTTGCAGCATTTATCTGGGCAATACACAAAGAACGGCTGTACAAAAGCCCCATTGTTGTAGCCTATCTATGTATAGTTCTTATCTCATTCATCACAGAAAACACCCTGTCCACTCTGGCTGGCTGCGTTTTCTCCTCATTATTCCTCTGTATCTGCAGCAGCAATCGTGAAGTGATGAATGATCAAATACAAACAAAACCATAAAAACGCACATCCCATTGTATCAATATCATACACTTAATAACGGTATACGGATCATTTTCCGACAGAACAACTCCCCTGTAACCCATTCCGGAGTATATATCAACATTGGCTCACGCGACGAGAAGCCTCAGTTATTTGGAATAGCTCATTTTATTGAGCACTCCATCTTCAAAGGAACCACACACCGCCGCTCATACCATATTCTCAACCGTATCGACGGTGTTGGTGGAGAACTCAACGCATTCACCACTAAAGAGGAAACATGCGTATACGCCTCGTCACTTACCATTCACTTAGAGCGTTGTTTGGAGCTGTTTGCCGACATTCTGTTTCATTCCACATTTCCTGCTCGTGAAATTGAAAAAGAAAAAGACGTAGTACTTGAGGAAATCAACTCCTATAAAGACACACCATCCGAATTAATATACGACGACTTCGAGGAGTATGTATTCGACAGTCATCCGCTTGCACACAACATATTGGGAACCAAAAAGAATGTCCGTCGCTTCACTTCTGAAGAGCTGCACTCTTTCATGGCTGACAACTACACCACCGACCGAATGGTCATTTCCATCGTCGGCAATGCCGATTTCAACAAGGTGAAATACTATTGCGAGAAATACTTCGGCGACTATCCTCAACGCACATCGAAAGCTGACCGTAGCGAGGTTCCAATATGCAAACATTTCGATTTGACCGTCAATAGGCACACTCACCAGATGCACGCTATGGTAGGTTGTCAGGCGCCATCAACCTACAACCAAGACAAGATAGCTTTCTCTCTTATAAACAACATTATAGGTGGTCCTGCAATGAATTCCAGACTAAACGTTGCGATTCGCGAGAAATTCGGTTTCTGCTACACCGTCGAATCGCAGTACACACCATTCTCAGACACAGGATTGTTCTATATCTATGCAGGAATTGACGCAGACGCACGCGAGCATTTCGTAGACCTTGTGCATCGTGAAATAGGCCGACTCTGCACTACTGCACTCAGCACCACACAACTCCATCAGGCACAGCAACAATTCATTGGACAAATGGCAATTAGCAACGAACTGGCTCTTAACGAGATGCAGTCAATCGGCAAGAGTTGCCTAGCATACAGCCACGTAGACACCCTTGAAGAGATGCAGCGCGACATAATAAATGTAACATCCTCAAACATACTCGACATAGCCAACAGACTTTTCACACCTGAGAATATGTCGTATTTGTTTTATAAATAGTCAATATGAAAGAGATTAAATGCCCCCATTGCGGAACTTCGTTCACAGTTAACGATTCTGACTATGAAGCAATAGTCAGCCAAATCAGGACCAAGGAGTTCAACCAATCGCTCGAAGAGCGTCTGCATGAACAACATCAGATGGATTCCAAGAACATGAAACTGTACCATGAAAAAATCATGGCAGAAAAGGACAAGGAATATCAGTCATCGCTGAACGAGAAAAACCTTGCACTGAATCAACTGAAATCTGAAATTGAAACACTTAAACAACGAGAAGAAGAGGCACGGAGGCTGGCTCTACAAAACAGCGAATTGAAACACAGGGATGAAATAGACAAGTTAAAAACTGTTTTAGCGGCAAAAGAGAACGAAATAGAGAGAATGCGCAGCAATGTGGAAAACGGCAAGAAGGATGTTGAATTTGCACGACTTGAGGAACAGAAAAAAGCTCAAGAAGAACTGAACCAGAAAAGCCTTGAAATAAGCAGTCTTACCAACCGCTTAGTATCTGAAAAGGAAAACTATGAGATGCGTCTGAAGGAATCGAACGAGATGATTGACAGGTTGAAAGACATGAAGACTCGTCTATCGACCAAGATGGTCGGCGAGACCCTTGAGCAGCACTGCAGCATACAGTTCGACACTACGATAAGAACCCTACTGCCCTACGCTACCTTCGAGAAAGACAACGAAGTGATTGAAGGCACAAAAGGTGATTTCATCTTCCGAGACTACGACAATGGACAGGAATACATCTCCATCATGTTCGAGATGAAAAACGAAAACGACGAAACCGCCTCCAAGCACAAGAACGAGGACTTTCTCGACAAGCTGGACAAAGACCGAAAAAAGAAAAAATGTGAATATGCCGTGTTAGTATCCATGCTTGAAATAGACAATGAGTTGTACAACAACGGAATAGTAGACAAATCGCATCGCTATGAGAAGATGTATGTCATTCGACCTCAGTTTTTCATCCCACTGATAACCTTATTGGTGCAGACATCACGCAAGAGCATAGAACTGCAGCGACAGCTCGTGCTGGCAAAAAGCCAATCTGTTGATGTAAACAACTTCGAGAAAGAGCTCAACGACTTCAAGGATGCTTTTGGTCGCAACTATCGACTTGCAAGCGACAAATTCAACACTGCCATAGAACAAATAGACAAAACCATAGAGCAACTAAACAAAATAAAGGAAAACCTAAGAGGTTCGCAGAATCAACTGCGCTTGGCCAATGACAAAGCTGAAGCTGTAAGCGTAAAGAAACTTACTAAAAACAGTCCTTCGATGGCTGCCGCCATTGCCGCTGCAAGTGCCTCAAAAGACAAAAATGACGAATAAACTACATCTCATTGTCTACAGCGTCGTTGCTAATAACGACATCAAAGACATCGTCTGAGTTTTTCATTTTAATATGATAACGAACACCCATACCAGCGGTTTTAATTCTGGTTTTAAATTGTTTGTTATCATCTAGAGTCCATGAGCCCTTTATAATCTGACTTATACGATCCTTCTGCTCATCAACACTCAAATCCTCATCATAGTAATAGCTGTCGTCTACAACAACCTGATAAACAACTTCATCGTTGGTAAGAAAAAGCGAATCCGCAACAATACCATTTCCAATCTGTTTAGGAAGCAGCTCGTTAGCAGCAGCTACTTCCTGCTTGAGTTCAGTATTGTGCGAGCAAGAAAAAAGAAAAATTAGCGGTAAAAAAAATATTAGCTTTCTCAATGTATATCAAATTCCAGCGGAAAAATATTGAATCTGTTCTGCAATCTTGTCAAGAGCCGGACGCAGTTTCGGTTTCAGCATCATAGTCATCATCGGATTGCCACCCTCAATCTCGGCACTAACCACAACATCGCATGAATTATCGTCAATCTCGCCTATGTTCATAAGAAAACGGAACGGTATTGGAGCACCGCTGTCCGAGGCCGGCGACACTGCAACGGTTTTGTATGGAACACGTTCGGCATACTGCAACGTAAGCTGGATAAAACCACCAACCTTGAACGAGCAGGTCACCCCATCGGTCTGGAAATCCTCGACCTGAGGAGGAAGCAGGCGTTGGAAATTACGGAAATCACAGGCAAAATTATATAGTCTCTCGGCACTGCACTGGGCGGTTACTTTTTTTGACTCTGCATTCATACTAAAAGGAAATGTAATTATATAATAAAAGCTAAATTTAAATAATTAAGAGATACTCATTTAAACTTAAGCTTTAGATTCAAACAGATACTATTTCATGTGTTGTTCAGACCACAACTCGGGATTTTGGCGCCATGTTCTGAGCGATTCGAGGTCCTTGTCGAGAACATATTCCTGTTCGCAGGCTACCTTGATAAGAGAGTCGTAATTAGTCAAAGTATGAAGTTCGACCTTGGCATCCTCAAAATTCTTGGCAGCAACGTCAAGACCATATGTGAAGATGGCAACCATACCTTTGACAATACAACCTTTATCACGGAGAGCGTGAACTGCTATCAGAGAGCTTTTGCCTGTCGAAACGAGGTCCTCCACGACAACAACAGTCTGTCCGCTATGTATCTCGCCTTCAATCTGGTTGGTAAGACCATGTTTTTTCTCTTCGGAACGTACATATACAAATGGTTTGCCGAGTTCTTGGGCCACAAGCGCACCCTGAGCAATACCGCCAGTAGCAACACCGGCAATGACATCGACATCACCAAAATTTTCAATTATTGACTCAACAAAACGCTGACGAATATAAGTTCTAATCTCAGGGTATGAGAGAGTTATACGATTGTCGCAATAAATAGGCGATTTCCGACCAGAAGCCCAAGTAAAAGGATTCTCATTGTTCAGTTTTACGGCTTTCACCTGAAGAAGGAAAGAGCTTGTTTGTTCGGCAGTTTCGTTCATTTTATTCATCTTTATTCATGTATTTCAAAACGCAAAGATACATATTTTTTTTAAGAACATTGTCGATAAACAACATAAAGTTTTCAACCATTTAACATAATACGCCTATTATCAGCAACATGTCTAGCAATGAGTCGCATCGTTGCATAACTGTCATTCAAACGTCGGCACCACTCATCGGCACCAAGCCACAAGCATTCGGTTATGCCCTCTTCAGTTTGAGGAATAAAAGCCTGGTTGCCATGAAGACGCATCTCATACCACGTCGTTTGTTTGAAATGCCATCCACCATAGAGATCATATATATGATAGGTTTTCAACAACATCCGTCCGAGTTCAATATGACACAAACCAGTTTCTTCGCACGTCTCACGTAAAGCCGCCTGCGACAATGTTTCACCATCCTCCACCTTGCCCTTTGGTAGATCGGCACGCTCATTACGAATCATGAGAAGTCTTTGACCATCGTCATTTTCCACCACACCTCCAGCCGCCTTCACCATGATATAGTTCGATTTCAGGTATACGAGCAGTCGCTTCAAATATCCGTCAGCACACAATACATCAATATTGTTTCCTCCAACGACAAGAGAAGAAAAACACAAATGCAGATTTTTATCATCCAAATATTTATCTGCGTTAAATTGAAGTTTTTCTTCAATACTATGAAAAAGCATTGACCAACGCTGAAAATTAACAATTACCATATGTTTATTTTTTTGCAAAATTACATTTTTTCCAGGATAAAAAAGTTTTTCGTATTTTTGCAATCGTAATTTCATGAGGGAGTCCTACCTCCTTTTCCTGAACATAAAACATAAGGGATGAGAGACCATACATACGAAATAGCACTGACCATGCTGCCAGGGGTCGGCTGCAGTTCAGCCAGGCAACTGCTAGACATTGTCGAATCAGCAGAAGCTTTGTTCAACATGAACCGTTCGGAGTTGAAGAACCTCTTCGGCAACCACGAAGAAATCGTGTCAGTGATTTTGAACAAATCAATGTTCAAGGATGTCGAAAACGAACTGAAGTTCATCGAAAAGAACAAAATCAAGGTTCTGTACTTCACCGAGCCTGAATTTCCACAACGACTGAATCGTTCGGAATGCACAGATGCGCCTATTCTGCTTTATGCACTCGGCAATTCCGACATGAATCCAGAGAGGTCGGTCAGCATTGTGGGAACACGAAAAGCCACGGATAGAGGACGCGACATAACCAGGCATCTTGTCGACGGATTACGAGGAGAAGGTATTACCGTTGTTAGTGGTTTGGCCCTTGGAATCGACTCAGAATCACACGAAGGAGCGTTGTCGAACAGCCTGCAGACAATAGGTGTACTCGCCCATGGACTGGACAGGATATACCCTGCCTCAAACCGCAACCTTGCGAAGCGCATGCTTGCCTCTGAAGGTGCCCTGGTCACAGAAATGAGAAGCGGCACAGCTATTACGCCAGGCCTGTTCCCCGCCCGAAACCGCATCATTGCCGCACTCAGCGATGCAACAATTGTAGTGGAAGCATCGAAAAAAGGAGGTGCATTGATTACGGCTAATATTGCAAGTGGATACCATCGCGACTTGTTTGCCTTCCCGGGACGTGTTGACGACAAATACTCAGAAGGTTGCAATGGAATAATAGCCGCATGCAAAGCAATACTTATTCGTGATGCTGACGACATATTTCTAAACATGGGCTGGGAACGAAAAACAAAGAAGATAGGCAAACAGACAACGCTGTTTCCGAAAATTGAAGGCGACGAGGCTGTCATATACAACGTTCTGAAGGAACATCCCGAAATTTCAATGGAGGAAATCCGTGACTTTTGCAGTCTCTCACTGCCAAAAATAGCAACAGGACTACTCAGCCTAGAACTCAAAAATCTGTGCAGATGTCTTCCCGGCAAGATTTATAAACCACTATAAATCAAGAAACATCTTGGAATAGTTAAAAAAAAATAAAAAAAACGCCTTTTAATTCACATAAATGTAGTAATTTTGCATTCTTAAATAAAAGAATTGTTTTTTATAAAGATATGGAATCTAATTGCAAAGGTAAAATATCCCAAATCATTGGTGCAGTCATTGACGTAACCTTTGAAGACGGAGTTACTCTTCCTGACATTTATGACGCCCTCAGCGTGAAACGTCCTGACGGCACAACAATCATCCTCGAATGTCAACAGGACATTGGCGAAAACACCATGCGCACCATTGCCATGGACAGCACCGACGGTTTGCAGCGCGGCATGGAGGTCCTGTCTCTCGGCGGGCCAATATCGATGCCTGTTGGTGAAAACATCAACGGCCGCCTGTTCAACGTGATAGGTCAAACCATCGATGGTATGCCCGAGCCCGATTGCGAAAAGAAATACGGTATCCATCGTGAGCCGCCAAAATTCGAGAATCTATCCACAAACCAGGAGATACTTTACACAGGAATCAAGGTTATCGATCTTATCCAACCTTTCCTGAAGGGTGGTAAAATCGGACTCTTCGGTGGTGCCGGTGTGGGCAAGACGGTTCTTATACAGGAGCTTATCAACAACATCGCAAAGAAATACAGCGGCATGTCAGTGTTCACCGGTGTCGGCGAACGCACACGTGAAGGTAACGACTTGCTTCGCGAAATGATTGAAGCTGGCGTTATCAAATATGGCGACGAATTCCTAAAAAGCATGGAAGAAGGCAGCTGGGACCTCTCTAAAGTCGACAAAGATGCTGTCCGTGACTCAAAATGCACCATGGTATTCGGTCAGATGAACGAGACTCCCGGTGCACGTGCCCGCGTGGCTCTCTCTGGACTGACACTTGCAGAGTACTACCGTGACGGTGACGAAAAGACCGGCGGTCGTGACATTCTGCTTTTCATCGACAACATTTTCCGTTTCACACAGGCTGGTTCTGAAGTTTCAGCACTTCTTGGACGTATGCCGTCAGCCGTGGGATATCAACCAACCCTGGCAACCGAGATGGGTATGATGCAGGAAAGAATCACATCGACAAAACGCGGTTCCATCACGTCGGTACAAGCAGTCTATGTGCCTGCCGACGACTTGACAGACCCCGCCCCGGCAACAACCTTCGCCCACCTCGATGCTCAAACAGTGCTAAGTCGTAAGATTTCTGAGCTGGGCATTTATCCTGCCGTAGACCCTCTTGATTCGACATCTCGTATCCTTTCGCCCGATGTCGTTGGCGAGGAACACTACAACACGGCACAGAAGGTGAAACAGATACTGCAACGTTACAACGAGTTGCAGGATATCATCGCAATCCTAGGCATGGAGGAACTTGGCGAAGCGGACAAACTGGTCGTCAGCCGCGCACGTCGTGTGCAGCGATTCCTTTCCCAGCCATTCTTTGTAGCAGAGGCATTTACCGGTCTGCAAGGCAAATTTGTCAACATCGAAGATACTATCAAAGGATTCAACATGATTCTCAACGGCGATGTAGACTATCTGCCGGAACAGGCTTTCCTGCTCGTGGGTACAATTGAAGAAGCCATTGAAAAAGGTGAAAAGATACTTGCCGAAACAAAATAACAAAGAAACATCAAATCCCTGTTTTTAATAGTCCTGAACTCTTAACTCTCCTACATGACCGTTAAAATAATAAAACCCGACACCACGATATACGAAGGACCTGCCACACTGATTCAGCTGCCAGGATCCAATGGTCTGTTTGAAATCCTCGAAAACCATGCTCCAATCATCTCCAGTCTGTCGGCTGGGAAAATCAGACTGCAGGCAGAAGAAGAAGAAAAGGTAATTGAAATCAAAGCAGGAGTAGTGAAAGGACAAAAAAACGAAATACTTATTTTAGTGCAATAAAAGGATAAGAAGGCTCCGAGGTTTCGGGGCCTTATCAATCTATGTACGAGAACAATAAAATTATAAATTAAACAATAAAAACATGAAGAAATTATTTGCTACACTGGCTGCATTGGCCTTGCCTGTACTGAGTTTTGCAGGTGAAGCCGATTTAAAAATGCCCGATGGCTTCAGCACCAATCCCGACACAAAAATTCTCTATTGGGGATTTTTCATCGTGGCTTTGGGCTTGCTGTTCGGTTTCTGGCAATTCAACAAAGTCCGCAAACTGAAAGCACACAAGTCGATGATTGAAATCGGCAACGTAATTTTCAAGACCTGCTCGACATATCTTAAACAGCAGGGCAAGTTTCTTATTATTCTTTTCCTATTCATTGGAGCTGCAATTGCACTCTATTTCGGTGTGCTGAGCGACATGGACGCCAAAGGTGTTATTCTGGTGCTTGCATGGACGGTGATAGGTATTTTAGGTAGCTATGGCGTTGCATGGTTCGGTGTAAGAATGAACACGCTCGCCAATGCCCGCATGGCTTTTGCATCGCTGCGCCGCAAACCGCTCGACCTGCTAAATATTCCTCTGCGTGCTGGTATGAGCATCGGCATCGTGCTTATATGCATCGAGTTGGTTCTCATGCTCGTCATTTTGCTCTGCATGCCCGGTCATCTGGCTGGTGCCTGCTTTATGGGCTTTGCCATCGGTGAGTCGCTTGGTGCTTCCGCACTGCGTATCGCCGGCGGTATCTTCACTAAAATCGCCGACATCGGAAGTGACCTTATGAAGGTGGTCTTCAAAATCGGTGAGGACGACCCGCGCAATCCCGGTGTCATCGCTGACTGCACCGGTGACAACGCCGGTGACAGCATCGGACCCACCGCCGACGGTTTTGAGACCTACGGTGTTACAGGTGTAGCGCTCGTCTCCTTCATCCTTCTTGCTGTTCCTGACCCCAGCATCCAAGTAAAACTGCTGGTCTGGATATTCGTAATGCGAATTCTCGGTATTGTCGCATCTGTCCTTGCCTACTACATCAATGGCGCCATCGCCAAAGCCAAATACAGCGATGCTGACGATATCAACTTTGAGAAACCGCTGACTTCTTTGGTATGGATCACCTCTATCCTATCCATCTGCGGAACATTCCTGGCAAGCTATTTCATCCTCAAGGACATCAAGATTGTCGACAACCTATGGCTGGCACTCTCCATAATCATCAGCTGTGGCACACTCGGTGCCGCTCTTATTCCTGAGTTCACCAAAATATTCACCTCCCCCACTTCAAAGCATGTTAACGAAGTTGTCAAGGCTTCTGAGCAGGGCGGTGCCTCACTGAACATCCTCAGCGGTCTCGTGGCAGGCAATATGGGTGCATTCTGGACTGGCATGGTATTCTTTGTTCTTATGCTTATTGCATACATGGCTGCAACCGGTTTCGGCATTGGACCTGTTTTCGGACCATTCTTCACAATCTTTGCCTTCGGCCTTGTGGCTTTTGGTATGCTCGGCATGGGTCCTGTAACCATCGCAGTCGACAGCTACGGTCCTGTCACCGACAATGCCCAGTCGGTATATGAGCTCTCTCTGATTGAGGACGACATCGAAAAGACCACCAAGGAAGTTGAAAGCGAATTCGGTTTCAAACCCGATTTTGAGAAAGCAAAATACTACCTTGAAGCCAACGACGGCGCAGGTAACACCTTCAAGGCAACTGCAAAGCCTGTACTTATCGGTACAGCTGTTGTAGGTGCAACAACCATGATATTCTCACTGATTCTGATGATTCAGAAAGCATTGAACATCGATCCCGCATCTATTCTCAACCTGCTTAACCCCTACTCAATCCTCGGATTCATACTTGGCGGCTGCGTCATTTTCTGGTTTACCGGTGCTTCGATGCAGGCTGTCACCACTGGTGCCAACCGTGCTGTTGAATTCATCAAAAACAATATCAAACTCGACCCCAATGCTCCCAAGAAAGCCGACATTGAGAAATCACAGGAAGTTGTGAAGATTTGCACCAACTATGCCCAGAAAGGCATGATCAACATCTTTATCGCCATTTTCTGCTTCGCACTTGGTTTCGCCTGCATCAGTTCACCAGCTAGCATCGGCGGTGAGAATGCCGTATGTCTCTTCGTAAGCTACCTTATCTCCATTGCTGTCTTCGGCCTGTTCCAAGCCGTATTCATGGCCAATGCCGGCGGTGCATGGGACAATGCCAAGAAGGTTGTCGAAGTCGACATGAAAGCCAAAGGCACCCCGCTGCACGACGCAAGTGTTGTCGGCGACACCGTGGGCGACCCATTCAAGGACACTAGTTCTGTGGCTCTGAACCCCATCATCAAGTTTACCACTCTGTTCGGTGTTCTTGCCATGGAAATTGCAATTGCACCCACATTCAAGGCTACAGCACCTTGGGTAGGCATTATCTTTATACTCATCGCTTTGTTCTTTGTTTACCGCTCGTTTTTCAAAATGCGCATAAAGAATTAAGCAAAAAAAAAAAGAATTATAAGCAGGGCCGCACATCTGTGCGGCCCTGCTGTTTTTTTATCAATAACAATATTTTCAGAACAAATGCGTTTCATGTATAAAATAATTGAAAGAAATGAAAATAGCAGTTGTCGGAGCCACTGGACTTGTAGGTGGCGTAATGTTGGAAGTATTGAAAGAACGCGGATTTGCAGACAATGAAATCATTGCCGCAGCGTCGCCCAAGTCGGTGGGCAAAAAGATAGAATTTGCCGGAAGGACACTCACGGTTGTATCGGTTGAGGATGCTATCGAGATGAAGCCCAAGTTTGCCATCTTTTCAGCCGGAGCGGCAGCCTCGCGCCAGTACGCACCGATGTTTGCTGCTGTAGGGACGACAGTCATAGACAACTCATCTGCGTGGCGCAAGGATGTTGACAAGCCTCTGGTTGTTCCTGAAATCAACATCGACGCTGTGAAACCAGAGGACCGTATCATCGCCAACCCCAATTGCAGCACAATCCAGATGGTACTGGCTGTGTCACAGCTGCATAAAAGATACAAAATCAAACGTCTCGTAATCAGTACATACCAATCTATTACAGGTACAGGCATAAAGGCTGTACGACAACTGCAGGAGGAAGAGGCCTGGCATGCTGAGCAAGTGCGTAATGCCGGTCACGAGATGCCGACACAGCTTGACAACATGGGTGAACACAGCCAGGCATATCCTTATCAGATTTTCCGCAATTTGTTCCCGCACGGCGGTGACTTCCAAAATGACGGCTACACCACCGAGGAGCAAAAGCTTGTCGACGAGACACGCAAGATACTACGTGCGCCCGACATAGCCGTCACTGCCACTGTGGCCCGCGTGCCTGTGGTGGGTGGCCACAGTGAGGCTGTGAATGTAGAGTTCTATAACGAGTTCGATATCGAAGAGGCTCGCAAAATTATCGCATCAACACCAGGCGTGGTACTATACGACAATCCGAGCGAAAACAAATACCCCATGCCAGTGATCAGCGAACGCCGCGACGAGGTGTTCGTAGGACGTGTGCGCCGCGACCTGTCACAGCCCAAGACGCTAAATCTGTGGGTAGTTGCCGACAACCTTCGCAAAGGAGCAGCCACAAACGCCATTCAAATAATGGAAAGACTGATATAACTCAAACTTTGACTCCGTATTATCCTTGTCTGGTTACCACGACCATTATCAACCATTCAAAAAGAAAACTCCAGAACCCTAATTAAATTCCAAGCAACCCTGATGAAAAAAACATTACTATTCATAGCAACCCTAGCCCTTCTGGCGACAGCCTGCAACAACAAAAAGGAGGGAAAAAGCAACGTTGTATTTGACGAGAACCACATGATTAGCAACGAATGCTGGATGAAGCTAAAGCCAAGTGTTGTGGCCGAGAATGAGAATTTCGGCGAAGAGGCCTTTAACAACGAGGTCTTCAAGTTCAACATCGATGACAAAGACGCCTTTTACAGCATCAGCGTCACACTTTGCTATGATACATCGCTATACAGGGAGAAATCGTTCCCCCTTGTCGTAAAATTCTTCAATGAAGAGAATGAACGCCACGGAATCAACCCGACAATACGACTAATCGAGAACAACGGCACACGCAGAGGACAGACCGTAGGAAAATACTGTACAATAACAGAGGTTATAGACAGCTATAGGCAATACAACACAGCAGGAACCTACACATACTACCTTCGCCAAGGGACATCAAATTACGAACTCCACGGTATATCAAGCGTTGGGCTGAAGGTCGAGAAGGTTAACCAAGTCAAATGATTGACAAGAGCATAAACAAGAACATCGACAGCATCAAACTAAAGCTGAAGACGATACCTGAAACGCCTGGAGTATACCAATACCTAGACCAATCTGGCAATGTCATTTATGTTGGTAAGGCAAGAAATCTACAACGGCGAGTCAGTTCATATTTCAACCGATACGATGACCACAGCTCTAAAATAAAGATGCTGGTGCGCCATATCCACGACCTGCGGACCACCGTTGTAGCAACAGAAGTAGACGCTCTGCTACTGGAAAACAACCTGATAAAACAGTATCAGCCGCGCTACAACAGCATGCTGAAAGACGACAAGAGCTATCCCTACTTATGCATTACCGACGAAGACTATCCACAGCTACTTTTCACGCGAGACCGTACACGCATCAAAGGCCAGTTCTTTGGTCCATACCCCAACCAACGCATACTCAGAGAACTGCAAGATATCATAAGGAAGCTGTTCAGCTACCGCAACTGCAAAAAGAGACTACGCTGGGATGCCAAGAAGCAAATCGTCGTTGGCGGAGACCGTCCATGCATAAATCATCAGATAGGACTATGCAATGCACCCTGTGTTGGATTGGAAAGCCATGAGGAATACCTCGAGACATTCCAACGAATAAAGAAGATACTGCGCGGCGACTTTGGAGAGATCCTCGATTCAATGAAGAAAGAGATGCTTGCCCTTGCCGACAACCTGCTTTTCGAAGAAGCCGAGATGATGCGCCGCAAGATCAGACTGTTAGAAGAATACCAATACAAGTCGACCGTGGTCAACACCAATGTAAGAGATGTCGACGTGTACTCCATCCGGTCCGACTCCAAATACGCATATGTCAATATGATGCGCATCAAAAACGGGAGTATAATTTACTCATTCTCAACCGAGATAAAGAAACAACTGGATGAAAGCGACAATGATATTCTTGCAACGGTCATCCCTGCCCTGCACGAACAAACCGAAAGCACTGCAACAGAAGCCATTGTACCATTCAAAGTAGAAGATATTCCCGACGACTATCTAAAACAAACCGTACCCACTCGCGGAGACCGTAAGCAATTGCTTGAACTCAGCGAACGCAACGTCCACGCCTACCAGCACCAATGCATGCACCAGAGGCTGCTAGTCAACCCCGACGACGGACGTGTCCAGCTAATGGAACGGCTGCAAAAAGAATTGCATCTGAAAAAGAGGCCGGTACACATAGAATGCTTCGACAACTCCAATATACAGGGAGCGTATCCTGTCGCAGCCATGGTACGCTTCACCGATGGCAAGCCGAACCGTAACGAATACAGGAAATTCAACATCAAAAGCGTCGAGGGGCCGGACGATTATGCGTCGATGACCGAAGTCATAACACGTCGTTACAAAAGGCTCAAGGAAGAAGGCAAAGAGCTGCCCGACCTCCTGATTGTTGATGGCGGTGCCGGCCAGATGGAGATTGCACGACGAGTGATAGAAGAAGATCTCAAACTCGAGATACCCATAGCGGGACTTGCCAAGGACGACCGCCACCGGACCAACGAGCTGCTGTGCTACGACGACAGAGGCAACATTCGTGTGGTGGGCATGAAACCGACCGATGAGTTATTCCACCTGATGGAGAAAATACAGAACGAAGTCCATCGCTTCGCCATCACATTCCACCGTGAAAAGCGGAGCAAAGGCACAATCCGGACACAGTTGACCGACATACCAGGCATTGGAGAGAAGACCGCGCGCGACCTGTTGTTAAGATTCGGTTCAGTGAAAGAGATCAAGCTACAGACCCTGGACGACTTAGCCAAAGCCATTGGACCCGCTAAAGCGAAAACCGTATTCGAATTTTTCAAAAGAAAATAGCGGAATCATGAAGATACATTTTTTAAAAATTAAAAATTGGATTCTTGCATGTGTGGCTGGGGTGATATGGGGCAGCTTTTCAATTTGTTTCACGTCATGCAGGATGGCATACGGTACACCGGAGGCGGACTACAAAGTCAAGGGGACGGTTAGAGACCCGCAAGGTAATCCGATAGAAGGGATTGAGGTGTCGATGGCCTATCGGAGCAGCGTGACCGACGATGAAGGGAAGTATTCAATCACAGTAAGGTACGATGCATGGAGCAGTCATTTGACAGTACGATTCAGCGACATTGACAGCACCGAAAATGGCCTATACGCCGACACGACCGTAGTTGTGGATTATTCCAACGCGAATTTCACCGGAGGCCACGGAGAATGGTATGAAGGGACAGCCACAAGGGAAGTCGACATGACTATGCGGCCTATAATTGACAAATAAGAACAATGAAAGAGCAAGGCTGCGGAGCTCTACCCTTACGATAAAACTAGAAAAACCATCAAAACTACACTATTGCCAGCAACTCGACTGTGAAAATCAAAGCGGCATAAGGCGGAATCGAAGCGCCGGCGCCATGCTCGCCATAACCCAACTGATAGGGGATGTAGAATTTATACTTGGCACCCACCTTCATCATCTGCACGCCCTCGGTCCAACCGGCTATGACCTGACGCAGGCCAAACTCGGCAGGCTGGTTGCGGCGGTAGCTGCTGTCGAATACGGTGCCATCGATGAGGGAGCCCTCGTAATGGCAGCGGACAGTGTCGGAAGCCAATGGACGCTGACCTGTGCCCTCGCGGAGGATTTCGTACTGCAAGCCGCTGCGGGTTGAAAATACGCCTTCACGTTTGGCATTCTCGGCAAGGAAAGCCTCGCCTTCGCTTTTGGCGGCCTTGCCTTTCTGGGCAGCCTGAGCCTGCTGCAACTGTTCCATTTCAGAGAAGAATCGGTCGAGAATGCTATGCGCCTCGTCGGGCGATAGTTTAGGATCGTTGCCTGCAAAGAGATCGCGGATAGCAGAGGCAAAATCGTCGACGTTAAGACTTGTCTCGAGACCCATATCCAAAAGCTGACGGCCAATATTATGGCCCAATGCGTAACTAAGTTTATCCATAGTGAAAAGAGATTTTGACAACATTAACGCTACCAATCGTATTTTATTTTGCGAAGTATTCACCCACAAGGCAAAATATTTTTTTTCCATGTTGTAGAATTATTGTATTTTTGCATTTCGAATGGTAATATTGAAAAAAGAGGAAAAAACATGAAGAAAAGACTGAAATTGATTGCAATTGTTTATGCTGTTGCAGTAACGATGGGCATAGCCTCGTGTTCGTCTAGCAGACAAGGTGTTCATTCCGATATTAAGCGTCCCGAGCCAGGACAAATCCAGGCAGCGCTTGACAGCATCTGCTCCGAAGGCTACAACCTTTACATCGCCGAGCGCGTCAATTGGGTTGCGACCGACATGGTATTGGAACATTACAGCGAAGGTGACTTTGGCGGCAATGTAATATGGCAACCGACCGACAGCACATGGAGAGCCGTGTTTTTTGACAAGGAGGGAAAGAACAGCGTTTTTGAGCTTGACTACAACAGCCGCAGTGGAGAGAGCAGCTGGACATATGAGACCCGTCCCGTGACAAACGAAGAGCAATCACAATGGGAGTTGAAGAGCGTCATGTTTGACAATGTCTACGAGCAATACAGGGACAGCATACGCTACAGGAGCGACTACGGCCGGTTGAATTTCGACCTGGTACGCATCGATGCCAACACTATGAGACTGTATATACTGCAAGGCGTAGAGAGGCCAGGCGTGATCCCGTTCGGCAATGATTTCAGCATTGATTTCGACAATGAGGGGAAAACAATGGCGTTCCGACGGTACCACAAATCGTTTATACCGATGCTAACGGTGGACGAAGAGGGTAACAAGACAACGGCCACATACCATTCACACCTCAGGGACAACCCATACATCACCCCGACAGACATCTGCAACTTCCTGCTGTACCGTAACGACGAGATGAAGCAGACGTATATTGTCAGCACAGCACTCAACGGAGAGATTATCTACAACGCAGAAAGCAACAGTGCGGTGTTCATTCCCCGCGAGGTAATGGAGAAAATCGGCAAAAAGGGGAAATAATTCACTTTTTCTTATTATATTTGCAGTTTGATTTTTGGATTTGTCGTTATTTATATTTCTACAATTCAATTCTTTGAACAAGGAGTATAAATAGTAATGAATCCAAAACATGTATAAATTATAATAAGATGGACTATAATTTCAACGAAATCGAGCCCAAATGGCAGCAGTACTGGCGAGACCAGAAGACCTACCATGTGGAAAATAATTCCGAGAAACCACACTACTATGTTCTGGATATGTTCCCCTACCCATCGGGAGCCGGTTTGCATGTAGGTCACCCTCTAGGATACATAGCAAGCGACATTTATGCACGCTACAAACGTCTGCAGGGATTCAACGTGCTTCACCCAATGGGTTACGATGCCTACGGTCTGCCGGCGGAACAGTATGCCATCCAGACTGGACAGCATCCCGCAAAGACAACCGAGCAGAACATACGCCGCTACCGCGAGCAGCTCGACAAGATAGGTTTTAGCTTTGACTGGGACCGCGAGGTCCGCACGTGCGACCCTGAATACTACAAGTGGACCCAATGGACGTTTCTGCAGCTCTACAACCACTACTATGACAACGAACAGGGGAAGGCACGTCCCATCAGCGAGCTTGTAGCCAAACTGGAGAAGGGAGAACAGAGGACGGAGAGCGGAAAAAGCTGGGGCGAGATGACGGAGAAGGAGCAGCAGGACTACCTGATGAACTACAGACTGGCATACCTGGCGGACATACCCGTCAACTGGTGTGCAGAACTGGGCACGGTGCTTGCCAACGACGAGGTGGTGAACGGTCTCTCTGTCCGCGGCGGCTACCCTGTGGAGCGCAAGCTCATGCGCCAATGGAGTCTCCGCATCACGGCCTACGCCCAACGACTCGTCGACGGGCTGGAGGAGGTGGACTGGAGCGAGAGCCTGAAGGAGATACAACGCAACTGGATAGGCCGCAGCGAAGGTGCCGCCGTTTGGTTCCCATTGGATGTCAAGAGCAACGAGAATGTACTTCCCGGAGCCCAAGCATACATGCAGCAGGTCAACCCGCAGCCGGTACCGAGTTTCGAGATTTTCACAACACGTCCCGACACAATATTCGGCGTCACCTTCATGGTGCTCTGTCCCGAACATGAACTCATCGACCAGATTACCACTCCGGAGCAGAAAGCCGAGGTAGAAGCATACGTAACGTGGGCGAAGAACCGTTCGGAACGCGAACGTCAAGCAGAGGTAAAGAAGGTCAGCGGAGTCTTTACGGGCGCTTACGCCATCAACCCCCTCACGGAAGAGAAAATCCCCATCTGGGTTTCGGAATATGTCCTCGCAGGGTATGGAACAGGAGCCATCATGGCTGTGCCCGCACACGACAGCCGCGACTTCGCCTTTGCTCGCCACTTCAATCTGCCTATTCGTCAAGTGGTCAGTGCCGAGAAGGACGTGGTGAGCGACCCCGCCACCTGGACCGAGAGCCTGGATGCCAAAAGCGGTTGGAGCGTCAACAGCGGCTTTGTGACTGGCATGAAGGTGAAAGAGGCAATGGCCGCCGTCATCGATAAGATAGAAAAAATGGGAATCGGTCACCGCACAGTCAACTACCGCCTGCGTGACGCTATTTTCAGCCGCCAGCGCTACTGGGGCGAACCGTTCCCAATCTACTACAAGGATGGCATCGCCACTCCGATACCCGAAGAGAGCCTGCCGCTGCTGCTGCCCGAAATCAGCGAATATAAACCGACAGCCACGGGCGAACCCCCGCTAGGCCACGCCGACAACTGGGCCTGGGACGAAGAAAAATGCCAAGTGGTGAACAAGAGCCTCATCGACGGAAAGAAAGTGTTCCCTCTGGAACTTAGCACTATGCCTGGATTTGCAGGCAGTAGCGGATACTACCTGCGATACATGGACCCGCACAACGACAAGGAATATTTCTCCAAGGAGGCTGTGGGCTACTGGCGCAACGTGGACCTTTACGTCGGAGGAGCAGAGCATGCATCCGGTCACCTTATCTACGCCAGATTCTGGAACAAATTCCTCCACGACATCGGTCTCTCAGTAGTCGAGGAGCCATTCCAGAAGCTTGTGAACCAAGGCATGATACAAGGTCGCACGAGTTTTGTCTTCCGCTCAAAGGAAGACAAGAACCTCTTCATATCAAAAAATCTCATCAAGAATCCAGATGATGTCAGCCCTATCCGCGTAGACATCAATATCGTCGACAACGACATACTCGACACAGAGCGTTTCAGACAATGGCGCCCGGAATTCGCCGATGCCCGTTTCGAACTAGAGGATGGTAAATATGTTTGCGGCTGGGAAATTGAGAAGATGTCCAAGACATACTACAACGTGCAGAACCCTGACGACCTGGTGGCCCGCTACGGAGCCGACACGCTGAGGATGTACGAGATGTTCCTAGGTCCCGTCGAGCAGTCTAAGCCATGGGACACCAAGGGCATAGAAGGCGTGTTTAGATTCTTCAAGAAATTCTGGCGACTGTTCCACGACAGCGACAACACCCTATGTGTCAGCGATGAGGCACCAAGCAATGCAGAGCTGAAGGTATTGCACCAGACCATAAAGAAAGTCACGGAAGACATAGAGCGATTCTCGTTCAACACATCGGTCAGCACCTTCATGATCTGCACCAACGAGCTGGCGACATTGAAATGCAACAAACGCACAGTGCTCGAGCCGTTGACAATACTCATTGCTCCCTTTGCGCCGCATATTGCCGAAGAATTGTGGCACCTGCTTGGCAACGGAGAGACGGTGTGCAACGCTCAATGGCCCAAATTCAACGAAAAATTCCTTGTCGAGGAAAGTTTCAAGTATCCAGTCTCGTTCAACGGGAAGATGCGCTTCACAATGGAGCTGCCGGTCGACTGCACACAAGAGGATGCAGTGGCCGCCGTAAAGGCATCGCCCGAAGCCCAGAAATGGATGGCAGGCAAGGAACCTAAAAAAATAATCTTTGTACCCAAACGAATCATCAACATAGTATGCTAAGCAGACATTTTTTACGCGCAAAAGCACTCCAGTCGGTCTATGCAGCCGTGACTTCAAACAGCGAAGATGCCAACGATGTCGCAAAGCTGTTCGACCACAACGTCACACGCCTCAACGACCTCGGAATATTGCAGCTGAGCACCCTGACACAGCTTGCATTTACCGCTGAACGCGTGAACGAGATGGCCATGCAGAAATTCATGCCGTCGGAAAACGAGAAAAACCCGCCGAAGCGTTTCGCAGAGAACACATTCATCCAACGGCTTGGCGACACGTTCGAATTCCGTCAGCACACAAACCGCATGAAGATTGACTGGTCCGACAACTTCGACGTGTTCCGCAAAATACTGAACACACTCAAGGCAACACAGCAGTACCAAGACTATATAGAGCTGCCTGAATGTAGTTTCGATGACGACAGAGCCTTTGCACTCATAGCTTTCAAATGCCTGATGAACGACGACAATCTGCGCGACATCATCTTTGACAGAGACCTTCTCTGGGAGGACGATTTCGACCAAATAGCCCAATACAACTTCATGATGATGAAAGAGATTGCAGAAAGCGACATGAACGAGGCCATGCATTGCCCTGTTGTCTACGACGAGCTGAACAACAAAGACACCGCTGCATACAACTTCGCTCGCCAGCTGGCAATTGACACATTCGCACATATAGACGACACCGAGCCCCTGATCAAGAAACATCTGCAAAACTGGGAGTTTGACCGCGTGGCCCTGATGGACATCCTACTTATCAACATGGCTGTAACCGAATTCACACGCTGCCCGTCCATTCCTGAAAGAGTCACTGTGGACGAATACATAGAGCTGTCCAAGGAATTCTCAACCGAGAAGAGCAAACTGTTCATCAACGGCATACTCGACAAAATATTAATTGAACTGCGTGTGGCAGGCAAGATTGAGAAAAACAGCCGGGGCCTTTACGATCCTGAGATCGACGGCGAACTGCCACCAGAAGAAGAATAACCGACAATGAAGACAACCATGAAAAGAATAATAACACTCGCCATTGCAGTACTTATCCTGGCCGGTTGCGGTGAACAAGGAAGAAATGGAAACAGAGACACCGTGAAAACCACCGCAAAGAACACGATAAAGAACCCCAACACCGCCAATGGGTACGACGAAAGCGTGAAAATGCCGAAAATCACTTTTGAAAATGACATGCACGACTTCGGAACCGTTATGGCAGGTGAGACAATATCGTACAGCTTTAAATTCACCAACACTGGCGATGACGACCTTGTGATCAGCCAATGCGACCCCTCATGCGGTTGCACTGTAGCCAACTACCCGCGCGAACGCATAGCTCCCGGCGAGTCAGGATTCATAACAGTGACGTTCCGTTCGGCTGGAATGTCTGGTATGCAAATGAAAACCGTAACAGTGGCCTCAAACGCACAACCTGCACTCAAAAAACTGACAATAAAAGCAACTGTACGGTAAAACGGAGAACGACAACCCTACTATCCAATTTTTATAAGCAATCAAAAAAATAAACTAATAAAGACAAACAATGAACATCCTAACAATTTTATTAGACGGAGCACAAGGTGCACCACAAGGTGGCGGAATGAGTGGACTATTAATGATTATTTTGCTTTTTGCCTTCATGTGGCTACTGATGATACGTCCCCAGCGTAAAAAAGCAAAAGAAGAAGCCAAAATGCGCAACGAGCTTAAAAAAGGCGACCGCGTGGTCTTCTCAGGCGGCATCTATGGCAAAATCCATTCCGTTGCAGAGACTACCGTCGAGGTTGAAATCTCCAACAACGTGATTGTCACCGTAGAGAAGAGCTTTATCCAAACCATTGTTCCAAGCGACGGACAACAACAATAACAGTGACAAGCCATGGGACATGTTTCGGAGCCCCTGCGATCAAAGCTGAAGCAGTCACGAGCCTTCATATTTGCTCTTATTGCCATATTCTTTGTATGGCTGGTTACCAACATGTCTGAAGAAAAAGTGTTCCGCGAGCAGTACCAAGTCCAATATCTCGGAATAGACACTGCTCGCTATGTTGTCACACAATGCGACACAGTCATTACACTCGACATCACAAGTAATGGCTTCTATGCATTCCGTCGTGGCATCGGCAAGAACCATAAGATAACCCTCGATGTTGAAAAATACATTGCACGGAAACGAAATGGCGACATAAAAATAACGCTTAACACTGACGAAATAATCTATCAAATACGCAATCAGATAGACATGCGCGGTGTAAGCAAGCTTCAACCTGTGAGCAACAATATCGCCATTGATTTGGGCATACGCGAAAGCAAGGCGTTCGTACCGAATATCGACGACGTGGAATTTGTGTTCGACAACTCACACGGACTATATGGCCAACCGCTGATTTCACCCGACACCGTCTGGCTATACGGCACAAAGGAGTCGCTCGACAAGATAGACGGACTCTATGCATCCAAGCAAAAATTGGACAATATCTCTGCCAGTGGTAACTATATTGTCAAGCTGAATCCTGTATGGGAAAAATACCCCGACCTGAAAGTGTCTACATCCAATATAGATGTATATCTTCCCGTAGAGACATTTGTCGAAAAAGCAATTGAGGTCCCTGTTAATGTAAAAATTGACGAAAGTGT
The DNA here is from genome assembly GCA_017962445.1 of Bacteroidales bacterium. GTDB lineage: Bacteria > Bacteroidota > Bacteroidia > Bacteroidales > P3 > Colimorpha. Next base: position 91,639 of record JAGCVI010000009.1, read on the forward strand.
TCGCGAAATCAAACTATATCCGCCCACCGTCACCGTAAATGTAATGGTCTCGAGCAAGGACTACACGAACACCGACGCCAAAGACTTCAAAGTCACATCAACAATCAACTCTGACACTAGTACAACACTGCGTTGCATAGTAAGCGAATTTCCTGCATATGTCCACATCAAGTCAATAGAACCTCCAACAGTACAATATGTAGTGATAAAATGAAACTGGTTGGCTTGACAGGAGGCATTGGCTGCGGAAAAACCACAGTGCTCGAAGAGTTTAAAAGACTTGGTGTTCCCTGCTTTGTTGCTGACCAGCATGCTTCAGACTATTACCAGGAACCTGACTTTCTGACAGAGATACGCAAATTATTTGGGTTGACAGTATTTCTCGACAGCAGCAGTGTCGACAAAAAAAAGATTGCATCAATCGTCTTTTCCGACAAGGAAAAACTACTGCAACTTAACGCATTGATCCATCCCCGCGTGATGAACGACTTCAGAACGTGGGCCTATAATCAGAATCCCAAAGACGGATATGTAATTATCGAATCCGCCATATTATATGAATATAACCTTGACAAACAATTAGATAAAATAATTGCAGTATATCTTGAAAAAGAAGAGCGGATGCGCCGGCTACAACTTCGTGACCACACAAGCCGAGAGGCACTGGAAGCTAGAATGAACAACCAGCTGTCGGCCGAAGAGAAAATGGATAGAGCCGACTATGTGGTGCTGAACCACGAGGGGAATCCACGTGCACGCCAGGTCGCCACAATCCACAAAAGAATAACAGACAGCATTATATAAGAAACAATTAATCTCTCCAAACCATGTACAAGATTATCAACAGAGAACAGCTTACCGACAGCATTGTCCTTATGGACATCGAAGCCCCTTGGATTGCCTGCAGTGGACAACCAGGACAATTTGTCATCGTGATTCCACATGAACGTGGCGAACGTGTACCGCTAACTATCTGCGACATAAACAAAAGCAAAAAATCTGTAACCATTGTATATCAAGTGGTCGGAGAGTCGACAAAACGACTGGCTGAGATGAAGGCAGGAGACAGTGTCTTCACAATAGTCGGCCCACTCGGCAAACCAGCAGAAGTCATAGACATGTACGCCGAGAAAGACAACGAAAAGAAAGGTTCCATTCTTTTCGTGGCTGGCGGTGTAGGTACCGCTCCAGTATACCCTCAAGCGAAATGGGTTCATGCACAAGGTATTGCCTGCGATGTAATAATTGGAGCACGTAACAAAGAGCTACTGTTCTTCGAAGACAAAATGCGTAAAGAGTGCGATAATCTATATGTAATGACTGACGACGGCAGCTATGGAGAGAAAGGCCTTGTCACCGAGAAAATCAAACAACTTGTAGAAAGCGGCCATCACTATGACTGCTGTGTAGCTATAGGACCACTGCCCATGATGAAATTTGTGTCGCTTCTGACCAAACAATATGGATTGAAGACTGTTGTATCGATGAACTGCATGATGGTTGACGGCACAGGTATGTGCGGTGCCTGCCGCGTCAGTGTCGGTAACAAGGTGCTTTTCACCTGTGTGGATGGCCCCGAATTCGATGGTCACATGGTCAATTTCGATGAGGCTATGAGCCGCCTTGCTCGCCCAGACGCAAAAAAATACCACATAGCCACAAGCGAGAATGGCCACACCTGTAATCTTACCGATGCTGTAGAAAAACAAATCGATACAGATGCCAAGAAAAGACAAAAGCCTGAGGAACAAGCACCGGATGCACGCATCCACAATTTTGACGAAGTATCAAAAGGATTCACCAAAGAGCAAGCCATTGCAGAAGCAAGCCGCTGCCTGAATTGCAAACGTCCGATGTGCGTTGGACAATGTCCTGTAAGCATTCGCATTCCTGACTTCATCTACGCAGTAAAAGAAGGCGACTTTGCCAAAGCCGGATGCATAATTTCAGAAGACTCGGCACTACCAGCAGTATGCGGACGTGTATGCCCACAGGAAACACAATGCGAAGGTGCATGTGTCCTTGGGAAAAAAGGAGAGCCAATCGCAATTGGAGCTCTTGAACGTTTCGTGGCTGACTGGAACCGCGAGAATGGGACTAAAACGTCGGAAGCCAAAAATACAAACGGGAAGAAAGTGGCCATCATCGGTAGCGGCCCTTCCGGCCTCACCTGTGCCGGCGACCTGGCAAAACAAGGATTCAAAGTCACAATTTTCGAAGCTCTGCATCATGCCGGTGGTGTGTTGGTATATGGCATACCGGAATTCCGACTGCCGAAGCAGAAAGTTGTTGCTCCCGAAATAGAGAACCTTAAGAAACTAGGTGTCGAAATCGTTACCAATGTCATTGTCGGAAAATCCGTCACTATAGACGAACTTTTTGACAAACATGGTTATGAAGCTGTTTATATTGCTTCTGGTGCAGGTCTGCCCAAATTCATGAACATCCCTGGAGAAAACCTTGTCGGTGTAATTTCTGCCAACGAACTTCTTACACGAACAAACCTAATGCACGGCTACGATGAACAATACGACACACCTATTGTCCTTGGAAAGAAGGTTGCCATCGTAGGAGGAGGCAATGTCGCTATGGATGCAGCACGCACAGCACGCCGTTTAGGCTGTGAAGTTACTGTTATCTATCGCCGTGGCGAAGAGGACATGCCCGCTCGAAAAGAAGAGGTGCACCATGCAAAGGAAGAAGGCATAGTATTCGCCTTCCAGACCAACCCCATCGAAGTACTGAACGACGGCAAAGGAAACGTGGCAGGTGTTAAGCTGATACGTATGCAAATGGGCGAACCTGATGCCAGTGGCCGCCGTCGTTTCTCAGAAATAGAAGGCAGCGAGTTCATGCTTGAACTTGACAACCTTGTCATTGCCCTCGGCACAAGTCCTAATCCACTCATCAAGAACACCACTCCCGGCCTTGACACCGAACGTTGGGGCGGCATCATTGCCACTCCCGAAGGACAAACAACACGCCCGAATGTATATGCTGGCGGCGATGCCGTTAGCGGTGCTGCAACGGTAATACTTGCCATGGGAGCAGGCCGTCAGGCAGCAAAAGCAATTGCAGAACAATTAACCAAATAAAAACATTTTCATATGAAAACAAAACGTTTCTTCCAGATTGCAGCCATAGTTTCATTGGCTTCCGTATTGTTGTTATCATCTGCCTGCAAAGGTAATGACAAAAAAAGAAGTAAAAAATCAAAGAAAGACAGCGTTGAGACAGAAATACAGCTTGCAGAATACCCAAGTCTGGCTCCTCAAGAAATAGATTGTCCTGAATGTACAGTTCACGAACGCAACATCTACATGATAAGGATAAACCGAAACGGCCAGATACTTGTCAACGGCCAGTTTACAAACATCAACGAAATAAAAGGGCAAGTCAAGGAATTCTTACAGAACCCACAAAACCTGCTTAATCTGCCTGAAAAGAGAACCATGTCATTTGCGCATCTTGGCAATTTTGACGTTTCAAAAGGAATGGTACTCATTCAGAAAGATGATGCAGACGTGGCTTCGAGGACATGCATGCGTATTGTTTACGAGATAAACAACGCCATATGCGAGATGTACGATGAATTGTCGTTGGCAAAATTCGGAAAAAGTTACCCGGAACTTGATGAAGAGTTACGTAAAGAGATTGAACAAGCCATTCCTAACCCCATGTACTCGTACAATGAGGTAATTGAATCAGAGCCTCTCCCGGAAGAACCGGAACCTGTAGAATTGACAATCGTCGATGACGACGAAGAGATAATGTCCGAATTGATGTTTTAACAGAATCAGAGTTTTGTCCTGAAAATTCTGTTCCAGCGGATTTTGCCGCTATCTTTATCTTTCGAGAAAACAATCATATTGGCTCGACCGACGACATGGTCTTCGGGTACGAATCCCCAATAGCGGCTGTCGGCACTGTTATGACGGTTATCACCCATCATCCAATAGTAGTCCATCTTGAAAGTATACTGCGTCGTGGCCTTGCCATTAATGAAAATCTGGCCGTCATGCACCTCTAGTTTGTTGTCTTCAAAAACCTCAATAGCACGACGATATATTGGCAGATTGTTCATAGTAAGGTCTACCGTCCAGCCCTTGGCAGGAATGGTGACAGGACCGAAGTTGTCAACAGTCCAGTTATATCCATCGGCATGGGGGAAAAGGTCTCGTCCCGAATAACCTTTCTGGGCTGACAGCGGAATCACCTCTGCAACCATATTGTTGCCCTGTAACTTCTTGGCCATTGCCGATGTCAAAGGAAGTGTGTAGTATTGCTCGCACATCTCGAAATCAGGATCGCTCAGACCTTCCTCCGAAAGCATCTGTTTTAACTTCAGCTTTTCGGAATCTATTTTCTTGAGCTGTTCATTCTCATTAACCAAAAGGTTTCCATGAGGCATGACGCGCACCAATGTCAGGCTGTCGTGACGGTAGGCCATCGGCTCGACAGTAAGATACTCGAAAACCGACTTGCCACCACAACCTGCAACTTTGGACAACTGTCTATCGTTAAGAAACAGATACAAATATCCTTGCGATTGTTCACAATCCTCAACCGAGACGCCCTGTGACACAAAGAACTTCATGTCCTTTTTTATTTTATTATCCACCGAGCCCATACCATTCGTATTGGCCATATAATCTGAATAGCTTTCTGCCATACGTATAGCATATGTGAATTGTAATTCGGTAGGATTATCTATTGCGTCGCCGTCGATATACACGCGCTGGTCTTTAATCTCCAACGTCTCACCGGGAAGACCGATGCAACGCTTTATAAAATTCTCGCGCTTATCAACAGGACGGACAATTATCTTTCCAAACACTTTTTTGTTCTTGGGATCCAAAACCTTGTCACGACCATACTCACGCACCAAATCGTGATACGAACGGTTACTCTGAAAAGCTCCACACACAGTGTCGCCATCTGGGAAGTTGAACACCGTGGCATCGTAGCGCTGCACACTGCGAAGACCTGGATAGCGATGATATGGCAACTCAATCCATTTCAAGTATGATTCTACTTTACCCCCCGTTAAGGGCAACACATTGTGCACCAATGGGAAAGAAAGCGGTGTCATAGCAACTCGGGGGCCATACGACAGCTTGCTTACCATGACGTAGTCGCCCACCATCAGTGATTTCTCCATCGATGACGACGGAATATTATAGAGCTCAAAAACGTTTCCTCTAATGATGACAGCAGCAACCAAGGCAAATATAAGAGCATCAACCCACTCGCGCCATTGCGAGCTTTTCACCTTCGGCAGCTTGGCAGGGTCATTGTATTCCAACTTGCTAAGACCAAGATATGGCATATAAGCAAATGGGAACAGAACAGCAAGTGTCTGTTCACCAAGACCATACCGTTTGAACAACTTGGCTGTTTCTACAACAAGAAGCAGGAATGTGAAGATATTGATGGCCGGAATAAGGAAATATATATACCATTTCCAGTTTTTGCCACAAACCTTTAACCATACTATTAGATTATACACCGGCACGGCGGCTTTCCACGACGCAACGCCTGCTTTCTTGAAAATAAACCACAAACCGACAAATGGGCCTATAATGTATATTAAAGCAAAAAGGTTGTATAGCATACTTTTCTGTTATAAATGTAAATTGATATTCTTAAATAATTATATAAAAACGACACTACCGATGGAAAATTGTGTCGACAGAATTCAAAAGAACTTTTTTATCGTTTTCCCACGACAAATCCTTAGCGGCCTTGTCGAAACGGTTTTTCTTCTCGACCTCCGGCATCGACTGCCAAAAAACCAAAGTATCTGTTATCGTTTTTGCAAGTAGTTTTGGATCAGGGGGTTCAGATTGTAATCTTTCAATATCAAAAACCACCGGCGGAACAAGTGTGCCTATTCCATAACCTTCGACAACACGTCTGATTTCCGGGAAGTCTGTCGCCAATACCGGAACACCTGCTTGAACGAAATCAGCCAATCGATTAGGCAGCGAATAGTAGTAGTTCAAACCACGGTTCTCTAACAGCGACATTCCAAGCGACGCATGCTTCGTCAGACTGTGCAATTTTTCTGGAGCCACACGTCCAAGAAACGTGACCTTGTCACGCAAATCCTCACATTCAGCACGCTGCTTCAAAAGGTTGTACTCATCCCCCGCCCCGGCTACAACAAAATGACAGTCATCAAGATAAGGCATGGCATCCATAATCCATTCTATGCCACGGCCAATATTTACAGCTCCCTGATAAAGCAAAATGTGTTTGCCTTGGGGGAGCTTGTCCAATAAGCCATCTGTCATATCGTCATGGGACTCGGCATAAAACATTGGCACGTTACGGACAACAGCCATATTCAACCCATAGCGTTCACGATAAATATCTGCAATCGACTGGCATACAGTCACTGCCGCACGGCCTTTGCGGTTAATACGAGGAAAGATTCTGTCCTCGATCCGCATCCAGAAACGTTTTACTCGAGGACGGCCCACAAGTTCCGGCACCTCGGGAAACATCTCATGAGCGTCAAAGAAAAGAGGCATACGACGTATAAGGGCGGCATAATAGCATGCCGGGAGTGTATCAGTATCGTTGGCATAGTAAGCGTCGGCACATGAGAAAAGCAGCCTGAAGAAAAGACGAATGTTGTATTCCGCATAAAAGACAGCCTTTTTATTGAACAGCAGCCGCATCCTGACAGTACGATAAACCCTTTCCACCGGTCCGCTGTCGCGCAACTTGCGACCCACGAGGGTCACATCGTAGCCCGCATCGTACAGCGCCGAGCATGAACGGTGCACACGCTGGTCAGTCACCAGGTCATTGGTCACAGAGACAATGATTCTTCTTCTCATTTCAGTGTCAAAACGCATGGCTTTTTTTTTTATTGTGTCCATTTTTTTTGTCATTTTAAGAAAAGTTACTATTTTTGCATTTCCGTGAAGAAACAAATACATGCTTTTGCATGCTGTCAATTAAATAAATATATATATAATAATATATGAAGAATTTAGTAATAGTTGAGTCTCCAGCCAAAGCAAAAACCATCGAGAAGTTCCTTGGCAATGATTACGAGGTCATGTCCAGCTACGGACATATCCGCGACCTCGCGAAGAAAGAGATGAGCATTGATGTGGATAATAATTACGAACCAGAGTATCAGATTGCCGAAGACAAAACCAAACTTGTAGTAGATTTGAAAAAAGCCGCCAAAAACGCCGACATGGTGTGGTTGGCATCCGATGAGGACCGTGAAGGAGAAGCCATTGCATGGCACCTGCGCGAAACGCTGGGTCTGAAGCCTAACAAGACCAAACGTATAGTTTTCAATGAAATTACTAAGAACGCAATCCTTTACGCTATAGACCATCCTCGCGACATCGACATGAACCTTGTCGACGCCCAGCAGGCCCGCCGTGTCCTCGACCGTTTGGTAGGATATGAAATAAGCCCCATCCTTTGGGCTAAAATCAAGCCTGCCCTCAGTGCTGGACGCGTTCAAAGCGTAGCTGTACGACTCATAGTTGAACGAGAACAGGAAATACGCGATTTCAAATCTCAGAGTTATTTTCGTCTCACCGCCACCTTCTTAAGCAGCGACAAGCGCAAACTAATTGCTGAGCTCAGCCGCCGTTTCGAAACATGCGAAGAGGCCGAATCTTTCCTCAAGACTCTGTCTGACTGCAAATACAAGATTCACAACGTCGAGACAAAGCCTGCTCGCCGCAGTCCTGCCCCACCGTTTACCACCTCAACCTTGCAGCAGGAAGCCAGCCGCAAACTCGGCTACTCCGTGGCACGCACCATGCAGATAGCACAGCAGCTCTACGAATCGGGATACATAACCTATATGCGTACCGACTCGACCAACCTCAGCGAGATGGCTCTCGAGATGGCAAAAAAACAAATTGCCGAAATGTACGGTGAAAAGTATGTAAAAACACGTCGCTACCATACCAAAATTAAAGGTGCACAAGAGGCACACGAGGCAATACGTCCAACCGACATGCAACAAACCGAAATCAATGTCGACGTGGCTCAACGCCGCCTTTATGAGCTAATATGGAAACGTGCCATTGCATCGCAGATGGCTGATGCAGAACTTGAAAAGACTGTCATCGACATTGATATCGACAAACACGTCGAGAAATTCTCATGCTCGGGTGAACAGGTTCTTTTCGACGGATTCTTGAAAGTGTACTTTGAGTCGACCGACGATGAAGAGGAGGAAAGCCCGAACCGTCAATTGCCGCCTGTAAAGAAAGACTCCACACTCACACTGGAAGTCGCAGAGGCCACACAGCACTACACCCAACATCCGCCACGCTACACAGAGGCCAGCCTCGTCAAGAAGCTTGAGGATCTCGGCATCGGCCGCCCGTCGACCTACGCACCCACCATCTCTACAATTCTCAAACGCGAATATGTAATCAAAGAAGATCGCGACCCGCAGGATTTCAACGTGATAACGCTCACGCTAGAACCTGGCCACGACATTGTCCGCAACGAAAAAGTCGAACACCTCGGTGCTGAGAAAGGCAAGCTCTTCCCCACTGATATCGGAGCAATTGTCAACCAATTCCTCATGGAGCACTTCAACGAAATCATGGACTACAACTTCACCGCCAAGGTTGAAAAAGACTTTGACGATGTCGCTAACGGCACCCAGGAATGGCGAAAAGTAATCGACCAGTTCTACACTCCGTTCCATCGTAACGTGAAACAAACCCAGAGCCATTCCAAACGCACCAGCGGCGAACGTCTGCTCGGCAAGGACCCTGTCAGTGGTAAAAACGTATACGCAAAGATTGGCCGCTACGGCACCCTCATCCAGATAGGCGACACCAACGCCGAAGAGAAGCCCCGCTTCGCTTCGATGAAGAAAGGTCAAAGCATCGAGAACATAACTCTCGAAGAAGCACTTGAACTTTTCTCGCTACCACGCACAATCGGTGAACTCGAAGGATCCGATGTTGTAGTAAGCATAGGACGTTTCGGACCTTATGTTCGTCACGACGGCAAATTCTACTCTCTCTCCAAAAGCGATGATCCTTACACAATAACCATCGAACGTGCCATAGAAATCATCAAGCTTAAACGTTCTCAAGCTGTTGAACGCGAAAAGCTGAAACTTATATATCCGCATGTCATTGGAGAATACGAAGGCGAGCCCGTGTCCACGAACATAGGAAGATACGGTCCCTATCTGATTCACAAAGGAGAGAACTACCGTATGCCAAAGAACGAATTCGATCCCCTGACTATTTCGCTCGTCGACGCAGTGAGCATCATCCGCGAAATGCAGGAAAAGAAAAAGAAGAAAAAGAAATAATCAACAATGGTTACAAAAAGAACAGGCACAACAATGTGCCTGTTCTTTTTTACTCTTCTTCGTGTCGGACAAGAATAATCAGATGCGATGGTTTCAACTCCTCTAAGGCCATAAAAAAGTTGGAACGGGCCTTGACATCCATCCATGCTGTTGGTTCGTCAAAAACCAAAATAGGTGCATTTGAATACAACTGCCGTGCGAGCGCAATACGCTGCCACTGCCCCATACTCAGCTCTTCACCATTTTCAAACTGACGGCCAAGCACGGTGTCAAGTCCGCCACTGAGAGTGTCAACTACAGGTCCTGCGTCTGCAAGGCGTAACGCATCAGAAATACGCTTGGCATCCTCTGGAGTATCAATATCACCAAAAAGGATGTTTTCCCGGGCGGTAAAATGAAACTGCACGTAATCCTGAAATATCGCACTGATATTATGGCGCAGCTCAAAAACATCAAAACGTCTTATATCTATACCGTTGACACACACTGCACCCTCTTGCGGGTCATATAATCGCAACAGCAATTTAAGCAAAGTTGTCTTGCCAAAACCATTTTCACCCTCTATACGGGTAATTTCTCCGAAACGTGCATCAAGCGAATAATGAGACAGGACAGCATGCTTCATACCCGGATACGCAAATGTAACGTCACTGAAACTTATTGATTCGACTTTTTCAGGAAATGGCTCTGGCCTGTCGGGTGACAGAATGGACGGCTTTAAACTAAGGAATTCAAATAGGTTATTGATAAAAAGTTTATGCTCATATAGTCCGCTCACACCTCCAACCAGACCATTCAGATATCCCTGCCCGCGACGGAAGGCTTCAAACAGCATCACAAACGTACCTATTGTAAGTCCACCGCCAACGACGGGACGCACAAGGATAAGCAGAACAGCGGCAAGCGACAAGGCTTCGATGACAGCTGTTAAGGAGTCTAGTAAAGCCATACGACGCGAGATGTGAAGCAGTTGGTCAACCAAACGTCGCCGAATGTCCACATAGCACTTACGAAAATGGTTGGCCAGACCAAACGAGCGCACCTCCTTGGCATACATACTGCTAGAGAGTAATGAACCATAATAGTTGCTGCGACGCGCCATCTGGGTCGTCTCGCGACGGAAACGATAGATGCGACGCGATTTGTAGAGACGCACACAGAATGTCGGGACCACAGCGACAACCATAACCGCTATGACCTTCCATGAAGCAGCGAAAAGCATCACGGCCACTCCAGCAAGCGAAATCAGAGACCCGAACACCTGGACAATGTTTTCCAATATCCTTATGGGACGGAATGCTGCCTCTTGCTGTGCTCTGTGGAATGTGTCATGAAAATCAGGATTGTCATAGTAGGCCATATCAAGCTGAACCGACTGGATCTGTATCAAGCCATTAATATAGTCGACTATCTCCTGAGTCAAAACATCGCTGTTGACACTGTTCAAAACACTTATCCAACGGTTAAGCAATGTAATGCCGCAAAAAGCCGCCATACTTGCTACAAGAATTGTCGGCAGGCCGAAAGTCTCGGGCCCCGCATTCCCGACTATAGCAGAGGTTGCGCCATCAACGATGTTCTTGATCATCACAAGACTAACCAATGGCAGCAAGCTTCCACACAAAGTATAGAAAAGCTTCAGCAAAAATCGCCTGCTGTCACAATGCCAGAATATACGGATAACCTTATACAATTCTTTCGATTTTATTGATTACTCATATTATTATCCAATTTTTTAACCACAAGGCTACCATTGACATAGTCCACAACCTTGACATCTTGTCCCTTTTCTATATATCCAACTTGTGCCACAGCATCATAAAGTCTTCCGTCTATGCTGATTTTGCCGGCAGGACGAAGGATTGTGGCTGCAACAGCAGAAGAGCCGACAAACGACATCTCCTTGTCGGCGGCAACAGTAAAACCCTCTTTCGTGTCCTCGACTGTCTTCAAGGCAAGTCCACCGAAAGCGTTGCCTTCAAACAGTTTCTTCCCTATAAACATACTAAGCGGCAATGCTATTGCCAATGCAACTAGCACTACCATGGTTCGGTTGGCAACAAGGCCTGATGGGACATGCGAGAAATCAAATCCCACATTTCCTACCATACTGAACACCAATCCGCAAACAAGACATATAATACCAAGCACTCCCGAAACGCCGAAACCGGGGAAGACAAATATTTCTAGAATCATCAGCACAATACCCGCAATGAAAATGAGTATTTCCCAATACGCGGCAAGGCCTTCCAAATACAGTGGAGCAAAATAAAGTGCTGCTGCTGACAGTGCGAGAATGAGCGGGAAACCGATTCCCGGCTGTTGCAATTCAAAATAAATGCCACCGATAATAAGCATAATCAGAATGCCTGACACTACAGGACTTACAAGGAAACCGACAAGCTTATCTATAAAACTATAGCGTTGTTCATGGATGGTGTATTTGTGCACTCCTGCATGTTCAAGGAGCTGCTCGACACTCTCGACTTCTGCATCACAGAAACCGTGCTCGATGGCTTCCTTAGTAGTAAATGTCAACACCTTGCCACTGTCAGACACACCCGCGACATAAATATCAGGGTCTACCATAGCTTGTGCAATGTCTGGGTTGCGATGGCGTTTTTCAGCAGTGGCTCGCATAAGCGACCTCATGTAGCTCTGATACTTGTCGGGCTGTACCTCTCCGGTTTGGTCTACCACCGTGGCAGCGCCTATCGACGAGCCGCTATGCATATATATCTTCTCACAAGCAATGGATATCAATGCACCTGCCGATGCTGCATTGTTGTCGATATAGGCCCATACGGGTATCGGAGATTCCAAGAAAGCGGTGCGAATTTTGTCCGCGTCGTCGAGCGTGCCGCCATAAGTGTTGATATGCACTACGATAATATCGGCTTTAATCGACTCGGCCTCCTTGAGTGCCTTTTCAACACGCAGCGATGCTGGCGGCGCTATATCCTCGTCAATCGAAAAAAGGTATACCTTCTTGTCATTGCTTTCCTGTGCATTGCAAAATGTGCATTGAAACACAAGAGCCAGCATGGCAACAACGCCCATTAACATTCTTGAAAATCTGCCACAAATCATATATTTCATTTTTTTTCTGCCATTCCAAAAAAGTTCAGTTGTTCAACCAACTCATCGAAAATCAATCTGTTGCCAGCGACCATCTCACCACCGTGCAACCAATTGGGACCACCACGGAAATCACCCACACGCCCGCCTGCCTTTTCGACAATGTAGGCACCTGCCGCTACATCATACGGTTTCAATCCATATTCATAGAAAGCATCGGTGCGGCCACAGGCAGTATACACCAAATCGGCAGCCGCAGAGCCAAGCCGCCTGACACCATGAGTGTTGCGCATTGTCCATTCAAGAAAACGCATATATTCGGGCATCAATGAGAAATTGACATACGGAAAACCTGTGGCAACCAGAGAGTCAGAAAGAGCAGGTGTCGACGAGACAGCTATATTGGCATCGTTGAGGAACGCCCCCTCAATACCATCGCAAGCCCAAAAACATTCATTTGCCCATATTTCATGTACGACACCTACAGTCATGACAGAAGCATGATGCTCAGCAGATAACATATTGTCCTGCAAGCCAATCGAAACGCATGTGGGAGCAAGGCCATGTATGTAGTTGGTTGTGCCGTCGAGGGGGTCGACAATCCACGTAAACCTCTCTCGTCCCGAAGCACCAGCCGTTCCCTCTTCGGCAATGAAGCCGCTGTCAGGCAACAGCATACGCAATCTCTCCACGATTCTGCGTTCGGATTCCTTGTCAAAACATGTCACATAATCGTGAATACCCTTCGACTGCGAATCCACCACACCATGCAGCTTGCGTCGTTCGCCCACAAGGAAGTCTCCAACCTCACGGGCCAGTTCGCACACTTCATGACACAACTGTTTTGTATCCATATTCACATTTTTTTCGATAAACGACACGGTGGCATATTTATTATATATTGACACAATAAAAAATAGAAAGCATCGTTTGGCAAAACATGGAAGAAAACAACCCATCCGTCCACCTGCGGGCCATGGAGCCAGAGGACATCGACGCCATCTATCAATGGGAAAACGACCCTTCGATATGGGTCTACGGCACAGCGCACCAGCCCTTCTCGAAAGCCGCTCTGCAACGATTCATCGACAACGACAGCGGCAACGACATCCATACTTCCCGTCAAATCAGACTGATGGCAGACACTGATGGCATAGGTGCCATCGGATGTATAGACCTTTACGATTTCGATCCCTATAACCGGCGTGCTGCTGTCGGGATTCTCACCGACAGCCGTCTGCGCAACCAAGGTTATGGGAGCGCCATGCTTAAAGCGGTTGAGCTGTTCGCCGCCGAACACCTTAACATCCACCAGCTATACTGCGACATAGCCTCCAACAATACCATTTCTATACATCTTTTCAAGAGACAGGGTTACACATTGTGTGGCACACTAAAAGAATGGATTTGGGACAACGACAAATGGATTGATGCACTGTCATTCCAGAAAATAATCAAATAGCCCTCACCATGACCAAAAAGAAGAAAAAAATAACAATAACCGCATACATCATTCTCGCCGCTGTCGTAGTATTGATAGGCATTACAGCGATTAGTCTGTTGAACCTCAAGAAACAAAAGCTTGTCAACAAAGAAGCCGTGACACTATTCTTGCCCGACGGCATAACCTACGAGGCTGTTGTAGATTCACTGAATGCACATGGTTGTATTGGCAACCAGAAGGCATTCAACCGATTGGCAAAAATACGCAAATACAAGAACAATGTCAAAGGCGGATGCTACAAACTGACACCCGGAATGGATGTGTGGTCGGCTCTGACCAAGCTCTACTACGGCAACCAAGACCCCGTCAGGATAACCATCAACAAACATCGCACAAAAGAGACATTGTGCGAACTCATGGCCAAAAAACTGGATTTCAAAGCTGGAGAACTGCTTGCACTGCTCAACGACAGCAACGTATGCGCAAAATATGGACACACAACACAGACCATCATCGGCATGTTTCCGCAAAACACATACGATATCTATTGGAACACTACACCTGAAAAACTGCTCGACCGCATGAAAAAGGAATCAGGTCAGTTCTGGAACAAGGAACGCACCGACAAGTGCAAAGCTCTCAATCTCAGCAAAGACGAAGTCATCACTCTCGCATCTATAGTCGAAGAGGAAAGCAACAAGAACGACGAAAAGCCCACCATCGCCAGCGTCTACCTAAACCGCATCCGCAAAGGCATGATGCTACAGGCCGACCCAACACTGAAATACGCTATCGGAGACTTCTCACTACAACGTGTGCTCGACAAGCACAAGGAAGTCGACAGCCCCTACAACACCTACAAGCATACCGGACTTCCCCCAGGACCAATATGCATACCAAGCACAGCCTCTATCGACGCTGTCCTGCAAAACAAGCAAACCGACTACATATACTTCTGCGCCAAGTCTGATTTCTCTGGCTACCACGCTTTCGCCACCAACCTTAGCCAGCACAACGCCAACGCCAAAGCATTCCACGATGAGCTGAACCGTCGGAAAATATACAAATAGCTGTTTTTTTTTACGGCGTAACCATCATGCGACATCATATGCCTTGCACAGATAAAAAACTGAAACTTTATAGTTTACAACGGCAATTCAAAAAAAAATTTGTCAGTATCGTAAAAAGTAGTACTTTTGCAATCGGGTAAGTCTTATACGGCCAGCTCCCATTGAATCCCCCAGGGTAGGAATACAGCAAGGGTGTTTGGTTGTAGCGGCGCGATATAAACAGCTTACCCTTTTTTTATTTCCCCCGTCACGGCATCGCTATTGAGTGTCCGGAATCATACGGAAAAATACCAATCAAAAGAAATGACCCTGTCCATCGTCATAGTAAACTACAACGTCAAGTACTTCCTAGAGCAATGTCTGCGCTCCGTCAACGAAGCCGCACAGGGCATTGACACCGAGGTGTGGGTGGTGGACAACAATTCGGTGGACGGCTCGGTGGAGATGGTGCGCGACAAATTCCCCCAGGTTCATCTGATAGCCAACAGCGACAACACCGGATTCGCCAAAGCCAACAATCAGGCCATTCGCGAATGCAAAGGCGATTACATACTGCTTCTGAACCCTGACACACTTGTACAGAATGACACTTTTAGCACCTGCCTCGACTTCTTTCGAGAGCATCCCGACTGCGGAGCTCTGTCGGTCAAGATGGTCAACGGCGAAGGCGTGTTTCTGAAGGAGAGCAAACGCGGTTTCCCCTCCCCCGCCACATCGTTCTACAAAATCAGCGGACTGATCCACATCTTCCCCCACAACCGAAAAATCAGCGCATACTACATGGGGTACCTCGACGACAACAACGTGAACGAAGTCGACGTACTTCCCGGCGCTTTCCTTATGGCACGCCGCGAGGCCATAGACAAGGCTGGCATGCTTGATGAGACTTACTTTATGTACGGTGAGGACATCGATTTCTCATGGCGCATCCACCTGGCAGGATACAAGAACTATTACCTGCCTACAACGCGCATCCTGCACTATAAAGGTGAAAGCACCAAGAAGGGCAGCATGAACTATGTATACACCTTCTACAACGCCATGTCGATATTCACGAAGAAGTATTTCAGCGGCAGCGGAGCCAAACTGTACGCCCTTCTTATCCAATGCGCCATTTGGCTGCGTGCCTCGCTCGACTTCGCAAAACGCATCGTTAAACATTTGGTTGTTCCGTTTCTCGACTTCGTTGCTTCGTTCGCAGGATTCCTTGTTATTCAGCACATATGGGCCTCCTACTGGGCCGAAAACATAAACTACTATCCATCTTTCTACAAATGGACAATCCTGCCTCTATACATTCTGATAATGTTGCTTACCTCTTGGCTTGCAGGTGGCTATGACAAGCCTGTCCGTACAGGCCGCATAGTACAGGGCATGGCTATTGGCGCACTATTGCTGCTAGCCTTCTATTCGCTGCTGGACGAGAATCTGCGTTTTTCACGCGCCATCATATTGCTAGGTTCGCTATGGAGCATACTGGCCGTGCTGTCAATCAGAGGATTACTCAGTCTTTTCAACGTCAAAGGATACCAGTTGCACCCTGACAGCAGACGCGACTATATGATTATCGGAAGTGACGCTGAACGGCAACGCGTAGCGACACTATTTGACACACTCGGCATCGAGCCAAAGTCTGTGCAGGGCAGCGATACTGTTCCATTGCAACACAACAGCATGCCGAAAGTTGACGAAGTCATACTATGCAGCCGCGACATCCCCGTCAGCACAATCCTCGACACACTACAGGAATATCGTGGCAGCGGCATTGTTTTTCGCATTGCCCCACACACCATGGATGTCATTATCGGCAGCAACTACACCAGCAGTACTGAAGAACTATATACACCAGACTTCGGTAACATCAACAACGCTACAAACCGTAGAATTAAACGGGTGTTCGATATCTTAAGTGCTTCATTGCTGATTTTGTTGTCGCCTCTGCTCTTTTGGTTCCAAAAACGCAAACGTCGTTACTTCACCGACTGCTTCGCGGTTCTTTTTGGACGAAAAAGCTGGGTAGGCTACAGCAACATGACAGCTCATCCCGACGACACTCCGCTACCAAGCATCCGCCGAGGCGTGTTCTCAACCCGTGACCGTATGCCCCGTGTAAAGAACCCCGACAAGAAACGCCTCGACAGCAGCTACGCCACAGACTATCATATCGGTACAGATATCACCATACTGTTTATCAACCTCTTCAAAATATAAATAGAATTTAAGCCGCCATATAAAATGACCATCCCTGAAACCATAAAAGACCTCGACCAACGCAAGGAAACACTCAAGAGATTCCTCGACATTGACAGGCTCAACGCTGTCATTGCAGAAGAAGAGAAAAAGACCGAAGCCGCAGACTTTTGGAACGACCCAAAGGAGGCTAAGAAAGTCATGCTCGAAATTAAGAGCAAAAAGACTTGGACAACAGCCTTCAAGAGTGTCAGCGACAGTTGCGACGATATGCACGTGATGTATGAGTTTTTCGAAGCCGGTGACGCCACAGAGGAGGAGATGACGAATCAGCTTAACGCCACCACAAAATTGGTTGAAGAACTGGAATTCAAGAATATGCTTCGCAACGAGAGCGACCGCTTTGATGCAGTGCTCAGCATCAACGCAGGTGCAGGCGGAGTGGAGGCCCAGGACTGGGCCGAGATGCTCATGCGAATGTACATCCGCTACGCCGAGCGCAACAACTACAAGGTGGCCATCAGCAACTCGCTCGACGGTGAAGGCGCAGGCATTAAGAGCGTCACGATGCAGATTGAAGGTGAGTTCGCATACGGCTACCTCAAAAGCGAAACAGGTGTGCACCGCCTTGTACGCGTTAGCCCATTCAACGCCCAGGGCAAACGCATGACCAGCTTTGCATCGGTCAGTGTCACACCTTTAGTAGACGACACCATAGAGGTTGTTGTCGACAACTCACGCCTTAGTTGGGACACCTTCCGCAGCGGTGGCGCGGGAGGACAGAACGTGAACAAGGTGGAGAGCGGCGTTCGTCTAAGATACCAATACAAAGACCCCTACACCGGCGAAGAAGAGGAAATACTGATAGAAAACACCGAGACTCGCGACCAACCCAAAAACAAAGAAAATGCCCTTCGCCTGCTGCGTTCACAACTGTACGACCGCGAAATGAAGCACCGTATGGAAGAGCAGGCTAAAATCAAGGCCTCACAGAAAAAAATTGAATGGGGAAGCCAGATTCGCAGCTATGTCTTTGACGACCGCCGTGTAAAAGATCACCGCACAAACTATCAGACTGGCGACGTCACGGGCGTGATGGACGGAAAAATCGATGAGTTCATAAAAGCATATTTGATGCAATTTGGAGCAGAATAAAACTCTCATTCAGAATAATAAACAAGCGCGGCGAAGAATACCACCGCGCTTGTTTATTATATATGAACCAATCGTTTATTTTTCCTTCGGAGCAACAAGTTTGTAGAAAACGCCTGCAACAGCCGCACCTACAAGAGGAGCAATGATAAATAACCACACTTGGCTGCATGCACTCCAATTTCCGACTTTATCCGAAAACAGAGCCTGGCTGATACTGCGTGCAGGGTTGACACTGGTGTTGGTAAGAGGAATGCTGACAAGGTGTATCAGTGTGAGTGTTAAACCGATAGCCAGTCCAGCCGCTTTGGTATTGCTACGCTCATCAGTAGCACCAAGAATAACCATCAAGAAAACAAAGGTCAATACAGCTTCGACAGCAAATGCTCCTATCCAACCTATATTTTGATAACCGGGTCCAGCAGCTTCCTGGAAATCCTGACCATATCCATTAGCAGCAAAAACACCCGTATTACCGAGTTCGGCAGACTTATAAATACCATAAAGAACTGCACCTGCTATAATGGCTCCAACAACCTGGGCTGCCCAGTAGCAAAGCATGTCTTTGAAACTCATACGACCGTTGACAAAAACGCCAAACGAAACAGCAGGGTTGAGATGTGCGCCACTGACATGTCCAATGCAATATGCCATCGCAATCACAGTAAGACCAAAGGCAATGGCCACTCCTAAAAACCCTACGTGTCCAAACAGCGCAGTTCCACAACCGCCCAGGACTAGTACGAAGGTTCCGAAACCTTCAGCAAGCATTTTGTTAATAATCTTCATAATAAATTAGTTTTAAAGGTTAACAATTGTTCTTTTAACGAAATATTAACTTAAATATTGTTCAACTATGTTTTTTTTTATGCAATATAAAAAATGAAGTAAATAAATACGTGGTTCAACAAAATCAAAAATAAAGTATTACATCAACTCACCACCTCTCTCACAAAAAAAGAGCCCGAAATTCGGGCTCTTTTTATCAGTAGCTTCTTGCAAATATCACTCTGCGATGACTTGGCTTTCCACTATATATACACTTGCCTTCTTCTTCGATGGCATCGTATGGTATGCATCGTATCGTCGCCTTTGTCTCAGCCTTGATTTTCTCTTCTGTTTCTGTAGTGCCGTCCCAATGGCATAGCAAGAATCCATTCTTCTCAATTTCAACCTTGAAGTCCTCCCATGTGTCAACCTTGCGAGTGTTAGCCATTCTGAAATCAAGAGCTTTCTGGAAAATGTTTTTCTGAATGGTATCCATAAGCTGCTCTACATGATCGGCTATTCCCTCTATAGGCATTGTTATCTTCTCTAGCGTATCACGACGACAGACCTCGCAAGTGCCGTTTTCCAAGTCTCGTGGTCCCACGGCAAGACGCACTGGAACGCCCTTGAACTCGTATTCGGTGAACTTCCAACCTGGTTTGTATTCCGGACGGTTGTCATACTTGACACTGATACCCTTGGCGCGTAGAGCGTCGATAATCGGCTGCACCTTGGAGTCGATTTCTTTCATCTGTTCGTCGCTCTTGCAAATAGGAACTATGGCAACCTGTATCGGTGCCAGCTTGGGTGGCAGGACAAGACCATTGTCGTCGCTATGAGTCATTATGAGAGCACCCATTAATCGAGTAGAGACACCCCACGAAGTGGCCCACACATACTCCAACTTGTTCTCCTTATTGAGGAACTGCACTTCGAAAGCCTTGGCAAAATTCTGACCTAAAAAATGCGATGTTCCTGCCTGCAACGCCTTGCCATCCTGCATCATTGCTTCAATGCAGTAGGTATCAAGGGCTCCTGCGAAACGCTCGTTGGGCGACTTCACACCTTTAACCACAGGAACAGCCATCCAATTGTTCGCGAAATCAGCATAGACATCGAGCATTTTGCGAGCCTCAGCCTCAGCCTCGTCACGAGTTGCATGTGCCGTATGGCCTTCCTGCCACAGGAATTCAGCAGTGCGCAGGAACATACGGGTACGCATCTCCCAACGTACAACATTAGCCCATTGGTTGCATAGAATCGGCAAATCACGGTAAGACTTAATCCAGTTCTTGTATGTACTCCAAATGATGGTCTCCGATGTAGGACGGACTATGAGTTCTTCCTCAAGTCGTGCTTCAGGGTCTACAACAACACCAGTTCCTTCATCGTTGGTTTTCAAACGGTAATGGGTAACGACAGCACATTCCTTGGCGAAACCTTTAACATGGTCGGCTTCGCGACTCAGGAACGATTTAGGAATAAATATCGGGAAATAAGCATTCTGGTGACCTGTGTCCTTGAACATCTTGTCCAGGGCATCGTGCATCTTCTCCCAGATTGCATAGCCATAAGGCTTAATAACCATACACCCACGTACAGCCGAATTTTCGGCCAAATCGGCTCGCACAACCAATTCATTGTACCACTCTGAAAAATTTTCAGAACGTTTCACAAAATCTTTTGCCATTTACGTCTACTGTTTATAATTTTTTTATAAAGTTTACGTTATATTTTAGAAAAATGCGTATTTTTGCACGCAAGATTTCGGTTTGCAAAAATACTAAATAATTAGGAATTTGGAATATATTAACATAACCAACTTTAAACAAACGAAGATGAAAACATTTAGAAACAGCATTTTATGTGCGTTATTTTTGTTCTCAACTTTCAGTGGAATGCTTTATGCCCAATCGTCAGTGGAGACGGAAAATTACTATTCCAACCCCGGAAAAGGAATAAAAGCCACGCCACCGAAGCCCTATTACGACACCTCCGTCACCAGCAAGAGCGACGATATCACGGTTGAACTTGTAGGTGGTGTACCCGATACTTCGTTCGCCATCGACACTGTGAAACGATACTTCCGTAACGACGACAATGCAATCGGAAACCGCTTTAGAGGCCAGGATTGCTTCGACAACTATTACACCACAGTATACCTGCATACCCATCATCCCTACTATTGCAGCTGGGGTTACCATTATTATACGTGGGATCCATGGTATAACCCATACTGGAATGGATGGTACTACTATGGTTGGGGCGGCAGCTACTGGCATTCATACTACAGCCCATACTGGTCTTTCGGCTATGGCTGGGGCCATCCTTGGTATTGGGATCCCTTCTATTATCCTGGATACTACAACTATTATGGTTACTACGGCTACTATGGCTGGGGCGGAGCATATGCATGGAACAGCTATGGCTCGAACGGTCGTTTCGGTCACCGCTACTTAGGCAACGGCCGAATCTCGACCCAACGCCTGTCGCGCAATACCGGTACCACCCCCACCCCGTCGCCTGCAGGACGCGGCACCGTACGCCGCGGAGGTGTAGACCTCAACAACGGAGGTCGTGCCAGCTACGGCAATGTCAGCGGCACCGGCTCGACACGCACAGCACCGGCGACCAATGCACGTACATCCAGCACAAACACTCGTTACGCCAAGCCTGAGAGCCTAGCCAGCACACGCAGCCCGCAGGCATTGACCCGCAGCGGCAGCAATGGTTCTCGCAACAATAGCAGCAGCTACAATCGCAACGTTCGCACCCCCGACCGTTCCTCTACATCGGGTCGCGACAGCTACAACAACCGCACAACGAGTTCTCGCAGCAGCTATAACAACAATCGCTCGACAAGTACCCGCAGCAGCTACAATAACAATTCACGCACCACCACTTCGCCATCGCGAAGCAGTAGCAGCAGCCGTAGCAGCTATGGTGGAAGCTCTTCGTCACGCAGCAGTGGTGGCGGTTACAGTGGCGGAAGCCGCAGCAGCGGTGGTGGCGGACACAGCGGCGGAAGCCATAGCGGGAGCAGTGGCAGAAGATAATCTTTAAACTCTTATAAACTCAAGTTTTTTTTCAACTCACAACGCATACAATGAAAAAATCATTTGTTACACTTGCACTTTCAGCCTTGATGTTTTTCCCAGCAGTGGGACAGGAGACCAAAAAAAGTGATATTTCCGCAAGATTAGACCAAATAAAACAGAGCGAAAATAAAGGCATTTGGCTTGATGTCAAAAAAAACGATGCAACAAACAGCAAAAAAGCAAAAAATGTCATAATAATAATAGGAGATGGAATGGGCCCGGCACAGGTTTACGCCTCGTTGGTTGCACAGAGAGGCAATTCTAACTTCCTGCGTTTTCCCTACTCAGGTTTTTCAAGTACATATTCCCACAATAAATACACCACCGATAGCGGTGCTGGTGGGACCGCAATCGTGACAGGTCACAAGACCGACAATATGCACATTGGCGTACTACCCGACGGGACTCCTATATACTCTTTTCTCTCATTGCTTCACGAACAAGGGCTTGCTACAGGATTTGTCGTCACGAGCAGTGTTCTAGACGCCACACCTGCCAGCACCTATGCCCACGTCCCTTCACGCAAGATGTACGATACAATCAGCCTGCATATGTCGCAGTGCGGTTTCGATGTCATGATCGGCGGAGGCCTAAGTAATTTCCGTCCCGAGAACCGAAAAGATGGACTCAACCCCCTCGACACACTGCGGCAACGCGGCTACGACATCACTTACAGCATTGAGGAAATGAAAAAATCGCGAAGCAATAAACTTGTCACTTTCTTTTGCGAAAACTACTACGGACCCGTGGCTCCCGGACGTGATCCTATTTTAACAGAAGGCGTAAAGAAGGCTCTTGGAATTCTCACCAAAGACCCCGACGGATTTGCCATGATGATTGAAGGCTCGCAAATTGACTGGGCATGCCACAACAACGACGCCGCTTATATGGAGGCTGAATTGGCCGACTTTGAAAAAATGCTCGGCATTGTTCTTGACTTCGCCGAAAAAGACGGCAACACCTTGGTTGTCGTTACCGCCGACCACGAAACCGGCGGCCTTGTCCTGGTCAGTGGCGACATAGAGAGGGGCAAGAACGAATGCAAATACATCACCGATGGTCACTCAGGTGTGATGGTGCCCGTCTTCGCCTACGGACCTGGTGCCGAAGTATTCTCGGGCATACAAAACAATATTGACCTTATGCCCAAAGCACTCAACGCCATGGGACGTAAAAACCTGATAAAAAAACAATAAATCAGCCCGGCTAAATGAAAACCCGCAAAGCATTCGCATTGTTTCTGCTCCTGGCAGCCTCGCTCAGCAGTGCACAAGCACAGTTGAAGATAGGGCAAGATACTCTCGCCACCCCGATTATTGGATTCAATTTTGGAACACTGTTCCCCTCAGACAACCTGTCGACCGAGAACGGAATGCACGACCTATACAAATCGCCGTTCCTGAACTTCGGAATCGAAGGATTCTATAAATTCAAATCGAACTGGCTTGTGTCTATTGAAGGCGACCTTATAATAGGATCAGACAACCTGAGGGACAAGACCGTCCGCATGCCGTCGGTCTATTCGCACGACTATTCTCCTATAGTTATCGGCACCAATGGCACTGACGCCAACGCCACATGCTACAATAGGGCATTGGCTTTGCGCATAGGCGGCGGCCACATATTCAGGATCAACAGCAACAACCCGAATTCAGGCATCGTCGGAAGGCTCTCCGGAGGCATTATTCAACAAAAAACAATATTCATGCTCAACGATGTCAACGCTCCACAACTACAGGACGATTATACTCGGCTATACGATCACAAACGACGCGGGGTTTCTTTGACTGAAAGCATCGGCTATTGGTTCATGAGCAATCATTCTAACCTTATCAACCTATACGTGGCTTTCGAAATAACCCAATGCTGGAACCATTCGGTACGTGGATATGTAATTGACGATATCATGGGTCTAAGGGGGCCTGACAACACGAAATATTTCGACCTTATATACGGGATAAAACTATGTTGGATGTTCCCACTCAAAGGCAAGACTGCCTACGACTACTACTTCTATTAAGCAATCTAACATCATACTTCAATGCGACTACTATACTCTCTGGCCATCTCATCATACGCAATTGCCGTACGACTCGCCTCACCGTTCAACACCAAGGCCTCTCTGCTTCGTGACGGCTGGTGTCGATGGAAAGACAAAATTCCCATCGACAAACTCGCAAAGGAGCGTGTAGCATGGTTCCACGTGGCTTCTCTCGGCGAGTTTGAACAGGCCAGACCTGTCATGGAGTCTTTCCGCAAGCTTCACCCCGACTATAAAATATGCCTGTCATTTTTCTCTCCTTCTGGATACGAGGTTCGCAAAGACTATAACGGTGCCGACGTAGTAATGTATCTTCCGCCCGACACCAGACACAACGCCAAGGCGCTGGTTGAAACAATTCATCCCGACATCGCATTTTTCGTAAAATATGAGTTCTGGTTCAACTATTTGCATGAACTTCAGAGCAGAAACGTCCCAACATATATATTTTCCGCTATCTTTAGGAAGAACCAATATTTTTTCCGTTGGTACGGCCGCTGGTTTTCTCGTCAACTGCAGTGCTATAAGCACATGTTTGTTCAGAACGAGGAATCAATGGACTTACTGAAAAGCATCGGTATAACTCATTGCTCCATAGCTGGAGACACACGTTTCGACCGCGTGAATGACATAGCCGCACAAGCAAAACGTTTTCCCGAGATAGAACGCTTCATAGCCAACGGAGGCGATTATGTAAACGGAACAACTAAAACCTTAATGGTCGGCAGCTCATGGGAGCCTGATGAAGCCAACATAGAGCATTTCATCACCAACTATACATCCCCAATCAAAATCATCGTAGCCCCACACATGATCGACGAAAGACATCTGAAAAAAATCGAAAGTCTTTTCGGTCATAACAACTGTGTACGCTACTCACGACTTAAAACGGAGAATGAAGCCTCCGAATACTACCGTTGCAAAATACTGATAATAGACAATATCGGAATGCTTTCGTCACTCTACCGCTATGCAACAGTATCATACATCGGCGGCGGATTCGGCAAAGGCATACATAATATTCTCGAAGCTGCCGTATTCAACTGTCCCGTCTGTTTCGGCCCCAACCACAAGAAGTTCGACGAAGCCGTCAAACTCCTGCAACAAGGAGGTGCACAGACTTACGATACTCCCGACCAACTGGCAAAGATTCTTACCGAATGGTTCGACAACAAAGAGTTGTATAACAAGGCTTCGACATCGTGCCGAGATTTCATGCAGCAGAACCTCGGCGCCACAGCTACCATAATCAACAAAGTAGAGTCCGACCATGAATAGACAGCGTCCAAGTTCATTTCACAAGTCCACATTGTTGCTGCTGTGCGCAACGCTGACAGCAATGCTTTTCGGAGCCTGTCATGGCGTGAAGGACTTTGTAAAGGACGACGAAAGGGTGCTGAACCGAAACCAATTCGTAATTGAGATGCCCGACGGTTCAAAGCCTCCAAAAGAAATAAAAGATGCTCTGTCGAACATGCGAAAATATACCCTGCAACAGCCCAACTCACATGTTCTAGGCTTCGGGCCACGATTAAAGATGAATCTGTATTGCCTGTCGTCTCCAACTGACTCGAACTGGGTGAACCGCTATCTCCGTCGACAGGGGCAAGCCCCAGTGATTTATGCCGAAGACGATGCCGTGCAGACAGCAATACAAATCAACAACCTGCTAAGCTCAAAAGGATGCTTCCGTTCTGAGGTGACTTTTGACACCGTTCACAAAGGCAAATACGATGTTAACGTGACATACCGCATCCACCCTGCTCAAAGGTATATGATAGATGATGTCACTTTCCATGCAGAAACTCCAGAAGTCAACAAATTATTGAAACAATGGCAGGACGAAAGCCTTATACATAAAGACGACTACTATGACCAAGATGTGCTCGACAACGAACGTACACGTCTGGTTGAACGACTTCGCAATGAGGGTTACTTTCTTGCTTCGCCAGATCTGGTTTCATTCTTGGTTGACTCGGCATTCGAAAACCACATTTTGACAATCGATGTCAACATCCGCAACCCTCGTATAATCGACTCTAACAACAACTATGTCTCCAGACCGCTACAGGTATACCGACTAGACGATATATTCATATATCCTAACAGCTCTGCGTCAAACAGCGGCCTAACGGCATCGTTCGACACAATAGTCGAAGCATACGATTTCCGTAATCGTACCACCTATTACAAATACCTCTTTAACCAACCAATGACAATCCGTCCGACAGTGATCGACCGCTCACTATTCCTATTTCACGGACAGACATTTAGACCACACAATATCGACCGTACATACAGCTCACTGTTGAGCCTGCGTAATTTCAAATACATCAACATTGAACTATCTGAATCACCAAATAGCTGCGACACGGCGCGCCTGCTGAATGCCAAAGTACGACTGCTCACGGCAAAAAAACAAAGACTATCTGCTTCAATAGAAATAAACAACTCTTCACCATTCGGCGAGAAAAGCGAAGGATTCACGAGTGGTAACTTCGGACTGGAAACAAAACTAAGTTACCTGAACAAAAACCTCTTCGGCGGTGCTGAGCTCTTCAAAGCCGAGTTTTCTCTTCTAGTCGAACTTCCAAAGCTCATCTTCCGCAACAACGAAGACAACACTCTACGTGACAAAGTTAGCAGTTTTGAGAACGGAATCGACCTCTCGCTTGACCTTCCGACTTTCCTGTTTCCGTTCACAAGCAACATTCTCTGGCAAAGAATGCGGCCCCATACAATAATCTCACTTGGCGGTAACTATCAGTACCGTAGCTACTTCGAGCGACTTTTATTCAATACTGGCTTTGGTTACAATTGGCACCGTCGACAGCACACCCACCTACTGCTGCCAATCGAAATGACATACGTCCGATTCTTCAATATTGACAGTGCCTTCCAAGCACGTATGCAGAGCATTAGTGATGCACGTGTAAAGTATCAATACAGTGACCACTTCATAATGGATGCCCGCTACGACTACATCTACAACACCCAGCAATACAACACCCGTAACAATTTCAACTACATACACCTGTCTATTGAAAGTGCTGGCAACCTGCTGAATGTCATCAGCCACATTGTCGACGGTCCAAAAGACGAAAACGGAATTCGACAGCTTCTCGGAGTGCCATTCTCACAATATATAAGATTTAATGCCGAATACAAACGATACTTCTACATAGGCGAGAAAAGCACATTCGTGGCGAGATGCATGGCAGGAATAGGACTCCCCTACTCTAACAGTTCGGTAATGCCCTATGAGAAAAGCTTCTACGGAGGTGGTCCGACCACCATGCGTGCATGGCATCTACGCCAGTTGGGGCCCGGTAATTTCTTGAACGACAACGACAACGTCCTAGAGCGTGTCGGCGACATGCAATTAGTCATAAACCTTGAATACCGCTTCCCTATTTTTTCAATTTTCGAAGGCGCAGTATTTACAGACATCGGTAACGTGTGGCTCGTAAATAGCTCGCAGGAATTTCCCGGAGGCCAGCTATCATTCAAGAATTTTCCTCAAAGCATAGCCACTGGTATCGGACTCGGCTTACGCGCAAATATTTCCATTCTCACCTTGCGCTGCGATCTCGCCATACCACTCTACGACCCTGGTTACGAAAGCAATCTCCGCTGGCGGCCACCACACTGGCGTTTCAGCCAAATAACAGCCAACTTCGGAATCGATTACCCATTCTAAAATCCCTAAAACCAATAAGATATTTTCAATCCTGAAGCACTTGTAAGTCTTAATTTATACTTTAATTCATAGTCAACATCATGTGTTCATATAAACAGTTGCTTGAAAAAGTCCAGACACTTTTTGCATCAGAAAACTTCATGGGCAATCCTGCTCAACTTTACGAACCAATAAAATACACACTCTCGCTTGGGGGCAAGCGTATTCGACCCGTGTTATTGCTCGCCGCAACCGACCTTTTCGGAGGTGACATCGAGGCCGCATGTCCTGCAGCAATCGGCATAGAGACTTTCCACAACTTCACTCTTCTGCACGACGACCTGATGGACAAGTCTCCCATCCGTCGTGGTCAACCAACAGTGTACCGGAAATGGAACGAAAACATTGCCATCCTGTCTGGCGATGCAATGAATATACTTGCGTGGCGATATTTTCTCAAACAGCCTCACAAGAATTTACACCAGATTCTCTCCACTTTTGAGAAGACAAGCATGGAAATCTGCGAAGGACAACAATATGACATGAACTTCGAGACACGCGATGATGTTACTAAAAATGAGTACATGGAGATGATCCGTCTCAAAACCGCCGTGCTACTCGCTGGTGCACTGAAGATTGGGGCACTATATGCAGACGCACCGGACGACGACATAGAACAGATATACAATTTTGGAATATTTATAGGCCTTGCCTTCCAACTGCGCGACGACCTACTTGATGCATACGGCGATGTATCAACATTTGGCAAACAGACCGGCACAGATATCAAAGACAATAAGAAAACATTCCTTCTTCTTCACGCCATCGAGAAATGTGACAAAAACCAACAAGAAGAACTTAGAAGACTTTTCTCTTATACCCCCGCCGATCCATCACATAAAATTGAACGTGTTCTTGAAATATACGACAGCCTTGACATACGCACTGATGTTGAAAACGAAATAGGCAAACTACACAGCCAGGCATCCACATGCCTTGACGCCATTCATCGCAGCAATAACGACAAACAACCACTAAGAGAACTCGCCGAGTCACTTCTTGAAAGAAATGTGTAGCAAACCTCAATAACAACCACACTGTATATCAACCTATTACAGCAATCACAACAATTAAAAGAATGCCTCGTTCAAAAAAAAGTCGAAAAAAACTTTCTCAGTTATAAATATATTACTAAATTTGCAAACATATTGTAACAATATAGAATCAAATTAACAAATTAATAATTAATACATTAGAAAAAACCATGAAAAAAGTAATTGCTTTAATGTCGATATTTGGAATATTGACATTCGCCAATCTCAACAGTGTTATGGCATCTTCTTCACAGCAGGAGCCTAAAAAGGATGCCAAAACCGAACAAGTGAAAAAAGATGCCAAGGCTGACCAGGCAAAGAAAGACGCAAAGGCCAACCAGGCAAAAAAGGATGCAAAGGTTGATCCTACAAAAGAAGAACCGACTTCTACCCCAAATGCCGGAAACGAAGAAAACAAGAATCCTGAGCCGGAGAATGTTGAGGAAAATAATAATGCACAGGATTCCGTTGCAAGCAAATCATTCCACGAAGTTCTTAAAGAAAAATACATCCAAGGTGGTGCTGGCTGGATGACCCCAGTGCTTATCTGCCTTGTGCTCGGTATGGCTCTCGTCATTGAGCGTATTATTTATCTGAACATGGCTACCTCCAACGTCAACAAACTGCTCGCCGACATTGAAGGCAACGTCCAGAAGGGCGACTATGCAGCCGCAAAGGAAGTCTGCCGCAACACCCGTGGCCCTGTTGCCAGCATCTTCTACCAAGGTCTCGACCGTATTGACGAGGGTCTTGAGAACGTTGAAAAAGCCATCACCTCCTATGGTGGCGTACAGATGGCTCGCCTCGAGAGCAACCTCACTTGGATTGCACTGTTCATTGCCCTGGCTCCTTCATTCGGATTCCTCGGTACTGTGGTCGGTATGGTCCAGGCTTTTGACGATATTGAGACAGCCGGTGATATAAGCCCGCAGGTTGTCGCCCACGGTATGAAGATGGCTCTTTTGACCACTATCTTCGGTCTTATCGTTGCTATCATCCTTCAGATTTTCTACAACTATATCCTCACCAAAATCGAAGGTCTCGTTTCCCAAATGGAAGACGGTTCCATCACCTTCATGGATATCCTCATCAAGAACAAGAGATAATAGTCTAAGGATATAGAAAATATTTATTAACCTTTTTATTCCTTAACTGTTATGAAAGAAAAGACAAGAAAATTAATATTACTCTGTAGTCTGGGTGTTGGGTTATTGATTACAATAATCGCCATTCTATTTGCAGCAAGCCCAGATTGGTTGTATGGAATCTCTTGTAGCGAGGAAGACCAACAAGAAATTCAAAAGAAAAGTGAAGTAATAAAGAATATTGACAATGACGACTATGCTCAACAGCTGTTTGATAAAATTGCCGAGCAACAAGATAAAGATGCTGCTAAAGAATACATTAACAATATAAAAGAGCTCAGAGAGAAAAAGGATAAGATAGAAGCACTTGACAAAGCTACAGTTGCCGACTACCTAAATGAAAAGAACAAAGACAATTCCAGCTGGTCTAAACTATCTGAGGAAAAAGTAACATTGGAATATCAGATAGAATATGCAAATGATATGCATGAATCTAAAAGAAATGTATCATTCACTATCTTTTTCTTCGCCATAGTTGTGATTGCCTGCGCATGCCTTATCCTTTGGCTTGTATTTGGCGTTATCAAGGTCGTCAAGAACCCCAAGAAACCTCTTATCGCCACCGGCATTATTGTTGTCGTACTCTTGGTTGCATTCTTGGTTGCCAAGATGGACAAGCCTTTGGATCCGGAGTTCCTGCAAAAGAATGAGTCTACCGACGGTGTCGCCAACCTCATTGCTATTGCCACATACGTCACCTACTTCACCGTATTCGGAGCATTGGCTATGCTGATTTATAGCGAGATTAACAAAGCATTAAAAAAATAATCAATTATGGCTAAAAGATCAACACCAGGTTTAAATACAAGTTCGATGGCTGACATATCGTTCTTGTTGCTCGCCTTCTTCCTGATGGTGTCCAGCATCAACAACGATAAGGGTATCCATCGTACCCTGCCTCAGCCGATGCCTGACAATGTTGAAAAGCCAGAAGTTCGTCAACGTAACATATTCCAGATAAAGATAAGCAGCAAAAACAAGATTCTCTTTAATGGCGAAATCGGTGACCTTGCTGCCCTTAAGGAAAAAGCTAAAGAGTTCCTCAGAGTTAATACAAGCGACGATCCAAGATTCCCAGAAACCAAAGATCTCTATGTTAATCATCTTGGAAACATCAAAGTATCCAAAGGTGTGATTTCTCTGCAGAACGACCGTGGTACCTCTTATGAGAAATACTTCCAGGTACAGAACGAACTTACTGCCGCTATCAACGAAATGCGTGACGAGATGGCAATGACGAGATTCAGCAAATCGTTTGACGATTTGGACACAGCATACCAGAATGCTATCAAAAAAGCAATCCCTGTTGCCATTTCCGAAGCTGAGCCTGTAGACAAAACCAAAAAAGCTAACTAATATAAGGAGGAGAAAAACATGGCACGTTTTAAACAAAAAAATGACAAGGGTACGCCCGGTCTGAACATGGGTTCCATGTCCGACATCATCTTCATGCTTCTCTTCTTCTTCATGGTTATCACAACCATGCGTGAAAGCACACTTTTCGTGAAGATTACCGCACCTAAAGGCTCACAGGTAGTCAAGCTCGAAAAGAAAAGTTTGGTGAGCTACATCAACGTCGGTGTGCCGAGTGGCGCAGAGTATCAGGCCAAATATGGTACTCAACCGCGTATTCAGTTGAACGACCAGATTTCGGATGTCGAAGACATCCGTCAATTTGTCGAAACTGAAAAGAACGCTCGCAATGGAGTAGACCGTGACCAACTCACGTTTGCCATCAAGGCCGACAAGGACGTAACAATGGGTATCATCAGCGATATCAAGCATGAACTTAGATACGCATACGCACTCAAGATCTTCTACAACGCATCAAAAGACATCAAGATGTAACTCTACTTTAATCTAATATTAGAAAAAGCTGCTGCACGAACGTACAGCAGCTTTTTTTTAAAAAGAATGACATGTTTCATTTCAAACAATTCTCTATCGAAGACATCGGTGCGACAATGAAAGTCGGCACCGATGCCGTCTTGCTTGGTGTCTTGGCCGAACCCATGGCGACTCCGCAAAGAATACTCGACGTCGGCACCGGCTGTGGGATTCTTTCCTTAATGATGGCACAGAGGTTTCCAAATGCTATAATAGATGCTCTCGACATCGATGAAAAGACTGTCGAGGTAGCTGCAGAAAACTTCGCCAACTCGAAATGGAGCGACAGACTACATGCATACAACTCGTCGATTCAAAATTACACGCCAATAAATGACGAAGTATACGATCTTGTGATTTCCAATCCACCTTACTTCTCAAATTCCTTAAAAAACAACAATGCTCGCAAAACCTTGGCTCGTCATGACGTTCGACTACCAATTGAATCAATGCTACATCACGCATTGAGGCTCATGTCTCCTCACGCCACTATATCATTGGTAATGCCAAGCATCGAGGCTGAGAAGGCATTAAACGAGGCCGCATTTCATGGCCTGACATGTATACAACGAACCGATATCTGCAACAAACCAGGCGACCAAGCCAAACTATCCATATTCAATCTTTCACGCAACGACGCAAGACCAATGCCAACACAAACATACGCCATGCGCAACAGCGACAACAGTTTCAGTACATGGTATCGCGACATCACTCGCGATTTCTACCTATGGTCAAAATGAAACAAAAGCCCGCAGCGTTTGCTGCGGGCAAAATAAATGTACAAATCATTGTTCTATTAATCGGTCTTCATCGATGAGTTGTAGAACACAAACTGGTCGTCAATAACGTCAATGATTATGTTCTCGCCTGTGTGAACCTTCTCTTCCAGAATTTGACGAGACAGCTCATTGAGAATCTGGCGCTGAATAACACGTTTCACGGGACGTGCACCCATTGCGGGGTCAAACCCTATGTCGGCTAGCAGATTGATAGCATCGTCGGTAGCACTGATCAGAATCTCGTTCTTCTCAAGCATCTTAGCCACATGGTCAAGCTGGATACGGACCACATTGCGTATCTGTGCCTTGCTCAACGGCCTGAACATAATGATTTCGTCAATACGGTTCAAGAACTCGGGACGCATGTTCTGTTTTAGAAGTTCAAGCACATCCTCTTTCGTTTTCTCAATGGTGTAGTCGTTGATATTCATCACATCGCTCATACGCTCATGGATGATATTGCTACCAATATTGGAAGTCATTATAATTATTGTGTTCTTAAAATCGGCTACACGGCCTTTGTTGTCGGTCAGACGGCCATCCTCAAGCACTTGCAGAAGGATGTTAAACACATCAGGATGGGCCTTCTCAATCTCGTCAAACAACACTATACTGTACGGTTTGCGACGCACGGCTTCGGTCAACTGGCCGCTCTCGTCATAGCCCACATATCCCGGAGGCGCTCCAATCAGACGGCTGACGCTGTGACGTTCCTGATACTCCGACATATCAATACGCACCATCATATTCTCGTCATCAAAAAGGACCTCAGCCAAAGCCTTTGCCAATTCAGTCTTGCCAACACCCGTGGTGCCAAGGAAAATGAAACTGCCTATCGGTCGCTTGCCGTCGCTCAAACCTGTACGGCTTCGACGTATGGCGTTGGAGATTGTTTCAATTGCCTCATCCTGTCCAACCACACGCTTGTGCAGCTGTTCCTCGAGATGTAACAGTTTCTCACGTTCGCTCTGCATCATCCTTGTCACAGGTATGCCAGTCCACTTGCTGACCACTTCGGCAATCTGTTCGCTGTCAACTTCTTCGTTTATCATGGCGTTGTCAGCCTGCATGGTGCGGAGTTGCAACTTCAACTCATCGACATGCTTTTCAGCCTCTTTTATACGTCCATAACGCAATTCAGCTACTTTTCCGTAATCACCTTGACGCTCGGCCTGCTCAGCTTCAAACTTATAGCTTTCAATGTTCTTTACCTCTGTCTGGATAGACTCGACAAGACTCTTCTCGTTCTGCCAACGTGCCTTCATTTGGTCGCGTTGCTCAGTGAGTTCACCAATCTCATGGCCGATTCGATTCAATTTGTCGCTATTGGACTGGAGAGATTCTTTGTCGAGCGAGTCGCTATGCTCATTCTCACGGCTAATAGCCTCACGTTCAATTTCAAGTTGTCGGATTTTGCGTTCAATTTCATCAAGCTCCTCTGGCACAGAGTCAATCTCCATACGCAACTTAGCGGCTGCTTCATCAATAAGGTCGATGGCCTTGTCGGGCAGAAAACGGTCACTGATATAACGGTTGCTGAGTTCAGCTGCGGCAATAATAGCCTCATCCTTGATACGAACTTTGTGGTGTACCTCATAACGTTCCTTAAGTCCACGTAGAATTGAAATTGTGTCAGCCACATCCGGCTCATCTATGAGCACACTCTGAAAACGACGCTCCAAAGCTTTGTCTTTCTCAAAGTACTTCTGATACTCTGCCAACGTGGTTGCACCGATAGCACGTAGTTCACCACGAGCCAATGCTGGCTTCAAAATATTGGCTGCATCCATAGCACCCTCTCCACCGCCGGCACCGACAAGGGTGTGAATTTCATCTATAAATAGGATTATCTCACCATCAGCTTCGTTGATTTCACGAATGACACTCTTCAGACGTTCCTCAAACTCGCCCTTGTATTTTGCACCGGCAATCAAAGCACCCATATCAAGAGAATATAAGGTCTTGGATTTCAAATTTTCAGGCACGTCACCGCTTACAATACGATGAGCTATACCTTCTGCTATGGCGGTCTTGCCAACGCCAGGCTCACCAATTAGGATAGGGTTGTTTTTAGTACGTCGGCTCAATATTTGCAGCACACGTCGTATTTCCTCGTCACGGCCAATAACTGGGTCAAGTTTACCGCTTTGGGCAAGTTGGTTCAAGTTTTTGGCATACTTGTTCAACGCATTGAAAGTCTCCTCGGCAGTCTGGCTGCCCACTTTGCTGCCCTTGCGCAAGTCAGCGATGGCAGCACGCAACTGTTTGTCGGAAGCACCGGCATCCTTTAGTATCCGCGCCGTGTTGTCGCGACCGTTTACAAGGCCTATCAACAGATGCTCCACCGAAACAAACTCATCGCCCATTTCAGTGGCAGTCTGCTGAGCCTTGACAAGGGCGTTGCTCAAATCATTGCTTGGATACTGGCTGCCTCCGCTAACTCGTGGCAGAGACTGAAGCTGGGCATCCAACGTTTGCGTTAGACGAGGCACATTCACCTCCATCTTTTTTAATAGATACGGAGTAACATTCTCATCTTCACTCAACATACCTTTAATCAAATGAACAGTGTCGATGTTCGGATGCTGGTGTGCTTGAGCTATCTCAGCGGCTTTCTGTATTGATTCCTGTGCTTTAATCGTAAAATTATTCAAATTCATAGTTTTTCATTTCTCCTTTCTGAAAAATATTCAATCAAAATAGACACCACAACAAAGAAACTGACAATGTGACACAGAATCACCTTCCCACAAAAACAAAATAGGAAAAAATGTCACTATGCAATGGTATCTAATTTATAAAATCTAGAAAATTCAATAATTTAGTGTACATTTGCAATATAAAAAAAGGTTCCATCCTAATGCCAACCGACACATATACAAATATTTTAGACTTCCACCCGCTCACGCTTGACGACAAGCAAGCTGTGCAGGCCATCACCTTGCACTCTGGTCGACGCAACTGCAATCTCAATTTTGCAAACCTTATAGGATGGCAATTCCTTTTCGACACAGAGGTATGTATTCTGCCTGACACTGTAGTAATTCGATATCTTTTCAATCACACACAACCAGCATATATTATAAGTGCCCAGGAGACGCCCTCTCCCACCCTTATCGTAGCACTTCAACACCATGCCGCATTGTCGGGTCACCCCCTTTCACTATACGCCATCGAGAACCACTGGGCAGAAACTTTGCATCAACGTTACGGAGACACCGTCACAATAGAGCCATTGCGCAACAGCTACGACTACATCTACAGACGCAGCGCTTTAGAACTGCTACAAGGCAAAACCCTTAAAAGCAAACGGAATCACGTCAACAAATTTATAAACGAACATCCCAATTTTGAATACATTGATCTTGCACCCGAACACTTCGACATGTGCCGTCAATTAGAACAAAAATGGCGCACTGCAAACCATCACGACAACCCTTGGTATGGCAACACCATTGAATCCGAACAACAAATGATGGAGAATATTTTCACCCATTGGAATGATTTGGATATGCGTGGTGGAGCTGTCTTCGTCGACGGCAGGATGGTTGCCTTCTCATGCGGAGCCCCTGTGACCATCGATACTTTCGACACATGCATTGAAAAGGCCGACCGAAGCATCGACGGAGCCTTCAATATCATTAACCAGCAATTTGCACTACATCTACCCTCTCAATACAAATACATTAACCGCGAGGAAGATATGGGTCTTCAAGGTCTGCGCAAGGCAAAATTGTCATACCACCCCGAAATACTGCTAAGCTACAATATCGTTACATTTACAAAGCCATGAACTACCACCTGCAACGCATGACCGCTTCCGACAGCACGGAAACAATCGATTGGATTACACGTCAATACGGTTTCGACAGGAATGAGGTCGAATCGTGGGTAGAGTATTTGCATTTCAACTGGCCTCTGAGCGTCAAGGCTGTGGACAATAACGGTAAGACAATCGGGATGCTAAATATGAGCGATTACCGCATCGACGATGAGACCGAGCAGATACGTCACGACAACCCCGAGCTGCTGGCCAAACTCAACGCCCTCAAGTACACATCCGTTTTCTCATTTATTGTCAAGGAAGAATATCGTGGCACACGCCTCAACTACGATATGATACAGTCTATCATTCCTGAGCTGCAGCAGTACGATTTCGTTTTCATCCCCGTCATGCACCACCTGAAGACCCACCAATATTGGCAACGATGGGGAGCCCGCGAATTCTACCGCAACAAGAACTGCGTGTATTATCTGCTGCCGATGCAACACCATTTTACTGCCGTCATTGAACGCAGCGGAGACTTGGATGCCGCCTATGTACGGGTACCCATTGACATCCGCGCCGTGTACGGTAAAGGGCGACTGAAAGT
This sequence comes from Bacteroidales bacterium, assembly GCA_017962445.1. Lineage (GTDB taxonomy): Bacteria > Bacteroidota > Bacteroidia > Bacteroidales > P3 > Colimorpha. Next base: position 128,765 of record JAGCVI010000009.1, read on the forward strand.
CAACGCCACATTTGACGGCGAGTCCTACCGAGGAAGTGTAGTCAACATGGGCGTCACCAATCCCGATGGAAGCATCTGCTACATCATCGGCATTCCAAAAGCCGTACGCAAAAAAACAGGAAAAAGCTTCGGAGACACAATTGAAGTCACCCTTTATTGTCAAGGATAAAAAAATCACTATGAAAGCCAAACGTCTTCTATTTTTCACTCTGCTGATATCCATGGTTTGTAACTGCCAAGCGCAGAAGGCTGCACAACAATTGGCCGAAAGGCTACTCGGAGAGGAAGCTCGTAATTTTGAATTCGTCGTTTCCGACCAGAGCAACCTGTCCGACGACTATTATTGTCTCAGTCAGAAATACGGCAGAATAGTCATCACCGGCAATAGCGACATCAGCCTATGTGTTGGTCTGAACCACTACCTACGCAAATATGCCAAGGTGCATGTCTCATGGTTCGACACCGAGCCTTTGGAACTGCCCTCAAAATGGCCTGCTGTAGAATCAGAGACACACCACGCTGTCGTGCCACAGCGATTCTTCCTCAACTACTGCACATATGGCTATACCATGGTATGGTGGCAGTGGCCGCAGTGGGAACGCTTCATAGACTGGATGGCTCTGAACGGCATCAACATGCCTTTGGCTTTGACAGGACAAGAAGCTGTATGGCAGGATGTTTGGCGCGAGATGGGGATGACCGACGAAGAAATACGCTCCTACTTCTCAGGCCCGGCCCACCTGCCTTGGCACCGCATGGCCAACCTCGACGGTTTCGGTGGACCTCTGCCCCAATCGTGGATTGATGGCCAGAAAGAGCTTCAGAAGAAAATACTGGAACGAGAACGTGCATTCGGAATGACTCCTGTTCTACCCGCCTTCGCAGGTCATGTACCACAACGCATCGGTGAACTTTTTCCCGATGCCGATATCAAACATCTTTCCCCATGGTGTGGTTTCGAACCCACCTGTTTTCTCAATTCCACCGACACGCTATTCTCTAGAATACAGAGACTTTACCTTTCAAAGCAACAGACTCTATACGGCACCGACCACATATATGGCTGCGATCCATTCAACGAGATGGACCCGCCGTCGTGGGAACCTGAATATCTGGCAGACGTGTCGAAAAACATATACCAATCAATGCAAGCCGTCGACCCTCAGGCACAATGGCTGCAAATGAGTTGGGTGTTTTATTACAAGCGCAAGCAATGGACTACCGAGCGGCTTCGCGCATACCTAACCGCTGTTCCACAAAACAAGATGGAACTGCTTGACTATTTCTGCGAGAAAACAGAGGTTTGGCGGAACACATTAGACAGTACTTCTATTAAAAAAACAGGTTTCTTCGGACAACCGTTTATCTGGTGCTACCTCGGCAATTTCGGTGGCAATACAATGTTGGTGGGCGATCTGTATGAAATAGAGAAGAAAATCCACAACGCCCTGTCGGACAGCGACAGTAACCTTATCGGCGTCGGTTCCACGCTGGAGGGTTTTGACTGCAGTCCTCAGACATACGAATTCCTCTTTTCATCCATTTGGGGCTTGTCTGCAAAAGACTTCGTTATACAATGGGCCGACATGCGCTATGGCAAGGAAAACCAACATGCCCGCGAGGCTTGGAAACTGCTGGCCGACAGCGTATACAAGGACTGGTCATTCTACGGTCTCGGCACCCAGATGGTGGCACGCCCCGACTTCGAAGGTCATGGTACTTACTATACCAAGCCTTATTATTCCTATAATAACGACAACCTGCTGCAGGCCATTCAAATGCTGATGAAACGGCCATCCGGACGCTACGGCTACTCCTATGACCTCGTCAACCTGCTGTCACAATGGATGGGCAACCACTTCATGGATGTGCGCAACGCCTTCACTCAAGCATATAAAAACAAAGACCTTAAGGCCATGCAAAAAGCATACGCAGCAGCAGAAAAACTAATGAAGGACGCCGACGCATTGCTCAGCTATTTGCCTGAGTACGAATTCTACCATTGGATTAAGTCGGCAAGACTATGGGGCGGCGAAGACCGAGACCTGCAAAAATACTACGAAACGCAGGCTCGCACCATTCTCACTGTGTGGGGCGGCCCTGTGCTCAACGACTACGCCAACCGACTATGGGGCGGCCTGCTGTTAAATTATTACTGGCATATCCGGTGGAAACCTTTCTTTTCCGAGGCAATGGACGCTGTCAGAAACGGTGTTCCGTTCGATGAGGAGGATTATAAACACCGCCTGTCGGAACGAGAACAGGACTTCGCCTACCACACATGGGGATTAAGGCACTTTCTTCCGCACAAAAGTACCGCGGTCAAGAAAGCAAAGAAAATTCTGAAAAACATAGAAAACGGCATTTACGACTACCAATAGAATACTTATTTATAACCCTCAAAACAAAAAAGTCCTTAAAGCCTTTTATTGACTTTAAGGACCTTAAGGACCTGTTATAATAATTTACTACCAGGCAAAGAGAGGACGATTCTGCATCATCTCGTTGACCTGGCCAGTGATCTTGGCGCGGACGGCCTCATCGGTGGGGTTGCAGAGGACGGTATCAATCATGTCGACGATAACCGGCATGTCAGCCTCTTTCAAACCACGGGTGGTGATAGCGGGCGTTCCGACGCGCAGACCGCTGGTCTTGAAGGCGCTGCGGCTGTCGAAGGGAACCATATTCTTGTTGACGGTAATATCTGCGGCAACCAATGCATTCTCAGCTTCCTTACCAGTCAGTTCGGGGAACTTGGTGCGGAGGTCGATGAGCATGAGGTGGTTGTCGGTGCCGCCGGAGATGACCTTGTAGCCTTTGTTGACGAAGGCTTCGCACATCACCTTGGCGTTCTTCATCACCTGCTGGATGTACTGGTCGTAGCTGTCGGTGAGAGCCTCGCCGAAGGCGACGGCCTTAGCGGCGATGACGTGCTCCAGAGGACCGCCCTGGGTGCCGGGGAACACGGCGCTGTCGAGCAGGGCGCTCATCTTCTTGATCTCACCCTTCGGGGTGGTCTTGCCCCAAGGATTGTCGAA
>JAGCVI010000010.1 GCA_017962445.1 Bacteroidales bacterium
AAAGAAAAAATAGTTTTCTGGTGAGTTGGACCTGTTTGGCCACAGGCCGAGGGGGTCTGCCGACCATAACCCGCAAAAAAAAATTCCGCAACCCAAGCCTGTGCCCGAGTTGCGGATTATTGCTAACCGGCACGTTTTTACGCGTTTTTACCCATTTCGTATGCCTCCTGCAACTTGGCACTGCCTTCAATCTCTTTCGGAGCACCCACACCGCCGCAGAAGATATGGCCTTTAAGACTTGACTTGCCGTAGCAGTCGATCCAGCCGGTCAGACCGCCTTCAGCACGCTTTGGCACGAACTCCTCGTTTTCGGCAGCTGTGGTCAGCAGGTAGACTTCGCGGAACTTGTAATCCTTGGGGTACATGGCGTTCATGCGGTCGATGAGGGTCTTCATCTGTCCGCTCATCTCGTAGTAATAGATGGGCGTGGTCCAGCAGACCACATCGGCGTTGAGCACGCCCTCCATGATGGCCGGCACATCGTCCTTGATGACGCAAGCACCCGTCTTCTGGCACGACAGGCAGCCGATGCAAAACTTGATTTCCTTGCCTCTGAGCGAGATGAGTTCCACTTGATGCCCGGCTGCTTCCGCGCCCTTGGCAAATTGCTCCGCTAAAGCATGGCTGTTCGAGCCGGGGCGGAGGCTAGTAGAGATTACGATTACTTTTTTCATGGCTAAAACTTATCGGATGAAATTCGTGTAACTCGCCTTAATCTTTTCAGGCAAGCCGTTGCGCTCACGTTCGGCGGCGATAGCACGGATAAGGAAGGCCATGTTGCGGCCCAAAACGCGCATGATTTGGCAACCTTCTTCGTCTTTCATTACATCTTCAGCGGTATGGCCATGCACCATGTTCCAATAGCGGCTACTCACCACTGGCATCTCGCTGATGGTGAAATACTTGTTGAGTCTATCGAAAGCGGCTGTAGTGCCGCCACGTCGTGCCGAGACCACGGCTGCGCCCACTTTCATGCGCAGGTCATAATGGACACTATAGAACAGGCGGTCCAAGAGGTTGGTGAGCGTTCCGTTGGGGCCGGAATAATACACTGGTGAGCCTACCACGAGTCCGTCGGCCTGTTCTAACTTGGATGCCACTTCGTTCACCATGTCGTCGAACACACAACGCCCCAACTCGTAGCATTTGCCGCAGGCGATGCAGCCACGGATGTCCTTGTTCCCGATGTGGACGATTTCAGTTTCTATGCCGTTTTTCTGTAGTTCTTCCGCCACGATGTTCAAGGCGGTGAAGGTGCAGCCGTTAGCGTGCGGGCTGCCGTTGATGAGTAGTGCTTTCATTTGTGATTATTTTGCTGCAAAGGTATGAAAATAATCATTCCTTTGACACAGAAGGGTTTCATGCTTTTCGCTCGCTGACCACCATGAACAGCACAGCGGCGATGCAGATGGCTATGCCGACAAGGATATTGGCGGTCACAGGCTCTGCAAACATCAGCGTTCCCACTAAAATGCCTGTTAGCGGCTCAAACACACCCAAGACCGCCGTCTTCGTCGGGCCAATCAATCGCGTTGCCATCGAAATGGTCAGCATCGAAATCATTGTTGGGAAAATGGCCAAGCCTATGAGATTCAGCACTTCAGATGGCTGGTCGATGCCTTGAAGGATAGGCGTGCCGTCGATGATTTGATACCCTAGGAACAAGGTCGCGCCTACCACCAAAGCATAGAAAGTCAGCGCATGCTCGGAAATGTGCTTGATGCGCTGCGAACGGTTGACGATAATCAAGAAGCAAGAATAACTGAGGGCAGAAAGCGCTGCCAGCACCATTCCGGCCCAATGCAGCGTCACACCGCCACCTGGCCAACTGAGCACCACTACCCCACCCACGGTGGCGGCAATGCTCAGCCATACCTGCCATGTGGGATAAACCTTCAAAAACAGCATGATTACGGCCACAAAGATGGGATAGAGATACACCAAAGTAGTGGCCAGTCCAGCAGGAATGAACTTATAGGACTCGAAAAGGGTGACACTGCTGGCCGCAAACAGGATACCGAGCACAATCAGCAGCCGAAACTCCTTCCACGTCACCTTGAAGGTCTCCTTTCGCAGCAGCATCCATCCTCCCAGCAGCAAGGCCGAGATGGCATAGCGGAAGAACAACATGGACAACACGGGCACACCGCCGTCCAGTAACGGCTTGCCAAACAGCGGATTCATGCCGTATGAAACACCGGCCATGATTCCCGCTGCAAATCCTAACAGTGTGCGCTGGTTACTTTTCAATTGTATTATGGTTTTTGGGGCTGCAAAAGTACAAAATAAACCGCAACCCATGACTACGCCCGAATTGCGGATAATCGATAAAAAACCACTTTTATTCTTCCTTTGCGTTAGGCACTGCAAAAATGACCGTCAACACGCCGATGGCACCGACGATGGGCACGATGATTCGTGCAACAGAACCTTTGGGAATGAATACGAATGTGGAAAGAAGCGCCATCGCCACCATAATGCCACAGGCACCGGCTTTTTGCGCAATGGTCATCCCGCCGCGACGGCGATAACTACGGATGTAAGTCCCTAACCAAGAATGCAAAAGCCACTCCTGTAGTCGTGGCGAGGAGCGGTAGAAGAGCCACGAGGCCAACAGCAGGAAAGGCGTGGTGGGCAAGCCTGGCACTACTACCCCCAATGCGCCAAGTCCCACACAAATCAGGCCTAAGACTATGTAAATCATGCGTTTCATTCGAATGCCTTGGCTTATTTCAACACCTTCAGGACCTGCTTTCGTGAAGCCATTCCTCCTGTCAGTTTTGTGATGTGGTCGATTAAAAACTCCAACGATTCCTCAGGGGTGTGGTCGGTGTGGAGTGTGGTGAAGTCTTCGAACAGCGACTCGGGCGTGCAGAAATACGACACTTGCCAACCGTTGTAAACCTGTTCAGGCCCTCGATACACCCGTTCGATGGCTCCAGTGATGACTCGGCACTGCTGCATCAGCTTGCCTATGGCCGCGTCAGCTTGGCCTTTTTTCACGCCAAGCAAGACACGTACCTCCTTGATGGTGATGCTGCCTTGTTTTTCGAGATACTCCATGATGCGCTCGCCGTTCTTATCGGGCGTAGTCGTGGCGCGTCGGACGTTCATCAGTTCGCGGTAGAATGGAACCGTCGCAAAGGCGGCTTTTCCCCCGCAGAGGAACTTCCCATACGCGATGCCGCCGTTTTGGAGGCAGTCGATCTTCCAGTCCCACGGCCCGAGCGAGTCCTCCTCGCCGTCAAACCAAAACCCAGGCTGTGTGAGTTCCTTAATGGAATAGCCCGGAATGGCGCTGGTGAAAAACGGGACGATGCCCAACTCGCAGATGGCTCGCTCCATTGTTTCGTGACTGGATATTTGGTAGTTTAAGACCATGAACAGGATTGTTTTGATGCGATTTTTGGCTTTCAGCAGTCAGCTTTCAGCCTCGGTGCAAAAATAAGAATAATAGTTAAATATGCAATCTTGTCATACGCTACTTTATCCATTTGTTTTCGGTTCGAAGAACATATCACAAATTGTGATAAGTCTGTTGACATTTCAGGAATTGAGAATATGATTTTTAGTATCCGAGGTGTGCAGGTAATGATTGACCGCGACTTGGCTATGCTTTATGGTGTAACTACAAGCCGACTGAATGAGCAAGTAAAACGAAATAGGGCTCGTTTCCCAGAATCATTTCGTTTTCAGTTAACTGAAGCCGAACGGGATGAG
>JAGCVI010000011.1 GCA_017962445.1 Bacteroidales bacterium
CCAGCCCCAGCACCGGCAAGAACATCGGCACCGCCCTCATCTGCGCCGAATATGCCAAGACCGGCACCGAGATCTACATCAAGATCCGCGAGAAACTCCTCAAGGCCGTCACCGTCAAGATGCCCTTCTACGAGGGTTAATACTGGGAACGCAGACGTCTCGTCTGCATCTCACTTTAAAACGAAAAGCAAAGGCTTGAGTCCAACGGCTCAAGCCTTTCTTTATGTTGTTATGCAATATTTATCCAAATATTGCGTTATTACAACAAAATATCGACTATGTCAGAGAAAGAGCTAAATTCTTATCGCCTCACCTCGATGGAAGAGCCCACCGACGAGATGCTTTCCGCTATCATGAAAGAGGCTGCTGCCGAGGCCACGGCATCCACAAACAAAGCGTTGACTGACTACTTTGCGGAAATCAGCGCCATGATGCAACGCAAGATTGCTGTGCTATGAGCGAAAACATCCATCGTCCCGTCTTGATAATCATTGCCGGACCCAATGGCTCTGGCAAAACCACCATCACGTCTCAGATACTGCACCATGAGTGGCTGGAAAACTCGGTATATATCAACCCCGACCAAGTGGCGCAGGAACGTTTCGGCGATTGGAACTCGGCTGAGGCTGTGAGGCAAGCTGCCGAATACTGTGCCGACTGGCGCGAGCGTTGTTTGGCTGATAAGCAGAGCATGATTTTCGAGACCGTTTTCTCTGCCGACGACAAGTTGGACTTCATCAGTCGTGCCAAACAGGCAGGATTCTTCATCCGCCTGTTCTTTGTCTGCACCGAGTCGCCCATGATTAACGCAGCCCGTATCGCCGGACGTGTGATGAAAGGCGGCCACGATGTCCCCATCGCCAAGATTATCTCACGCTACCAGAAGTCCATCATCAATTGCAAGGTTGCCACCGCCATCGCCGACCGCGTATATCTTTACGACAATTCCGTTGATGGCCACGAGGCACGCATCCTCTTCCGTTTCGCCGACGGAGCCATCATCAAACGCTACACTGACGACATTCCACAGTGGGCGCAAGGGTTGATGTCGTAAACAACTAAATACAGCGAGGCCCGCGACGGAACGTCGCGGGCCTCGCTGTATCCATGATTCAATATTTGGGGAGGGTGAAAAATCTCTTTTTACCGTGTTTCAAATTTGAAAGGCCCCGAAAACACTCTTTTCAGCCGTTTTTATTTTCATTTGGCCCTTGCGACACTCTTTTCACCGCCTTTCAAAACCATTTGGCCCCCGCGACAGCCTTTCTGGACGTTTTCAAAACCGTTTCGCCCTTTCGCACGTTGTCGGCAGAGCCGACGGCATACCAGCGACAGGCGGTTTCAAAAGCGGTCGGGGCTGTATTATTCGTTCCTCTTCAGATATAACATATTGTTCTTGTAGTCAAAGATGACGTTAAAATGGCTAAAGAAATTGTTGCCGAGCAGGATATCTGATTTCAGGGATTCCCCGATTATCTTGGCTGATGGACCTGGTGTCCGGACTCTTTTGCCGCTCTTCTCTTCATAATAACACGGGAAACCAACGCTGTCGATGGCCACACCGATGGTGTTCATGACGAGATAAGCCATTGATGTCGTATCGAGTTGGCTGAAGTGCTGGTCTACGCAATGAAGGAATGTCTCGTCGTAGGAAGTTTCACCACAACCCAAGTCCAAGCATAGTCGAGCTTGCATCGGCCGACCGTTCTTCTGCTTGAAACCATCCACCTTGATGACACGCAACATGGTGAGGTGCGGCCCTCCACACGGCTCCATCGGAATGGCAAGATAGTCGTCGGTCTTGGCAGGCAACTGATTGCCAAATATCATGATGTTGTTTTTGAAATCAAGTTCCACGACATAGTTCTCAAAGAAATCGCGTCCAATGATGGCTCTGATGTTCGACTTGCGGAAAATAGACCTTCTGTCCGATATTTCAACGGTGTCTACCGCGTATGCCGTATGACCGATATTGAACACAAGACCTTGAGCGAGATAGCCTTCGCAATAGCCGTGACGCACATCTAAGGATGTCCACAACGATGAGTCGAAAGGTACAAAACTAGCATCCAACAACGAGGCAAGTTCAGAGTGGAGAACCATATAGCGACAACCGTTATCAATCAACACATTTCCAACTTTGAGTCCATTGACATCGACATCACAAAGGAGGTGATTATAGTCTCTGGAGATGACGTTGGTGTCAATGCTAAATGAGATAGTATCTGTGCAATAATATTTTTGCTGATTAGTTATTTTGGGGGGCTGTCCCAAACATGATGTTAATAGCAATATAGATGCCCCAATGGTAAGGATTTTTGGTACCATAAGAATTATTATTGGGTCAAATGATTATATGTAATATTGTTATTGATGGAGATGGGGCGGGCTCCATCTCCATCAATGAAGAGATCTCAGTTAATACGACCTGAGACTTCCTGCATCGTTTGCAGAATGGTTCGCATCAGTAGAAGAACCACCCCGATTTGCATACACACACCCACAGACACAATAGACCGTGTAACCGGCTTCATATATGCCATCTTTACGGATTATTATATATGGTTCATAGGAAACCTTTGCTGTGTGGCCATTGATATTTCTATACCCAGAGTCACGTCCTCCAGTAATTTGGCTCATTTCTTGTTTACTCAACTCATTCAATTTGAGATTTTGCATTTTGTAATTGTTAAAATAATACCACCTCTCCCTGTCGCGGAGCGCGCTGGCACCTTGCACAGCGTTTTCGGTTTGTTTTTTTTGTGCTTTATGGGCAAGAATGCAAACAAATTCTTGTCCCATAAAATAATTTCCCTAATCTCTCGTTATTGTTAATAGAGCATATAAATTATGCCTAAGGTGCAGGGAGTGGGGAAAGGCTGTTATGCTTTCCTACGGCGATGGCAGTTTCCCCCACAAGGCATCTTTCTTTGTTTATAGTCCCATTCAACGGCGCACTCTTGAATGAGACTTTATTTGATGATTCGCATAGATTTTTTATTTATCAATTTCTTTACTTCAGTACCCCTCAGATTCATTGGATATATCGTGAGGTAATGATTCTTCATTGCTCGTTACGTTTCAGATAAAACATATTGTTCTTGTAGTCGAAGATGATTTTGAAGTGTCTGAAGAAGTTGTTGCCGAGCAGAATGTCGCAATCCAAACCTGCAAAGTCCATCCTGGTTCCCGGCAACTTCGCCACGGTGCGGCGGCTGTCATCCATGTAGCCAATCGGGAAATCCACGCTGTCGACGGCAGAGCCGATTTGGGACAGGATGAGCCACGCAAGCGAGGCGGTGTCTATCTGGCTGAAATGCTGGTCAACCCGTTCCAGAAATGCAGTATCGAAGGCCGTGCCGGCAGCGTTCCCCAAATCCAGGAACGCACGTGCCGAAGCGGGGCTTCCGTCCTTCAACTTAAACCC
>JAGCVI010000012.1 GCA_017962445.1 Bacteroidales bacterium
AGCGTATCGTAGTAGTAAGAACCAACAATGGTGGAGTCCAACAATGTCATTAACGAGATGCTAATATTCGGGGATGTCCCATTAGAATCAACAAGTTGACCTTCATAGAGGAATGTCGGACAAAAGCCATTGTTTTTTGCTTCTTTGCTCCGCGAGGCACATCCTGCGAATAATATCAATGCCGTCAAAAAACATAGAACACCCCAATATGTTAAGGGCGTGCCAGTTCCTCCCGTATGCATCGGCGGGTATTCCTCTTTATTATGAGCGTTTAAAACAGGTTCTTGTTCCATAATTTCTGTTATTATTGCTGATGAGTATTATCTAATGGGAAATTATATGCAGAATGTTTTCTCGTGCCTATAACCAGCAGGATAATATTGCCTAAAAAGATTTGTAACCCTGACAATTTCTCCAATAAGATTCTCCGCTGCCTCTTTGTCGCCAGTTTCCACATACTTGCAGAGTTTCTCGATGATGGCTACTGCTTGTCCACAATTGGTGCTCTCTTTGGGAGACCAACAAACAGCTCCCCAAGAAGAATAGCGAGGACTGAGCATAAACTGATAGGTCACTCCACCAAGACCACCCAATGTGTCACCTATGAGAGAAGAGGTGAGTATGGCCGAAGCAAACATCACTTGCAATGAATCGGCCAAGCTGTCGCTAATTTGCAGAGAATACTCTTCCGCATCAACTTTTTTGCCAGGATTTCTTAATTGGCTGTCGAGCGGATAAGTCCATCCCTGTTCAGACCAAATGTTCTTTTTTGCCCGTTTTAATATCAACAAATTGTCTCTCTGATTATAAGAAAGACAATACTGTCCATTATAGGAGGGTTTGACAAGGCAGGCAAATTTATTAGCCTTGCTAATGTTAAAGTAGTCAAATAACGCTGTTTCATATCCTCGAAGCGCTTCATCGGCATATACTTTTGACGGGAACATCCTGTCTTGGGCAGATGCATTAGTGGCAATCAACGATAGAAGTAAAAATACTATACCCCTTCTTATTAAAGATGTTTTCTTTTCCGCCGTATGCATCGGCGGGTACTCTTGCTTGTTATGAGCATTAAGTTCATGACCTTGCTTTGGCTCGGCAAAGCAAATGGGATTTGCTCTGCTCTCGCTTTCTGCAAGGTTATGCTCGTTAAGCATCGGTTCTTGTTCCATATCTGTTTAGTATATTATTCTGCCATAGATCCATTGTACATCCCCACCAATTTCCCCTCTTCAAAGAAATAAATCACACCCCAATATGGCATTTGGTTTCCAAGAGAGAGTTGCTGATCATTTGAGTATTCGGCATTGATAACTCCATGATATATCTGTTCCAATCTTTCTCGGTCGTCGCCAATGCTTATTGAATGGCTCATTTGGCAATCCGTCGGTCCCGTAACAGCTATTCCTTCCACAGAAAGAGCCAATCTTGTCTTAGCCACCTCTGCAGAATCTCCATAAACATCAATCCTCACATTCTTTTTCTGATAGAACCAGGACTTGTGAAGTGCTCCATCATACTCCAAGACCACTGCCTCCGATAACGAATCAGGGTCACCCCAACACTCAATTACTTTGCTGATTGAAATATATGGAGTAAGCCAACCGTCAATGGTGTCTTGAAGAAAAGTGGAGTCAACAATATGTGATGCCGTAACAGAATCCCCGTTATCCGCCTGTGGTTGTTGGCAACCTGCAAGGCTCATCAGGAACACAGCCATTATAAAAGAGCCTATCTTCAATTTGTTTTTTAAGGGTGTGTCCAATCCTCCCGTATGCATCGGCGGAAACTCCTCTTTATTGTGAGCGTTTAAAACAGGTTCTTGTTCCATAACTGATATATTTCTATAATTCGCTATATGGATAATATCGCAGATTCACAAAGTAGAAAAGCACCCAGCACAACAAATGAAACAGAAACAAAAGAATTGCAATTTTCCATTTCTTTTTAGCCAATGCCATAAAAAAAGCCGTACCTCTCCACAAAAAAGAAAGGCAGCCTATTATAATCGACAATTGAGTAAATGGAACCCAATCAATAAAATAGTCTGAATTATTGGCATACGAATAGAAATCGCCTGCCAAATTGAACAAATAGCACAGCATTGTCACACAGACAGGTATCCACCAATATCTCAACAACCAAGCGAAAAAGCGTCCTAATGTTAAGGACGAGTCCATTCCTCCCGTATGCATCGGCGGAAACACTTCTTTATTATGAGCGTTTAAAACTGGTTCTTGCTCCATCTTATTTCCTTTTGGTATAGTGACTCATTCTTTGCATTTTTGATGTATTTTCGCTTATCATCATATCATCGTCTCTGTTCTGTACCTTTCGTTTTTTTATATGGAACCTCTTTATCTATTGGCTTCAAGGGGAAAATACTCGGTATAGGCGGGTAGATGGACTGATACTCAATTATCATCGACATATCCACACCAATACAAAGAGATTGATAGCCATCGGCCGTAATCCTCAGCATAAATAACACAAGAGATCCGTCGTTGTGGGTTAATTGAGGGAACGACAGACCATACTTGCCTTCACTATTGGTTGTCGTCGAACAGACAAACGACGAATCATCTTTCCTTAGCAGTTCCAGCTTGGCATTTTCTATTGGTTTATTATTGGTTGCATCCACGACCGATCCTACGATATGCCGAGTATATGTCTCCCAAAGTGAAGAACTTTGGATTTTTTGTTTGTTGTCAATTTCCCGTTTGCTCCACTCCTCGAACAAGTCAAGGAAGTAATCGGCAGTTTCTTTGTCAAACCTCGCCAAATCTACACTATCTGAGGTTTGGGCATAGCAGCTTTGACATGGGCTGCACCACATAATCAAGGCAAAGAATAATGTACTTATAAAGAACTTACACTTTAATGATGTGTCAGTCACTCCCGTATTCATCGACGGGTATTTCTGCTTGTTATTCTCGTCAAGTATCATATTATTCAAATTTTGCATTTATATATTTGTAGTCGACATCGGTGAAATCGTCGGTGGAGTCTTTGTAGTCGGGGTCGGGCATGTACCACCATAGAGACTCGAAATATTCCTTGAGCTTGGGATCGCTGAACACATGGCCTCGGTTTGCGTAGGGCAGGTTGCGCGCAATACGTTTCAGAAAGGCCTTGTCGATCGAGTTGTTGTTGTTGTTGTTCATGTCGTACCACAGATACATGTCTGTTGAACGGTCGTAGGAATAGCCATACTGATTATTGTTGCTATATACATATATACTAAATATGCACAATTCCTCCTGTGGGCTAAAATCGTTGAGATGCAGCTGCACTGCGCCATTGCGAAGCGAAAATTCACAGCCACTTCCGTAAAAGGTATTCTTTTTGCGAATCTTGCCCATGCCTTCAACCACCTTGAATTCGGCCTCTGGGAACGGCAATGTAGACATCATGAAATGCTTGGCGGTGTTGTCGGCACGCACCACAAGGGTGAAATCGTCAATCTTGCCGCCTGCCCATCGAGATGCAGGAGTAAGTTTGTAGTCAACTTGGTAGGGGATACCTGCTATATACGACATGCGGTAGGAGTAGGTATGGTGCACTCTGTTGAGCCCTGGCTTGAACTCAGCGTCGAAATAGTAAACATAGGTGAATGGAAAGCCAGCGTCTATGTCAAACGGTTCGTTGCCGTCGTCGTTGCTCACGTCATAAATCCAGTTGTTGTCGAACACATAGTAGCGCTTCGTGGTGTCTATCATGATCAGCGGAAGGGTGTCGCGCAAACATGCTGCATTGCGGTAGGCGAGCATGCGGCCGTTCATCTCAACCGAGAAATCCCTGATGTTGGGGTGCACGCCATCAGGGTAAAACTTGTAGTTGTCGTTGTAAGGCGGGTCTGCCTCAAAGCCCATAACCACTCGTTTCACGTCGCTGCCCGGGTTCCAAAACTCGTACTGAACGTCCACGCGTGCATAGCCGTTGTCCATCAGGCTGATGGTCAGCACTTCACGACGGATGCTAATATCTGTTTCCTGCAACGGCACCAGATGGTTGCCTCTTGTATAGTAAACGCCGTCGTTGGCATAGGCTGGCAAAACAGCCAACAAGGACACACAGAGAGTCAATAGTTTAAAGAATCGCATTTTTATTGTTTTAATTATCGGACTTCATCCATTCGTCCATCCACGCCTTCATCAACTTCATCTCTTTCTTGCTTGCAGTGCTGTTGCCATATCTGTCAACATATCCGTATATGCTGACACGGTCTCTGCCCTTGCCGTGACTATATGAGACAAAGCTGAACAAGTCCCTGCCCACAGGATAAAGCCACTGGTACGGCCCTTTGACAACGATGTTGCCCGACAGGTCAATAATTGCCTTTTCATCGTCGTCCATAGTTACTTCACAATATTGGTCTGATATCGGATAATCAGCATTCTTGTAACGATATGGGATGATAAGATTCATGTCACTGTCTACAAAGCCCCACAGAGAGTCCTTGTTGACAGCGAAAACTTTATTATTAATACATTCCTTATATTCATCTTCTGACCATTGGATATTGTCGAACTGTGCAACCAAATGACCTTTTCTGTTGTACACATCGTCTGAATTCTCGCCGCACATGACCATATAAGTATCATTGATTTTCCAATACCATTCGTAAATGAACGGAATAATCACGTTTCCCTTTGGGTCCAAAGCCCCATAACTTCTGTTACGCGACGCGACGGCAAAATCGAAGTCATCCAACGTCTGAATTGAAGTAATAGAGTCGATATCAAAATTGAGAACGACGTTGCCCATGGTATCGATAATACTGCCTGTATTGTCATTAATAACATAGGCCCATCCATTCTTGAATACCGACGCATTATCATAAACGCAAGGAATCACTTCACGCCCTTTGGTGTCGATATATCCGTATCCGTCGTTGACACTTTGTCTTATCAAAGCACGTCCACATGCAAAATCGCCTATAAAATCATAAGGACCAGCAATGGTTTTGCCTTCAGTGTCGGTAAGATAAACCCCATAAAATTCCTCTTCATCATGCCACTGCCATAGTTTTACCAGTCCTGTTCCTTTGTCGATAGACACTTCACCTTCAAACTTACACGGCAGCAGAATGTTGCCTTTTGCGTCCATCAATCCTGTTTTGCCGTTTTTAGCGAAATACATCGTGCCATCATAAAACATATGGTTCCTGTGACATGCACAGGACGGCGGGCCCACATATTCCACTGGCAGAACCCATTGTCCCTGCCTGTCGATGACCCCCATAAGGGAATCGTTCTCAACCACCAACAGATCAGACTCATCCTGTACGATGATTCTATAATCAAACGGGAAGACGACGTTTCCATCCAGGTCTATCAGACCATCATTTCCATTATCCCTTACAAGAAAAATGCTGTCGGAGATGTATCCGACCGAATAGTATTTATTGCACAGTTTCGCCAGCTTGGAAATGTTTTTCTTGCTTTGCTGTTTCGAGAGATGCGTTCCCTGCGCCATGGCCAGAAAAGGAATCAGTACAATCGCTAAAAGAATTATTTTTTTCATGAGTGAAGGTGGTTAATTTTAATGGGTATGTTTCTTTTTATACATTAAAAGTCTTTTTCTTTTTCCCATTTGTAACAAAAAGAGGAAAAAATTTACACATGACGTGATTTTTTTTTAAACTATTCTCCTTCCACAGCACAGTAAGTGAAACCCATCGACTTGGATTTTTCTTCGTTGAGAAGGAAATATGTGACGTCTCCCTCCACACACAATTCTCCCGCTGCATTGGTCAACGTGGCATGAATGAAAAGAAGATTGCGTCTTTGTTCAATAATGGAAGCACGAATTGTAACAAGCGGGTCGTTGGACGACACTGATTTCCTGTATTTGAGGTTCAACTGCGTCGTAAAACCACTACACTGCCGTTTGCGTGACACCACCCAACCGCACGTCTCGTCAATCAATGTAGCCAATATACCACCATGCATAGTGTCTATCCAACCCTGATAGTGATGCTGGGGATGCCATAGACTCACTATGTCGTCGCCGTCTTCAAAGAAATCCATGTGAAGACCGATAGGGTTGTCGGGCGAGCATCCAAAACAGTTGTATTTGTCTTTTCCAATCCAGGGGTTGATTATTTTTTTCATGGTTCTATTGTTGATATGGAGAAGATGACCTATTGACAAGGAAAAAATTGATATTAAGAGTGTTGACACAGCGTCTGTAAAGAGAGGAAAGCCAAAGTCAAAGAAAGATTAATGCATCAATATACAATTTGCTAAAATAACGCAGAGCAAAATAAGATATTTTATTGCTATACGGAAAATAATTTGTATCTTTGTGGCTTTAAATAAGGAATATAAATATATAATAATAATTTATTAAACGATGATTACCAATAATTTCACCGCTCGTCACAATGGCGTTTCCAATGCCGCTGACGAAGAAAAAATGCTTAAAACCATCGGCGTTTCCTCTATGGAAGAACTAATTGACAAGGCTGTCCCCAAGGCCATCCGCCTGGACAAGCCGATGCCCATCGCCGACGGAATCAATGAATTCGAATTCTTAAACCGCTGCCGCGCCCTTGCACAGAAAAACAAGATGTTCAAAAACTACATCGGCATGGGCTATTACGGCACGATAACTCCCGCTGTCATTCAGCGCAATGTTTTTGAAAATGCTGGCTGGTACACCGCATACACACCTTATCAGACTGAAATCAGCCAGGGTCGTCTCGAGGCTCTGATGACTTACCAGACAATGGTCAGCGACATGACAGGTATGCCTCTTGCCAACGCCTCCCTGCTCGACGAGGCAACAGCTGGCGGCGAGTGCATGATCATGTTCTACAACAGCCGCAGCCGTCAGGCTGTAAAGGACAATGTCCACAAAATCTTTGTCGACGACTGCATCTTCCCGCAGACCCTCGACGTTATGCGTACCAATGCCGCTCCCCGTGGAATAGAGATTGTCGTCGGAAAGGCTTCCGAGATTCAGCTCGACAACACTTTCTTCGGTGCCATAGTGCAATACCCCAACCAGTTTGGTGAGGTAGCCGACTACACTGACTTCATCGCCAAGGCTCACGAACTTGGTATCTTTGTCGGTGTCGCCACCGACCTTATGGCTCTGGCACTGCTCAAGACTCCTGGCGAGATGGGTGCCGACTGCGCTTTCGGTAGCAACCAACGTTTTGGTCTGCCTATGGGCTTCGGCGGTCCCCACGCAGGATTCTTCGCCGTCACCGAGGCCTTCAAACGCAGCTTCCCCGGCCGTATCATCGGATGGAGTGTCGACGTCAAGGGCAATCCCGCCCTCCGTATGGCTCTCGGTATGCGTGAACAGCATATCAAACGCGAAAAAGCAACTTCGAACATCTGCACTGCCTCGGCTCTGCAAGCCATCATGAGCGGTTTCTATGCCGCATGGCACGGTCCCGAAGGCATCCGCAACATCGCTGCCAATATCCACGCCATGGCCGGAGTCTTGGCCAAAGAGCTTGAGAAATACGGCTACAAGCAGCACAACCGCGTCTTCTTCGACACGCTGGCACTGCAATGCCCCGTCAAGACCGACGTTGTGAAGAAGGTGGCTCTCGAACACGAAATCAACTTCCGCTATATCTGCGAGGAGTGCATCGGCATCAGCCTCGACGAAACCACTTCGAAGGACGACATCAACGCCATCATTACTGTCCTGGCCAAGGCCGCCGGCAAGGAGCCTGAACTGCTCAAATGCGACGGTAAGGGTTGCTGCACCTGCTTCAGCGACATACCGCAGAATATGCTCCGCACCAGCAAATATTTGACACATAGTGTCTTCAATAAATATCACAGCGAGACAGAAATGATGCGCTACATGAAGAAGCTAGAGGTTAAAGACCTCAGCCTCAACCGCGCCATGATTCCGCTGGGAAGCTGCACTATGAAGCTCAACGCCGCCGCCGAGATGTTGCCGCTGAGCTGGAGCCGTTTCGCAGGCATGCACCCCTTCGCTCCCGCCGACCAGGCTGAAGGTTCTCTCCAGATGATCAAGGAGATGGAGGATATGCTGGCTATCATCACTGGCTTCGCTGGTGTTTCGCTGCAGCCCAACTCGGGTTCAGCAGGCGAATATAGCGGCCTCACCGTCATCCGCAACTACCATATCGACTGCGGCAACCCGCAGCGTAACGTATGCCTCATTCCTGCATCGGCTCACGGCACCAACCCCGCATCTGCTGCCAAGGCAGGTATGACTGTGGTCGTGGTTAAATGCAACGACAAGGGCGATGTTGATATCGACGACCTGAAAGAAAAGGTAGCCCAATACAAGGACAACCTCAGCTGCATCATGATTACCTATCCGTCAACCCACGGTGCTTTCGAAGAAGGCATCCTCGAGATTGTAGACATTATCCACGCTGCCGGCGGCCTCGTCTACATGGACGGTGCCAATATGAACGCCCAGGTTGGCATCACCTCGCCGGGACGTATGGGTGCCGACGTATGCCACCTCAACCTGCACAAGACCTTCGCAGGTCCTCACGGCGGTGGCGGCTCGGGTGTCGGTCCTATCGCTGTCAGCGCAAAATTGGTTGACTTCCTGCCTAAACATAGTGTAGTTCCTGTTGGAGGAAGCAAGGGCAACGCCATGGCTGCCGCTCCGTTCGGCAACTTCCTGCTGTTCCCCATCACCTACGGCTACCTGCTGATGCTTGGCGGCAACGGCTTGACTGAGGCAACAAAACACGCCATCCTCAACGCCAACTACCTGCGCGCTCGCTTGCAGAAATATTACAAGATACTCTACACCAACCGCAACGGCATGTGCGGACATGAGATGATTGTCGACTTTGCCGAATTCAGCCTCAAGGTCGGTGTCGGTGACATCGCCCGCCGCTTGGACGACTATGGCTTCCATGCTCCCACGGTGGCATTCCCGGTCCACAACACCCTTATGGTGGAACCCACCGAAAGCGAGCCGCTCAGCGAACTAGACCGTTTCTGCGACGCTATGATCAACATCCGTCAGGAGATTGACGACATTATGACCGGCAAGTACGACGAGCATAACAACCCCATCGCCAACGCACCGCACACCATGCAGGTTGTCTGCGCCGACGAATGGAACTATCCGTACAGCCGCAAGGTGGCCGCTTTCCCGCAAGAGCACGGTGACAAGTACTGGCCGACAATCAGCAAGATTGACGACGCATACGGCGACCGCAATCTGCAGCCCGTATGGCCTGCTGAATAAACCCGTAAGGGCGTACCCCTGTGTACGCCCTCAAACAGTCAAAAAACAGGATAGGGGAAAGCCCACACTGGCTTTCCCCTTTATTTAAAACAATCTAAAATTGAATTGTAATGAAAAGGAATCGAATTCCCAATGTATTTATTTTGGCGGCTGTTTTTGCCATCACATTTTTATGTTTTTCGTTCATAGGGATAGACAAACATAATGGTTCGTCGCCTCTGTTTCCCATATATGAAAACGGCAAATGGGGCTATATGGACAATACCGGCAAGACAGTTATAAAGCCTCGCTATGACTATGCAAGCTATTTCACCGAAGGTTTGGCGGAAGTCAAGATTGGAGAAAAGTGCGGATTCATTGACGAGACTGGCAAAGTGATTGTTGTTCCTCAGTTTTCCGGTGTGTCAGCATTCAAAGACGGAATGGCGATGGTGTGGAATCATATGTATGACAATGAATATGATGATATGGGGGTTGCTATATATGGCTATGTGGACAAAAACGGTAACATCGTACGCAAACCTCAGTTTATCGATGCAAGAGAATTCAGTGAAGGCTTGGCAGCAGTGAATACGGGAGAATATGGTTCTCCAAAGTGGGGATATATTGACCGAAGTGGCAAAATGGTTATTGAGCCACAGTATAATGAGGCAGGAAAGTTCAGTGAAGGTCTCGCATCGGTTAAAGTTGGTGACAAAGAGGGTTTTATCAATACCAAAGGCGAGATGGTTATTGCGCCTCAATTTGATGGCGCAGGTTATTTCAGCGAGGGTATGGCGATAGTGAGCATCATATATGACAAAATGAAAAAAAAGGGATATATAGACAAAAGTGGAAGAATTGTAATTGAGCCACAATATACTGATGCAAAGCCTTTCGAAAACGGCCGGGCAGAAGTGAACATTGGCACTCCTTTTAGAGTTAATTGGCATTATATTGACAAAAGCGGTACATTTCTTTATAATTCACAATATGAAGTTATTGGGGATTTTAGTGAAGGTTTGGCGACTGTAAAGATTCGTGGCAAATGGGGCTTTATCGACGAAAGTGGCAAAATAGTCATTGAACCGCAATTCAGCTATGTAAGCAAATTCTGTGACGGTATGGCAGTATTTAAGGACAATGGGAAATGTGGATATATCGACAAAAACGGTAAAGTGGTGATTGGAGCGAAGTATGACGTGGCTGGCGGTTTTTACAACGGCTTGGCATATGTAAGACTAGGGGAATGGGAGACAGGCACGGAAATGTACATCGACAAAACAGGAAAAGTAATTAGAAAATGGAAAAATAATAACTGATTGCTATTACTGTACACTCATTTTTGACAGAAAACGCAGTATAATCCCGTATAAACAATCGACTATGGCATATAATAAGCAATATTACATTCTTGCGGCAATCCTATCGTTTGCCTTTTTACTCTCTGCATGTGGCGTTCATGGCAAGTTTGCAAAGGCTGAAAAGAAAATACCTGGTTATTACAAATACTCTCATTCATGGGATTATCCGTCACCGAAGGGCGGGGGAGACATGCACTGTGACGAGACTGGCGTTTTGATTTTTTATGACGATGGCACCTATTACGACACCGCATATCAAACGCACTACTGGACTCCAGCTGATTCTGCAACAAGGGTCCCGTTTGACTATCACTACTGCTGTAAAGGTCGCTGGCGTGTGGAGAATGACAAGTTTCTTTTCAACGAAATGGCTGAAGGCTTTGTCATGGATGCCGTAAATGAATTTCCGTTGGAATGGTATTCTGATTTCAGCAAAAAACTGGTGGGACGTTCCACTCCTCGTTCCGACCGTTGGTTTTCCTTCGACATCGAGCGACTCGACAACGAATGGTTTATCTGGTCCTACACCTATCCCAACGGCCGCAAAGATACCTGGGAGATGCACCGCGTCAAACCCAACAAAGCCAAGTTTGGCCGACTTTAAAATAAGATTGTTTGGTGCTGCTTTCATTGTCCGCTGGCGATGAAATCCATAACAATATCAAGGATTTCTTTGCCGTATTTTTCAATGGTTTTGGCACCAACACCAAGTTGTTGTTTTAACTGCGATGGTGTCTGTGGCATATTGGTGGCGATGGATTGCAAGGCTTTCTGCTGCAATACCATATAGGGTGGCAAACCTTCCTCTTTGGCCTTGCTGGCACGCCAACGGCGCAACAATGTGGCCAGGTCTGCGTTGAAATCCTCGTTTCCAGACTGCTTCTTACCTTTCTTCCGCGTTGTCTTCATCTCGCCGGCCATCAATTGGTCTACCTTCGCATGCTGCACTACGGCAACACTGTAGCCATCCTTTACCACCGCATGCAGACAGGCAAACTTGATTGACAGGATTTCTGCCAACTGGTCGCTGATTTCTTTGATGGCTTTGAAGGTTTCCTTGTTATCAATATCAATGTCGAGAATATCGGTCAGCTTAGTATTTAGAAGTGTCAACTGCTTTTCATAGTATTCAGCACCCTTACGGGCACGAACGTTCTGCGATTCGACATCCAGGCGCATCAGTTGTCCCTTGAACCGCTCGCTGACGCTTTGCAAGTCGACAACAGCGTCAATCTGTTCGCCAAGCGAACGAAGCTTATCCGGATAGATGTTTTTCAACTTGTTGTACGGTCCCCGCAGACGGTCTAGCCAATGGACTAGTTCGTTGATATCGAAAAGCTCCATAAGTTTATCTATACGGTACTGACGTTCATAGTCATCGGCCGACTCCAGAGTCTGCTCGAAAGTGGGCTGTTCTGAAATGAATTGCGACACGGAATCGTCGTCAAACGCAACACTGGATGTGATAGGAGAGGAGAGCGACAAGCCTTCGAGCGAACGGCAACGGCTGAGAGCCACATAAACCTGGCCGAAGGCAAAGGCATCGGCGGCATCGATAACAACACGGTCGAAAGTGAGTCCCTGTGCCTTGTGAATGGTGACAGCCCACGCAGCCTGCAAAGGATACTGGCTGAAAGTGCCGTCAAGCTCCTGCACAATCTCGTTGGTTTTGGGGTCCATCTCATATTTGAGGTTCTCCCATACCTCGCGACCGACACGGATGATGTCGCCGTCATCGTCAACGACTTCAATATAAGTGCCGTCATCGGTCTGGATAAATCCTGTTACGTTGGCCAGCTTGCCATTATAGTAGCGATGGCCACCGGAAGTGTCGTTCTTGATAAACATAACACGCTCGCCGACCTTTAATTCAAGCGATTTGTCGCAAGGGTATGATTTCTCGGGGTAATTGCCCTTTACCTTGGCCTCAAAACATCGGCTCTCGCCATTCAATGCCTTCATGTGACGAAGGTTTATTGCATCGGCCTGTCGGTTATGTGTGGTGAGTGTGATGGCATCCTTTTGCTTTACGCCAACACGGCTGTTGAGGACTCGAAGCGTATCCCGGTCTATATTGTTATCCCTGACATGGTTGAGGATGTCGACAAAAGTCTTGTCTTGCTGCCGATAGACAGTCGTGAGTTCTATGGTAACATACGAAACCTTTTGCAACGCCTTGCTGGAGAAAAAATAAGGAGAAGGGTAGACTTTCTCAATAAATGGCCTTTCATTCTCAGTGACAACCGGCGAGAGCTGATGCACATCGCCAATCAGCAACAACTGCAGTCCACCGAACGGACGGCTGCTGCGACGATAGCGACGCAGTGTCATGTCAATGGCATCAAGCAAGTCGGCACGCACCATTGAAATCTCGTCGATGATAAGAAGTTCAAGTGTGCGGATAATATTTATCTTGTTCTTGCTTACCGATTTGCGCCTTTCGGGTAACTGATACTCTGTTACCAGGTCTTTGACATCTGGCAGATAGGGGTCGAAAGGCAACTGAAAGAATGAGTGTATAGTTACGCCGCCGGCATTTATGGCCGCGACTCCAGTCGGAGCCACAATGGCATGACGCTTGGGGCACTGCGCTGCCACTTCACGCAGAAAAGTGGTCTTTCCCGTACCAGCCTTGCCTGTCAAGAATACGGAGACATTTGTCTGCTCTACATAACGCCTGGCAAGTTCTATCTGCGGATTGGAGACCATAGTGCAATTTTGAATTCTAAATAATGATTATTGATTCTTATTCAATAATCAATTCACCTCAACCAGTTCCTCCTCAATGCTCTCATTAATCACTTCGCTGAGTTGGCGAGAAGCCTCGCCTTTTTCTATCTCGAATATGATTTTTTCCTTGTCGAGGGCGGGGGAGTCCTTGTCGCCTTCCGTGCTTGATGTCGTTACATGGATGGTGTCGCCTGTCAAAATGTCAGCCTTGATAATCTCCTCAGCCAAGTCATCCTCTATATAACGTTGTATGGCACGCTTAAGCGGACGTGCACCATATTGAGCGTCCCAGCCTTTCTTGACCAGGAAATCCTTGGCGGCCTCGTCGATGGTTATATCATATCCCATAGTCTTAATTCGCTTAAACAAGCCCTTCAACTCAACGTCGATAATTTTATGTATATCTTCACGTTGAAGACTATTAAAATAGATGATATCATCTATTCGATTAAGAAACTCGGGAGCGAACGATTTCTTCAAAGACTTCTCGATAACATCACGCTCCATCTCCGATTTCTCCGATTCACGGGCTGTAGTACTGAAGCCCACGCCAGTTCCGAAATCTTTTAGCTGACGACTTCCTATGTTTGATGTCATAATTATTATTGTGTTCTTGAAGTCCACCTTGCGGCCCAAGCCGTCGGTTAGCTGACCGTCGTCAAGCACTTGAAGAAGGACATTAAACACATCAGGATGAGCTTTTTCTATTTCATCCAACAAGATGATTGAGTATGGTTTACGACGCACCTTCTCTGTAAGCTGGCCACCCTCCTCATAGCCAACGTATCCCGGAGGAGCTCCAATAAGACGAGACACGGCAAATTTCTCCATGTACTCACTCATGTCAATGCGTATCATCGACTGCTCGCTATCGAACAGATATTTGGCCAACACCTTGGTCAGATATGTCTTTCCTACACCCGTAGGACCAAGGAAAATGAATGTTCCTATGGGTTTGTTTGGATCTTTCAATCCTGCACGGTTGCGACGTATGGCCTTACATATCTTCTTGATGGCTGCATCCTGGCCAATGACTGTGCCCGCCAGCTCTTCCTCCATCTTGAGCAGACGAGTGCCTTCGTTTTGGGCTATACGCTGTACTGGAACTCCTGTCATCATTGCAATAACCTCTGCGACATCGTTCTCTGTAACAGTCACCCTGTTATCGCGTTCCTGCTGCTCATGGGCACGGCGCATCTCCTCCAGCTCGGCGGTCAGTTCACGCTCTTCGTCGCGCAAAGCCGCTGCCTCGTTGTAGCTTTTACGGGCGAGCACCTCTTTCTTCTGCTTTACGACTTCTGCAATACGTTGCTCCATGTCAAGAATATCCTGCGGGACCTGCACATTGGCAATGCGTACACGCGCACCAGCCTCATCCATGGCATCAATGGCCTTGTCGGGGAGCAGACGGTCGGTAACATACCTCTCGGTCAAAGTAATGCAGGCCTTAATAGCCTCGTCGCTATATCTGACCATGTGGTGATCTTCATATTTGTCGCGTATATTATTCAGAATTTCAAGAGTTTCATCGACCGTTGTAGCTTCAACAAGCACTTTTTGGAATCGGCGTTCCAATGCTCCGTCTTTTTCAATATACTGCCTGTATTCATCAAGAGTCGTTGCACCGATGCATTGGATTTCTCCGCGAGCAAGGGCTGGCTTGAACATATTAGATGCATCCAACGAACCCGATGCACTGCCGGCACCGACAATTGTGTGTATTTCATCAATAAAAATGATAATATCATGATTGCGCTCCAACTCGCTGAGAATGGCCTTCATGCGCTCCTCAAACTGGCCACGGTATTTCGTACCTGCCACAAGCGATGCAAGGTCGAGTGAAACGACTCGCTTATGATACAATGTCCTTGGAACACGCCCCTCAACAATGCGCTGTGCCAACCCTTCAGCTATGGCCGACTTGCCAACACCAGGCTCGCCAATCAACACAGGATTATTCTTTTTGCGACGGCTCAGAATCTGGGCTATGCGCTCCAACTCCTTGCCACGTCCAACGATAGGGTCGAGACGGCCTTCCTCGGCGGCCTTGGTGAGATCTCGTCCGAAGTTCTCCAACGCCGGGGTTTTGCTGTTCTTGTTGCTGTTTTCGCCTTTCGCCGGCTCATCGGGATTTGCGTACGGATAGTCATCGTCATCATCGTCACCGGCGTTGAAACTGCTTTCAAAATTGTCTATTCCGCGTGTGTCGTCGGAATCGTCTCTGTTTTGCTTCAACAGTCCGTAGAATTTGTTGTAATTGATGCCCTCACGGTCCAGCAGTTTGGCGGCAACATTCTCGCTCTCCATAAGTATTGCAAGAACAAGATGCTCTGTCTTTATCTCTGGTTCCTTCAGCTTGCTAGACTCGAGAAAAGCCAGTCTCAAGACCTTCTCAGTCTGCTTGAGCATGGGAATCTCACTGTCCTCTTTATAGGTAATGTTCGACTGCTGCTGGCCTATGGCCGATTCGATACGGGCCTTTATAGCCGGCATGTTTACACCCTGCGATTCAAGCAGCTTGTAGGCCGAACATTCCGTCTCGCGTATCACTCCAAGGAACAAATGCTCTACACCTATATGTCCGTTTTTTAGACGAATAGCCTCATCACGGCTGTTCGAAATAACTTTTTTGCTGTTTTTACTAAGCTTAGCTTCCATGTAAGTTTATATGTGTGAATACGTTATGCTGTATTTAGGTGTTATGGTTAACACATGTCAAAATTACTACTAATATTCATCCTGCAATTGCCTTGCCAAACTATATTTTCAACAATGTCATGTGAATAGAATATGACATTATGTCCGATGTTGATATATGGGATGCAATTGTTAAAAAATAGTTGAACAAAAAAGGGGAGAAGTGCGGTTTATTCAAGAAAAAAAACGTAATTTTGCGTTTTATAATAATAATGTATTCTTATATTAATTATTTAGAAAACAATAGACTAAAATTCTATAAATGGTATCTGAAAACGAAAAAATCACACAGGTCGATATTGAAACCGAGATGAAGTCGGCTTATATCGATTACGCTATGTCTGTTATCGTCGCCCGCGCTTTGCCCGATGTGCGCGACGGCTTGAAACCTGTGCACCGGCGCATTCTATATGCCATGAACGATATGGGTCTCGTTTACAACTCTGCTTATAAGAAATCGGCTACCGTGGTCGGTGAGGTGCTTGGTAAGTACCACCCGCACGGCGACTCGTCCGTGTACGGCGCCATGGTCCGCTTGGCGCAACCGTGGGCCATGAGGTATACCCTCGTCGACGGCCAAGGTAACTTCGGCTCCATTGACGGCGACGGTGCAGCTGCAATGCGTTACACTGAAGCACGCATGAAGCAGATAACCAACGAGATGTTGGCCGATATAGAGAAGAGTACCGTCGACATGATGCCGACCTACGACAACGACCGCGAGGAACCGACCGTGTTGCCGGCTAAAATCCCCAACCTGCTTATCAACGGCTCGAACGGTATCGCAGTAGGTATGGCTACAAATATGCCGACACACAACCTTCGCGAGGTGCTTAACGGCTGCATTGCCTTTATCGACAACCCCGACATCACCATCGAAGGTTTGATGCAGCATATCACCGCTCCCGACTTCCCAGGCGGCGGAATCATATACGGATACAACGGTGTGCGCGAGGCCTTCACAACTGGTCGCGGCACAATCATTATACGCGCAGAGACCTCGTTCGAAACCGACGCAAAAGGCCGCGAGATGATTGTGGCTCACAGCATACCTTACAATGTCAACAAGGCTGAGATGATCAAGAAACAAGCTCAGCTTGTCAAAGACGGGAAAATAGTCGGCATAACCGACATACGTGACGAATCGGACAAAGATGGTATCCGCGTGGTCTACTACTTGCGTCACGACGTGGTGCCCAACATTGTCCTCAACAAGCTTTTCCAACTGTCTGAACTGCAGTCGTCGTTTGCAGTGAACAACATCGCCCTTGTCAAGGGTCGTCCGCAGCTTTTAAATCTAAAAGACCTTATCCACTGCTTCGTGGAACATCGTGAAGATGTTGTAATCCGTCGCACGAAATTTGATATGGCCAAGGCAGAGGAACGTGCTCATATCCTTCTGGGATTCCTCAAAATGCTCGACATTCTCGACGATGTCATTGCCCTCATCCGCCGTTCCGAGACTCAGGACGAGGCTCGCCAGGGCATGATGGACACATGGGGCTTCAGCGACCTGCAGGCTCGCGCCATTATTGCCATGCGTCTCGGCCAGTTGACACGCCAGAACCGTCTCGAACTGCAGGCCGAATACGACGAGAAGATGCAATTCATTGAACGCTGCAAGGAAATTCTCGGCGACCACAACGTGCTGATGAGCGTTATCAAGGATGAGCTTATTGAAATCCGCGACAAATACGGCGACGACCGTCGCTCACGCATCGAATTCGACGCCTCGAACTTCAGCATCGAGGATATGATTGCCGACGACAAAGTTGTCATCACCATTTCTCACCTCGGCTACATAAAGCGTACCCTGCTGAGCGAATATCGCGCACAGAGCAGGGGAGGTGTCGGCTCGAAAGGCAGCTCGGTACGCAACGAGGATTTCGTTGAGCATATCTTCATGGCCACCAACCATAATTACATCCTCTTCTTCACCGAGAAGGGTCGCTGCTACTGGAAACGAGCTTTCGAGATTCCCGAAGGCGGCAAGGATTCAAAGGGCCGTGCTATTCTCAACCTTATTAACATTGAACCCGACGACAAGGTCAAGGCTTATGTCAATGTGCTCAACCTGAAGGACAAAGACTACCTCGACAACCATTACATTGTGCTCTGCACAAAGAACGGCATAATCAAGAAGACTTCGCTCGAAGCCTATTCGCGTCCGCGTACCAATGGTATCATCGCCGTGGGTGTACGCGACGGCGACGAATTGCTCACCGCACGACTCACCGACGGCAACAGCCAGCTGCTCATTGCCTCACGACAGGGCAAGGTTGTACGCTGCAACGAAGATGAGTTCCGTCCCATGGGCCGTGGAGCCTCCGGAGTCAAAGGTATTAGCCTTGAGCCCACCGACGACTATGTCATCGGCATGCTCAGCACCAACGACGATAGCGAGGACATTCTCGTGGTCAGCGAACAAGGCTATGGCAAGCGTTCGCAATTGAAATACGATCCCGAGAAGAACCTCGGCTACCGTCCCACACACCGCGGCGGCAAAGGCGTGATGACCCTCAAGGTCACTGACAAGACCGGCGGCATCATCGCCCTCACCAATGTCACCGACACCGACGACCTGATGATTATCAACCGCTCTGGCGTTACCATTCGCATGCACGTCGCCGATCTGCGCGTTATGGGCCGTAACACCCAGGGTGTCAAGCTTATCAATCTGCGTGGCAAAGACAGCATAGCTTCCATCACCAAAGTCGATGCCGATAACGAAGAAGAGGCCGTCGAACCTGAGAACACTGCAGAAGTGCCAAGCGAAGCTCCAGTTCAGACACCTGAGCAGGAGGGAGGCGACAGCCAGCAGGAAAACTCCTAAATATTCTTAATTACCACAAGAAATAACAAAGAAATAATACAAATAAGAAATAACAATTAAAACGTTATCCAACCATGAAAAAAATTGCATTGTTTACAGCACTTATTGCTCTTGCCTTCGCCGCAAACGCTCAGTCGCTGAATGTCCAGAGCGCAATGACGGACATGAAAAGAGGCTATATAAGCAAAGCCAAAACCGCCATCGACAAAGCTTGTGCCCATGAAGATACCAAGGACCAGGCCAAGACATGGTACTATGCTGGTCTGATTTACAGCCAGATTGGCGAACATTCGAAAAACCCGAAATCAAAGTACAAAGATCTCGATCCTGACTGGAGAAATAAGACCTACGAAGCCGCCTTGCGTTGCAAGGAACTTGACAAAAACGGCGAGTACAAGCAGTCGCTGAAGGACGTGTTCCGCTATGTCGGCAACGACATCTACAACGAGAGCACCGATGCTTTCAACAACAAACACGACTACAACCTGGCACTCTCATTGGCAGACCAGGCCATCAAAGTCTTCAACAACGCTGGAGATGACGATTACGCCAACTCATCGTACTATCTGGCTGGCTATGCCTGCTATGCTCTAAACGACACTGTAGGTGTGAAAAAATATTTCACCCCGCTTATTCGCAGAAGCAAAGTGAGTGACGATTTTAAATCAACAATGGTTCGCGTCTTCAACATTATGTTCGGAGTTTATAAAGAAGCTAGCGATACCGCCAATGTTCTCAAGACTGCTGAACGTTATACCAAAATGTTCCCCAACGATGCAAACGCACACCTTCTGCTTGCTTCAGCCTACATCTGGACTGGTAACACCAACAAGGGCTTGGAGCTGACAAATAAAGCAGTAGAGGAGAGCAAAGGCTCTGTGGGATATCCAATTTTCCTCTGCGCAGCCGCTGGCAACTACGAACAAGCCGGTGATTTTGCAACTGCAGAAGCAAAATACAAAGAGTCTTCCGAACTGAATCCCAATCAGGTAGAAGCAAATTATGGTATGGCAGGAATGGCATACAACCGCGCTGTAGAGAGAGTGAAAGCCATTAACGAAATAATTAACAGCGGTGATTTTTCCGAAGAAGCTGATGCCGCCATCAACAAAATGACCCAAGAGAGCAAAGAATTCTTCGCCCAGGCAATTCCTTATCTGAAAGCCGCCATAAATTACATTGATGGACTTCCTGATGCAGAAAAAGAAATGAAACGTAAGAATCTCTATGACTGTTTGACCACTCTGAACACATGCTATCTGCGTCTTGAAATGGACGAAGAATCAATACCTATTCAGGCTCGCATTAAAGAGATTGAAAGCAAAGCAAAATAATCAAACTCTTTCTGATCAACACAACTACAAAAGCCAGCTCATTTCGGGCTGGCTTTTTTTTATCTCCCTTAACTCATAATCCGCATTATGTTAAGTAGTATTTGTTAAATAGAGAGTGCCACGGGTTAATTCGTGGCACTCTCCTATGATATTAAAAACATTGATTTCCTGTGGAAAATACGTTTATTGAGTGGTTTGTTAGCCGAGAATAAAAAAATGAATCGACTTTACATTTGCAAAAGAATATGGTAATTATATCGTCATTGTTTTTGTTCAAGAATCTGGAAAAAATATTTCAGGCGTAATTTCCGTACTGAATAAATCATCCAATAACAACTTTTGCATTTACAGCAACTCCTGTGCTGTTCGTGAGCTGGAAATAAATATTTGAATCGTCAATACTTTTGCTCAAGAGTTTCACCTCAGGATCGCCATATTTGGTTTCCTTGATGTAATTGATCTCAAATTCGCGAATCTCAGGACGACCAGTGCTGCGAGGTTTGCAAATGGACGGGATTGCATCACAAATCCATTTCAAATATTCAGCGTTATTGACATGACGCGTATGGTCAAGAGACGAATACGGAACATCAATCTTCTTTAAAAGCTCCAAAGAGTCAGGCATTGTAATCTTCGAAAGATTCTCGTATTTGGTTGCATTCATCGTTTCCATCTCAAATTCTTTAATAATATCATAGAGACGGCACACACGACGTTTGTCCATATCAAGAATAACCCAATTTGAAGCACTCGAGGCACATACATTTCCCTCAGCATCAACAAGTTGATAATCACGTGGAGCAATTAGTCCATTGTCCGGCTTAGGCCAAGTTTTCAGAGTCAACTTCTCCCCTGCCGACGGGAAACGTAAAACATTGTAATACACGTGAGTAAGAACCCAAGCCTTATGCACTGGTTTAAGTCCTTCAAAACCTACGCCATGCTTATCGGAATGGTCACCGGCAACGTCTTGAAAAAGACGTGCAAGCCCCCAAAGTGTGAGGCGGTCATCTTCATCGCAAATCAAAGTGGACAGCGTGAAATCCTCTGTAAACACCATAAAAAATATCTTAATCTAAATTCTTATCACATCCTTTCCGGGACATCAATACCGAGAATTGACATCATATTCTTTATACCAATCGAGACTGCCGAACAGAGGCGGACAAGGAAAAGCATACGATTTGTGTCATTCTCGCGCAGTATAGGTGTGTCCTGATAAAAGCTGTTGAATGCTTTTGCCAGGTCATAGGTATAGTTGGCAATCATTGCGGGGCTGAATGCGTCGGCAGCCTGGGCGACAACGGCGGGCATGTCATGCAGCAGCTTGACAACATCACGTTCCTTGTCGTTCAACACAGTGTCGGCGCAGGGCGTGTCAAGGCTGATATTCTTTTCTGCTTCAGCCTTACGGATAATGGAACGGATACGGGCGTGTGTATATTGAATAAACGGACCTGTATTGCCATTGAAATCAATGCTTTCCTCAGGATTGAACAGCATAGTCTTGCTGGGGTCGACCTTAAGGATGAAGTACTTGAGAGCACCGAGAGCAAGCATGTGATAGAGTTCCTTCAGCTGTTCCGGCGACATGTCGTCGTTCTTTCCCCTGTCGCGGCACATATCCTCAGCAGTCTGTTCCATAGCCTCGATAAGGTCGTCGGCATCGACCACCGTACCTTCACGCGATTTCATCTTGCCATTCGGAAGTTCCACCATGCCGTAAGAAAGGTGATACACCTTCTCGGCCCAGTCGAAACCGAGGCGACCAAGGATAATCTTCAGCACCTGGAAATGGTAGTCCTGCTCGTTTCCGACGACATAAATCAACTGGTCGGCGCCGAAGTCTTTTTGGCGCAGCAAGGCCGTGCCGAGGTCCTGAGTCATATAAACCGACGTTCCGTCTTTGCGTAGCAGCAACTTCTGGTCGAGACCAGCGTCAGTGAGGTCGCACCACACCGAGCCGTCTTCTTTGCGGAACAGCACGCCAAGGTCGAGACCCTTCTGCACCAATTCCTTGCCAAGCAGATAAGTGTTGGATTCATAATAAATCTTGTCGAAGCTGACACCCATCTTTTTGTAGGTCTCGTCGAAACCGGCATATACCCATCCGTTCATCTTTTGCCACAAGTCGCGGACCTCCTTGTCGCCCTCTTCCCAGCGTTTAAGCATCTGCTGCGCCTCAAGCATAAGCGGAGCCTCCTTCTTGGCCTGCTCCTCCTCTACCCCGCTATCCATCAATGCCTTGATTTCCTCTTTGTAATGCTTGTCGAACTCCACATAATACTTTCCTACAAGATGGTCGCCCTTCATGTCGGAAGACTCGGGTGTCTCGCCATTGCCATAGCGCAGCCATGCGAGCATGGATTTGCAGATGTGTATGCCTCGGTCATTTACGAGATTGACCTTCTTGACGTTGCGTCCGTTGGCAGCAAGCAACTGCGACACCGACCACCCAAGCAGGTTGTTGCGGATATGGCCTAAATGCAGAGGCTTGTTGGTGTTGGGCGAAGAGTATTCTACAACCACAGGGGCATCACCGGGTTTTGCCGACTTAATACCATAACAGCTGTCGGTGGCAATGCTATTGGCGAAGTCAATCCAGTATTTGTCACTGATTGAAAAATTGAGGAAACCTTTTATTACATTGAAGTCTACGACCTCCTCGACGGCGGCCTTGACATGGGCACCGAGTTCGCCGGCTACCATTTCAGGCGATTTCCTCGCCTGCTTTACATAGGGGAAGACGACGATTGTGAAATCGCCTGAGAATTCTTTCTTTGTTTTTTGCAGCACAATGCTGTCAACGGTTGTTTCAATGCCGTACAGTTCCTTCAATGCGTTGACTACGGCATTCTGTAGTTTGATGTCAATCATCATATTGTCGTGTATCTTTTTATCAAAATATAGTCTTTATTCGTCGCGGTTGCGGTATTTAAGCATTTCGCGTTGCTGGGTTCCGTTATCGGTACGTACAATCCATGGGGCGTTGAGCAGGAATCCCGTGCTTGGAGCCGGCGTGATGTCATACTGGAGCTCTCCGTCAGGATTGATAAGAACAAACCACGGATAGGTGCATATCTGGTAATGCCTCAGCAAGTCGTAGTTGCCGTCGAAGTGCAGCCATGTCCAGTTGTACTTGTTACCATGCTTGGTGTTTTTCAGGAAATGGAACATCTTCTGAAACTCGCGGTCGCAGGCTATGGTGACAAATTCCACGTTGCCGTTGGAATAGGCCGCATCCTTGAAATGCGCCATCGTCTCTATTTCGGACAATGAATTGGGGTCGTTGACGCGGACAAAAGCGATATAAACCCATTTACCTTTCATGTCGCTGAGAGAGACGCGGTTTTTCTCAACATCGGGAAGCGAGAACTGGACTACCTCGTCGCCATTGTCGCGGCGGTTCAGACCGTCGAGGATGCTTTGGGCAATTTTCTTGTGTTCGGGGAATTTGGTGCGGGCAGCCAGCTTCTCAATCATCTTGATGACCATCTCAGCGTCATAGTAGTGGAAGTTGTAGTACGATTCCTGCAGTGCCTGCAGCGCCGCCAGTTCACGCACCTGCTCGTGACGCAGCAACGGGTCTGTGCCGAGAGAGTCTATATAAGTGTCCAGGTCAAGGTTATACACCCAATGGGCGAGACGATAAACCGAAATGTCCTTGGTGCCTTTCGAGATGCTGTTGGCATACAGTGTCGTGAACAGTGACATATAGTTCTCGTCGTAATAGAGAATCGGCTGGTTCTTGATGAATTTGATAATCAAGTTCCTGCGAGTGTCGAATTTCAACGAATACTTCAGTTCGGCAAGCCTGAAAGCCTTATAGCGGTTCACAAAATCGTTGTCGTTGTCGGGGCACTGTTTGTATACCGTTGCCACCAGGCTGTCGAAGTAGTATGCCGACGGGTGGTAACGCTGGTCGAAGTAGAAGAAATTGTCGTCGATGAAGCGTGCAATGACACGGTCCACACTGTCAATCTGCAGGTTGATATCGTCAGGCTTGATGTTCTGGAACAACAGCGGCAGAGGTTCTGGATCGAGAAAGACATTGCGTGTTTCGTCGATATTCCAATCAAACTGAGGAATCTCCACCACATAATCGCGGCCAGGCTCGACATAGAACGACTGGGAATAGTTCTCAATCTGCAGTGTCACCATCATCGGATAGTTCGACCAGCAACGCACATCAAACTTCCCGTCGTCGCCGATGAGGTACGAGTCGGCGAGTTCCTCACGCCTGGATATCTGATCGGCGGTCTTGAAGAGTTCCACCTTGCGGCCCACACCGTTTGCAGCAGTGCCTTTGATGGTGATGTTTTTCTGGCCAACGGCAAAGTCTGACAGGCAGAGCAATGCGAGAAGTATGAACAGGCGTTGATTCATCGTTATTCAGGTTTGTCGGATTTCAGCAAGCTGACAAGGACAGCAATTTTCTGTTTAAAAAGTTTTATTTCATTCACCTCGGCTTCCGTGATGCCTTTGACATTAAGGTTGCATATGCCAAGCCCGCGTTCGAGTGTTTCCGTGCAGTGGCCGCCCAGCTCAACTGCCGAGGTATGGCCGCGTTCACATACAAGCAGGGTGCCCGTCTTGCTGAAAAGGCTTCCCCTACCCTCTTCGTAGTGGCCGGTGTCGGGCAGGTTGTCGAGGAATTCCTCGATTTTACGCATCTGCTGCAAGTCGGTGTTGTCGTAGGTTGGTTTGTCGGCCCCAAGCAACGAAATAACAATATGTTTGTTGTCGTGCTTGAGCATATCGACAATCTTGCCGGGATGGAAGAGGTTGCATGCCTTGACAATCTCGCTTGTGGCATAAGGTTCTGTGACAAAGTCGCTGTACACCACCTCGGCGGCGTCCTCGAAATCGAGGCTGTTCATAAATGGTATAAAATTCTCGAGGAGCAGTTTCTTTCCAGCCAGCGGGGTGCTGCTGATAGTCTCCTTGGCAAGAAGCAGGTAACGGCGATAAATCTGAGGAGCAAGGTCGAAGAGCGAATAGTTGATGATGTCGTTCCAGTCGTCCTCGTTCAAGGCATACTTGTCGTCGGCAAGCTTGTTGTTGAGGGTGATGAACAGCTGTCGGCGGCGCACCTCAGTGAAAGGTACAGAGTCGTATTTGTCGACAGGGACGGCTTTGCGCGGACAGTCGAGCTTCACGGCTGTGCCTACCATCGAGACGACAAACTTGGTCTTGCCCTTGCCGAAGATTTCCTCAAAGTCGGTGTGCAGGCCCACAATGGCGTCGGCACCGACGGAGGTGCCCTTCTGCCGCAGGTCGCGCATGCCTTTGTCGTATATCTTGTTGAGCTGGTAGCGGTACTTGTTGTTGGCACCCGACAGAAGGTCTGTCAAAGCCAGGTCGGTACCCACAACCATGCTGCAACGCAGTACATCAATATATTGCGTAATCTTGGCTCCCTCTATCGAGTCGGTTGTTGTGACTATTAGGTTCATTGTTCAAGAAAATGTATTCCTAAAACGACAATGACATGTTTTTATTATATATAAATACAACAAAAAAGTACGCCGCGATGCGGCGTACCAATATGGGGAGATTTTATGAAGGCCGCAGACTTGCTTGGGAAACTCTCAAAGTGCAGTCTGCAGATACTTCCGGTTTGAACAAAAACTACCAAAGTTTTGCGCGCTTCTCAGGAGCAAGCCACATCTTGTTGCCGGGCTTGACACCGAAAGCATCGTGGAACTCGGAAATATGAGGCAGCGTCACATTGACACGGTTGCGAGCCAGTGCGTGGACATCCATGGTGGTGAGCTGCAGGATAGCCTGTGGGCGAATGTTGCTTGCCCAGACGGCTGCGTAGGCGAGGAAGAAACGCTGGGCGGGTGTGAAACCGTCCATGGCTTTGTTCTTCACCTGCTTCTTGGCGATGGCATTCTGCATGGCGAGATAGCTGATGTGAAGGCCTCCGTTGTCGGCAATATTCTCGCCGAGGGTAAGTTCACCGTTGGCATAGGTTTCGGGGTCGTCGAGCACCTTTACGGCATTGAAAGCGTTGACAATGACCTTGGCGTTGTTCTTGAAGTTCTCGGCATCGGCTGGAGTCCACCAGTCTGCAAGGTTGCCGTCCTTGTCGTAGTTGCGGCCCTGGTCGTCGAAGCCATGGGTTATCTCGTGGCCAATGACCACGCCGATGGCACCGTAGTTGGCGGCGTCGTCAGCCTTCATGTCAAAGAAAGGAGGCTGCAGGATGGCTGCGGGGAAACAGATTTCGTTGGTGGTGGGATTGTAGTAGGCGTTGACAGTCTGAGGAGTCATCTGCCATTCGTTGCGGTCGACGGGCTTGTCGATTTTGCCGAGCATATAGTTGACATCGAAGATGTTGCTGCGGATGATGTTGGCGAAATAGCTGTCGTCCTTGATTTCGAGACCGCTATAGTCGCGCCACTTGTCGGGGTAGCCAATCTTTACGAGTATGGCATCGAGTTTTTCCTGTGCGCGTGCCTTGGTGGTGTTGTCCATCCAGTCGGCATCCTTTATGCGCTGGCCAAAGGCAACCTGAAGGTTCTCAACAAGGGTGACCATGCGTTTCTTGGCCTCGGGAGGGAAGTATTTCTTGACGTAGAGCTGGCCAAGAGCCTCACCCATTGCGCCGTTGACAGTGCTGACACAGCGTTTCCAGCGGGGACGTATCTGCTCGGTGCCGCTCATTGTCTTGCCATAGAACTCGAAGTTGGCCATCACGAAGTCGTCGCTCAAATAGCCTGCGGCGGCGTTGATGACGTTCCATGCATAGTAAGCCTTGATGGTCTGCAGATATTCGGAGGCCATGATTGTCGACACCTCCTCGAAATACTCAGGCTGTGCCATATTGAGTGCGCTGAGCGACGGCAGGCCCATTTGCGAGAAATAGCGAGGCAGACGGAGTGCGGGAGCCTTGGCGTCAGCCTCTTCCACAGTCATCTTGTTGAAAGTCTTGAAAGGATCGCGATTGGTGACCTTGTCATACTGGGCTTTTGCCAGTCTGGTCTCGAGAGCCATGACCATTTCAGCCAGGTCGGCAGCGGCGATGCCGCTCATCTTGTCGTAACCCGCCAGGGCGAACTCCTTGGTCATCAGTTTCAGATAGGCTTCGCGTATTTCCTTGTTATGGTCGTCGAGATAATAGTCGCGGTCGCCCATACCGATGCCGGTCTGGTACAGCCAGGCAAGGTTCATCTTGGCGTTCTCATAGTCAGCTTCGCCGAAGAGGCCGAAGAAGGGGTCGATGCCAATGCGGTGCAGCTTGCTGAGGTGGTTGAGCACATCCTCGCGCGAACGCAGCATGGCTATGTTTTGCAGATAAGGCTTTATAGGCTCGGCACCCTGCTGCTGCAGACGGACAGAGTCCATGCCGATATTGTATAGCATAGCTATTTTGTCGGCCACGCTGCCAGGGGCGTTTTTAGCCTTCGCAGTCTCAAGAATAATGTTTTTCAGATGTTTTTGGTTGTCGTCAGCCAGTTTGTCGAACGAGCCGTAGCGGCTGTGTTCGGCATCGAGCGGGTTGGCCTTCATCCAACCGCCGCAGGCGTACTGGTAGAAGTCCTCGACAGGACTGGCGGTCTTGTCGAGATTCGACAGCGGTATGCCCGAAGTCAGTTTCTGAGCATTTGCCGCCGTGGTCATCATTGTTGCTGTCATAAGCAAGAGAAATGTTTTTTTCATTGTTATGAAACGATATTAAATGTTATTGTTTTGAAATGCAATAAGAATAGTCTCACGGCATTGCACCATGAGAAATGCAAAGATACAAAAAAATCATATTAGGACAATACCTCTTTTTATATTTATTCCTTCAAGACGTTATTATTGATTTGATTCTGTCCCCAAGGCATTGTCTCGGGCTTATCGAGGTGACCTTTCCAGACCATTTGTTGAAACGGACCTATTTCACCACAAGTTTTTTTGTGGCAGTGCCGTTGGGTGTGTGGATGACGACGACGTATGTTCCCGACGGCCAGCTGTCGACGGAGAACTTGGCCGACAGACCTGCGGCCTTCATGTCGAGCATCTTGCCGCCGCCGAGGTCGTAGGCCTCGATCCTCGTTATCGAATAGGACGACGCCACCGTCACCGCCGCCGTCGCCGGGTTGGGC
>JAGCVI010000013.1 GCA_017962445.1 Bacteroidales bacterium
AGATTTATTGGGCATAGAATCGAGGGATTTTTTTACGGCATTGAGGGCGCAATGGGGTTCCATTGTAACCGAAAGGCTGTGAACAAAGCACCGATTATATGGCATAAGAAATACATTCGATAAATTCAAAACAGTTTCTTAATTGATGGAATTTGTTATTCAGCAAAACGAGAAGATTTTTCTTCTTTTTGAGGGAGCAATGTGGTACCATTGTGACCGAAAAAAGGAGATAAAGATTCCATTTTGATGCTTTAAGAAAAACATCGGATTAATTTTAAACAGTTTCTTAATCTCTATAGCCTATTACATGTCGCACCTCTGCGATAGTGCGTCGGGCACTTTCTCGCGCCTTATCCTTGCCGCGGTCGATAATGCGACGCAAGGCCTCGTCGTCCGAGCCAATCTCAAGTATTCGCTGACGCAAAGGTTCAACAAAAGAAACCATATCCTCCGCTAGTTGCTTCTTCAAGTCTCCATAGCGTATCTGGCAACGGTTGTACAAATCGTCGAAATACTCAACCGTGTCTGGCTTTGAGACAGCGCGAAGTAGTGAAAACAGATTCTCTATCTCCTCCGGTTTCTTTTGGTTCATCTCAGTAGGACCACTGTCGCTCTTGGCCTTCATTATCTTTTTGCGGATAACCGCAGGCTCGTCGGTCAGGAATATTGTACTCGCCTCACCCTCGCTCTTGCCCATCTTGCCAGTACCGTTCAACGCGGGTATCTTCACCAACTGACCGCCAAAATTGAATGCTTGCGGCAACGGGAATACTTCATGACCATACATATTGTTGAAACGCTGTGCAAAAGTACGGGTCATCTCAAGGTGCTGCTCCTGATCCTTGCCCACCGGCACCTTAGTGGCCTTGTGGATAAGGATGTCTGCTGCCATAAGAGTTGGATAAGTCAACAAACCGGCATTGACATTATTAGGATTCTGGCGTACCTTGTCCTTGAACGACGTCACACGCTCAAGCTCGCCAAGGTAGGCGTTCATGTTGAAGAACAAATAGAGCTCTATGGTTTCAGGAAGGTCACTCTGAAAATAGATAGTAGCCTTCTCTGGGTCAAGTCCCGAGGCAAGATACTGAATAAGTATCTGACGTGCGTCATTGTATATGCTGCCCGGCGTCGGATGAGTGGTCAGTGAATGGTAATCAGCTATAAAGAAATAGCAGTCATGCTCGTCCTGCATTTTTACAAAATTGCGCAACGCACCAAAATAATTGCCAAGGTGAAGGTTTCCTGTCGGACGTATGCCGCTGCAAACGGTTTCTCTGCTCATTTGTTGGTCGGTTTTAACTATTTAAAAATAATTAATCTATTATCCATTAAATATTTGCGGTCGATTACACAGAATCTATACCAATACAAATTTACACTATTTTTTTGACATACTGCATCGCGAATCATATATTATTTGTCCCTATAGGCCGTTTTTAGTATCTTTCCTCTGAGAATAACGGCGAATAACTCTAATTTAACGAAGCTACACAGCTCAATTTTGGACAAATTACTCGTATGCTTGCGCAACCCACCTTTTTGCGTAGCTTAGCTTAATTCGAGTAATTAGCCGTTTTTTTCATGTAACGGCGAATAACTCTAATTTAACGAAACTACGCAGGTCATTTTAGGGCAAATTACTCGTATGCTTACGCAATCCACCTTTCTTGCGTAGCTTAGCGTAATTCGAGTAATTAGCCGTTTTTTAATATGTCTGTATCTATGTCAAAATATTTATGTAAATTTGCAAAATCAAAAACAATCATTCTCAGCGATTATGAGCAACAAATACTGCATAATAATGGCCGGAGGCATTGGCAGCCGCTTCTGGCCTTTGAGCAAAAACAACTACCCCAAACAGTTCCTCGATATACTAGGCACTGGCAAGAGTTTCATCCGTAGCACTTTCGAGCGTTTCCTGCCTGTAGTGCCGGCTGAAAATTTTCTTGTGGTGACCAATGCCGCATACAAGGAGGCCGTACTTCAACATCTTCCCGAGCTGAAACCCGAACAGGTTCTGTGCGAACCCATGCGTCGTAACACCGCACCTTGCATCGCCTACGCCAGCTATCGCATTGAGTCGCAATGCAGCGATGCGGTGATAGCCGTAACCCCTGCCGACCACCTTGTGCTGAACGAAAGCAAATTCCAAGACATTATACGTACAGGTTTCGACTTCGTGTCGCACGACGAACACGCTGACGCCCTGCTGACCATCGGCATCAAGCCTAGCCGACCCGAGACTGGCTACGGCTATATCGAACTCCCGAAAGGAACGGTGAACGAAGGAACGGTGACGGCAATAAACGGTTTCAAGGAAAAACCTAACCTCGAAAAGGCAAAGGAATTTATGGCTGCTGGCAACTATCTGTGGAACTCGGGCATCTTCATCTGGTCGCTCAAGGGAATCATGCAGTCGTTCCTCCAGCACCTGCCGGATATGGCCGCGCTGTTCGACGAAGGACGCGGAATCTTCGGCACCGCCGGAGAACAAGACTTCATCAACCGCAAGTTCGCCGAATGCGAG
The DNA here is from genome assembly GCA_017962445.1 of Bacteroidales bacterium. Lineage (GTDB taxonomy): Bacteria > Bacteroidota > Bacteroidia > Bacteroidales > P3 > Colimorpha. The sequence continues at coordinate 2,531 of JAGCVI010000013.1, forward strand.
AACATTTCTATCGACTACGGTGTTATGGAAAGAGCTGAAAGCCGCTACACTATTCCCGCCGAATTCGGCTGGAGCGACATCGGCACCTGGGGTTCGCTGTTCACACATGCCGACAAGGACGCCAACAACAACGCCTGCCGCGGCAAAGTGGTGATAAAAGACTCCCGCAGCACCATTGTCAACATCGAAGACGGTGTCGAAGCCATCGTCGAAGGCCTCGACGGATATCTAGTGGCCTACCGCGACAACTCGCTGCTGGTCTGCCGCCTTGCCGACGAACAGCACATCAAAGAATGGGTCGAGGAACTATAACCTTCAATAATAAAACGTAAGGACGACTTCTGCCGTCCTTACATTTTCCTTTGTTAGTTCAAATACAGCTCTATTCTCACATTCCCAATATTTACACACTGCGTACAACGGGCAAAATTCAGAATGTTTTGAACAACTCTTTTTGAAGGCTGTAGTGTGCATGCAGATTCCGAAGATGTATTTGTGCTCACGGACCATAAGTCCTGTTTGAAATCGTACTCCTGCATCATAAGCACTTTTTGAGTTAAACAATATGTTATTTACCCTCTTAGTAAGTCAATCACGCCATAATAACACGGTTTTTCGCAATTTATTGCGCCTTGCGTGTTTTTTAACATTTTTGTTACTTTCTCACGCCTCTTCCGCTCAGCAGGAAGACGTGTATAACGAACACTATAGATTGGTTTTCTGGAATGTAGAGAATCTTTTTGACACTTGGGACGACACCACACGCCTAGACGATTCCTTCACCCCTGAAGGCGACAACCACTGGACAGCACGACGCTACCGCAAGAAACTTCAACATCTGTGCCAAACCATCGCTGCACTAGGCGAATACGGCAACTCATCGCTGCAGCCGCCAGCACTGATTGGTTTGGCTGAAGTGGAGAATGACAAGGTTCTTCGCGACCTTTGCATGGGTACACCTATCCGTAGGCTCGGCTACCGCTTTGTGCACTTCGATTCGCCAGACCAACGCGGAATCGACAACGCCCTGCTATACATCGAAGCTCGGTTCCATCCATTCATGACACAAGCAATCAACATTAGCGACAGCAGTAAAGGTATCTTCACTCGCGACATTCTGCTAGTGGGCGGCACCACCAACGACGGCGACACTCTTATTGTGCTCGTCAACCACTTCCCGTCGAAACGAGGCGGCGCGACTGCAGATAGGCGACGCATGGCAACAGCCCGAAAACTGCGCTATGTCATGGACACCATCTACAATGCACACCCAACTGCTGCAATAGTGGCTATGGGCGATTTCAATGCCTCGCCCGATGAACCTGAGATAAAAATAGGATTGATGCGTAATGACCAACCCGACAGCGCACGATTTGTGAACCTTATGGCAAAAGTGCAGTCAAAACGGGGTTCATACAAGTATCAAGACCAATGGTCATGCATCGACCAAATAATAGTGTCCGGCAATCTTTTCGACAAGGATAGCCAGTGTCCTCTTTATACCATTTACGACAAAGGCCAGATCTTTGATGCGGACTTCCTGCTTGTCGACGACGAGAAAAACATGGGAAGCAAGGTGTTCCGTACATATCTAGGAACAAAATACATCGGCGGCTACAGTGACCACCTGCCGGTATTTATTGATTTGGAAGCTAAAGGACATAATAGGTAATCTGTAAACAAACTCACTGATCAATAACATGCAATAAAAAAGCCCCTGCAAGAAGCAGAGGCTGTAATTCAATTTAGATTATAAAAGTTATAATTCTATATACATGTTATGCTCCTTCGCCAGACGGCGCAGGTTGATGATTGCGTAGCGCATACGGCCAAGCGCAGTGTTGATGCTGACACCTGTCTTCTCGGCAATCTCCTTGAAGTCATACTTGCCATAGTGACGCAGGATGACCACGCGACGCTGCTCCGGCGGCAACATCTTGACGAGCTTGCGGACATTCGAGCTGGTCTGTTTACGCATTATCGCCTTCTCGGCATTATCCTCATGCAACTTTAATGTGTCAACAACATCGCAGTCGGGGCGATTAGGCACTATCGGCATCTTGCCAAGACGACGGAAATAGTCGACAATCAGGTTGTGAGCAATACGCATCACCCAATGGATGAATTTGTTTTCATCCTTGTACAAGCCTGAATTGATAGTATAGATTACCTTATAAAAAGTATCCTGAAAGATGTCATCGGCGATATCCTTGTCCTTGACGACCGAGAAGATATAACCGTACACCTTGTTCTGATACCTTGAAAGCAATATTTCGAAACACGAATAATCACCTTCTTTGTAACCTAAAATCAACTCATTGTCAGTGAGTGTGCAAGTTGTTACGTCCATTTTAACCTCCTATTGTTTTGGTTTACAAATGGTAATTTTTTTCGATAATGCGCTTGTTTTAGTTAGACATTTATTTTCAGGGTGCAAAGATACAAAGATTATTTCATTCGGGCAAACCTCTACGTAACTTTTTTTGTTTTAGTATACGGAATGTTAATTTTATTGCATTATTACCCAAAAAATTATGTTAAAATATTTTTTTAACATTTTCTGCCGCTATCAGACCTTTTCTGCCTCAAAAATCAGTTTCATGACCTCTTCTACTTTCAATTTCAGTTCCTTTTGTCCATCTATCCAATGTATTTCCACACCATTACGCTCCATACGTCGGAACCATGTCATCTGACGTTTCGAGAAACGGCGTATATCGGTATACAGGTTCTCGTACATCGCCTCATATGGGTAGTCCTCTGTCAAATATCTGGCTATGTGTTTGTATTCCAAGCCATACTTGAGAAGCCTCTCACGTGGAACACCAGCGTCTAGAAGCCGTTTCACCTCATCAATCATTCCCTCTTCCAAACGCTGCCGCAGACGTATACCTATCCGTTCCACAACCTTTTCGCGCGGATAACTCACCCCTATCACCAGATGACGCATAGGCGGAATTTTCGTGAACTGGTCGGGGTGGCTGGCGCGGAACTCCTGGATTTCCAGAGCCCGCAGAAGACGGTCGCGGGTCTCGGTGTCGGTATGGTTATGAAGCTTTATATATGAAGATAAGCGACTGGTAAGCTCCTCGTCGGACTTTCCATCCAACGTTCTGCGGTACTCGTCGTCGATGGGCGCGTCGGGTAACTGATAAGAACGCACTATCGACTCGATGTACATGCCCGTGCCACCGCAAAGCAGAGGCCGTTTGCCTCGACTTACGATGTCGTTGAAGGCATTGATGAAATCATTCTGGAACTGGTATACGCTGTATTCCTCACCGGCATCACGGATATCAACAAGATGACACCTGATGTCTTTGTCGGGCAGATGGTACTCGTTCAAGTCCTTGCCGGTGCCGATGTCCATGCCGCGAAACACCTGGCGCGAGTCGGCACTGATAATCTCGGCATCAAGACGTGCAGCCACAGCCACGGCCAGTGCTGTCTTGCCGCAGGCCGTCGGGCCAAGGATAGTCAATAAGAGTGGCGATTGCAAAGTGCAGGTGGATTAGTCCTCGAAAGTGAGTTTGCCACGCTGCTTGTCGAACTGGTACGCACCAAAACGGCTGAGACCCTCACGGTTGATGATGAACTTGTAGTCAACACCTTTGACCACAACCACCTCGACATTGAAGAGGTGTTTCTGGCCTATCTGCATTTCCTTGAAGATGATGGTGGTCTTGTCCAGTATATTGCCGTCTGGGTCGAAAGCATTGTCACGGTCTGGGAAATCCTCTTTGTTGATGCGACGCTGATAGAGGAAGTTCATGGCTTCCTCCCACGCAATTGCTATCGGCTCTGCATAACGCTCGTCGATAAGCATCGGCATAAGCGAACCGTTGACAATGCACGATATCTCACCCTTGGCGGACGAAATCATCGTCGCAGTGATGGTACCTTCGTCGTGGATAATCTCAGGTACATAATCACTCTGCGGGATCGGTGTGTTCACCAGGTCGATTATCTTGCCGTCCTCGGTGCGTTTCACTATAGGAGTCTCAGCAGCAAGGTTGTTGATGAGTTTCTTGGAGACATAGTCGGTACGCAGGATAAGGAACTCCAGACGACGGTTCAGCTGATGGGCCGCCTCCTGACGATTCTTGTCAGTCATGTGATTGATATAGTCGCACTCCAGCACGGTGCCCTCCGAGAACGAGTAGGGAACGCCGTTGACACGGATGGTCATATTGCGGTCAAGGACTCGAGGCACACGTTCTGCATAGCCCTTGGCAACAAGACGCTCAGGCTCGATACCGCGCGAAATCAAATAATCAACCACCGACTGGGCTCGACGCTGAGAAAGTGTGTCATTGGTAAGACCCAGGAAGGGGCGGCAGTCAGTATGTGCGCGCAACTCCACCACGATATTGGGATTGTTCACCATCACCAGATAGAGGTCCATCAACGAATCCATAAACTCTTCCTTGAGGTCCCACTTGGCGAGGTCATAACGGATTTCAGGCAGCACAACAGGCTGTTTCGGCACCGGCTCAAGGCGGAAATCATGCACGATGTCCTTGTCAGTCGTGTAACCGCAGGTGCTTTCCGAACCCTCGATGGTGAAGTAGTCAACCTTCGACACATACATCTTGTAGACAACATTGCGTTTGATCTGCTCCACTCCGAAACGATAGAAACCCTGCTTGTTGCTGTAGGTCTCGTACTCGCTGCCGTCAGAGCCAACAATGCGGATCTTTGCATTTTCGACAAGCTGCATAGATTTCTCGTCACGTATTGTACCCTCAATGCTGTAGAGCAGCGGTGGCAGCTCGAAATAGAAGAGGTCGTCGTTAATCGGCGGAACCTTCTTGCCTTTCTTGTCGGTCTTCTTGTTGTGCGGGTCGTCGAAAGGACGGTTGGACGAGAAGAAACCGCGTTCAAGCATGTAGTGGTTGTCGCCAGGATAATAGATGATGCTCATTTCGTCATACGACGAGTTGATGGGTATTCCGAGGTTTTCGGGGGTCGACCATTTGCGACCGTTCTTCTCGCTGCGGAAGATGTCGAGACCACCGACACCCGGCAGACCGTTGGAAGAGAAATAGAGGGTGGTGTCGTCACGAAGAATGGGGAACACCTCACGTCCGGCACTGTTGACCGTTCCACCGAGGTTTACCGGTGTGCCGAATTCGTCGTCCACCGACTTGCGGGTGACCATCCAAAGGTCGTAGTCGCCATAACCGTTGGGCATGTCCGACGAGAAATACATCGTCAGCTGGTCGCGTGTCAGGGTCGGGTACAGATAGTTGTATGCCGTATCGCCCAGATTGATGCGTATGGGTTCCGACCATTCGCCGTTCATCTCGGCATTGCTGTTGTCTTTCTTGCCTTTCTTGCCCTTGGTGTCGTCGAGAGAAGAACTCGAACCTTTCTGCGAGTAGTAAACGTAGCAGCCCTGGGTCTCATGCTCTCTGGAGTCGCAACGCGAGAAATAGAGACTTTTGCCGTCGGGCGAGAACCACGCCTCACCTTCGTTGACTGGAGAGTTTACGACATTGTTCTTGTCAAACAGCTCCACCTCGTTGCTCCAGTTGCCCTTGCGGTCCTGGAAAACATAGAAGAAATCGGAGAAAGCCTGACCGGTCCATGCGTCATGCTTGGTCGCATCTTCAAGAAAACGAGAAGATGTGAAAACAAGTTTCGAGGTGTCATCACCAATAAAACGCGGAGCCCAGTCATTGTAGTCGGTCGACCACTGATCAAGCTTCCTGATATTATGGCGCGTACGGTTCATGAACAGCTGGTTGACATAGATAATCGATGCCTTGCGCTGCTGTGCCAGCTTGTCGTCGGGCACAAGCTCAAGATACTTGCCATAGTATTCGTCCGCCTCGTCAAACTTGTTCTCAAAGCGGTACATCTCTGCCATATAGTAATAGAGCTTCGGCTCGGTGGTATAGTATTTCTGGTTTATAAGCCTTTTGTAGATACGCTCAGCCTTCGGGAAATTGTTCATCAAACGGTAGCATTCTCCCATCTGGAAATAGCAACGGTTTTTCTCTGCCTTGTTCGAGGTGATTTTGTTATAGGCCTCCTCGTATTTCTCCAAAGCGGCGATGTATTGTTTCTGGGTGAACAGGTCGTCAGCTTTCTGGGCAATACTTTTGGTCTGAGCAAAAGCCACAGAGGTTAAAAAAAGCGAAACTGCAAACAGCAAAAGACTTTTTCTGAACGTTTTCATATATATATTTTTATCTTATTCTTATGTATAACTATATAATATCCAATACATTAAAACTCATCAACAAGAGTTTCAGTGTATCGAATTAATTTGCTAAAATACACATTTTTTTTGAAATACGCACTTTTTCACAAAGAAAATTTGTCCGACGCGGAAGGAGTATCAACGTCATTGTAGTCCTCTGCGAGGATACAGATGACTGCAAACTACTGGACAAGAACCAGGCGGAAGCCAAGGCCGTGGCTGCGGTGCGAGGCGCTGCCGTAGTAGCGATTCGACACACGGCAGTGCCTGGCGTTGTTGTACCAGCTGCCGCCACGATACACACGGCCCAAGCCAGTAGAAGGGCCTGCGGGGTTGGTCCGCGATGAGCTGCTGTAGTCTTCATACCAGTCAGAGCACCACTCCCACACGTTGCCGCTCATGTCGTAAAGACCAAGCACATTAGGGCTCCTTGTCTTGACTGGATGAGTCCTGCTAACGTTATCCCAATACCACGCCACATTGCCGACATTCTCGCTGCCGCTGTACTTGTAGCCCCGGCTTTTGCTGCCGCCACGCGCCGCATACTCCCACTCCGCCTCTGTAGGCAGGCGGAACGTGCGGCCTGTATTGCGGTTCAACTCAAGGATAAAGGCCTGTGCATCGTCCCAGCTGACATTCTCCACTGGCAAATTGTCGCCATTGAAAGAACTCGGGTTGCTCCCCATCACAGCCTTCCACAACGCCTGTGTCACCTCAGTCTCACCTATGTAATAGCCGCTCAACTTCACACTATGGGCTGGCTCTTCACTACCGAAACAGTCGCTCCCCTGCTCCGACGTGCAGCCCATCGTAAACGTGCCGCCTTCGACGTAGACCATGTCGAAACTGACGCCGTTAGCGGTAATAGTCTGCTTAGCCTCTTTTATAACTTTTATTTCATCCCTCTGTTTAGCTGTATCTTCTTGGGATGCAGAGCCCGAGTTGCGAACCAAAGCCACAATACCCACAATAATCAAACAAGCCAAAATCGCAAACAAAATCCACAGCCAAGTTTTGTCTTCACGTTGTTTCTGTACACCATCCAGCTTCACAGTCCGAGCCTGTGATATCAAAAGCGTCCGTTGCGTCTGCGAATTCTGTTGTGTCTCATCACCAGCGACGTTTTCCGCAGTCCACAGGTTGCTGACAAAACTGTGCACATCCTGATAACGGTCAGCAGGGTTAGTCTGCATGGCCTTTATTATGGCGTTGTTGATCTTTGCGGGGATAGCCGGGTTAAGGCTTGCAGGCTCGGGGAACGGCTCGGTCATACGGGCGGCAGCGTCGACAGGCGGCGTGGCGGTAAGCACGTAATAGAGCGTGGCGCCAAGCGAATAGATGTCGGAATAGCGGCCCTTGCGACTGACGGTGGAGTACTGCTCGGGCGGTGCATAACCGCGTGTAAGCATGGATGTATGTGCCTGAGTCTTGTCGTCAACAAACTCTCGTGCCGAGCCGAAGTCAATAAGTATGGCCCTATAGTCGCCGGTTATCATGATATTGCCTGGCTTGATGTCGCGGTGCAGGATGTTGCAGTCATGGATATACCCCACCGCCTCGGCAATCTGCGACATGTAGTTCTTAGCCTCGTCTAGCGGCAGCGCGCCGCGCTTGACGACAAGCGATTCGAGAGTCTGCCCCTCAATGAACTGCATGACCATATAGGCGGTGTTGTTCTCTTGGAACACGCCGATGACATCAACGACATTGGGATGGCTGACCGATGCCACCATCTCAGCCTCATGGACAAACGCTTTCCTATATTTCTCAAACTGCTCAATGAAACTTGCTTTGCACTCCACACGCAATGAACCCTCTCTGCGGAAACAACATCCATCAAGGAAATACTCCTTAATGCAGACCTTCCGATTGAGGTCGTTCTGCCGCGCGACATAGGTGATGCTGAAACCACCCTCGCCTATTTTACCAAGAATGGTATACTCTCCCCCTTTGAGGATTGTGCCTACTGGCAATGATGTGTGAGGATCTTCCATAATCTATTTTATCAAAACTATTACTACGAAATTAAAGCATCAACTCGGCTCCGCTTCTCGCCGTTTTCTCGCCTTCTCTCTTAGGTTGTTTTTTTCGTGACATAAACTACTGGACAAGAACCAAACGGAAGCCCAGGATGAAGTTGTGGAGCGAAGCGTTAAAGTGGTTGCGATCTGATACACGGCATCGCCAGGCATGCATGCCCCAGCTCCCACCACGATTCACACGGTACGAACCAGAAGAAGAACCTTCAGGATTGGTCTGCGATAAGATTATGTAGCTGCCAAACCAGTCAGAGCACCACTCAGAAACGTTGCCACTCATGTCATAAAGCCCGAGTTCATTGGGTCTCTTTGTCTTGACTGGATGAGTCTTGTTACCGCTGTTGTCCCTATACCACGCCACACTGTCTATACTCTCGCTGCCGCTGTACTTGTAGCCCCGGCTTTTGCTGCCGCCTCGCGCAGCATACTCCCACTCGGCCTCCGTAGGCAGGCGGAACGTGCGACCTGTAATGCGGTTCAACTCGCGGATGAATATCTGGACATCGTCCCAACTGACACGATAAGCAGGATAATTGTCACCATAACCAAACTCTGATGTCCATCCATCCATGTATGTCGGCTCGCTCCCCATCACCGCCTTCCACAACGCCTGCGTCACCTCAGTTTCTCCAATATAATAGTTGCTCAATGTCACCTGATGGTATGGTTTTTCCCAACAATCACAATCGCTTCCCTGTTCAGACGTGCAGCCCATCGTAAACGTGCCGCCTTCGACATATACCATATCAAAACTGACACCGTTAACGGTAATAGTCTGCTTAGCCTCTTTTCCAAGCTTTTGTTCTTCCGTATCTTTATTCGCTGCTGATCCCGAGTTGTGGACCGAAGTCACAACAGCCACAATAATCAAACAAGCCAAAATCGCCAAAAAAATCCACAGCCAAGTTTTGTTTTTACGGCGTTTCTGTACAACATCTCGCTTCACTGACTGAGCCTGTGATGTTAAAGGTGCCTGTTGCGTCTGCGAAGTTTGTTGTGTGGCACCTGGGGAGAGTGTCTGGCTCTCGATGAACTGCATGACCATGTAGTCTGTGTTGTTTTCGCTAAAGATAGCAATCACATCCACTACATTGAGATGGTTAATTGTTGCCACCATCTCGGCCTCACGGACAAACTCCTTTCGATATTTCTCAAACTGCTCTATGAAAATTGGTTTGCACTCCACACGCAGCGAACCCTCACTACGAAAACAACACCCATCAAGGAAATACTCCTTGATGCAGACCTTCCGATTGAGGCTGTTCTGTTGCGCAGCGTATGTTATGCTGAAATCATCCTCACCTATTTTATCAAGAATGGTATACTCTCCTCCTTTGAGGATTGTGCCTACTGGCAACGCTTTGTAAGAATTTTCCATAATCTAAATTATTAAGACTATTATTACAAATATTACAAAATTAAAGCAACAACTCGGCAAACGAGGTGTCGGTTTCGTACAAGCGCATGGAATACAGTTTCACCCCGTCGGGGAACCTGCCATCAAGCAAACGCGCAAAATATAGCAACATGTTCTCACAAGTGGGCTGGAACGGTGTGACAATCATTTTAGGTTTGTCTTCCTGATTGTCAACTCCGTTGAGCAACGACAGATACGGCGACCCTTCAGGTAACACAAGAGCATGGTCCAACGGCTCAACCACATACTTTTCGACAATACATTTTATGTCCGAAAAATCGATTACCATTCCATTTTTGGCCTCGTCGGGGTTATCGATGGGCGTACCTTCCACGGTTACCATAAGCTTATAATTGTGTCCGTGTATATTCCGGCACTTGCCGTCGTAGCCGCACAAGGCGTGCGCCATCTGGAAATCAAATTGTTTGGTCAGTCGTAGCTGCATATCTGATATTATTTGGAGGTTATTGTTGCAAGAGGGTTTTGGAATGGCTAAGCTTGTCAGTGGTGAACTTCTTGGTAATCTTGATTTTCTCACCCTTATGCGACGGCAGTTCAAACATCAGGTCATTCATCACCGACTCCACAATTGAACGCAGACCACGGGCACCAAGTTTGTACTCAACAGCCGTGTCGACAATGACATCGAGCGCACCTTTGTCGAACTCCAGCTCCACATCGTCCATCTTGAAGAGCTGCTGATACTGCTTCACCAATGCATTCTTCGGCTCCGTCAAGATGCGTCGCAATGCGTCGCGGTCGAGCGGGTTGAGGTGTGTGAGCACTGGGAAGCGTCCTACCAGTTCAGGTATGAGACCGAATTTCTTCAAGTCCATGGGAAGTATGTATTTCAGCATATTGTGACGGTCGATTTCTTCGCGTGTCTTTGTGCCGTTGAAACCCACAACGTTCGACTTCATACGCGAGGCGATATCTCGCTCTATACCGTCGAATGCTCCTCCCGAAATAAAGAGGATATTCCGCGTATCGACCTGTATCATCTGTTGTTCAGGATGCTTGCGGCCTCCCTGCGGTGGCACGTTGACAACAGCTCCCTCAAGCAATTTAAGCAGTGCCTGCTGCACACCTTCGCCCGACACATCGCGGGTGATGGACGGATTGTCGCTCTTACGGGCTATCTTGTCTATCTCGTCGATGAAGACAATACCTCTCTCGGCGGCAGCCACATCATAATCGGCAGCCTGCAGCAAACGCACCAACACATTCTCCACATCATCACCCACATAGCCGGCCTCAGTCAGTGTGGTGGCATCGGCAATGCAGAACGGAACATCGAGCATCCTTGCTATAGTCCTGGCCATAAGGGTCTTTCCTGTTCCAGTCTCTCCGACAAGGATGATATTGGATTTCTCTATCTCAACATCGTTACCGTCCTTGTGCCTCTCACAGTAACGAAGCCGTTTGTAGTGGTTGTACACCGCAACGGACAACACCTTCTTGGCATCCTCCTGTCCTATGACATACTGATCCATAAGTGCTTTTATCTCTGATGGTGTAGGGATAGGCTTGTTGTCGTTCCTGACAGGATGTTTATGATTTGCAGTATGCTCCTGCTGGTCGACAATCAAACTGGCCTGATGCACACAGTCTGAGCAGATGTATCCATTCAATCCAGTCAGCAACATCGAGCATTCTGACGCGGGACGACCGCAAAACGAGCATTTATCTTCTGTCTTTTTTGTCATATAGGGTGGTTAAAGGGTTTTACTATGATATTAAATGGTTTTTCCTCGTTCCTGGTCTTGGCGCAGGAAGATGAAAAGCAGTATGGTGAAAGCCATGAGCGACGAGCCGCCATAGCTGAAGAAAGGCAACGGAATGCCGATGACCGGCAGCAGGCCAAGCACCATGCCTATGTTGATGCACACATGCACAAACAGGATGCTGGCAACAGAATAGCCATAGAACCGCGAGAAACGCGAGTACTGCCGCTCCGCCAACTTCACCAGCCGCAACAGCAGACAGATGTATACCACAATGACCACCGTTGCGCCAACGAAGCCCCACTCCTCACCTACCGTGCAGAAGATAAAGTCAGTCTCCTGCTCAGGGACAAAGTCGGCCTTTGTGATTGTCCCACCAAGAAAGCCCTTGCCAGTGAGCTCACCCGAACCGATGGCAATTTTGGACTGGTGGACATTATAGCCTGTTTTGTGTGTATCCTCGGTCTTGCCAAGCAGAACATAGATGCGGTCGCGCTGGTGAGGCTCAAGCACCTTCTCAAACAATATGTCGACTGACATGGTGAAGAGTGATGCTGCAAGGAACAAACCAATGGCCCACATATAATGCTTTCGTGTACGCTTGTTTAACCATACGAAAAGGTAGAACAGAGTTATCGCGGCGAGAACACCGATAATCACATATATGTATTGGTCAAGCAGCAAGGCAAGTACAAAAAGGACGGCGGCAATGAGACCAAAAAGCAGTATCTTCGCTGACATACCCTCGCGAAACATTGGCAACAGAAATCCAGCAAAGACCAACGCCGAACCTGTGTCATGCTGCAACAAGATAAGCAGTGCGGAAACAAGGATAATGGAAAATGCTATCATCTTTGTACGCAACAAGTTGTAGTCAAGATCAGGCGTACTCATATACTTAGCCAACGCAAGCGCGGTGGCAAACTTGGCAAACTCGGAAGGCTGGAATTTGAACGAACCGAAATCAATCCACGACTGTCCACCCTTGGTGACACTGGCCACAAACAACGTTATGACAAGCAACACAAGGACAAAAAGATATATCAGATATGCCATTGACGAAAATACTCTTGAGTCGGTCAATGCAATCACAAAAGCAATAACAAATGACACTGCTATCCATATAAGCTGCTTGCCATGTTTGGTCGAGAAGTCAAAAACAGCGGCGTGCGTCTCGTCATAACAGGCGGCATATATGTTGAGCCACCCGAAGGCGAGAATAATCACATACAGCAGTATGGTTACCCAGTCTATCTTGTTTTCGTTCATTTCTTCGTCTTGGTTTTCTTGGGTAATGGCAACTTCTGGCATGGAGTCGCATCATGGTACATCTTTTCAAAATCTGTGCGGGTAACCTCGCCACGAATATATTTCTCTATCACGAGGCTGGCAATCGGTGCGGCCCAATAGCCGCCACCACCACGCGCATTCTCAACATACACAGCCACCGCAATCTTGGGATTGTCCTTGGGCGCGAAAGCAATGAACACTGAGTGGTCGTCGCCGCTGTTCTGTGCAGTACCTGTCTTGCCGCAAATGTCAATGTCGGGGATATTGGCCCTGCGAGCCGTGCCTCCACCTACATGCACAACATCATACATTCCCTTGGCGGCAATCTCAAAATAGGAAGGATTTATACCAGTCTCATGTTTCGTGTAGAACTCCTCGTTGCGCGTGGAGTCCGGGCCATAGTAACGTACAATATGAGGTGTATAGTAATACCCTCTGTTGGCCACAATACAAGCCAGATTGGCCATTTGGATTGGCACCACCTCGACCTCACCCTGACCAATACTGTTGGAATAAATGGTCGAAAAGGCCCACTTGCCGGAACCGTATTTCTTGTTGTAATAGGCGGTGTCGGGGATGCGGCCCTCTTTGACGTTAGGCAGGTCGATGGGCAGACGGATACCAAAACCGAAACGGTGCATATAGTCGTTCCACACATTGAGACCATATGGGCTGTCTTTATAGATGCTCTTGAACTTGCCCTGCTGTATGATGCGGCGGTAGGTATAGTAGAAATAAGGATTGCACGACATTTTAATGGCTTCCTGGACCGAACGTGCGCTGGGATGGTTGTGACAACCTACCAATGACTTGTCGCATGGGAAACCCTGGCTTGGAGATATAACACCAAGGTTAAGGGCCGTCATAGCCTGCGCCACCTTGAAGATAGATCCCGGCGGATACTGAGCCTGCAGGGCTCGGTTGAACAATGGCTTGCTGATATCCTGTAATAATGTCAGATAGTTTTCGCCTCGCACTCGTCCAACAAGCAGATTGGGGTCATAACTTGGAGCCGAAGCCATGGCCAATATTTCACCTGTCGATGGCTCGATGGCGACAATACAACCACGCTTGTTGGCCATCAAATCCTCTGCATACTCCTGCAACTTAGCATCTATTGTGGTATACAGATTACCCCCTTCGACAGCCGTCGTGTCATTGGCACCATTACGATAAGGGCCAATCTCGCGATTGTGGACATCGACATGCATTATCTTCTTACCTTTAATGCCACGCAACACTGTCTCATACGACTGTTCAAGGCCGCTCTTGCCAATATAGTCACCCTGATGATAATAGCTGTCGGCAGCGATATCTCTGTCGTCTACTTCACCGACATAGCCAAGTACATGTGCAGCAATGGGTTTGTCGTATACACGCAGAGTGCGCTGCTGAACATAAAAACCATGGAACTTATAAAGCTGGTTCTGCCACGACCCATACTCCTCCTTCGAAATCTGCTTCATGAATATCGAAGCAGAGTATGGCGAATAATGGCGTGCCTTGTCCATACGGCTATTGAAATCATCAAGACTGATACCCATAGTTTTGCAGAAAAACGCAGTATCAAGATTCTTAACCATGCGAGGAATGACCATGAGGTCGTAAACGGCCTCGTTGTATACCAGCAAATCACCGTTGCGGTCATAGATAAGTCCACGTGCCGGGTACTGCGTCACATTGCGCAAGGCCTGCTGGTCGGCAAGGTCACGGTATTTGCTGTCGAATATCTGCAGAAAAGCAAGCCTCACGATAAAAATAACTCCTATCGTGATGAAGATAATGCGGATGACCGTGCTTCTTTCCTGATACTGATTCGACGCCATTGACTGCTTTTGAACTATCTATCTATGCTGTATTACAAACACAACAATAAGCAAACCAATGCTTTCAAGGTATACTGAAAGCATCGTTAGCGTTACAAATTTACAAAAAAAATATAGATTTTTACAAATAAGAAACTGTTTTGATTTTGTTGATAAGAATTATTGGGCATATAATCGAGGGATTTTTTTGCGTTTTCGAAGGAGCAATGGTGTGAACAAGTCTAGTGGACTTGTGAGCCGAGCCCCGAAAAGTTCCCATTTTTCAGAAAAGGCGAAGGATTTGTAACTGAGAAAAGGTGAAAAAAGCACCGATTATATGACATAAGAATATTATTGAACAAATTCAAAACAGTTTCTCAACTTGTATTTCGCTTTTTGAAAAACCGACAGTGTCACCATGATCCAACAGGTACTGCATCCTATAGAGGGGTTCCATGGTGTATGGAATGAAGTATTGCATGTACGGCGGCATGGTGTTGTAATATTCGAATTGCTCGTTAAAATCGCTGACAGCCTGCTGTTTGATATTGTAATACCGCTCTATGTCGCCAGCAGCATGATAGGCCTCGGCAATGCGGTGTTTCAACCAAGGCTCTCTGACAACCTTCAGCGGGACATTATCACACATCGTGTTGAGCAACTTTACCGCCCTATCACTATCGCCTCGCGAGGCAAGGTTTTCGGCCACAAGGGTTGCTGATTCAATGTACTGCACAAGGAATTCATACGATGTCTCATCGATATATACATCCCCGATGTTGCTCCATTTCAGCTTTTCGGTGTAGAGACCGTAGGAGGCATCAACATCGACACTGTCCGGCGAGGAATCGCCAAGGCGGTACACCATGCCGTGCATCTTGAACATATTGACATAGCTCTTCTGCTTTTCGTTGTAAGCATATGGAGTGAAATAAATTGGCAGTTTGCCCTGGTAGTTGTTGATAATTGATCTCATGCGAAAATGCGAACCATAGTCTTCCCACTGGCTGCGCTCTAGCATCTTGCCGCTCTTGCGATACAGCTGGCTGCACATCGTCTTGCAATAGCTGCTGTCGCTGAGCAGCGAGAGGTTGACAACCAGCACGTCGGGGCGGTAGTTCTCTACCTCCTGGATATACCACAGCGGATAGGTGGCGTTGTCGCCCGAAGTGAAGAGGATTGCGTCCTGCTCGCAAGAATCCAGCATATTGACGGCCAATTCACGGGCTATATACCTTCCTGAACGGTCATGATCGTCCCAATTCTGGAACGCCATAAGCAGCGGAACAGCGGCAAGAATAACTGAGCATGCTATAAGTCTTGTCCTCACTGGGCATTTGTCTATTCTCTTTCCCCTTTTGTTCAACAAACGGTCGAGCAAGGCATAGGCTCCTATGCCAATCCATATCGTGAAAGCATAGAACGAAGGCACATAGGCATAGTCACGCTCTCGCGGTTCGTACATGGGATGGTTGAGATAGAGCGACAAGGCTAAACTCGACATTAGAAAGATGGTCATTACCACCCAGAAGCCACGCCTGTCTCTCTTGCGGTGGGCAAAAACACCTAAAAGTCCAAGCAAAAGCGGCAACAGGAAATAGCGGTTGTGGCCAGCCGACGGCAGCGAGTCAGGCATACGATGCGCTGTTCCGACATAAAACCTATCGATGAAGGGAATACCTGTAATGAACTGACCCTTCTGCAAGTTGCCGAAGCCTTGCAGGTCACTGTAACGCCCCGAAAAATTCCACATCAGATAGCGCAGATACATGTAGCCGAACTGGTATGCTCCAAACACAATGATATTGTCGAGAAACGACGGCTTGTAGTATTCCGTGTCGCCCACTGCAACCATCTTTCCATTATGGCCGGTCCATTGGTCATAATACTCCTCTGCATGTTCATGGGCTTTCCACATGCGAGGGAAAAACATGTCCATCTCCTTGGCATACACAGGTTCGCCGTTCTTGAATTCGACAATGGGCGAATTGAAGCAGCGGCCATATATCAACGGGGCCTTCTCGTATTGATCGCGGTTGACATAGACCTTGAAGGAATGCCAGCTGGATGGGTCGCCGTCGTTGATAGGTGGATTGGCGGCAGCACGAATCGGGATGATGGCGTAGGTGGAGATTCCCACAAAAAACATCAGAAGCGACAGGGCGGCAAGACGTATTATTGAACGCCTGGAATTCTTGTCATGCAATGCGGCAATCACCGGCCGTCGACACTTGGATTTGTCGCCACGTCCAGAGCGTCGCGGATGGATTTTAAATATCACAATCAATATCGATGCCGGAACCGTGAGCAGGCTGAGCTGATGGACTCCTATCGAAAGACTTGTCAAAAACACTGCCAGAAGCAGCCAGCGGCCCGAATAGGCACGGTCTTCACACTGCGCCCACCGCATCATCGACCATACTATTGCCGACGAGAAAAGCATCGAGAGACTATAGACCTCGCTCTCGACCGCAGAGAACCACGCGGTGTCACAAAACAGATAGCAGGCACTGCCGACAGCAGCACAAAACCATATCTTGTAATTCTGATACTCCGATGAATCTGAATCACATACTGGCATCATAACCCTCATGAGACGCACCTGCGTCCAGAAAAGGAACATCACAGTCAATCCACCTGCAATAGCGGAAAGCAAATTGCTCCACCAAGCTATCATTGTGACATTCCCGCCTGCCAAAAGAGTGAAACAATGAGCTAACAGCTGATATAACGGTGCTCCCGGAGGATGGCCAACCTCCAACTTGTAAGAGGTTGATATGAACTCACCACAATCCCAGAAACTCACGGTCGGCTCAAGCGTAAGCACGTAAACAATCGTGCCCACCATGGCGGCGAGCCATCCAAAGAGGTTGTTGAGATGTTTGAATCGGGCTACCAATTTACGACAGATTTATTGAAGATGTCATCGCAAAGCTCGGAGACAATCTCGCTCACAAGCGAACTCTCGATTGATGAAAAATTAAGCTGTGCATTATAATCGCGGTAGCGAGTAAAAGATTGCTCGAAATTGGCATCAGGGTCACAATTGTTCACAAACTTGACCTTTATTGTTACGGTGAGGCGGTTCATTGAGACCTCATCGTTTGAGGAAAGCGCGGCAGCACGAGTGGAATATGAAGTTATCTCTCCCGAAACCTCTAAGTCGGCATCGCCATTCACCACATTGAGACTGGTCTGCGAGGCATATAGGTTTCGCAAATCGTCAGTCAACTTCTGGCTCAGCTGAGGATTGACCAAAGAAGCATAATTAGGGAAAGTGGCGACAGAAATCGTCTTGGCGTTAGGCGGAATTGAGGCTCCGGTAAAACTATAACCTCCTTTGCACGACACCAACAACGCGACGGCAAATGCAACAAATGTCAATATGCTTATTCTGCGAATCATACGTTATAAGAATCGTTGTCAATATGCTTTTCGTCCTCCATCTGCCAAAGCATAAAAGCCGCTTGCTGCTCCATGTATGTCAACACGGCATGTTTGATATTAAGGTCGTTGATGGCACTTATCTCGTTGACTATCTCGTCTATTTTAATTTTGATATTGTTGTCCATTGCAGGATGTATTTATGATGAAGTCTGGTTTGCAAAATTACATTTTTTATTCAATTTAAGGAAAAATAATTCACAATTAACTGCTATTCATTCGTTTGAAACAACAACAACTTCAGCGTTGCCACTGACCAGAAAGGACAACTTTGTGTTTTCATCGACACACTGATAACGGGTGCGACGTTTCTCGACAGAACGGAAAAGTATTTCCGGACGTTCCTTGATACGGAACAGAGAGCCAATGGGCAAGTTGCGAAGCAATGTCACGGGCATTGACGTCGGCCTGTCATAACGACGCAGGAAATGCTCCAACTCAACTCCTGCCACACTGTTGAGCGGTATTCGTGCCGTGTACTTCCTAATGTAAGGGGTCGCCTCCGTCGGGAAATGGCCCTCATTCCAGTACTGCACTATCAAGAGCCTGTACTGCTGCTGCCACTCGTGGCCATGAGGCTGCACTGAACGGCCATGAATAAGGAAAGTGTTGAGGTGTGCCATCTCATGCAACAAAACGAGCAGGAAAAGATGTGGTGGGAGGTCACCATTGACACTAATCTCATGGTAGTTGTATTTAGGCTGAGGCATACGGTAGTCACCCAGTTTGGAACTGCGGCGACGTGTGATGTGGAAATAAACCTCATGACGGTTCAGGAAATCGAACACCGTATCGACGGCAGAGTCTGGCAGATAGTTGGCCATCTGCGACTTATACTGAGCCTCCTTCGTCATAGTAAACGGTTGATGATTGAGGCGGAGGATCTGACTGGGTAAACGTGGGACAGTTGCAGCGACGGCTTTTACGGTGTTTCGACATGT
This sequence comes from Bacteroidales bacterium, assembly GCA_017962445.1. GTDB lineage: Bacteria > Bacteroidota > Bacteroidia > Bacteroidales > P3 > Colimorpha. Next base: position 21,399 of record JAGCVI010000013.1, read on the forward strand.
GGATTCCCTTCCGACTGCAAGAGCCTAATGCCAATGCAACGACAAGCAGAACAACCATTCCGATTTTTGCACGGCGGACTGTAAACAGAACAATTAATGTTGATATCACGGTGACTATTAAGAATGTAGCAATAAAATCTATTGCCCTCATAGCAACAGGGAAAGCGGGGACAACAGCATTGGCACCGAGCTTAACAATACCGTATTTCTGCTGCAACAAGCAAATGACAGCACCAAGCACAAGCCCCGACACTACACCAACAAGAGCAATTAGAATGCCCTCGGTAAAGAAAACCTTGCGAATATGGGGCGTGGACAAGCCGAGGGTTCGTAAAGTATGAATATCCTTGCGTTTGTTGATGATAAGCAAAGACAATGAAGCTATGAGGTTGAGTGATGCAATAAGGACTATCAGCGTAAGAACCAGGAAAACACCAAGACGCTCCGAACGAAACACTTTGTAATATAGCGGATTCTGGTCGTACCTGTCATTGATAGTGAATCCATCGCCAAGCTTCGCCTGCAACAAGGCTTTGACTTTTTCAAGGTCGGCATCGTCATTGAGGGTTATCGCAAGTGCCGTCACCTCGTCAGATTCATACGACATAAGGTTGCGGACGAAATCTATGTCTGCTATGACGTATTTTTTATCTATCTCTTCTTGAATGCGGAACGTTCCTGACGGGAACGCAAATGCCGAATCAACAGAAAGGACTGACGTGGTACCTCGTTTCGGAATATAAACTGTCATCGGAATATTGCTCATCGAATTGACTCCCAGATTGGCCATAATCGTCCAACCTACAAGAAGATAGTTGACACCGTCTTCCTTGAGCAGATAGCTTCCTTCTGCCACAAGAGTGTCAATTCCAGATGCAGAACCATAATTCTTGTCGACACCACGAAGGGTAACAATGACATCGGACTTACCATACCGAATCAATGCGTTCTCCTCAACGATGGCAGACACTTGGTCAACACCTGACACGTTCTGCAAGTCGTCATACCCGATGTCGGAAATATGAAACGTCTTGCCCTGGGCCGGCTTTACAACCAGTTCTGAGTCAAAAACATTGAACAACGTCTGGGTAAGTTCTCCGATACCATTGTAGACCGAAAGAACAACAATCATGGCCATCGTACTGACAGTGATGCCTATAAGTGAAATCCACGAGATGACATTTACGACAGTTTTTTGGTTACGCGAAAAGAGATACCTCCGCGCAAGCAATGCGGACAACCGGAAATGTCTTATGTTGTTTTTCGATTTGATGGCTCAGAAAGGTTTAAGGATACAAACACCATTCACAAATCTACTCCTTGAGCAGACGGTCTATGTTTTCAATATAGTCAAGCGAATCGTCAAGAAAGAAGTCCAAATTTGGTATGATGCGAAGCTGCTTTCCAGCGACAAGGGCAAGCCTACGACGGATGTCGACAGCATGTGTTAGGATAGCGTTGATGACAAGCTGCGTTGTGGCCTTGGTGCCGGCCGGAGTGTCGGCAGTCTCAGGCATCGTCCCGACAGGGTAGATACTAATATAGACCCTCGCAATAGAGAGGTCGGAAGTAACGCGGACTTTGGTGACAGTGATCAGCGAATTGCCTAAAACAGGCTTCATTTGCATTAGGAATATGTCGCCAAGATCATGCTGTATAAGACGTGATATTTTGTTTTGACGCGTGGAATCCATTAGTTGTTTTTTTAAAAGCGGAAGCCCATACGGACCGGGATAAAGACTGTCTGCTGCGTGTAGGCAACAGCGAGTTCAAGGTAAAGGCTGAGGTAGTTGCGCTCCATATTACGGTAGCCAAAACGGAAAAACCAGTTGATGCCTGTCGAAAGCTCCAAGTACGGAGTTAACGTGTTTTCATACGGAGTGTCGGCCATCATGTAGCTGGCGCCAAGCTTTGCACCAACCATTGGGGCAAACTCCTCTCTCAATGGACGGTAGTCGACATCGACAAAACCCATAGCGGTATGCCATCCTTCCGAGAAATTGCCTGGTTTCGCTGCATATCCATAGCCTAAACCAAGACCGACAAAGAAATCCTGACGGAAGTTGACTCCATTGATAACATTCACATTGACCATGTGACGCTGGTCGCTGATATAGTATCCGTTCTCGCCCTCACTGCCGAGGTTGGCGACGAAAGGCATGTAACCGGCTTCAGCCTTGAACATGTATTCGAATTCCGAACGATCCTGCCTGTATTGCGCATTGGCGGTGGTTGCAGCAAGAATCAGGAACAACAAACTGACAAATCTGATACTTTTATTCATAGGGCTTAAAAGTTTAAGGGGTTATTAGGTTTTTGGTTCAAAATTCTATTCTCATTTCTTTTTTTGGAAGAGCCTGCAACAGTCATCCTTATAGTGCGGCGTATCAGGAAATTATACACTACTAGCAGAATAACTACAAGCAGTGCCGCAGCAATCAGGATGGGTTTTACCGTTGACGTGGGTTCGAACATAGTGGATAAACGTGCCATGTAGAAGACTCTCACACGCAACGCGATGACAACTGCCAGAATAAGGTCGACAACAGTAATGCAACTGATAACATACTGATAGAACTTGGCAATGGCGGCAGGCGTGTATCCAATGTTGTATAGGTTGATGAACAGGTCGCGGTTCTTCTGCACTATCAGATTAAGGCTCATCACTATGAAAGCCATCGACAGGACAATGATTATGACTGCAATGACGAACAGGAATAACAGTCCGAAACGGATAAAGAAGGCCATCTTGCTCTGCTCAAGGTCGTTCTTGTTGACATTAAGATTGTTGTGCTCGAAGAACGGCGTAATTCTGCTGTCGCTGGCATCGGAGAACTCTATGAGCAGTCGGCTGCAACGGCCGTCGTCGCCGGTGCCGTAACGTTCATTGGCCCACTTGAGGAAACTCTCGGGTACAAGTATAGAATTGATTTTCCCGGAGAAACCGACAATGCGGCTGTCGTATTGACGATATCTTCCATTGCCATTGATTCTGATAGTGAATTTAATCTGTTCAAGGCTGTTCTGCGAAACCACTGGCAGCGACTGGCTCTCGGCGAAACCGAAATTGTAAAGACTCAAGTAATCCTCGGGGATTACAATGGGTAGGAATGTGGAAGTACTGTCCCAGCTCCAAGCTTCACTGTCCACGTCAAGGTAATCGTCTGGAACACTCTCAAAGAACAACTCAGTGCTGAACCTCTGGCCGTTGGATATAGAAATGTATGCACTTACCGAAAACGACGAGCTTCTGAACTTAGAGATCTTCTTCACAAACGTTTGGCTCTCGATCTCCTCCAGCTGCTCGTCGGTAAAGTAGACACTCTCCTTGTTGAGAGACTTCTTGATACTGATATTCTTCGACACTGTGACTGTATGAGCCTTGAAGACTCCTGTCTGCTGCGTCAGCAACGGCTTGACATCAGTATAGAGCTGAAAAGTCAGCAACACTATGGCAACACCCACTAAAAGGGTGAAGGCGTAGCCGACTATCTGAGCCGGGATGAGGGTCTTGCGTTGTAGTTTACTGATCACAGGTTGAAGGTTTTTTCAAACGGGAAAAGATCGGAATAGTCAAGAGCGGTGACAATTAGTCCAGCTCCCTGAGCCTCAACCTCGCTCATAACCAACGAGGCAACAGTGGTTGCGTTCTGATGGTCGATATGGCTGAACGGCTCGTCGAGCATAAGGAAGTGGAACGGCTGACACAATGCACGCACAGCGGCCACACGCTGACGCTGGCCGAGCGAAAGGGTCTGCACTGGCTGGTGTTTCTTCTCGGGCGGAAGCAGCGTGTCGAGCATCGCTTCTATCTCCGCGTCGGTCTTATGATTGGTGAGCCTGTTCTTAAGCTGCACATTCTCCATGGCGGTAAGCTGCGGGAAGAGGCAAAGGTCCTGGAAGAGGTAACTGAGCCTGTCGCGACGCAGAACGAACGGGTCTTTGACCGGCTCGTGATAGTCAATGACACCGTCGAACTGGAGACTGTTGCCGTAGATGAAATTCAGCAGCGAAGTCTTGCCGTGTCCCGACTTGGCACAAACCATGTACTTCAACCCACGCTCGAACAGGACTGTAGGTTGTAAATATATGTCGGAACCGGCAACTTCCTGTTCCGACATATATCTTGGTTTTATGTTATGAAGTTCTATTTGCACTATCGGTTATCAATAGTCATATTCGTCGTAATAGCTCGAGTAAGATGCAGTGGAATCAGCGGGATAATCGTTATAATAATCGTATCCTCCGTAAGAGTTGCCAAAAGCATGGTCTAAATCGTCGGCAAGGTCATCAAGATTGTTGAAATTGTCGTCAATCAGCTTTATTGTTGAGGCAAGGCTGTTTTTGTTGCCGACAAGGTTGATGACAATCTCTCCTCCTGTGCTGCTTGTGGTACGAACCTCTATGTTTTTCAGATAGCCGCTGAGAATGGAGCGTACGCTTTCCGGAATAAAGCCTGTAATTGACGAAGGATAGTCATTGACATTCAAATCCATGTATATGTAATTACCCTTCTTGATATCATCAGCCACTTTGGCAAGCGAGTTGCTGTAACCGCCATACATGAACTGGTTGGCTGCCGACTCATCATTGGTCAGGAAAGCAGCTTCGTTATTGCAGGCAAAATAGAAATTGTTGTTATAGTTAAAAGGAATGACATAATATCCGTTGCGTTTCTCCGCACCGTTGCTTTCTAACCAATATAACAAGTTGTTGACTGTCTCATTGGCATTGATATCCACAGCCATTGCAAAGATAGGCATCATGTCGTATGTGAAATCGTACACACTTGCCACACCACTGCCCTTAAGGCTATTCAGCAGTTCGCGGACAGTAAAGTTGTTGCCTAATACTCTCTCATTCAGGTCAAGCTGACCAGACAACTCACTCATCATCTTCGACAGATTCATGTTCAATGAAGCAGCTATCAGGGTGTTCTGCGGCATATACTTGACCAAGTTGGTATTGAATGTGCCAATGTACTTTTCATAGTATTTGTTGTCAACACCTATCAATTCAGAATGCAATGTAATATTGCCGTCATTAAAGGAGATGTTAGCATACATACTACCCTTCTTGAGCATATCGATGTCAGCAACATCAACGTCGTTAAGCATATTATTTGGCACGATATCCAATAATTTGCCAAAACTGACCCAACAGCTGATATCACCGCGATTCTCCCAGTATTTCATAAACTGGTCATTATTGGCGATGCATTCTTTCTTGCCGACATCCATAATCTTTACTATCCTACTCTCGTTCAAGTCTTTCTGCGTTCCAATTATTATAGCGGCTTTCTTTTTGTCCCATGCAAAAGCTCCCTTGTCGTCGGATTCTTTTATTTTTGCGTAGTGGACACCTTTCTTCTTGTCCTTCTTCAACTTGACATCAGCCTTCTTGCAGGTGTTGTCGAGGAAGTCAGAGAATTTGGACTTGCTGTCCATCTGAGCCAGCATAACGATGTTCAAGTCATCGTCTACATAGCAACAAATGTCGCTCTTGAGGTTAAGACCTGTCGACTCGGGATCATCAAGAATTTCTTTGACAATCTTATAAGCATCCTTGTCTTCATTTTTTAGTTCCTTGAGAATCCAATCCATGGATTTCAAGTCCTGGACATTATCCAAATCACCCTTTTCCCATATTTCAGCGAGATTGATATTGAGGACAGCAATTGCATTGTCCGGAATTGACGTGGTCGGGTCGAACTTTTTGGAACATGAGGTCAACATCAAAGTTCCGACAGCAACTGCCGCAAGACCCATAATAAAGTTTTTAAATACCTTTTTCATTTTGAGCTATTTTTATATTATTGATTAACGGAATATGCTTTTTATTATTGTATAAAGTTTCTATTTATCAAACATCATCCTCTCGCTATTGAACATGCGTGCGAGCACATACACGGCCAAGGCTGTGTAGCAGAGGTTGGACGCAACGGTGATTATCACATGCGACAACGAAGGTTCATAGGCAAAAACTCCTGACATACATTGAACGCTGTTGTAGAAAGGTATCATGTATAGCGTCGAGAATGTAGCCGTTCCACCACCAAACATGGGTATCAGACCGACAAACATGATAACAATCATCAGCGGCATCACCATGGTTCCAGCAGCCTTGACACTCTTGGCGTATGCCGAAATAATGGAAATGATTGAAATCATGACCAGAACTGTCGACAACAAAACAACCAGCAACATCACATAGTCGCCCATGCCGTAGCTGAGCTTTACACCAAGATTGACGCTTTCGTCCGCCTGCGTTAACTTAGGCAGTGAAAGTATAATACCCAAGAAACTAGAGAGTCCGCTTAACAAAGCAAACGTGGAAAGACTGAGAATCTTGCCGATAGCCAGTTCGTGGCGACTCATGGGAGTCACAAGCAACGTGGCGATGGTACCCCTCTCCTTCTCGCCGGCGATGGAGGCCGGAGCCACAGCCATACAGCCCGAGAACATCAGCGTCAAGAGCAGCATGGGTATCAGCTGGCTCAGAATGTCACCCAGCACATCGTCACTCGTGGCCACATCGAAGGACTCTTCGCTGCCTGGAATCTGGGCGTTGACATTAAAGCGGTTGCAAAACGATGACTCCCATCCGTCAAGTAGCGTACGAACCGCCTCGAAGGCGATTTTCGAATTGGCAGAAAGCGAATTGTAGTATATTCTCACATTAGGTGCCGGCAAACCTGACTTGGGGTCGTATGCCTTCACCATCAGGTCGAAATCCTTGGGGAAATTGACGCAGATGAGATTGCATTCCTTGTCTTTCAGACTGTCTACATAAAGTGTATTGAAATCAAATCCCGACGTGACAACATGCAACGGCAAAGAATCGAAAAGCGGTGCCACCGACTCCGGCATGTTCTCAACATAGACTGTCGCAGGATGGTCAGCGTCCATCTTGTTTTTATTGCCTATGTTTTCGCCCATAACTGAATAAATCAAGTATATGAGCAGACCAGGCATAAGAATGGTGGTGAACACCATGGCTTTGTCACCAAAAAAGCGCGCAAATTCCTTTCGGACTATAGTCCAGATATTGCTTTTCATTCCTCACCTCCTTTCAATGACTTGTAGATTTCGAAGAAACGGTCCTCAAGAGTCATCCCGTCACACACAGCGGAAAGAGTGTCACAGTGCGTCAAGCGACCGTCTATGATGACACCTACCCTGTCACACAACTTCTCCACTAAGCTAAAGATATGCGTCGACAAAATAATTGTTTTGCCCGCGTCGCGAAGCTCGGTTAAGTAGTCTGTAACCGTACGGGCCGTCAACACGTCAAGGCCGTTGGTAGGCTCGTCAAAAATAATGATATCGGGGTCGTGAACCAGCGAGATTACAATACTGGCCTTCTGTTTCATGCCCGTCGAAAGGTTCTGCACCTTAACCTCGGCAAATTTATCGATTCCAAAGCGTTCAAACAACGTCTTCTTGCGTCGAGTAGCAACCTCAGAATCCACTCCATGCAACTTTGCAAAGAAATCAAACAGATAATTGGGAGTGAAGAAATCCTCTAATTTCAATTCACTCGTTAGAAAGCCTATCTGTCCACGCACTTCTTCAGGCTGGTTTACAACACTGTAGCCATTGAGCAATGCATCACCGGAATCAGGCTTTATCAATGTGGCAAGCATACGCAAAGTTGTTGTCTTGCCTGCACCGTTGGGACCCAACAGGCCGAATATCTCACCACGATTGGCGGTAAAAGTCAGATTGTCGACAGCCACTTTGCGACGCAGATTTGTCCGTTCAATCTTCTGTTGTTTCTTTGAAAGCGTGAAAGTCTTAGAGATGCCTTCCACACGAATTATTTCATCCATTTAAAAAATATTTTCTAATTAAACGTTTTAACAATATTAAATGTTACAAATTTCTGTCATTTTTTTGCCAGCTGCTTCTTTCTTGTACACTTATGATTATTACCCAAGCAAAAAGCAATACTATGCCTAACCCTCCAAACACATACTCCGCAACACTGCCGGCCGAAGCTGAATGTGCGTCGGTCCAATAATAAACCAGACCGTATAATTCCAAGAACAACGTAATCAGTGGCCAGAATATCAAGCGTGTACGGTGTATGTCTATCTCTCCGTCCCGCTTCTTGAACCTAAGCCTGCCGCCAACTATCGTCAAACTCCATCCTGAATTGCGAAGCCTCGGAAGCCATGTCACGAACATGCCTCCACACATTATTGCCAATGCATAAAACAGCCAACTCAGGAAAAAATTCATGCCGTGACTCCTTATCTGCGTGGCGTAAAGCACAACACCGACGACAACAACGGTTAGCGACAAGGAACTTACAACAATTCCGATTAGTTTCTTGTTCATTGCTCCTCTGTCTCCTTTTTGATGGTCGTTTTTGTCTTCGGATGACGCTTGGCCTTCTTCAACGCCTCGGACAGAATCCATTCTATCTGACCGTTAGTGCTGCGGAACTCGTCCGCCGCCCAACGCTCTATGGCATCATAGACATCATTGTCTACCCGAAGTGCAAAAGATTTTTTCATAATGTTAAGAAACTGTTTGTTTTGGAAAACATTGAATTATTTTAAACAGTTTCTAATATATGCTTCCCGTGTTGATTACAGGGCTCGCGCTCTCGTCGGCACAGAGCACAACAAGCAAGTTGCTCACCATGGTGGCCTTCTTCTCCTCATCGAGCTGTACAACCTCACGCTCGCTCAGTTTGTTCAATGCCAGCTCAACCATCGACACTGCTCCTTCGACAATCTTCTCACGAGCCGAGATGATGGCATCGGCCTGCTGACGACGTAGCATCACACTGGCAATCTCGGCAGCATAGGCAAGATAGTTGATGCGAGCCTCGATAACCTCTATGCCTGCTATCGACAAACGGTTGCGAAGCTCCTCTTCCAACTGTGTGTTAATCTCCTCGGCACCGCTGCGCAAAGTCAGTTCATTGCTGTTGTGGTCCATGTTGTCGTAAGCATAGTGGCCAGCCACCTTGCGGAGTGCGGCGTCGCTCTGCACATGCACAAAACTGTCATAACCCTTCAACTGCTGCGACTGTTGCTGCTGCTCGCCATGCTGTGCATTCGATGTCAGCGTGTCAACATCAATGTCGAACACGGCTTTGTAAGTGTCCGAAATCTTCCACACCAGCACCAGACCAATCATTATCGGATTGCCGTTCTTGTCGTTCACCTTTATAGGCGGAACATCCATATTGCGTGCACGTAACGATATTTTTCGTGCAGAGTAAAAAGGATTGATCCAGTAGAATCCCACCTGACGCACGGTTCCACCGTAGCGGCCGAAGAATGTCAACACGCGCGACTGGTTAGGCTGGATAATCATAAATCCTACACAATGCATAATGTAGAGAAACGTCATCACAATGCCAGACAGCACCGGCAACAGGACCAAGGCTGTGGGTTCACCCTCAGCGTCGACCATACCGTCAAGATTCGCCATCCATACAATAATAAGGATAAAAGCAACAAGCATCGCCAGATTCAATGTCAGATGCAAGAAACCATTGTTCTTTCCAGACAGTTGTTTACTAAATTCTTTTGTTTCCATTTTTATTTTAATAAATTGTTAATTATTAATTTATAGCATTATTTATTGTGATATTATTTTAATATCATTTTGCAAAGATACATCTTTTTTGTAAAATCCAAATATTTTTTTCACAAAATAAAAAAAAATATGTACATTTGCAGTGATAAAACGAAAATGCTGCAATACACGAATAACTCGCATAACCTTAATATTATCAAACTCTTACATTCTAATAATTGTAGTAATAATTCTTCACGCCAAACAATTTATTGAATTATACAATATAACAACCTGAGTATTATGAAACGATTTTTAGTTTTTCCCTTGATTCTGCTCGGTCTCCTCGTGTGCCTTCCCAAGGAAAGTCGGGCACAGATTCCTCCTGCGCCTGACCCTGCTTGTGTTTTCTGTGGGGTGAATCTGAGGACTGGCGAGGCCCACAAGCCGGGCTGCAGATATTATTCAGCACCCAAGGAGGAGTCCTCATTCAGCAGCAGTTATTCATCGAGTTATACTTCGAGCACGTCGACACCCAATCCTGAAGACATAAATCCACAGCTTCCCTTTAAAAATGGGAAATGCCCCGAGTGCGGCAGAACTGTTTCCGGGGGAGGTTATATTAATCCTGATAACATCCACAGCAATTGCTTGTTGGGCGACGCCATCCGGAAATACTGGCATTACGAGAGTATTTGGGGCAAAGCGAAGAAACGAAAAGAGAGCGACGAGGCCTGGAGTAAGATGAAGGATGCAGAAGAGGAGATCCTGAAGGTGGCGAAAAAGGCGTTGAAGAGGGGTTACCCCGTGACCTATCAGAAACCCTCCACCCATCTGGCGGATTACACACCGGAACCCGAACACAAGAATAATATTTCGGAGCCGTTGATGGACTGCCCTACCGTACAGCTCCTGCCCCAATTCTCGAGCATCAACGAGACCAACGTCCGCTACAATGAGTCGGTGCCGATTGCCGACAAGCATGAGTGGGGCATGATTGACGAGGAGGCCACGCTCGAATATTTTACAAAAATCAACAATGGAAGGACCGTCTCCCTCAGTGATTTGCAATATGATATCGAACGCTACAACCATGAGGGCGGTCCGGTGGCCCTTGGTTTTCACCAAGCCAATGGTAGTTATGTATGGTTTGTGTTCACCAAGCTGCCGAACGGAAAATATGCACCTGCTACAGGCGCTATAAACAACCAAACAGAAACATTAATCAACGGAAACAAGGTGCAGACCGTCAATGTGCGCTACGAGGGACAGGGCAAGTTCCTCGTCCGCGAGTACTCAGGCGGCTTCAAGCAGATATTCAATGCCACCACCGGCGAGGCCATCACCAACGGCCCTGATGTGGGCGTACTCAACAAGGCGGTAGATGGGAAGCAACTGGTGTATACGCAGATGAACAACTTCAAAATCATCTATGATGAAATGGGGAATAAGATTGTCGGTGGCAACAGCATTGAACTGTACAACGATGCTCTCGTTATGAACACTTTAGGCGCCTATGCTCTGTACAACTGGCGCGGCGAGCGACTCAACCTGGACGGCGTTGATCAGTTCGTCGAAATCAAAGCTTACAACGACAACGAGCTCGGTGCCTTCTATGTATTGAAGGACATGGATCATGGCTATGCCGTGGTGGGGAAAGGATTCAGACGTATGGGCGGCTGGTATAGTTCCTTTTCTGATGCATTCAATGCCTGGCGCAAATAGTATCCGATTTGGCCATAGAATGGATTATTATTGGTCCACGCGAAAAAGCATAATTAGATAAGATTATTGACTATGAAAAAGTTATTCTTGACAGCTGCCGGACTGCTCATGGCAATCATCACATACGCTCAGACACCCGACAATCCGGTTTGTATATATTGCGGTGTGGAGCTGAAGACCGGCGAAAGCCATAAGCCTGATTGTATCTATTCGGATTCAGAAGTGTTGGATAATATCATCTCTGCAAGCCTGCCTGCGGCAGACGGAGATGCTGCCAACACGTTCGTCGTCGACTTCAGCAACAAGGCGCAGATACTATTGTTTAAAGACGCGAGTGTAAAACGCTGTGCTTTGGAACAGTGGGACGAGAACAATGACGGCAAACTGACTGTGGGCGAAGCAGAAAAGGCAACCCGACTCTGGCTGATGTTCCCCAGCAGGAAAGACATGTTCGTGATTAACACCTACGACGACATGCATTTCTTCCCCAATCTGGAGTATCTCAATGCCGGAAAAGCTTGGAAAGTGGAAATCATCGACCTCAGCAACAACCCCAAACTGAAAGAGGTTGACCTCTCTTTTTGCCTCTATTCTGACTCGAAAAAAGTGAAATACGCCGAGGGGCTGACGATGGTGCCGAAGCCTTCGGACGACCCCTGGAAACGCGCCAACAGCATCTACGACAATGATAATGTATACATCCGTGAAGACCTCATAGATAAGAGCAAAAATCCTGAAAACGTGGAGATTCTCGACTTCAATCCGAAAGACGGTACGGACTGGCCGATTCACATCAACGATTTCAGTGCTCTACGTCACTTCCCTCGTCTGCGCATCCTTCGCACCGGCGATTCATACGTTGACACTCTCGACCTTTCCAACAACCCACTGTTAGAAGAAGTCGATGCCAGCCGATGCCAGGCACTAACCACCATAATCCTCGCCAAAGGGCAAAAGCCTCACATTGTCATGCCTGAACATCTCTACAAAGGCCGAAAGCCAAAAATCATCCATATAAAAACGTCGAAATAGCCCATTGAACAATAAATCAACTACCTAGCGAAACCAAGGAAAGCATAATGATTATGGCACGAAAACGCCATAAATAAGCAGACTATTGTTTTTTTTCTTCGACAGTACAACACAACGCCGGAATCTGCGTTATATGTGACACGTTAATAAAAATGGTTATTTCTGCTATTGCCATATTGACCTGTCTGCTCATCATCTTTCGCATCCTGCGAGGCGAGAGTTTTTTAGCTATACGCAAAGAGCTAAAAGAGCTGAAAGCCAAAGAAATGCCACACTATTTCTTGAAATCGCTGAAGATAGTCTTCACCTTCAAAGGTCCCGGATTCCGAAAGAACAAAGAGAAAGAAAAGGAATCATAGTCCGCCCTATTCACCCTGCCTCTCATATTTCCCCACTAAGCTCATGTACCACATAATGAGCAGCAACGATATCGCCATACCCGACAACGAGAAAAGAAGTATCGCCAAACGGAAATCGTAGCAAGTTATTCCAACCACTATCGCGGCAACTCGCAACGCAAGCAGTACTATATAAAACATGAATTCAGTGCGCTGCTTGGAGAAAATGTTGGATATAAACATCAACGACGATGACGTCAGCATGACATAAACCCACGGCAAAAGACAACGGATATAATAACCACAGCCGTCCCACTGGCCTCCAAACAGAAATCCGAAAATGGCATCTGCAAACAGAAACAGGACAATGAAAAACGGCAGCGATACGATATTTACGTACTTTACGAAACTCATGATATCCGACTTGATGGTCTTATGGGCACGGACCTTCTCGGCCACACGGACATAGAGAAGCTTCTCGAAGGCTGTGTTGAAAATATTGATTGGACGGAACGTGAACGTCAATGCCAACGAGAAAAGTCCAACTTCGGCCTTGTCGAAATAGATAGCCAGCCAGAGGAAAGGCAAATTATACGACAGGCTATTTATCAAATCCTTAGGCATCGTAAAGAGCGGGAAGTTGCGAAACCGCCGCGACATGGCTTTACGTTCGCTTGAACTGATGTCACGGGGCAAATCAAGCTTGCGCAGCTTCAACAGATAGTTGACATTGCCGGCCACCTTGCCAAGTACCGTACCCAACGGCAGGCCTACAACATGTAGCGCCGACGAAGCAAGCCTCGGCAATCCGAAAAGAATCTTGAACACGACACCCGACGTTGCACCAACAACCTCAGACAACGCGATATGCCCGAACCTGCGCATACGGTTGAACAATGCCGCATACACACGCGTGGTTCCACAAAAAAACACCATCGGTGGTATCAACAAAGCGATGAACGACAGCGGCCACACCGACAGCGAAGCCAGCCCTCCGCCGACAAGCCCTATCCGTCCACCGACAACCACGATCGCCAACACGCTCAACAAAACGAGCGAGATAATGGTATTGAGCCTCAGTGCAAGGCGCGACACAGCCATGGCCTCACGGTCGCTGTCGGCCAACACCACGGCCATTTCGTACTTGCAGGTCGAAACTATCACCAAGACATCAATATAGGAATAAAAGATGTTGTAAAGACCAAAATCCTCAGGCGAAAACAGACGCGACAGAAGCATATAGGCTGCAAACGTGATGGCCTGTGCCCATACGTTGCCCGATATGAGACTCAGCCCGTCCTTGAAGAAACTGGAATGCAGAAAACCTGTTTTCGTATCGCGTTTCATATTATATCTCTCCGTTGTATTTGCGTACAACCCATTCAACTGTCAACAGCAGGACAATCAGTATGAAAACCCATGGAAGGTTGAGCATATTGATGTAGCGTGTCTCGCTATATATCACCGTCTTGATGTCGTCGCGCCGCGACAGCAACTCTGGCAGGCGGTCCAACTGGTGAGCGTCAACCATCACGCCTCCAGTGGTGGCAGCGACAGTGGCCAGCAGTGAATGGTCGGCAACAAGGTTCAACGATTCAAGCTGCAAGTTCTCGACAATGAAGTTGCCCGAGGCAGTGTATGTCTTGCCGTTAAACTGAGTCGATGCTGTATAGCTATAACTACCGGCAGCAAGAGTTCCGATGTTTAGACTATAGCCCGACGCACTGCGATTGAAAGTGTATCGTTTGGCCTGTTCTCCTTTCTGTTGAATACTGATATCAACATCAGGCGTGTTGACAGGCTCGTAGTTGTCATTGTACAGCTGTGCCTCGAATACAACTGATTCCGTCTCACTGAAGATATTCTTTACATTGACATGGAATCGGTTCTTGTCGACACGCAACGCAGTAAACACCACTATTTTGTCAATCAAATCGTCAAAATCCGTATTCGTTTGGTTAGCCTGGTAGTCGGCAAGCCTCCATCGCCACAATCCCTCTCCAGCAATGAAAGAATAGCGGTGTTCCTGCTGACGTGTCATGGCGACCAGAGGAAGACCCGAATTCACAGATCCTAACTTTGCCGAGAACAGAATCTGTGCGTTTCCGTCAAGCTTATATTCACCGAATGGCGAAAGCAGTGGTGGAAACCGCTCGATGCGCGAAGCGGCATCCTCGTCCATGGTGAAGAAAGTAAAGCTGTTGTTAAACATCGGCGACACCTCGTTCTGTCTGTCGATGCGGGAATAAACCTCAAGTCCTGCATGCAAAGCGTTAAGCCTAGCAAGGTCGGTCTGTGCACCAAGCACAAACACTGCCGGAGTGCCGCTCTTCAGCAAGGCGGCGACATCTATGCCTGCATCCGCCACTTTCGACGGCAACTGGTGAAGTATGAGCAGGTCATAGTCCTTGGCGTTTTTGTTGAAGTCGCGTGCAAGGAACGTCTCAACCTCATAGTTGCCGTTGCGCTCCACGGCACGACGCAGGGCAGCGACATCGGGATGAGGCACTGCCGAGATGATGGCAATTTTCTGGTGGCCGTCGATAACCTCTATGGGAACAATGCGACGGTTGTTGCGCACCGTATGCTCATCGCTCAGCGGAGCTATTTCGACAATATAATTGTGCAGCCCCGCCTTCTCGGCTTCAAGGACAATGCTCTCGGTTGTTGAGACATTGGCATCGTTAAAAGTTATCTGCTTTGAATACAGCCGCTTGCCATCACACAACACCGTCAACGTCGAGCTCTCGCCTTTCAGCCTGGTGGCACCTACGGTAATGTCCATCGGGAAACTGTTGCCAAGATAGGCTATTCGGTTCGAACGAACGTTTGAAATTGAGGCGTCGCGATGCACCGTGGTGTCTCCCATGGCAACGGTATAGACTGGGTATGTCAGCGATTCCAGATTGTTCAGCGGACTGAATCCGCTGTTATATATTCCGTCGCCAGTCAAAATCATGGCACCGACATTGCGATGAAAGTATCGTTCCGACAGCTCGGAAAGCATCTGCGCCATGTCGGTGGTCTGCTCCGAAAAGAGTTGCGGATGCTCCTGCGACAATTTAGAACCGTAGCTGTAGCGATGCACATCATAATCCTTCGACAACTCGGCAACCAAAGCGTCCATCTCCGACTGGAAACCATCATGATAATAAGCTGAATCGGGGCTATAATCGAGCGATTTGCTGTTATCTTCGGCAATGATGATAATAGGCTTCTCTTTGGTATTTACATCCTTTTTCACCAACGGCGCGAGGAACAGGAACGCTATCGCAGCAACGGAAAGCGTACGCAATGCCGCCAGCCACCAACGACCTCGCAAAGGTTCATCGTCCGACTTGCGACGACGCAGAAAATACAACACCACACTGTATGCCACGCCCAACAGCAGACAGAACAGCAGAAAATACCAAGGATAGTCTAATATAAGTGACACGTTATATTCTTTTATAAATTGCATTAACGTGAGAAAACTGGTTTTATTATAAAGCCTCAAGTATAATAAACAAATGTCTCCCCTATATCCATGCAGCAAATCAGATGTCTATACCGGCCACCGTAGAACATGGCAATAAAAAAATCATCCATGTCGCCAAAAATTTGTATTTTTGCAAAAATATTAAAGCTATAAACACATGAAGAAATTTATGATGCTGCTTGCCATGGCAGCAATGACAATCAGTGCATTGGCCGATGAAGGCATGTGGATTCCCATGCTGCTTGGCCGCAACGAGGCCGACATGCAGAAAGCTGGTATGCGCATTTCGGCAAAAGACATATACGACATAAACAATGCCTGTCTGAAAGACGCTATAATACTTTTCAATCAAGGCTGCACAGGCGAATACGTCAGCGACGAGGGGCTGTTTCTCACCAACCACCACTGTGGCTACAGCTATATCACATCGCATAGCACCGTGGCTCACGACTACCTGACAAACGGCTTCTGGGCCATGAACCGCAACGAGGAACTGCCATGCCCCGGACTCACCGCCACACGCCTTGTACGCATGGAGGATGTAACAGCACAGGTTCTTGAAGGCGTGACAGCTAACACGTCAGAAAGCGAACGTGCGGCAATAATAGAGCAGAATATCGGCAAGATAACCACTGAGGCCGTAAAAGGAACTCACTATAAAGCAATTATCAAACCGTTCTACTATGGCAACCAATATTTTATGTACGTCAACGAAGTCTTCACCGACGTGCGTCTGGTAGGTGCTCCCCCTTCGAATATCGGCAAATTCGGCGGCGACACCGACAACTGGATGTGGCCACGCCACACAGGCGATTTCTCCATGTTCCGCGTCTATGCCGACAAGGACAACAAGCCTGCCCCATATAGCACCGACAACAAGCCTTACAAGCCCTTGAAACATCTCGAAATCTCGCTTGACGGAGTGAAAGAGGGTGACTTCACATTCGTTTTCGGTTACCCTGGCACCACACAGCGCTATATCACCAGCGATGCAGTGGAACTGGCAGCCAACATCGAAAACCCCATTCGCATCGATCTACGCACCATACGCCTGACACACTATAAAAACGCCATGGAACAAAGTCCCGCACAACGTCTGAAATACGCTTCGCGTGTGGCTAGCATAGCCAATGGATGGAAGAAATGGCAAGGCGAAACACAAGGCATCAACCGACTGAAAGGTGTAGAGAAGAAAAAAGATTTCGAAGCAAAATTCCAACAATGGGCCACTGGCAAACCTCAATACTACAATGTTCTACCTCAACTTAAAGATGCTTACAACACCCTGCGCCCAGTAGAGGTTGAACTGACTTACTTCAACGAGGCGGTGATGGCCAGCGACTTCATGAACCGCACCCTGTCGATGTGGCGTCTTGCCGATATGGACGACAACGACAAGATTGTCGCCGCAGTCAACAAGATGAAGAACGACAACGAGAAATATTTCTCCGATTTCGAACAACACACTGTTGTCGATCGGGCCATCTTTATCGAGACGTTTGTTTACATGTGGCAAGCTGGCTATGCTCCCTATCTCGGCGAGACGACCCTGTCAAAATCAGCCATTGAGAAAAAGCTTGGCAAAATATACGACGAATCGGTTTTAAACAATAAGACCAAACTGCAGAAACTCCTCGACAAATACACTGCCAAGGATTCAAAGAACATCAAGAAAGACCCTGCCGTGGCACTCTTCGACCAGGCCTACAACCTCGCCTACGACCCACAGAAACTGGCAGCCTATCGCAAAGCCAGCCAGGACATACAGCGCCTGATGCGCTCATACGTGAAAGGCATGATGGAAATGCAGCCTGATGTCAACTTCTTCCCCGACGCCAACCTGACGCTGCGCGTGGCCTACGGTCATGTTGAAGGCTTCCGCCCCAAAGACGGCGTATACTACAAACCCTACTCCACGCTGCAAGGCATCATGGAGAAAGAGAATCCTGACATCTATGACTATGTCGTCGAACCGAGACTCAAAGAGCTTTACAACACTAAAGACTATGGCCGATACGGAACCGCTGACAAGGACATGCCCGTCGGCTTCATTGCCACCAACCACACCACCGGCGGCAACAGCGGCAGCCCTGTGCTAAACGCTGACGGTCAACTGATAGGCCTCAACTTCGACCGCTGCTGGGAAGGCACCATGAGCGACCTTCTCTTCGATCCCGACTACTGCCGTAATATCTGCTTAGACATCCGCTACTGCCTGTTCGTCATCGACAAGTTCGCCGGTGCCAAGCATCTGGTTGACGAAATGACCCTCGTCGGCGGCAAACAATGATGTAATTAACGACACGTCTCAAAAATGGGCTTTTTTAGCAAACTGTTTCATAAAGAAACCGACTCAAACGAAGACACAAGCATGAAATATCTCATTGTCGGGCTCGGCAACATCGGTGCCGAATATGAAGGCACGCGCCACAACAGCGGTTTTATGGTCGTAGACCGCCTTCTGCAAAGCTGTGCTTCGGCCAATGGAGCAAAACCCACCTTCGTCCTTGAACGACACGCATACCGCGCCGAAACGAAATGGCGCGGTCGCACACTGGTGATTATCCGTCCCACCACATTCATGAACCTCAGCGGCAAAGCGGTGCAGTACTGGCTGCAAAAAGAGAAAATCCAACTCCAAAACATGCTTGTTATCGTGGACGATATCGCTCTTCCTCTTGGCAAGATACGGATGAAAAAACAGGGTTCGGGCGGCGGCCACAACGGCCTCGCCAACATTGAAGAGCTCCTGCACACAAACAACTACTGTCGTCTGCGTATCGGCGTGGGCAGCAACTTCGGACAAGGTCTCCAGATAGACTATGTGCTCGGAGCCTTCAATGACGAGGAACGAGTTCAGCTCGAACCTGCTCTTGACAAGGCTGTAGAGGCAGTAAAAGCCTTTGTAACTCTCGGGCCTGATAGGGCAATGAACATGTACAACTAAACCACTATGGCTCACCTGCTTTTGGATATCGGCAACACTCGCACAAAGGCCGTAATAATGGACAATGGGAAAGTACTGCAACGGCTTGTGTCCGATAATTTTAGCCAATTCGACCTGCATGCACTCGTCGAACACTACAACATCGACGCAGCAGCAGCATCGGTTGTGGGTATGCAACCTGATTTCGGATGTCTTCTGGATTTTGTAAACCCATCACGATTCCATTTGCTCACGCATCAATCGCGGCTGCCGATTGCCATCGACTACGACACTCCGTCCACTCTCGGTATGGATCGCATTGCAGCAGTCGTCGGCGCACGTCAACTATGTCCTTCGTCGCCTCTGCTGGTTGTCGATGCTGGTTCTTGTATTACCATTGACCTTCTTGACGACAACAATTGCTATCAAGGTGGTGCCATTCTCCCTGGTCTACGAATGAAATTTCGTGCACTGCACGAATTCACCACCGCTCTGCCAGATATCACACTGACTCCTGACGAACTCAACGGCTCAACACCGCAACAACTAACAGGCAAAAGTACACGAGGCTCAATTACATCTGGCGTATGCAATGCTACATTATTTGAAATACAGGGGTTTATCGCTGAATATAATCGAGCGTTCCCTTCCCTTAAACTTTTTTTAACAGGCGGCGACGCAGATTTTTTTGCTAATCAATTATTTTTTCCGAAATTTGCAACGCCTGATTTATTAATGATTGGGCTTGACAAAATATTGGAAATGAACATATAAAACCACCTTTTCGCACCATATTGGTTCGGCAAAGTGGCAAAAACAATAGAATAATGTATAAAAAGGGACTAAAAAGATGGTGCATCTGTTGTCTGCTGGCTATCGTCGCATTCTCAGCGTCGGCCTATGCCCAGAACGGCATCAATTCGCCCTATTCGCAATATGGCATCGGACTCAACAACATGCCCTACAATATGCCTGCTTTTGCCTCATTAGGCGGTGTGGCATACTCCCGTTCCGCATCAAACATGGTGAACCCGTTCAACCCCGCCTCGTACGCTTCAATTGGCATGGAGTCGTTTGTGTTCGACATGGGTCTTAACATTGAAACATCCAAGCTTTACAACAACAACGAATCACAATTCGACGCTGATGGCAACCTCGGCTACCTCGCCTTTGGATTTCCCTTAACCAAATGGTGGAAAACAGCAATTGCTGTGATGCCGATGTCTGATGTCGACTATCAGTCGACCTACACAACAGTCCAACCTCCTGCCGGCGAAGTCAAGACTCTCTATGACGGCACAGGTGCTGTAACACAGTTTATGTGGGGCCACGCCTTCAACATCCTGGGTAATAACAACGCAACCAAGACTCAGATGCGTGCCGGTTTCAACGTCAACTACCTTTACGGTAATATCTCGCGCGCCATTAGTAACGAATTCTCCGGCAACGACACAACCTATTTCATGAACTCACGCCGACAGAAGGAGACATATCTTAAGAATGTCACCTTCGACCTTGGCCTGCAGTTCGACCAGCCCCTCGGCGAGAACCACCGTTTATCAGCGGGATTTGTCATCAAACCGCCTCGTAAGATGACCGTCAAGGACAATGCTCTTGTATACACTTTCGTAACTAACGCCGCCACCGAGTACATGCGCGACACCATTTTCCCTGCCGACGGCAATGACAGCGAGTATGAAAGTACCCTCGAGCAACCTTTCACAACTGGCATCGGACTCTCTTTTCAGCGAAACGACCGTTGGCTCATTGCACTCGATGCCACTTTCTCTCCATGGAACGGACTGAAATACACCGAAAACTCCTCTGTGGCTATTTTCGGACAAAGCCCAATGCGCTATGACAATACCTACAAACTGGCGATTGGCATGCAACTGCTTGGCGATAAAAACGCAGCAAAATATTTTCGCCGTATAACCTTCTCGGCTGGTGCACACTATGAGAATGGGCGTCTCAACCTACAACTTGTCGACAACAGCCAGTATCGGCTTGACGAGTGGGGTTGTGGCATAGGGATGTCCCTTCCCATGCGCAAAGGACGTTCTGTGCTTAACCTCTCCTTGTCCTACTCATCATTTGGCACCGCTGACCTCCTGCGCCGCGACGCACTACAGTTCGGCATCGCCATCGGCAGCTGCGAAAGCTGGTTTGTGAAACGTAAATTTAACTAAAACCTTACCTCCTTTGCAATAAATCAAATAGAAACAATACTAAACATACAACAAGCAACATAAAAAACAACAGAGATGAAAACGACCAAAATTTTAGCACTCGCTGCAATCCTGATGACGACAGTCCTCTCTGCCAACGCCCAGAAATGGGGCAATACACCTGAAGACAGTATCAACTGTAGAAAAAACTCAAACCTCTACCGCGATTATTACGACAAGAAAGAATACCTTGATGCCTATGAATTTTGGGCAGAATGCATCAAGTCATGCCCTGCCAACAACAAGAACCTGTATATCCGCGGTAGCGTGATTCTCCAGGCTAAATTTAACGCAGCAAAGGACGATGCAGAACGCGCTGCCGTTGTTGAAGAGCTCATGCATATGTACGACCTGAGAATCCAGTATTTTGGCGAAGCTGCTGAAGTGACCGCAAAAAAAGCTTTCGATCTTGAAAGAATGATGGGAACCTCCGCTGTCAACAGATACTTTCCAATCTACGCTGAGGCAATGAGACTTGGTGCCTCTGAAATGGATCCTGCATACGTCGAACGCTTCTTCGACGCCACTGTGAGATATGTAACCTCCGGTAACGCCGACACCACACTTATAATCGACAACTATGATATCGCCATCGACGCTATCGACAAACAAATCGAGAAAGCCGGCTCCGACAGCGTAAAACTCAGCAAGGTGTATGGCGTGTTGGCCAATATCGAAAATCGATTCTCTCCCTTTGCTTCATGCGACGAACTCGTGAAGATATACAACAAGAAATTCGAGTCCAATCCCGAAGATATAAACCTGCTTAAAAAGATCACCTCTATTCTCAGCAAAAAACGCTGCACCGACACCGAGCTGTTCTTTGCAGCCACAGAGAAACTTCACAGCCTTGAACCCTCACCGAATACTGCATACCTGATGGGTACAATGTGCTACAAAAAGAAGAAATACAATGATGCTATCCGCTATCTCAACGACGCGCTCAAAGATGCCACAGAACAGAAAGACCGTTACAGCATGTACATCCTCCTTGGTTACAGTTACTCGGCCACCAGCAGCTACTCGGCATCCCGCGCCGCATACCAGAGCGCTGCTCAGGTTGACGGAACCAAAGGTGAGCCTTACAGAATGATTGCCCAGCTCTATGCTTCCAGCCATCGTAGCATTGACGACGGTCTCGGCGGAGCCACCGCTTACTGGGCTGCTGCCGACATGGCCAGCCGTGCCATCAGCGTCGACTCGTCACCCGAGAATGTCGAAGCTGCACGTAAACTTATAAGCTCCTACTCCTCGCACTTCCCGAAACAGAGCGATGCCTTCATGCTCGACATCATCGACGGACAGAGCTACACAATCCCTGGTTGGATAGGCGTCACCACCACAGTGCGCACACGCAAATAATCACTCTAAGTGAACATAATGAAAAACATATCGGTAAGGAAACATGCAATTCGCATGTTTCCTTGCTTTTTTCTGATAATCATCACTGTCACTGCCTGTCGCAATGACATGGAAAAAGTCCATCTCTTCGACGAGAAAGATGTGCCGCAACAGCTCCTCGATAGTGTTCGCGCCATCCAAAGTAGCGACGGCAAGATGCAGGTTCTACTGACCACACCGGCAGTGACAATCTACGATAAACCCGAACGCAAAACCGAATATCCGCAAGGTGTGCAACTCCAAGTGTTTGACAACGGCACACTCTCAGCCAATATCACAGCCGACTACGCATACTCACTCGACGACCAGAAAACCATCGAGGCACAACGCAACGTCATTATAATTGACTTCAGTACCGGCGACACCTTCTATCTGCAGAGCCTTGTCTGGAACTCGTCAGAACATCGCATTTACTCAATGGAGCCTGTCAAATCAGTCAACGGACAACAAGTCACCTACGGCGACGGTTTCGAGTCGGACGACAACCTCAAACAGCCATTCATTCTTCACCAACGCGGCACCCTTGCCATAGACGATGAATAAACCCACACGTAAACAGACTCGTGCCTATGCTCTGCTATGCGCCATTCTGGCTGTAGTGCTGTTAATAATCATCATATTCCCCCACAAGAAAACCACGCCGCCACCAAGCGACCATTCAGCCCTCTCCAAGGAGATAGCATTATTCGGAGATTCCATTATTGCCGTCAAGGAACAACGAAAGCCGACCTATACAAAGCGCCAGCCACGGCAGTTTGAATACGACACATCCTATCGTCAATATTATCGCGAAAAGAAAGAGCTCGCCAACCGTCGCAATGAAATGGTGGTTGACATAAACCATGCCGACACCATACAGTTGCAGGAACTCTATGGCATCGGCCCGGCTTTTGCCCGGCGCATTGTGAAATACCGCAACCTGCTTGGCGGGTATACACGCAAGGAACAACTGATGGAGGTGTACGGCATGACCAATGACCGCTATGAAGCTTTAATACCGCACATTACTGTTGACACCACTGCAGTGGAAAAAATAGCCATTAATGAAGCTACGGTGGAGCAAATGAAAAAACATCCCTATCTAGATTACTATCAGGCAAAGGCAATAGCAGACTATCGAGCCAAAGGAAACCGCTTTAGAGGTAAGGAAGACCTGCTGAAGATATCCATCATTGATGAAGCCACAATAAGAAAAATAAGCGATTACATACAATTTTAGTCCCAAAACCTCGTTTAATATAGAATTATAATATTAATATAACGTAACATGAAATTCAATATCAAGCAGATAGCTTCGCTTCTCGGCGGAACTATAGAAGGCGACGACAACCTGGAAATCTGGAAACTATGTAAGATTGAAGAGGGTGAGACAGGTGGACTTTCCTTCCTTGCCAATGCAAAATATACCAACTACATATACGAAACCAACGCATCGGCGGTAATCGTCAGCAACGACTTCGTGCCCGAGCATCCGGTAAAGACCACCCTGCTCCGCGTCGCCGACCCCTATCTGGCCTTCGCTAACCTGCTCAAGGCCTACAACGAGATCCAACTCAACAAAAAAGGCGTCGACCCGCTGGCATTCGTCTCGACGTCAGCAACGATAGGCAAAGACTGTTATATCGGTCCCTTTGCTTTCATCGGCGAAAACGCCAAGATTGGTGACAACGCAAAAATTTACCCACATACCTACGTTGGCGACAATGTGCAGGTAGGCGACAATACAACCCTCTTTGCAGGCGTACGTCTCTATCACAGCGTCGTCGTCGGTTCACGCTGCATCCTGCACGCGGGAGCCGTAATCGGTGCCGACGGTTTCGGCTTCGCTCCCACTGCCGACGGCAGCTATCAGAAAATTGACCAGATAGGCAACGTGGTTATTGAGGACGACGTCGAAATCGGTGCCAACACAACAATAGACCGCGCCACACTCGGCTCGACAGTCATCCACAAAGGCGTGAAAATCGACAACCTCTGTCAGATAGCCCACAACGTTGTAGTTGGACAAAACACTGCCATGGCTTCACAGAGCGGCATCGCAGGCTCAGGCAAGGTAGGCAAGCACTGCATTATCGCAGGCCAGGTAGGTATTGTGGGCCATATTGAAGTGGGTGACAACGTTACCATCGCCGCACAGTCAGGTGTCACTCGCAGCTTCCCCAGTAATGTTACTATCCTCGGTTCGCCAGCCACCGACGCCAACAAGCAGCGTAAGACCTACATCTACGAGCGTAATCTCGAACAGTTGTACAAACGGGTTGACGAACTTGAGAAAAAACTGAAGGGTTGAAGGCTTACAAAACTCTGCTGTTCTTTGTCGCCGTGGTGCTGATGCTCGCGGCTCTGTGCGTAGTGTATCCAAAGGACGGCATCGGTTTTGGCAAGAAGGACTCGCTGGGAGAAAGGGCCGTCACTCTTCGCTTCGCCAGTCTGAATGACATACTTGTCCACGAGGAAGTCAAAACTTTCGAAGAACTTATTTACAAGCATGTAGAGCGTAACCTCGACAATGCACGCGACTCGATTGAGGACTGTCGCAAAATCATTTTCGAGGAACAAATACGCATCCATTTGCCTAACAACGACATACGTTTCTTCGACAAATTCTTCGACAAAGCCGGAAAAGTAGCCCAGACAGGAAAAATTATACGCATACTGCACTACGGTGACTCGCAAATCGAACAAGACCGTATCAGTTGTCGCCTTCGTGAGCGCATGCAACAGTATTTCGGCGGCGGCGGTCCCGGCTTGCTGCCCCTGCGCCAACCTATACCAACCATCTCATTCAATCAGTCGGCATCGGGTGCCCTATACGGCCAGTCGACCTACGGCGACAGCACCATGCGTCGCGCGGACGGCAACTATGGACCCATGATGCGCAGCTGGCGTGTGGGTGGCGAGGTAGCCATGTCACTCAATGCGACAACCAACAAGATGGCTGCCGACGGCGTACATCACTTCTCCACCCTGAGGATACTCTTCAACAACCGCCCCGGTCCGCTCAACGTCACCATGACCAACCGTAAACCTTCAGCACAGTCAATCGCCAATGGCACCAATACGTTCTCAAAGTCCGTGAGCGAACCAGGCATCCACATGATTTCGTGGCAGATGGACAGTTCCACAAGCTCAGCATCAATCAGGGTTTCCGGCTCTGCTGACGTCTATGGCGTTCTTGTCGACGACGGTCCAGGCGTGGCTGTCGATAATATATCAATGCGCGGTGTCTCAGGCCATCAGTTCAAGATGGTCAACTTCGACCAGTTGGCCAAAGCTTATAGCTTAATGGACATCGGTATTATCATCATGCAGTTCGGAGGAAACTCAGTACCATACCTGCGCACCGACAAGGCTATCGACAGCTATTGCGAAAACATGGGTAAACAGATAGACTATGTCCACGAGGCCTGTCCCGATGCGGCAATCCTTTTCATAGGCCCGTCCGATATGTGCAAAAGGGTTGACGGCAAAATACAAACATATCCGAAACTGCCCAGCATAGTTGAGAAATTACGTATTACAGCCAACGAGCATGGTGCCGCATTCTGGAGCATCTACGACGCCATGGGAGGACACAACTCAATGATAACATGGTTCAAGGAAGGCTATGCTGGCGAAGACTACGTGCATTTCACCCACAAAGGGGCAAACATTATGGGCGACTATCTGTGCGAGATACTCATGAAACTTTATGAGCTTTATATAATACGAAACCGTATGTCACCCGAAGAATTCAACAAACTATGGAACGAATCAAAAGCTGAATGACAATGAAAAAAAACAACATATTCCAATTGCTATTGACCATCTGCATCATCATACTTTCGGGATGCACCAACGCTCAGCAAACCACACAGGCCACGGAGAACACCACCGTCACCGAAAGTATTATGTTTATTGAATTCGACACCAACTATGCATTCATCAACTACGACACCAACCATCTCTTTATTGGACGCGACACTTCTGCATTCCGCAAACTAGCCGCCAAGTGGGATGCCGCCATTTCTGGCAACGGGAACTTGAGCATTATGCAGATTGGAGCCTCTCATGTACAGGGTGGCACCTTTCCTCATCGCGTACGTCGAAACATTCTCACCCAATTCAGCGAGGCCGTTGCCGACCGCGGAATGATTTTCCCATATTCGGCAGCAGTGAAATGCAACAACCCCTACGACTATAAGGTTAGCCGCTCACACGACCTTACGCTGACCCGCAACGTCTACAAAGAGCCTGCCGAACGGCTAGGACTCTGCGGCATCGCCGTCACTGCCGAAAACGACACTGTTGAGATAGGCATAAAACTCAACGAGCCTGAAATCAACTTCGCCACCAACCGAATCATTCTGCTCGGTGAAGCACGGGGCGGCATCGTGCCTCTGATCAAATTAACTGACATTGATAACAACGAAGTAATCCGACAACCCATCGAAGTCGACACTATTTTACGCCGCTACACTTACGACCTCGGACAGGCGGTCGATTCGTTCCGTATATACCTGCCATGCAGCGAGGGCCAATCGTTTGCAATTACTGGCGTGTATCTGGCAAACGGTGCACCTGGCATATCCTTCCACTCTATCGGTGTGAACGGTGCTGCCCTCGGCGACTATATAAACAAATGCCCCTATTTCAAACAAGACCTTGAATTACTGAAACCCGACCTGGTCATTTTTGGCATTGGCATCAACGACGCCTCGGGAAATAACTTCGACACGATAGCATTTCGTAAACGATATAAACAACTTATCGACTCGATACGAAGCGTTAACCCTGACTGCGCTTTCATTTTCGTCACCAACAACGACAGCTTCCGCCGAGTGAAACGAAGTCACGTGTGCAACGAAAACGCACCTCTGGCACGCGAAGCCTTCTTCCGTATAGCTGAGGACTGCGGCGGTGCGGTGTGGGACCAGTTCGTCGTGATGGGAGGACTCGGTTCCATGAAAACATGGCAAAACAACAACCTCGCACAACGCGACCATATACACTTCACTAGGAAAGGCTACGAAATACTAGGTGACCTGTTGTCTAACGCAATATTTGAGATGCTATTGAATTTGAGCCGACAATGAACAATATAAAACAACCTTGGCATTGTCCTTAGAATGTAATGTGTGATGTTAATTACTATATATAATTTATTGAACTTAATCATATCAACTAAAATAAAAACTTGAAACTCTGAAACTATAACCCATTGGAAGCCTTCTTCAACTATATCAAGGAACTATTTACCTACGACCCGAAGAACCCGTTGCTCTTCACACAGTTCAACTTTTGGGCCTTCTTCCTGCTTGTCTTCGCAGTATTCTGCCTGTTGAAGAACCGTCGTGTGTGGCGCAACGGCTATCTCTTCTTTGTCAGCCTTCTGTTCTATTTCAAAACTTCAGGACTATTTGTACTCCTTCTCGTTTTCTCAACGTTCCTAGGCTTCATTATTGGTATTCGCACCGATGCACTCAAAGACAAACTGAGCGGCAATCCCGACCTACGATTGCAGCGAAATGTGAAACGACGTCGCAAGGCTTGGATGATTAGCGGTGTGGCGATTAACCTCATGGTGCTGTTCTATTTCAAATACGCCTATTTCTTCACGGACATATACAACAATATGTTCCACAGCAACATGCAGGTGGTCAACCATCTTGCGCAGTTTGCCAACCACTTCACAGGCACAGCCACCTTCGACGCATCGAAAATACTGCTACCCGTCGGCATATCCTTCTTCACTTTCCAAAATATCAGCTACATTGTAGATGTATATAAGTGCAAGTTCCGACATGCTTCCAACGTGCTTGACTTCGGATTCTACACCACCTTCTTCCCCCAACTGGTTGCAGGCCCCATTGTCCGTGCCGACCAGTTCATACCTCAGTTGTATAGGCCCTACTTCCTGGGCCGCCGTCAGTTTGGCATCGCTGTATTCTGGATACTCAACGGTCTGATGAAGAAGATAATACTCAGCGACTACCTGGCGGTGAATTTTGTCGACCGCGTCTTCTTCGACCCCTCGCTGTACACTGGTTTCGAAAACCTCTCTGCATTGTTTGTTTACTCGCTGCAAGTCTACGCAGACTTCTCGGGCTATACTGACATAGCTATTGGTGTCGCCATGCTCATGGGCTTCTACCTACCCAAGAACTTCAACTCTCCCTACAAGGCCACCAATGCCGCCGGTTTCTGGAAACGCTGGCATATGTCGCTCTCCAACTGGCTGAAGGACTACCTCTACATTCCTCTCGGCGGCAACCGCAGAGCCAGTTTGGCTTCATATCTTATCCTAGGCGGAATGCTTGTCGTTGTAGGACTTATGGCACAAACAACATGGACTACAATCGTCGTCACCTCTGTGATAGGACTACTGATAGCCGTTTACATAATATTCCCTCGTCACCGCCGCGAATTCCGTACCAATGTCAACAATATGGACACAATGCTCCTTGGCGGCATGTGGCACGGTGCAAGTTTTAACTTTATCACATGGGGTGGACTCAACGGCATGGGCATCCTAATATATAAATGGTGGAAAAAACAGGGGTCGCGCATACGAGTCGTCGCCACAGAATTATTCTTCGCCCTCTTCCTTGTGGCCGACATACTGTGGCCAAGCCCTGCACTTAACCTCGGAGTTGTATGGACTGGCATAATCTGTGTCGGAACAATGATACGATATTTCATCGTTGATCCGTTGTGCGACAAGTTCAAACATCCTAAATTCAAGACAAATGCAGCCTTGGTTTGGAATATCTTCCAGACCTTTGTCTTCATAACATTCACACGTCTCTTTTTCCGCAGCGGCTCCAACCTGCCGCCCGCCGAAGCAAACGAAAAAGCATGGGAAACTGCCAAAATGATGGTGAACCGCATCGGCTCGAAATGGAATGTCGATGTCATACCCGACATCATCGCAAGCTACAGCAATATCTTCATCGTCTTCACAATCGGCATGATAATACACTGGCTGCCTGAGCGGTTCAAACGCCGCTACCGTCTCTGGTTTGCATCCATGCCTTTGTGGCTTATGGCAATCGCCGTTGTAATAGCGGTGTTCATCATCTACCAGTTCATCACCGCCGACCTACAGCCCTTTATTTACTTCCAGTTCTAAGAAACTGTTTTGATTCTTTTGTTTAGACCTTCATGGTCGGTGTTCTCGTTGTTGTCTTTTTCGGAACAGGCGGCGAGGCTCAACGTCACGGCCGAGAGCAGCAGTGCTGCAAGGATTTTTTGTGTCGTTTCTTTGTATTTGGGTTTTATCTTTTGTTTGTTGTATTCTCAAGCAGCGAGTCGAAGGCGCTCATCGAGACAAGGTTGTCGGCATGGAGTCTGTCGTGGTAGAAGTCGAGGAAGACGGGCTCCACGTATTTCTTCTCGGATTCGCGCTAACGGGAGTCGGTGTATTCCATCACATCCTGCTCCGTGATGCCTATGGCATCCATGTTCATCCTGTTGCGGACGCAGAGACTCTCGGCCACATATCGGAGCCACGCCCACATCTGGTCAACGTTCTGCAGATAGAGGCACGTCTTATTCAAGCGCAGCATCTTCACGGCCCAGTTGCTGCCCGAATAGGCGTCGGAGTTCTCCGCCACCTCGCGGTCCACCTCGTTGATGGCCAGCATGCGCTTGTTCCAGTACTCCTCCACTTGGCGCATCATTGAAAAGCACTCGCCAACGTTGTCAATGAACTGTACGTTGCCCACGTTCTTCCAGGTGTCGATGTGGTTGGGAAAGATATTCTCTGCCGACTTGTCGTAGGGAATCGACGGGCAAGTGATGGCTCTCTGCAATACGAGGCTGAGCTGGTCGAAAGGCATCTTTTCCAGGTCGTCGACGGACTTGCTGAGGAGCCATACGGCGGCAGTGTCGGCGGCAGCCATCGACTCGGCGTTTGCATCCAGCAGGCGGGCGAAGCGCTCGATGTTGCTCATCACCATCATGGCCGACAGACGACAGTCGGCGGCGCGATGCTTCGCGTCGAGGAGGGCGGCCACAGCCACGGTTAGCATCAGCGAGATGGTGGTGCCCAGCACCATCATCCCCAGCGTCTTCCAGAATCCGCCGCCCTTGCCGGGAACGCTCACTTTCGGCGGTTTGATGTTCATCTGCATAACTTTTAACTCTTAACTAAACAAAGCGTAATCTCGCCACCGCTTGTCGCAATGCGATGCTGTGGTATGTTGCAAAACAAAAGGGAACAGTCCCACCCCTTACGGATGTCATTGTGGGAATGAATAATCAGCGTTTTATGAATGTATTCGCCTGTCATATCATTGCATTTCCAATATGCAAAGATGCACATTTTCTGTAAAATACAAGGGAATATTTTGAATGGGTTCAAGATTGAGGTAATTGAATGTCGAAGAACCATACTTTAAGGCCAATGCAGCTTTGGTGTGGAATATCTTCCAGACCTTTATATTCATAACATTCTCACGTCTCTTTTTCCGCAGCGGTTCCAACCTGCCTCCCGCCGAAGCCAACGAAAGAGCATGGAAAACAGCCACCATCATGGTCGCCCTTCGGGCTTAAAATCAAAAAATCGTTTTACAAAAAAAGTTTTGAAAATATATTACACCCTAATCAGAAAAAAATGTGTAACTTTGCACATTCAAAATTACATTCAAAATGTACAATTAATAATATCAATATTATGAAAAGACATTCCTTAATGATTTTTGCTGCGCTGGCAGTGCTGGTTTTCTCATCGTTTACAGCAATGGCAGGAGAGCCCGACCCTTTGTTCCCTGTCAGGATTAACGGAAAATACGGTTATATCGACAAGACCGGAAATATTGTGATTAAGCCTCAATTCGACGGGGCTGGGGGATTCAATGACGGTTTGGCTCCTATAAAGGTTGGTGACAAATGGGGCTATATCAATACGACCGGCAAGATTGCAATAAAGCCTCAATATAAATTTGCATGGGTCTTTTCTGAAGGATTGGCGGTAGTGCAAAACCAGATAACTGAATGGGGCTATATTGACAAAACAGGCAAAATAGTAATTGAACTAAAATGCTTATACGCTTTTGATTTTTCAAATGGACTTGCACTAATAAATCTAAACGATCTAGAATCTGCCTACATCGACAAAAATGGAAAGACAGTTTTTGTCTTTGAGAATGACAATCCAGAATTACTGAATCATGAATTTGAAATACTCGATGTAATGCCAGAACCTTTATGGGTAGAAGAAATCACTAAAGACGAAGAACCAATAAGAGAAATTTCTGACGAGGACCCCGTTTTCCCTGGTGGTGTAGAAGCATTGTACAAATTCCTTGGAAGAAATTTACATTATCCTGAACTTGCACGCAGTAACAACATTGAAGGAACCGTGGTCGTAAAATTTGTAGTTGAAAAAGACGGAAGCATTTCCAATGTAAAGGTTATACGTGATATAGGCGGTGGATGCGGCAAAGAGGCTGTACGTCTGGTAAACGCCATGCCCAAATGGACTCCCGGTAAATGGAATGGCAAGCCTGCCCGTTGTTATTACACATTGCCGGTCCAGTTTGAGCTAAATCAAGATAATGAAACTGAGCAGCAATATTGATTTTTGTATAGACCTTCATGGTCGCCCTTCGGACTCAAAATCAAACATAATCGTTTTCTAAAATAGTTTTTATATCACATTACACCCTAATACAAAATAAATGTGTAACTTTGCACATTCAAAATTTGCTTCAAAATAAATAACTGACATCATGAAAAAAATAACTATCGGTAGAGACACAGCATGCACTATATTTATCAACAAACCTACTGTGGCATGGAAACATTGCTGCATTAAAGCTGACAAAAACGGACATTTTACAGTAAAAAACCTCGACTCGAATTATGAGACTTGGGTTAACGGAGAGAAAGTCGAAGACGAAAAATATTATATAAATATAGACACCGTACAAGTTGGAGATGTCACGCTTAAATGGGACTATATCAAATGGGCTGCTGAAAACGAAAACAAAAATATCGGCTCAGGACAGAAAACACGCCATGGATTCGTTACTTTCTGGCTCTGGCTTGGTATTATTGTCAACATAATAATAATTCCAGTAGGTATTGTCACTTATCAACATTTCGCAAATCCAGGTGGGTATTATTTGATGGGGCAAATCTTGTTAGGACAAGAGATTAATCCTATTATGCATACTTTACACAATCACGTACTTATTATGCAAGTGCTCTGTGCAGCAGGAGGACTCCTGATGATAATCTTCTATTCAAAACTTCTGCATTGGAAGAAAATCGGTTTTTGGGGACTTGCATGCACATCAATTATTATTAACGTAGTCAATCTAATAATGCTTAATGCAATTTCTAAAGATTATTTGGCTCTTGGGCTGAAGATGACTGTGGACGGAACGAAACTGATAATAATATCTGTCGTGCCAATAGTAGTTCTATGGGCTATATTACAAATCAGGAAAAACGGCGTTAGTTGCTGGAAACAATTGGAATAGAGTGTAATTCTTATTCACTGATAATAATTGAATAAATATGATAGAATACTAAAAATATCAACATTATGAAAAGACATTCCCTAATGATTTTTGCTGTGGTGACAGCATTGGTTTTCTCGTCGTTTTCAGCAATAGCAGGAGGGCCCGACCCTTTGTTTCTCGTCAAGGTTAACGGGAAATACGGTTATATCGACAAGACCGGCAAGATGATAATTGAGCCACAATTTGACGATGCCATGGATTTCAATGATGGCATGGCAGCAGTACAAATCGGTGACAAATGGGGATACATCAATACTAACGGTAAGATTGCAATAAAGCCTCAATATGTCTTTACATCTTCGTTTTACGATGATTGTGCATGTGTATCTATCGAATCCGAAAAATACTTTATTATTGATAAAAAAGGTAATACATTATTTAGAATAGGCGATAACTGGACGATAAACCGCCCCTCCGAGGGCTTGATTGCAGTACGATTCAATTCTAATGGCAAATGGGGTTATATTGATAAGAATGGTGAAATAGCCATTGAACAAAAGTACGATAAGGCATGGGGTTTTAGTGAAGGTCTTGCTCCTGTTGTGATTAATAATAAAACAGGTTATATTGACATGAAAGGCAATATGGTCATTTCTCCCATTTATGATTATGCCGGATTTTTTTCAGAAGGATTGGCCATAGTGGAAATTGATAATAAATATGGTTTTATTGACAAAAGCGGGAAAATAGTAATAAAAGCACAATACGATGATGTTTTGGGATTTAAAGAAGGTTTAGCATTAGTAAAGATCGGTGACAAATGGGGTTATATCGACAAAAAAGGGAAAATGGCAATAAAGCCGCAATTCTACTTTGCAATGTATTTTTGCGACGGATTAGCACTCGTAGAGTCTGACGACAACGGAGGTTATATAGACAAAACGGGCAAAATGGTGATTGAGGCGGATGTTGAAGACGCATATAATTTTTCGAATGGACTTGCACGAATAAATCTTAACGATTTTGAATCTGCTTACATCGACAAAAAGGGAAAGACGGTTTTTGTCTTTGAGAATGACAAGCCAAATTACGATTTCAATGAGGAAGAAGATATAGAAGAAATTCCTGACGAGGATGCTACTTTCCCTGGTGGAGAAGATGCATTATATGAATTTCTCGGAAGCAATATACAATATCCTGAACTTGCACGCAATAACAACGTTACAGGAACCGTGGTCGTAAAATTTATAGTTGAAAAAGACGGAAGCATTACCAATGCATCAATTTTACGTGATATAGGCGGCGGTTGTGGGAAAGAAGTTTTACGTGTGATAAACGCCATGCCTAAATGGATTCCTGCCAAGAAATATGGCAAACGTGTCCGGAGTTTTTTCACATTGCCCGTCCAATTTGAGCTAAAATATGAGCCAGAACAAGAGGACGAAACTGAGCAGCAATAGAACGTGCTGCCGGCACATTTTCTTAATACACCCACAGCTCACCTCCGCTGTAGCTGGTACTGTACTGGTACAGCGGACATGATGTGGCACTGCCCTCGAGGGGCATACCATCTGTTTCAGTGATGAAACGGCTATGGCATACAGGACATTCCAGCAAGGTACTACCCCACTCTTCCGAGACCTCTACAGGTGTAGAGTTGTCCTCGGGACAGGTTCGGTCGTAAGCCACGAAATGGTCGTAGGCTGTTCTGACAACAACAATACCGCGATGGCCACCGGTGAAATACATATACCCTCCGACATTGTTCAGCCCATAATAATAAGCCGAATTGGGCTCGATGTAAAAATTAGCAACACCAATGCTCACCTTGCAATCGCTGTCGCGTCCACACGAAATGGCCATCGACAACAGCACCACAGCCGTCAAGAGACTTCTCCATCCTGTTTTCATAGTTGAGTATTATTTACTGGCAGGCGGGAACTCTGTATATAGCACTTTCATTGTAACTGTGGCGACAATCTTTAGCGTGTTGCGATCAACGGCATCAAGGTTGTCGCCGACAGTGTGCCAATGAGTGTAAAAACTGCGATTTACACTGTTCTGTACAATGTCGATGGTCGGCAAACGTCTGATGGTGTTGACATAATAATGGTCATCCATGATTGGATCGGATGCCATGTTAACAAAGATGTTGCCATATCCGAGCTGTGAAGCACATGTCCACATCTTGTTCATCAAGCCCGTGGCAAAATACATGGAAAAATATTCCTTTGTGAAACGCGGCTCAGACGTTCCAACCATGTCGTACAAAATGCCATACTGGGCGTTGTAGAGCGGTGTATGCGGGTTTGTCGCCCAGTACTGTGAACCGAGACACCATGTATCGTCGCCGTATTGGTTGCGGTCAGCCCAGTCCGGCACACCTTGATCCTCGACATCGAAGAAGATGAAATCGACACCCACGTCAGGACGCATCGCCGACATCACACGGGCCATCTCCATAAGCACGCCGACACCGCTGGCACCGTCGTTGGCACCAAGCAGTGGGCTGTGCCGCCTACTGGTATCGGGGTCGTGGTCGGCCCACTGGCGCGAATCCCAATGGGCAGCCAACATCACACGATTGGCCTTCTCAGGGTTGAACGACGCAATGATATTCTTTCCATCCACATTCTGTCCGTTCCACAACTTGGTTTTGAAGTCCTGCACCACAACAGTGTCGCACCAGCGGCTCATTGTGGCAACAAGATAATCGGCGCAACGCTTGTGGCCGTCAGTTCCAGGATGGCGGAAGCCGAATGCAAGCTGTTCCTCAACGAAACGATAAGCAGAGTCGGCGTTGAAGTCTGGAGTGACAGCCTTCGAATACTCTACTTCAGCAGCAGTGGACACTTTTTTGCCATCCTTGTCTTTCTTGCCGTCGCCACCCGAACAAGCGGCAAACACGACGGCTGCACTGAGAAGTAATGTTATTTTGTTTAACAATTTCATATTCATTTCAAAAAAAGAGGAATGACGAATTGCTTCACCACCCCCTTATAGTTTATTTAAAACTGCTTTGTGTTTTTAGACCCTTATGGTCGCCCTTCGGGTTAAAATTCCAAATCGAACAATATGGAATTTCTTAGCGAAGCACCCAAAAAACAGTTTCTTAAAAATCTTATTTTATACGCTCCGAGTATTCACCGGTACGGGTGTCGACCTTGATGCGCTCACCCTCTTTGATGAAGAGCGGTACGCGGACCTGTACGCCAGGTTCGACGGTGGCGTCCTTCATAGCGTTGGTGGCAGTGTTGCCGGCAAAGCCAGGTTCGGTGTAGGTCACGACAGTCTCGATGAAAGGAGGAAGCTCGCAAATCAGAGGAGTCTCGGTGTCGGCATGGACAGTGATTTCCACGTACTGGCCCTCCTTCAAGAACTGCGGGGCGTTGATTATGGCCTCTTCTACGCCAATCTGCTCGAAAGTCTCGGCATGCATGAAATAATAGAGGTCGCCCTCTCTGTAGAGATAGGTGTAGGGGCGGCGTTCCACACGCACGATATCGATTTTGGCACCCGAGGGGAAAGTGTTCTCCAGAACACGGCCGGTCTTGACGTTACGCATTTTGGTGCGAACGAAAGCGGCACCCTTGCCAGGTTTAACATGAAGGAATTCAACGATGGTATAGATATCGTTGTTGAAATTGATGCACAAACCGTTCTTGATATCAGCTGTTGTTGCCATAAAATGAAATGATGTTTATTAGTTTTTGATTAATTATTGTCTGTTTTTTCGGATTTTTTTGCCACCTCGAGCAGGTTGGTAAGACGACGCAGATCAACCTTCAATTCCTCATTCTCCTCCTCGAAGATTTTATATCTTGTGCGATACATAAGATTGCGGCAGAAAAGAGCCAAAATAATACCCAACAAGGTAAAATCCAACCTTCTGGGGTCTGCCTTGTCTGCAACGAAAAAATATACCGTTGCACCTACAATCAGGAGGTATGAAGCCCACTCGTATATCCTTGCCAAAACTGTTTTATCCATCTTTTTACTCTGTAAATTTGAAATTGCAAAATTACAAAAAATTCTTAATCCACCACAAAAAAAGTGCAAATGTTTGCCTATGCCAATTTTTTTTTGTTACTTTGTACGGATATAAAGAAAGGATTTTTTTGTCGCAAATGGCAATTAATCTTATATAAAACAGATTATTAACAAAAAAATATAAAAATGAAAAAAGCAGCAAGAATTCTGATGGTGATGGTGGTATTGGTGGGTCTTGTTGGCGTTTGTGGCACCACCACCTCGTGCAAGTCGTCATCCGAGACGATGTACACCAACAAATCGAAGAATTCAAAGAGAATCAACAAGAACTACAAGGTGCGCGGAAACAACCAGCGCAACAGCTCGACCTATCGTTCTTACTAATTCCAATCTCTGCTCAATTCTTCAAACTTTGGATTTTGAATGCAATCGCTCAGAATCCAAGGTTTTCTGTTGATTATGCACACACTGTCTCCACTAATCAATTTAATACGGCGGCTGGTCATTATAGTAGTACTTACAGCCCCTGCGACGCAACAGGCTCAGAACTTCAATGTAAGCGTCGCCCTGCCTAACACGCTCAAAGGGACGTTGTCGCTGACGATATACGACAACAACGCCAGTCCTCGAACCATCAAGAAAACACCTCAAAAAGGAAAAGCCACTTTCACTGGCAGCGTGAAGAATGCAACCTATGCAGAACTGCGACACTCAGCCATCCCGCATCCGTTGCCTTTCTTCATCGAAAACAACACTATACGCATCACCTTTAATACCGGCAATCCTGAGACCTCACCTATCACGGGCTCGCTAACTAACAGCCAGTTGCGCTATCAACTGGAACAATGCCGTGAAAACGCAGCCGAAGGCGAAACGTCTTGCCTGACACAATATATTTCCGAGAACCCCACATCGATAATAGCGCCCTACCTGCTCGACAACTATCTCGCTTCGTCATCAGAATACGAGACTCTCTCTGCACTATACGAAATGCTCGACGGCCCGGCAAAAAACACCTATCACTACAAACTTCTCGCCAACCGCATGAAGCATCTGAGCGCACTCGCCATCGGTGCGCCACTGCCCGACATTGTCTTCACAACCCCCGACGGCAAAAAGACTCACACCGACTCGCTGCTGCTTGACACTGTGAGCCATATACTACTGATCGGCGCCACATGGTGCGACCAATGCAAAGCAATAAGCAAGGAACTAAAAGACAAATATCCGGATATTAAACCTATAGAAATCAACATAGACTTGGAAAAGGAAACCTGGGATGCACCATTTGTAAAAACGTTGGCTATCGAGCATATACCTTATCTTATTCTGCTCGATAAAAACGGACGAATCGTTGCACGCGACGTGCGCATTTGGGAACTTGAACGCATAAGAAAACAACAATAACCTAATTCTGTCAGTCAATGGAAACCACTCTCTACCCGATGAAATTCCACCCTCTGTACAAAAATAAGGTATGGGGAGGAAACAAGATAAAAACACTAGGCTTCGACTACGACCCGCTGCCTAACTGCGGCGAGCTATGGGCTCTCTCGGCAGTCAAGGACAACGAATCGGTGATATTCAACGGGTTCCTCGCCGACAACACTCTTAACGATGCCCTTGAAATATACATGGGCGAACTGCTAGGAGAAAAGAACTACCAACATTTCGGAAACGATTTTCCATTGCTAATCAAGATTATCGACGCCAACGACCGCCTGTCAATCCAAGTACACCCAGACAACGCACTGGCTCACCAACGCGGACTCGACAACGGCAAAACAGAGATGTGGTATATCATGGAAACCGAGCCGGGAGCCGAGATTGTCGACGGTTTCCAGCAGCAGGTGACCCGCGAAGAGTACCAGCAGTTCCTGAAGCTCGGCAAACTCGAGGAAATACTCCACACCGAGCATCCTCAGAACGGCGACGTGCTGTTCATCCCCGCCGGACGTGTTCATGCACTCGGCAAGGGACTGTTGCTTGCCGAGATTCAACAGTCGTCCGACACCACCTACCGTATTTACGACTACAACCGTCCCGACGCCGACGGCAAACTGCGCCAACTACATACTGAGGAGGCTCTCGACGCCATCGACTTCAACGTCACCACCGACGGACTGACACACTACAAATACCGCCCCAACAGCACAGCAAGACTAGCCGAATGCCCTTACTTCACAACCAACCTCAGTGCCTTCGACAAACCGATGCGCAAAGACTTCTCAAACCTTGACTCTTTTGTGGTCTATCTATGTACCGACGGCATCGCGGCTGTCAAGACACTCGACACCATCTGTCCTATCCACGCCGGAGAGTGCGTGCTTGTCCCTGCCGCTGCCGACATGGTGGAGCTGTACTCAGAGGGTCCGGCAAAACTGCTTGAGATATATGTAGACCCCACCCTCTGGACCGAGGAAGGCGTCGATCACCTGCACGATTTCGACTGGACAGCCCAGTTCATAGGCAACGGCAATCCCGACGACTACCTTGAAGAAGACGAGGGAGACGGAAGCATCGACAGCTGAAACCTCAACCTCAGATGCGACGACGGCTCTGGCGACGGCCAATGTCATTGGAAAAGCCCTCGGAAAAGCCTTATAATGACATCTTAAGCATCGATTTTAACAATTCGGGTTTTATTTATTACACTTGAATCATTTCTACAGGTAATTTTTATTTGATATTATATACTTTTGCACCCCAAATTGGTTATAATGAGAATATCTAAGTATTTGATTGTATTGATTGTATTGCTGACGATGGCAGTGTCAGCCGAAGCGCAGACAGCACTGTCGCTGGAAGACTGCCATCGTCTTGCACTGCAGTCGAATGGGAACCTGAAAATCTCTGAGGAAAAGAAGGCCGAAACAGAAGCATTGAAGAAAATGGCCCTCTCCGAGTTTTTCCCGAAATTCAGCGCCAACGGCACCTACATCTGGAACGAAAAAACCATCTCTCTACTCAGCGACGAGCAGAAAGACCGCATCAACAACCTCGGCACCACAGTCCTCACCGACCTGGCCCCCTCGCTCAACCCCACACTGCTGGCACTGCTGAGTGGCGGCAACCTGGCACAGAACCTGAACCTTACCGGCCAAAACATCGTCAACGCCATGGAATTGGATTTCACCAACGTGTTTGCCGGTACCGTGTCAGTGCTTCAGCCCGTGTACCTCGGCGGCAAGTTGAGAGCCCTGTATCAGGCTGCAAGCCTGGCCGACCAGCTCTCAGGAATACAATACGACAAGGAGAAAGAGGACCTGCTCATCTCGGTCGACGCAGCTTACTGGCAAATCATCTCGCTGCAGCACAAGCAACAGCTGGCACAACAGTATTGCGACCTGCTGACCCGCTTGTCAAGCGACGTTGAAGCCATGAAAGATGCTGAAGTGGCAACACAGGGCGACCTGACAAAGGTCCGTGTGAAACTGAACGAGGCTCAGATGTCGCTCACCAAAGCCAACAACGGATTGGCACTCTCCAAAATGCTGCTCATGCAACTATGCGGATTGCCAATGAACCAGGACATCACGCTGGTTGAGGACACCATCCTCGTGTCGTACACACCCGCCGAAAGCATCAATATGGAAGAGGTATGGCAGAACCGCAGCGAGATGAGGATGCTCGACATATCGGAAGGCATCGCCGACGCCGGTGTCAAAATAGCCACATCAGGACTGCTGCCCAACATTGTGGCAACAGGCTCGTATGTAGTGACAAACCCCAACTCGTTCAACGGTTTCCAAACCGAGTTCGACGGCATGTTCACCGTCGGTGTCGCTGTCAACATCCCCTTGTTGCATGCCAGTGACTTCTACGCCGTGAAGGCCGCCAAGCACAAACGCAACGAGATTCAGTACCAGCGCGACGAGGCACGCAGCAAGATTGAACTGCAGGTAAACAAACTCAACTACGAACTCGAAGTGGCCAACAAGAAACTTGCACAAGCCCTGAGCAACCTCGAAAATGCCGAAGAGAACCTGCGACTGGCCGACGAGAGCTTCAAGGCCGGCATGATTAACAGCAACGACCTGATGTCGGCACAGACCGCATGGCTGTCGGCCAAAAGCGATGTCATCGACGCCGAAATCGAGATACGCATGTCCCACCTCTACCTGCAACAGGCTCTGGGACGCTAAAAACAGAGAATTCAAAAAAACGTCTGAACGTTAAACCATAAGAATCATGACACAGAACGAAACTGACAAATCTCAGTTCAACAACAAAAAAAGTATGTGGATAGGCCTCGGTGTCATTATCGGCATCGTGGTGCTGGTAGCACTGATAGGCATTTATGCCCTGCGCCCCGAGCCCGAAATCATCATGGGCGAGGTCGACGCCGACGAATACCGCGTGGCCAACAAAGTACCAGGCCGCATCGACACCGTGTTCGTCAAAGAGGGCGATTTCGTCATGGCCGGCGACACACTGGCACACATCAACAGCCCCGAGGTGGAAGCCAAGCTGGCACAGGCCGAGGCGGCACGCTCGGCTGCCACGGCACAAAGCAGCAAAGCCAAGAACGGCGCACGCCAGCAGCAGATAGCATCCGCTTACGAGATGTGGCAGAAAGCCGAAGTGGGTGTCGATATCGCCAAGAAATCATACGACCGCATCCAGAAGCTCTACAACCAAGGCGTGGTCAGCGCACAGAAGCACGATGAAGTGGAGGCACAGTACAAGGCGGCCCTCGCCACGGCCAACGCCGCCAAGTCGCAATACGATATGGCCCTCGAGGGTGCACAGGACGAGGACAAGAAAGCCGCCCTGGCACTTGTGGCACAGGCCAACGGTGCCGTCACTGAAGTGCAAGGCTACATGCGCGACCGCTACATTCTGGCTCCCGCCGACGGCGAGGTGGTGCAGATTTACCCTAAGAAAGGCGAGCTCCTCGGCACTGGCGCACCGGTAATGTCGATTGTCGACATGAGCAACGTATGGTTCACCTTCAGCATACGTGAGGACATGCTCAACGGCATGAAGGTCGGCAGCGAAGTGAAAATAAAGATTCCCGCCCTCGGCGAACAAACCTACAACGGCGAGGTAACCTACATGAGAGCCATGGCCAGCTACGCCACTTGGCGCGCTACCAAGACCTCTGGCGAGTATGACGTGAAAAGCTTCGACCTCAAGGTGGTACCGACAGAAAAGATTCCCGACCTGAGACAAGGAATGACTGCAATCATAGTTAACGACTAACGGTTTTCGGCATTTCCGTAATGAATTCAACGCTTAAAGTCCTGCTGCGCGAGCTGGATCGCATCAAGAGGCACCCCCGATACGTGATAATCCTCACACTGGGTGCCATCTTCAGCTATGTCTTCTTCCTCACGCTGATGAAAGAAGGACAGCCCGAGAAGCTTCCCATCGCCATCGTGGACAGCGACGGCAGCTACCTGTCGCGACGCCTGTGCCACGAAATCGAGGCCACTCAAGGTGTCGAGGTTGTGGCAGTCTATGGCAGCCACAACGAAGCCCGTCAGGCTATGCAGCAGCAGAAAATCTATGCGTTCCTCGAAATTCCGAAAGGCACCTACTCCGAACTGCTCGATTTCAAGACACCTCATATCTCGCTCTACGCCAACAACGCTTACCTGCTTGCAGGCCAGCTGAGCTACAAGACACTTATAACCATCAGCCGCCTGGCTTCGGGAGCAGTGCATCGCGAGATTCTGCGCAAGAAAGGCGTCTCGGAAGATAAAATCATGGCTACCATCCAGCCAATAGTCATCGACTCACACTTCATCAGCAACCCCTGGGCCAACTACCAGCCATATGTTCTGACCACAGTGTTGCCCGGCATACTGGGACTCATGGTCGCCTTGATTTCGATATACGTATTCAGCGAGGAGCAGCGACTCCGCACCATCGGCGACTGGATGCGAACAGCCGACGGCAAACTGATTCCAGCAATGGTTGGCAAGTTGTTGCCCTACACCTTCTTGTTCACGATGCTCGGCATAGTGGGCAACATAATCTTTTTCGGCTTCGAGAACTACGTTCTGCTCGGCAGTTTCTGGAGCCTGACGCTGGTCTATGTGCTTTATATAATGGCAATACAATCCATGGCAATAGTCATCTGTGTGCTGATTGGCGACATGCACATGGCAATATGCGTCGGAGCCATCTACACAACCTTGGCATTCACCATGGCAGGCTTCTCCTATCCCGTCACAAGCATGCCTCCCGCCCTGCAAGGCTTCAGCCTCATCTTCCCGCTACGCCACTACTACCTGACATACGTCGACATCGCCCTCTACGGTGCAGGAGCCAAACAATGGCTGATGCACATGCTGCCACTCATCGGCTTCATAGCTGCGTTCTTTATCGCCGGCCTGATTTTCAACCGCAACTTTAAACGCGGCAAACGCTACAGAATGCTGCATCCCGAAATCAACGAACCTCAACCACCAACAACCGACACGAAATGCGATTAGCCAAGAGTTTACAAGACATATTCGAGGTATTCCTCATTGAGGTGAAGCGCGTCCTGTCGGACGGTGGCGTGATATTGATATTCTTCATTGCATCGCTGCTCTACCCGCTGTTGTTCGGCGCAATCTACAAGAACGAGATGGTTCGCAACGTGCCTGTAGCCGTTGTCGACCAGTCGAAGAGCGAGGACAGCCACCGCTTCATACAGAAAATCGACGCAACGCCCGAAGTCGTTGTACGCTATCGCTGCAATACCATGGCTGAGGCCGAACAGCTGATGAAAGAACGCAAAATCAACGGCATCGTCTTCTTCCCACAAGACTATTCCACCTCTCTTGCCGAGGGACAGCAGGCCTTCGTGTCACTGTTTTGCGACATGAGCAGTTTCCTCTACTACCGCAGCGTCTACTCAGGTGTCAGCGCGGCCATGCTCGACGAGATGGAGCAAGTGCAGCTGCGCCGCTACGCCTCGGCAGGAGTCACC
This sequence comes from Bacteroidales bacterium, assembly GCA_017962445.1. Classification (GTDB taxonomy): domain Bacteria; phylum Bacteroidota; class Bacteroidia; order Bacteroidales; family P3; genus Colimorpha. The sequence continues at coordinate 65,429 of JAGCVI010000013.1, forward strand.
GGCGAGAGTGCCGAGGAACAGATCAGCCCCATTCCCTTCGAGGATGTGAAACTCTATTCACCGGGGGGTGGCTTCACAAGCTTCCTTGTGCCCGGACTGCTGGTGCTGGTCGTCCATCAGACTCTCTTCCTCGGCATCGGAATACTCTTCGGCACCACACGCGAGGACCGTAAAAGCCTTGAACTCATTCCGCAACGCCTGCGCCACAAGAGCATCTATCGCGTCAACCTCGGCCGTGCCCTGGCCTACCTGCTGCTCTATATCCCTGTCGTTGCAGTGGTGTTGTTCCTCATTCCGCACTGGTTCGGACTGCCACACATAGGGCACATAGGCGACATACTGCTGTTCCTGCTGCCATTCATGCTCGCCACCATCTTCTTCTGCATGACGGTAGGCTCCTTCATCCGCCACCGCGACTCGGGAATACTCTGTTTCTTCTTCTTTAGCATCCTGCTTGTCTTCCTGTCGGGACTGGTGTGGCCGCAAAGCAAAATGCCGACCTTCTGGCGGCACTTCTCCTACCTCTTCCCGTCAACCCACGGCCTGCAGGGTTTCATACGCATCAACTCGATGGGAGCCCGCCTGAAAGACGTGCAGTTCGAATACATCTTCCTATGGGTGCAGGCAGGCGTGTACTTCATCACCAACTGGCTGATGACCTACCTCGAGAACTACCGCCACCTGAAACGTAACGAATTGAGAGAGAAGATTAGGATGCAAATCGAAATGCGACAAGCAAACAAACGTAAAAGTTCAAAATAACATACAGCCATGGCTCTGCCACACCATTCACGCCTGCAAAACATCAAGGAAACCTTCAACGCCCACAGCGCACTGTGGATCGCGTTGCTGGGCGGAGCTATGCTCACCGGCGCGACAACCATGGCCCACATGGACCAGAACTGGAACATCGACGAGAGCTACCACATCGTCTTCGCCCTCTCCACCAACTGCCTGCTGCTGTTCATCGTCCTCATCTACATCTTCGCTATACTTAAAAGCCATCTAAGCTCACTGATGAAGTTCACATTGGCCTTCGGTGGCGCACTGGTCATCACCGGCACCCTCTCCATTTTCATCGGCTGGCTTCAGAGACTGATATACGAAAACACCATATTCTACGACCGCAAGAGCATATCACTGATTCGCGACATGATAGTCGGTTCGGTGGCTATACTTATCTCCCTGCTGCTCTACAACCTGGCACGCCGTCAGCAGCTTAACCTCGAAAAGGAAAAGCTTCAGACCGAAAACCTCATGGTGCGGTACGAGGCCCTCGAGAACCAGCTCGATCCCCACTTCCTCTTCAACTCGCTCAACACCTTGAGCGGACTTATCGGCAACGACGACGAGAACGCACAGAAATACCTGCAGCGGCTGGCATCGACCTATCGCTACATCATGCAGGGAAAACGCCTCGTCTCCCTCGAAGACGAGCTTGACTTTGTCGACTCCTACTGCCAGATGATGCAGATACGCTACGGCAACAACCTGATCATCGACAAACAGATAGACAACACCTACCTCAAACATCAGATAATACCCATCAGTATTCAGCTGCTCATTGAGAACGCACTGAAACACAACGTGGTCAGCGACCGCCACCATCTCACTATAAACATCGTAACCACACCGCAAGGCAACATACGCGTAAGCAATCTGATACACTCGAAACAAGAGCCGTCCAACGGCACCGGCGTGGGGCTGGCCAACCTTAGCAAACGCTGCCAGCTCTTCTGTCAAAAAGACATAGTCATAACCAAAACCGACAACAACTTTTCTGTCGAGGTGCCGCTGCTTGACCCTGCACAAGCAGCCAAGAGACTGTCGAAAATGCAGATAACTGAAGCTCGTTTAAACACACATAGTCATGGAAGCACTGATAATCGAAGATGAATTGATTGCCGCACAAAACCTTCAACGGCTCATAACAAATGTGGCTCCCGACATAGAAATAGTCGGAACGCTGCAGTCTGTCGAGGAAACCGTCGAATACTTCAGCCGACCTGAAAAAATCGACGTGGTCTTTATGGACATACATCTCGCCGACGGACTGGCTTTCCACATCTTCGACAGCGTCAATATCGACTGCCCCATAATTTTCACCACAGCCTACGACCAATATGCTCTTGACGCATTCAAAGTCAACAGCATAGACTATCTTCTCAAACCTATCAACAAAGAGGATCTGATACGCGCCATCGACAAGCTGCGGCGGAACATGGACAACAAGGCTGGTACTGTGGGAATGGAACAGATACGTTCATTGATGGAAATGATGCAGTCCAACAAATATAAGTCCTACTTCCTCATACAAGTTCGCGACAAACTGGTTCCTCTACAGGTCAGCGACATAGCCTATATCTATCTTGACGACAAGTTGACCCGTGCCGTGACATTCAACGGCCAGTCGCAAATACTCGACAAACCGCTCGATGCTATCTTTTCACAACTCGACCCCACACTCTTTTTCCGTGCCAACCGCCAGTATATCATCTCTCACAAAGCCGTGAAAGACATATCAATATGGCCTCTGAGCAAACTGCATATAACACTCAGCTTACCGACACCCGACAAAATCATCGTCTCACGTGCCCGCACAGCGGAATTCAAGGACTGGTACACCAATTAGTCTTTCATTGTCATAAAACAAAACATTCATTTACTTAAATAATTTCATTATGTCAACAATCTACGACTTCAAAGCCATTGCCAGCAACGGCAAGGAAATTGACTTTGCCGACTTCAAAGGCAAGGTGCTGCTCATCATCAACACCGCCAGCAAGTGCGGCTTCACACCTCAGTTCGACGACCTCGAAGCTCTCAACGAGAAATACCGCGACCAAGGTCTGGTATGCATAGGATTTCCCTGCAACCAGTTCAAGGAACAGGACCCTGGCACCGACGGAGAGATTGAGGAGTTCTGCCGCCTCAACTATGGTGTGACATTCCAAATAATGAAGAAGATTAATGTCAACGGTCCTGAAGCACACCCCATCTTCGAGTATCTCAAAAGCCAGGCTCCCACAGAGGAATACCATGGCCTGAAAGCCAAAGGCGCTGCAGCCCTTTTCAAGACCATAAGCAAAAGCGTCGAGAAAGACAGCGACATCAAATGGAACTTTACAAAGTTCCTTATCTCGCGCGACGGTGCCACAATCAAGCGCTATCCTCCCACAACAAAGCCCACAGACTTCGAGAAGGACATCGAAGAAATGTTGAAATAAACCAAAGCAGGGCTTGGCACACCCTAGACTCTTTACTTGATATACTTCACTTTCGAGGCGTCACGTGGTTTGGCGTCAGGTTGCTCGTCGGGGTAGCCCACACCGATAATGTAATTCAGCTTGTAGTCGGACGGGATGTCAAGACGGTCAAGGAAGAACTTGGCCTTCTCGTCCGACAGGATGAAACGCACCGGACCGCCAAGACAGCAGGTGCCTAATTCCATGGATTGTGCAGCCAACATCATATTCTCGCCGAGCAGACCGGCATCCAATTCACCACCGCCGGCGGCAGGAGTGCAGACGCAGATGAGTGTCGGAGCGTTGCGGAACATGTTCTTGAAATCCTTGTCGCGCTTCACCATGTCGGGATTAGCCTTCTTATAGACCTCCGTCACATCAGCTATCAGCTTCTGGTCTTCCACCACGCGGACTATCCATGGCTGGCGGTTCATGCCGCTCGGCGCATTGATACCGGCACGGACTATTATCTCCAGTTTTTCATGCTCCACAGGCTTGTCTAAGTATTTGCGCACCGAGCGGCGTGCCATGATATTGCTCAATACAGGATTGAGTTCCATCTGTATGTCGGCTTCAATATCGCTTATCTTGTCCGTGGGCTCATAACGCTTCACAACGCGTCCGTCGCGACTGACGAGGAATTTGGTGAAATTCCACTTTATGTCGGGGGTTTTGTCGTAGTCGGGGTTGTCTTTGCGGAACATATCGTCGAGCAGCTTGCCCAGCCTCTCGTTAAGGTCGAAGCCGCCAAAGCCCCTCTGCGATTTCAGATATGTGTATAGCGGGTGCTCGCCCTTGCCGTTTACATCTATCTTGTCGAACTGCGGGAACCGGATATTGAAGTTTGCCGTGCAAAACTGGTGTATTTCCTCTATCGTGCCGGGGGCTTGCTCGCCAAACTGGTTGCACGGAAAGTCAAGTATCTCGAAGCCCATTCCCGCATACTTTTCATACAAGGCCTCCAACTCCGTGTACTGCGGCGTAAAACCGCAGCGGGTGGCGGTGTTCACTATCAGCAACACCTTACCCTTGTACTCTGAGAGCGACACTTTTTTACCTGCGTCATCCTTCACAGTGAAGTCGTAAACACTCTGTGCCGACAACGTCAGCACACCCATCATTGCCATAAGGCATAAAACCATTCTTTTCATATTCGTTGTCATTTATTAATTTCGTTATTATCCCAACATCACGTCCATCACCATCATCAGTACAAAGCCGACCGCAAAGCCTATGGTGGAAAGGTTGGTGTGGCGGCCTTGGGCAGTCTCGGGGATGAGCTCTTCGACAACCACATACATCATTGCGCCGGCCGCGAAGGCCAGCAGATAGGGCAGCGCAACACCCATAACAGATGCCAGCAGCAAGACAGCCACCGAACCGACAGGTTCCACCACGCCGCTCAAGGTGCCGATAAGGAACGAGCGCCAACGCGAGTTACCTTCGACATGCATGGGCATCGAGATGATGGCACCCTCGGGAATGTTCTGTATGGCGATGCCGATGCTCACCGCCAATGCGGCACTGAGGGTCAGCCCCTGTGCCTCACCTGCGAAGACCACGCCCACGGCCATACCTTCTGGCAGGTTATGGATGGTGACGGCAAGAGCCAGCATCATTGTGCGTGAAAGTTTCGATTTCGGACCTTCCGCTTTCTGAGCGCCGACGTGCAAGTGCGGTGTCAGTTCGTCGATAACAAGCAGGAATGCTATGCCAGCCATGAAGCCGACAGTGGCGGGGATGACGTTCTCATGCGCCATGTCAATACTCGGTATCAGCAGCGACCATACGCTAGCTGCCACCATGACACCGCTGGCAAAGCCCAACAGCGTTTTCTGCAGACGGTCGGGAATCTCCTTCCGCATGAAAAAAACGAATGAAGAGCCTATCATAGTGCCCACCAAAGGCAGTAATATTCCTATAATTAGAGCATTCATACCACTAATCATTCATGTTGCAAAGATACGCAGATTTTGCAATATGTGTCATCACTATTATTAGTTATTATTCGATTCTGTATGTTCACGGCATATATGTGAAATAAAAAATGATGCCGTAACGTTATGACTAATGTATGACTGAAACGGAACTATACAAGAGCCTCGGTATGCTGACAAAAAGCAAAGAACGGTGGGAGGAGAATATCACTTTCGTTGCGTCACTGCTGTCATCGGAATCCACGAAAATTTTAGCCAAAGCCCTTTGGCTGCTCGGCGAAATGGGACTCGCGTTCCCGCTCTCTGTCAAAGATATCGTACCTTCTATCGCCGCTTTTCGCGACAGCGCTGAGCCACTATTGCGCGAACGTGCAGTTAATGCCCTCGGCCGCATCGGGCGGGACCGCTATGAGTCAATCGCGCCGTACTGGGCCGACCTGTTCTGTTTTGCACACGACAAAGAGTCAGGCGTTAGGCTGGCATTTATCTGGGCATCGGAAAACATAGCCACCAACACACCAGACCCATACAGAGACCACCTGCCAGTGTTTGCAGAGTTGCTTTGCGATAGCGACGACCGCGTCAGGATGGAGGCTCCGGAAATATTCCGTGTCCTCGGCAAACGCAGGCCGGAATTCGTGAAACCCTACATCGACCGGCTGCGCACCATCGCGGAATCCGACATCAACCGAGTAGTCAGAATCCACTGCCTGGGAGCCATCAAAGCATCGTCACTTTAATACCACTGTCTGCTTTTTCAGCACACGCTCCGCAATGCGCATGGCGAGGATGGCCACGGGAATGGTCAACACCAATGCGACAATCAGCATGGGGATGTTGTCGATGACGGGAACCATCAGCTGGTCATATCCGGCAGGCATCTCCTCGACGGCAGCTGCCAGCGACCCTTTGGTGTCAGTCCACCAGTGGGCACTATAGGCGAAGAACGAAAAGGCAAACGGCATAAAACTCCAACGTACACCTTTCAACGTGTCATAGCCATTCGCTTTTCTGATGATTTCAGCCAATGCCGTCAAAATCACGATACCGATAATGTAAGCCTCATCCGCCTCGCCGGCAACCATGAACAACACAGCGACAAAACCGTTGAGGATTGTCGCAGCACCGAAACCGCGTATGATGGTGCAGGTGTAAAGATACACGAAAGCCGTCAACAGCGGAAGTACCGCACCGGCATACGCATAGCACGCAGGGTGTATGATACCGCTTGTCGCACCAAGTATAAACGTGGCGAGAAAGGCAAATGCTGCAAGGATGATTTTAAATGCTGTTTTCATAGTATTAGTCTTTTTGCTTCACCATCCTTATTGAATAGACAAACAAATAAATGCCCAAAACAGCCATCACGGGGTGAATAAGCAGCTGCACAGGGTTGAACTCGGAGAGCAGTTCGGTGGCGTGGAACAGGTTGAAGAGCATCATCACCGTGGCCAGCACGAGATTGATAACACGCATAGCCTTGCAGCTGCGATAGTTCATGCAGAGCAGGCCGCACATCGGAACGAAAAAGGCCATGCCAATCATGAACAGCATCATGCCTGTCGATGCCTCACCCGAAGCGTCGGGCATGGCAATATCGGCTCCCCAGAAGATGGGAAGAATATCGGTCAGCATGTGCATGGCAAAGCCAACCATGATAATCACCCAGATAAGTGACACTTTAGAGATTTTTGTATCCATAGATTATTATTTTAAGAATTTACATTTAAAACATTTTTTGCCTCTATGCTAAAAACAATACAATTCTTAGGTTTTGTCGGTTTTTGAGGTCGAAGGCGATATTTACTTTTCTGCCTTTAAAAATAGCCAGTGGTGCTGCTCTTCACAATGGACGGTGATGTCTTTGAATCCTGCGGCGGTAAGGTGCTTTTGCAACTCGTCAGGCGTGTAGGTGTGCATGCCGTCAATGATTTTCTCCCACTTGTCGTTTTTGCCGGTAAGACCGTCGTCCTCATTGATGATGACAAAACAGCCACCCTCTTTCAATATGCGATATACGCCACGGAAGCACACTTCGATGTCGGGCCAGAAATAGACTGTCTCGAAGGCAGTGACAAGATCAAATTCTTCGTCGGAATACGGCAACGCTGCGGCACTCCCTTCCCGCACTTCACAACGGCCGGCGGCAATAGCGGTGGCATTCACTTCGGAGGATTTCTTCACCGAAACAGACGAGTAGTCAATACCCTTCACAGTCCCTTTTGGGCAGCGTTGCAGCAGCCTTGCAATATTGGCACCGCCACCGCAGCCCACATCGAGGACATTGGCATTATCATTGATGTTCACATGCGACAATCCCCATTCCGCCAGACGTGCGTGAGAGCCGCCGTTCATTCCGTTTACCATCATACGCCCGAAAAAACCTTCCGGTTTGCGCGTGTTACTGAAAATTTTGCTTAAGATACCCATAGTTCGTTTTTTTCAGGAAATCAATTTAATATGTTTGTTACAACCATTTGTTTTATGCTGCAAAACTACATACCTGCCTAGGGCAACGCAATACCCATAAATAATGATTTTCCGAAAAAAGAAAGGAATAACTTATGGCATCTAGTTAATATCGAGCCATTTGTGCGTTATTTGCTTTATCACAAATAATCGGTAGAGAGATTTCTTCTACTCTATTTCTTCCCGATTTCCCTAATGCTGACAGCGAAGCCTCCGCAAGGGGCCATTTTCAGTTTAAGGGTGGTCTTGCTAGTGACTTTCTTCTTGGTTATCGTATACGAATACGGATTATACTTGTCGTCGGGGATACCACTTGCATCTTTGCCGTCGCAATAGATGATGGCTTCGTAGCTCTTGCCGGGGGTGAGGAAGTCGAGCTTGACGGAGAACTCGCGGGCATTCTCGTCGGTGATGCCGCCGATGTACCAAACATCAGGGGGTGTCAGACCTGTCAGACACGTCAGACTGGTCTGACTAGTCAGACCATACACAAACCTCGCGGCGTTGCTGATGACGCCTATCTTTCCGTCGGGAAGGTCACCTACCCCTTCGGCGGCCTTGTTCAACGAGGAAATCTTCGGCTTGCGGGCGGTGACGATATAGTCGCCCGGCTCAGCGTAGATGTAGATGCTGGTGTCCCAGTCGACGGCGACATCCTTGATGAACTGGAAGGCATCGAGGTGCTGCTCGTAGTGCTCTGGGAAGTCGGCAGCCATCTGCAAAGGCGAGTAGAAGGTGACATAGAGGCCCAGCTGGTTGCAGATGGTGTGCTGCATCTTGCCGCCCCAAGGGACAATCTTGCCCATGTCGGGCTCAAAAATGCCGGGCGTGTAATCCATCGGGCCGCCCTGTAGGCGTGTGAAGGGCAGAATGCTAGTATGGCCCGGATGTATGCGTTCACGGAATTCGGTACCCATGGCACTCTCGTTGCCAATCATGTTGGGCCATGTACGACAGAGACCTGTGGGTCGCACCGCCTCGTGGGCGTTGACCATAATATGGTGTTTGGCGGCCTCGACGATGGCGTAGTGGTAGTGGTTGTTGATAGGCTGGCTGTAGTGCCCTTCTGCGAAGGGGATGATAGTGCCCACATAGCCGCTCTTCACGGCGTCGTAGCCATAGCGGTTCATCAGGCCGTAGGCGGTATCCATCCAACGCTCGTAGTTGACGGTCGAGGCGCTGCTCTCGTGGTGCATGATAAGGCGGATGCCCTTCTCATGGGCGTATTTGTTCAGTGCTGGCAAGTCGAAATCCGGATAAGGCGTGAGGAAGTCAAAAACAAAATCCTTCTGCTTGCCGTACCAGTCTTCCCAGCCGATGTTCCATCCCTCGATAAGGAGAGCGTCGAAACCATGTTTGGCAGCGAAGTCGATATAGCGACGCACGTTGGCGTTGTTGGCACCGTGTTTGCCGTTAGGCTTGGCATGCTCAAAGTCTGTCTCGCCAAGCTTCACACTCGGAAAGTCATCGGTGTAGTTCCAAGTGCTCTTGCCTGATATCATCTCCCACCACACACCCATGTATTTTACAGGATGTATCCAGCTGACATCCTCAAGGGCGCAGGGGTCGTTGAGGTTGAGGATGAGGCGCGACCGCAGCACATCGGTGGCCTTGTCGCACACCATCACAGTGCGCCACGGCGTGTGGCAAGAAGCCTGCATGCGACCCTTGTAACCTGCGGCATCGGGGCAAAGCCAAGTACGGAAGACGAATTTTGAATTTGATGCGGCACCCTTTTCAAAATTCGAATTTCGTAATTCAGAATTGTCCGTGAGGACTAGGTGCATCGTCGGATAATCCAGTGTGGCGGCCTCGTGAATGTTGATATAGAGTCCGTCGTCGGTCTTCATCTGCAGAGCTGTCTGCACGCCAGTGCGCGAGAAGGCCGTCCACGGCCAGCCGCCGTGTTCGTGGCTTTTCTCCCAGAGGCTGTCGATCTGCGATAGGTGGCTCTCAGTGTAGTTGTACTCCTGCGTGTCGTAGTCGCCTGGTATCCACCACGCCGTGTGGTCGCCTGTCATGGCAAACTCCGTCAGCTCCTCCTTGAACCAGAAGCAGACCAAGGCATTGTCGACACCATCATATCGCATCGGAAATTCGTAGCGGAGACCCAGTCCGTCGTCATACAGGCGGAACCGTATCTGCATCACTGTGGCCATCGTCTTGGAACGCCCGTCAGCACTCTCGATTGCGCCCGCAGGCTGCTCCAGCGTCACAAGCATTTCGTTGTAGTGGTTACGGATGTTCGCCTCCTCGCCCCATACCGGATGCCACACATCGTCGAAGGTGCTATACTCAGTGTTTTTGAGCACAAAAGCGTGCGCCAAATCGTCGCGCCACTCCAACGTAAAACCCATCTTCGACGGCAGCACCACAGGCTTTCCGTCGCGGTTCAGCTCATAGTACGGTACACCGCCCTTGAGCGAGAACTTCAATTCCATACGCCCATCGGGGCTTTTGAGGGTCTGGGCCGACGCCGCAAGCAACGTCATAAAAAAGAAGCAGAAGAATAATGTTTTTTTCATTGTTTCAAGTTTTTCAGTCAGTCAATGCGAACATCCTTAGCGTTTTTCGGAATGCAAAAATACGTAAGATTCCCGACATGACGAAATAATTTTTGGCACATTACGGATTTTTATGTATTTTTGTCAGATGTTATCAAACGACAATTAATATATAAAATATTGTAATTATGTACACTAAATTTCAACAGCATCTGCAGAAAGAGCTGGCAGACATAGAGGCTGCCGGTCTTTACAAACATGAACGTATAATCGAAAGCCCCCAGGGTGCCGAAATCATGGTGAAGGGCAAGAAGTGCCTTAACTTCTGCGCCAACAACTACTTGGGCTTGGCCGACAACCCCGAACTTATCGCCGCCGCCAAGAAAGGCTTGGACGCTCGCGGATTCGGTATGGCATCGGTACGCTTCATCTGCGGTTGCCAAGACCTCCACAAACAGCTTGAAAAGAAAATCGCTGAGTTCTTCGGCACTGAGGACACTATCCTCTACGCTGCCTGCTTCGACGCCAACGGTGGTGTTTTCGAACCCCTGCTGACCGAAGAGGACGCTATCATCAGCGACGCCCTCAACCATGCTTCCATCATCGACGGTGTCCGTCTCTGCAAGGCACAGCGCTACCGCTACGCCAACGCCGACATGGCCGACCTCGAGGAGCAGCTGAAGGCAGCCCAGAAGAACCGCTTCCGCATCATCGTCACCGACGGTGTCTTCTCCATGGACGGCAACGTCTGCCCGCTCGACAAGATCTACGAGCTCGCCAACAAGTACGATGCCATGGTGATGGTCGACGAGAGCCACTCCGCCGGTGTTGTCGGCAAGACCGGCCGCGGTGTTACCGAGCGCTACAACCTGCGTGGCAAGATTGAGATCCTCACCGGAACCCTCGGCAAGGCCTTCGGCGGCGCCATGGGCGGTTTCACCACCGGTAAGAAGGAAATCATCGACATGCTCCGTCAACGCAGCCGTCCCTACCTGTTCAGCAACAGCATGGCTCCCGGTCTCGTTGCCGCCGGCATCCGCATGTTCGAGCTCATGAGCGAGACCAACGCCCTGCAGGACAAGCTGCACGAGAACACCGACTACTTCCTGCGCCGCATGAAGGAAGAGGGATTCGACTGCAAGCCCAGCGAGAGCGCCATCTGCGCCGTCATGATCTACGATGCCGCCAAGAGCCAGCAGTATGCCGCCAAGATGCAGGAAGAAGGCATCTTCGTCACCGGCTTCTACTATCCTGTCGTGCCGAAAGGCCAGGCCCGTATCCGCGTCCAGATCAGCGCAGCCCACGAGCATGAGCACCTCGACAAATGCATCGAGGCCTTCAAGAAAGTCCGCGCTGAGATTGAGAAGTAAAAACGTAATCTCACGATAACAGAAAAGGAGTCCGGCTTGATTACAGCTGGGCTCCTTTTTTTTGCTCACTTTACATTTTTCTTTAAAAGTGAATTATCGAGAATAACCTTTGCAACAGGTGCCTGTCACCTGTTCTCCAGCCCCTGCGGGGCGGAAGACTTTAGCCGTGGTCATCTGCCCACGGTATTGAAAACACCCCATCAAACAGAGCCCCTGCGGGGCGACACATCTCTTCGGCTATTCTATCCATCTCCCCAGATTTTCATGACACCATTCTGTTTTGTATAACTTTTACCCCAAAGTATAGATACTCCAAAATGTTACATGCGTGCAGTATTTTTTGACATTTACGATGGTGCTACAAAATTAAATTTTGCTGCTCAAGATAATCTTCGTATTTTTGCAGTTTGAAAACCAACATGACAATGAGCTATGACATTCCTGAATCAATTCCACAAGGAAGTGACGGAGCGCAAGAAGCGGAAAATCGCCGCATCGAGGAAATCACCGATTAAATCAGCCGACTTTGCCGAGTATATGAAGCGCAACTTGGCAATGGCAAAACTGATGTAAATCCATTAGAAATAGAATGGACAATAAGTTCTACGATTATGCCATAATGCTCTGCGTCGTGTAAATGCGTCGCTTGCAACGCATACATTATTAGTTCAGAACGCAAGAGAGTAATCGCTGGTACGTTTGGGCTTTAAACTCAAAAATTCGTAGCAAGAAAGTATTGTAGGCGTACCATAGACTGAGTTTAGCAGTGACAGAGAGATACAAGTTTCTTGTGTATTTAAATAATACACAAAATGTTAGCATATAGCAACATCCGAAATTTTGCTATATAAAACTTTTTTCGTATTTTTGCATTCGCATTTATTATATATAAGTAATCCGTAAAAAATGGACGGTATCAAAAACATAAAAATATCGAACTTCAGGGGAATAGATCATCTGACCATAGAGGATTTCTCCAGGGTGAATGTGTTTCTCGGTCAAAATAATTCAGGCAAAACAACAATGCTTGAGGCAATAGCGATGTTGATGAGTATGTCAAATCCAGACGTGCCTCAGGCCATCAACGCCGTGCGAGCCCGCAAACCATTCAGTAACTTTATTGATGTTCAGTATTTTTTCAACAACTTGGATGTCACGACTCCACCGGAGGTAAAGGCAGAACTGTCGGACGGTAGTTTCCGACATCTAACGTTAGCCTTGTCATACGTGTTTGACGAGTTGGCCGACCCGAAGAATGAACCACAGCAACAAATGGGTGCCGTAAAATATGTCAACACGTTGGAGATGAATTTTGAGATCGCCAAAGGTACGACAACACAAAGTCATAAGAGTTGGCTGCGAGTAAATCCCCAAGGTTTGGTCGTAAATCGGAAAGTAGCAGACGGATACTTGGAGAATAAGAGGGCTTGGCTGACTCCATCTGATTTGATGACGAGCAATCTGGCCAACGATTTGGCAGAGCTGTTTAAACGGAATCGGAAAGACACGATTTTGGCCTTGCTGAAGTTGTTTGACACACGTATTAACAGCATCGAAATACTGACGGATGATATATATATTGGATTTGAAGGTATGTCTCAGATGCTGTCGGTCAGTATGATGGGAGATGGTCTTCGCCGTTATCTGAATATTGTGGCGAGTGCTGCCAATCCGCTCATTGACATTTTGCTTATTGACGAAATTGACAACGGACTTCATTATTCCGTCTATAAAAAACTATGGCAAGCTTTGTTTGCGTTGGCAGAAGCAAGCAACAAGCAGATATTTGTCACTACTCATAGTAAGGAAACGCTTGGCCATCTGAACAAGATGCTTGAGGAGCATCTTGAATATCAGCAGAAACTTCGCATATTTACATTTGAGAAAACTCGTTTGAAAGGGTATCAAGCATATCGGTTGACCTATAATGGTCTACAAGAGGCTACTGCAAACGATATAGAATTAAGAAGCATTGTGCTATGAAAAAAGAATTCAATATCTTTGTGGAAGGAGTGGCCGATGCCCGTTTTATCAAGCAGTATATTGGACATTTGTATGGTGATGTGGTGGATGATGAGCGTTTGGTAATTCTCAAGGGGTGGGATAACTTGAAAACTGAGGCCACGGCTATTCGCATGCATTCCATGTCAGCAAATGGTGGTGTGAACCTTGTCATTGTTGATACCGACAAAGATTTTCAGATTCGAAAAGATGAAATAGCGAAATGGCAACAGGCAAACAAGGTTCAATTTGAATTATTCCTCCTGCCCAACAATCACGATGCCGGCACGTTGGAAGACCTGTTGGAAAACATAATTAATCCGAGCAACCGACCCATCTTCGACTGCTGGGAGCATTATGAGCAAGAATTGGTGAAGTTAGATATTCCAGGCCGCACACCACCGCCCCTTACCACACCCGCCAAGAAAACCAAGATATATGGTTACCTTGAAGCCTTGTTGGGAGAAACGAAGAGTCAGAAAGAGTTGATAAAAGAAGCAAATCGCAACTACGAGAACACCCAGCACTGGAATCTGGATTCGGAATATCTGGAGCCGTTGAAGGCGTTCCTTGAGAACAACATTATCCAAAAAGAGGCCCAATGACTGTTCAAGATAATAGAGAGAAGAAAAAAAGAAAGCTGAAACCGCGTTTTGAGGTGGTGGATTTGTTCTGTGGCATTGGTGGCTTAAGCTACGGGCTTAAGACAGCTGGTTTCCATATTCTCGCTGGGTATGATTTGGATTGGACTTGTCAGTA
>JAGCVI010000014.1 GCA_017962445.1 Bacteroidales bacterium
CACATTTGCCGAAGAGACTTGGAGATTAAACATCTGGCTGCTGATATCCTGGAAATAGGCAACAAAAGCGGTGTCGCTGACGAGGTGAATGATGCGCGTGGTCTCGGTGCTGCCATCGTTCCAGTGCAAGAACCTGTGACCGAGGGTTGGTGCTGCAGATATTGTAACATCGGAGGCGTAGTAGGTGCCGCTGCCAGTGACTGTACCCATCGTCTCGCCCGATGCAGAGACCTGCAAGTTGAACTGCTGAGTGCACTGGAAGGTCGCGACGATTGTCGTGTCGCTCATCAGGTGCACTACACGGGGGTTGTCCGTCACGCCGTCACTCCACGAAACAAAGGCAAAGCCAGGCGCAGGTATCGCCATAATGGTGTCGTCGCTCTCGTCAGGAAAGCGTCCGCCGCCAAGGACTTCGCCCCATCCAGCCTCGTTGGGTTCGGCATTGAGGTCCCATTTATCGACAATAACGAGATAATATCCGACGGGACTGTATGGCCAGTCGCTCAGCCAGACACCGCCAATCGCAGGGCTAAACCAATTATCCCAAAAGGCATACGGTCTACCAGGCAGTTGACAATTGTAACCATCTTGAAATAGCGGTCCATTAGATCCAATCAGAAAATGATAGTTATTGATGTCGCAGCCAGTTTTGTTGTCTAACATATAGTCTTGTTGATCCATAATGTCAACATAGACAGTAGGGATTCTTCCGTTGCTGTTCAGACCGGTATATCCACTGTTTGTAGAACCGACGATGAAGAAGTCGGTGTCCACCCACACCGGTTGCTCAAAATATGCCTCATATAGATAGCAATACTGGACATACTCGTCGTTCCATCCCTGTCGGAACTCCATTACACGCGCAGTGGCCGTATCCCACCTCACAGAGTCAAGCAGTTGAAGTCGGACCGTATCGTCAATTTCCTGAAATACCCGATGGCCAGCCGCAGTCATCTGGTATAGATAAAGATATTCGGGTAGTTTCTGTACAACAGCGGCGGTGTCGACAGTCGGCGGATTGTAATTTTGCACCATTGCCACCAAACCCTTCACCTTCATACGTCTATTATGTGCATATTCCCACTTGGCAATACTCGGACCTTCCAAATACCTCGTTATATGATACTTGAAACAAAAGCAGCTATCCCATACGCCGTTGGGTCGCCAATTCGGGCAGTCGTCGAACCATTTTGTATAGTAATATTTGTCGCAACGCGTTTCGGCAGGAATGGTGTCGTCCACATCCGACGGGGTGCTCGGCGAAGCGAAAGCCATAAGCGGCATAACGGACATCGCAAAGAGTGCGATGGTAATGAAAGATTTACGCATAATATTTGTTTTATTGATTAGTCGACTTGTCGAAGTTATGGTATTTTACTGCATGTTTTTCAACGTCATTCTTAATGTGGAAAATTGTTAATGTATGATTCAAATAGGAGATGGCAAGAAGATTATTGGGGTATTCTTTTGAGGTGGTATCAACAGCGATTGATTTGGGAATAATTTTTACGCCTATCAAATCTTCCCCATTGTCAATGAATTGCTGGGCGATGGGACCCGGGTTGGGGACTTCGAAGTCGTTTTTGAGCATAACCCAAACGGCAGAATCCTTGGCCTCCAACAATGTGGCATCGACAAAGACGGTGTCATTGACTTTATAGTCTTTTATAAACGTGGCATCAACGCCATCAACCGCAGCATAACGCTTGTACACGTCGCTGCACTGGTCAAAGGGGATGGTGCGGGGCCACAGCCTCACGGCCAATGCCACCAAGACAATGGCGAGGAAAATGATGGCCGGTAATATGAGTTGTTTTGGTTTCATTGTATATGGGATAAGACAATTGACACACTGGTGAGGGCTGCGCTACGGTGAGAAGGTGAGCCGTGGGACATTGCGCGGCCATTCTGTACAGGGATAGCAAGAAAGAGGAACATCACCACGACAGCAGCGAAGACTGCGGCACGAGAAAAAGTTGAAAGTTGAAAGTTAAAAGTTGAAAGTTGAAAATTTAATTGGGGTCGGCGACGGAGAAGGATTATTTGCCGAAGGCTCTGGATAAGGGCCACGACCATCAGCAAGGCGAGGATGGCGAAGAAGAGCTGTTCGAAGATGTCTGAAATGTAATGCTGGCGGAGAATAACCATACCGACGATGGAAGCGAGGCAGACGAGGGCCATCGCCAGAGAAGAGAGGACCCGGCGGCGGCGAGAGGAGAGGACAAGCAGTCGCGGCGCGAGTTTGATATGCGACAGGTCGTGCTGCCCGGCAATCTGCTCGATGCGGTCGCTGTGCTGCTGCCAAGCGGTCATCAGTTCGTCCAAAAAACATTCTTTTTGATTCATATTTTTAACTCAAGTTTCGGGAGTTAAATAGGAAGTAAAAGAGGGAGTTAAATAGGGAGTTAAATAGGACAAATGTATTGCAGCCGCAATCGTCCACTTTAACTTCCTTCTATAACTTCCATTTTAACTTCCATTTTAACTTCCATTATTTTTACGTTTTTAATTACTTCCGAAAGTTGAATATCAATTCACAAATCACAATTCACTATTAAAGGTTCTGAGTTTGTCTTTTATACGTTCGATACGGTGGTTGACGGCGGCTTCCGTAATGCCGAGTGCCAGGCCCATCTCACGCGCCGGGACACGGTCGAGGTAGAGTAGCAGGAGGGCTTTGTCGGGTGGCGAGAGGCGGTCGATGAGTTCGTAGAGCCGTTCAATGAGGCCGTTATGGCTTTCTTCGGCAAGGTTGTTGTAGGTGTCGTCGTCGAGCGGGAGGAACATAGGTGAGAGTGAACGGTGGCGCACCTGCGACACCGCCGTGTTGAAAGCGATGCTGTAGACCCAGGTGTTTTCCTTGCACTGGCCCCTGAAGCGCGGCCAGCTCTCCCACAGCGAGCATACGATGTCCTGATACATATCCTTGACGTTTTCGGGGTCGCGGTCGGTAAACATAAGGCATATCTTGAAG
>JAGCVI010000015.1 GCA_017962445.1 Bacteroidales bacterium
GGGAGCGGAGTGATGTCGACGATTTCGGTAACCTCGATACCGCAGCCGTTGATTGCACGTATTGCAGATTCACGTCCTGAACCAGGTCCCTTGACAAAGACCTTAACTTTTCTTAGGCCCAAATCATAAGCAACTTTACCGCAATCTTCCGCAGCCATCTGTGCAGCATACGGAGTGTTTTTCTTCGATCCGCGGAAGCCCATTTTTCCTGCTGACGACCAAGAAATCACTTGTCCGGCATTATTGGTCAACGAAATGATGACATTGTTGAAGGATGCAAAAATGCATGCCCTTCCTTGAGGTTCAACTTTTACGACTCTCTTTTTGGTCGGTTTAGAAGTTTTTGCCATAATTTTTTTTACTTGCTTGATTTTACATTTTTACTCCGGCTGCTCCTGTATTCAATTTTTCTGTTCCGCAGCCGTCAGCCCCTTACGTTATGCCTTCGGAGCTTTCTTCTTGTTAGCGATTGTTTTCTTCTTACCCTTGCGAGTACGAGCGTTGTTCTTAGTGCTCTGACCACGCAACGGAAGTCCCAGACGGTGACGGATTCCACGGTAGCAGCCAATGTCCATCAGTCGCTTGATGTTCATCTGCACCTCGGAACGCAAAGCACCCTCTACCTTGTACTCATCGTTGATGATAGTACGCAGCGAGTTCTGCTCGTCGTCAGTCCAATCCTGCACTTTCTTGTTCTCGTCGATACCGGCTTTGGCCAGGATCTCCGATGCAGTGCTTCTTCCAATGCCGTAGATATAGGTCAGACCTATAACTCCTCTCTTGTTTTTGGGTAAGTCAATACCTGCAATTCTTGCCATAAACTGATAATTCTTTTTTTAATTGTTTAACCCTGTCTTTGTTTGAACTTCGGGTTTTTCTTGTTGATTACATAAACGACCCCCTTGCGGCGCACAACCTTGCACTCCGGAGATCTTTTCTTTACTGAAACTCTAACTTTCATTGTTATTTAATTGTTTTGAGGTTCTTTTCAAACTGCCTTTCTATTTGTGGCGATACGTGATTCTTCCCTTGGTAAGGTCATACGGTGACATCTCTATCTGGACCTTGTCGCCGGGTAATATCTTGATGTAATGCATGCGCATCTTGCCCGATATATGAGCTATTATCACATGCCCGTTCTCTAATTCGACACGGAACATCGCATTGCCTAACGACTCCACTACGGTTCCATCCAATTGTATTGATGCTTGCTTTGACATACTTCTAACCTATTGATTAATTTTGGTTGATTTCATCGAAACTGGACAGAATCTCCGGACCTTCCTCTCCGACCACTATCGTGTGCTCGAAATGCGCAGCCGGCTTGCCATCCTTCGTACGGCACGTCCACCCGTCAGCCTTCGAAAACTTCACATTCTTCGAACCCATCGTGATCATCGGCTCGATAGCTATCACCATACCAGGCTTCAGCAGCACTCCCGTACCCGGAACTCCGTAGTTCGGCACATTGGGCGACTCATGCATCTTAAAGCCAACCCCGTGCCCACACAACTCACGGACAACACCGTAACCGTTCTTCTCGGCATGCACCTGCACCGCATGGCCTATGTCACCAATACGGTTGCCCGGCTTTGCCTTCTCTATACCAAGGTACAAGCACTCCTTCGTAACCTTCAGCAGACGCTTCATCTCCTCCGAAACCTCGCCAACGGTAAATGTGAAGGCCGAATCACCCACATAACCGTCAAGCCCGATGACACAGTCCACCGACACATTGTCGCCCTCCTGTATGAAGAGGTCGCCAGGAATGCCGTGCACCACAACGTCGTTCACCGAAATGCACAAAGCCGCGGGGAATCCCTCGTAGCCCTTGCACAACGGCACTCCTCCGTTGTCACGTATGAACTGCTCACCTATCTGGTCAAGGAAACGCGTCGTCACACCAGGACGGATATGGCGGCCCACCTCAGCCAGCGTTTTGCCGACGAGGAGGGCTGCCTTGCGGATAAGCTCTATCTCTTCCTTGGTCTTGAGAACGATCATCCTGTTCCTTTTTTATCCTTTTTAAGCTTGTATCGACATTGAAGTACGACCCTTGATGCGACCGGTCTTCGTCAAACCGTCATAGTGACGCATCAACAGGTGACTCTCTATCTGCTGCAGCGTGTCAAGAATCACACCCACCATAATCAGCAACGACGTTCCGCCATAGAACTGCGCAAACTGCGTGCTGACTCCGAACAAACGGACAATGGCCGGCAGAATAGCCACAATGGCAAGGAAGAACGAACCGGGAAGAGTAACCTTCGACAGAATGTCCTCGAGATACTCAGCCGTCTTCTTGCCAGGCTTAACACCGGGAATGAAACCGCCGTTGCGCTTCATGTCCTCAGCCATCTGGTTGGGGTTGATGGCAATAGCCGTGTAGAAGTACGTGAACAGAATAACCAGAATGGCAAACACCAGGTTATACCAGAACCCGTTGTAGTCGGCAAAAGCCAACGCAAACTTCGACGGCGTGTCATTGTTGAAGCTCATCACAGTGATGGGTATGAACATGATGGCCTGTGCAAAAATGATAGGCATGACACCAGCTGCATTTACCTTGATAGGAATGTACTGGCGAACACCACCATACTGCTTGTTGCCGACAATACGCTTGGCATACTGCACCGGGATCCTGCGCGTGCCTTGCACTAGCAAGATCACTAGCAAAATCACCGCAAGCAACACCACAACTTCGAAAAGGAACATCACCAATCCACCGCTCTCTGTCAAACGAGCCATGAACTCGCCAAACAGCGCATACGGCAAACGAGCAATGATACCAATCATAATCAGGAGAGAAATACCGTTGCCAACACCCTTGTCTGTTATACGCTCTCCCATCCACATCACGAACAAAGTGCCGCAAATCAGGATGATGATACTCGAAATCCAGAAGAATGTCGACGGACCTGTTCCGTCAAAAGGATGAAGAGCTGTGCTGGAACCGTTCAACTGGTGCATCATGTTGCTGATATAGGCAGGAGCCTGGAAACCAGTGATGATGACTGTCAGAAGACGGGTAATCTGATTCATCTTTCTACGACCACTCTCTCCGTCTCGCTGCATCTTCTGGAAATAAGGAATAACCATGACAAACAACTGTATCACAATCGATGCAGTGATGTAAGGCATAATTCCCAATGCAAAAATCGAAGCGTTCGAGAATGCACCGCCCGAAAACATGTTCAAAAGTCCCAACAAGCCCTCGGATCCCTGCTTCTGCAACGCTCCGAGCTGCGAGGGGTCGACACCAGGAAGGACGACATACGAACCAATGCGGTAAACCAACACCAGCATAAGGGTGAAAAGTATTCTTTTACGCAGGTCCTCTATCGACCATATATTCTTGAGTGTCTGGATAAGTCTCTTCATTGTGCTTTAGTTTTATTTTTCGATGATAGTAGCTGAACCGCCCTTCTCCTCGATGGTCTTCTTGGCCTTTTCTGAGAAAGCGTGTGCAGTGACATTGACAGTCTTGGAAAGTTCGCCGCGTCCCAAAATCTTGATCTTGTCCTTCGACGAGATAAGTCCGTTCTGCTTGAAGACGTCAATGTTGAAATCAACAATGTTCTTCTCCTCTGCAAGCTTGTTGAGAGTGTCAATGTTGATGCCGACATACTCGACACGGTTGAAGTTCTTGAAACCGAACTTGGGAACTCTACGGTAGAGAGGCATCTGGCCACCTTCGTAACCTATCTTGGCATGATAGCCCGAACGAGCCTTGGCACCCTTGTTACCACGTGTGGATGTGCCACCCTTGCCCGAACCAGCACCACGGCCGATACGCTTCGAGTGCTTTATGGAACCTTCTGCGGGTTTAAGATTGCTTAAGTTCATTATATATTTCCTTTCTTAAGTTACAAATTAAATTTCTTCTACAGTAATTAAGTGCTTCACCTTCTCAATCATTCCCAGAATCTGAGGATTGGCCTCAACCTCACGAGTGTGGTTGATCTTTCTCAAACCAAGGGCCTCAAGCGTTCTCTTCTGGTCAGCGGGATGACCGATCTTACTTCTGACCTGCTTAATTCTAAGTTTTTTTTCTGCCATAGTTTCAGTCTCCTATTTTAACCGTTAAACACTTTGTCGAGAGAAATGCCTCTGAGCTGGGCAACCATATAAGGATCCTTCATCTGAAGAAGCGCGTTGATGGTGGCCTTAACCACACTGTGCGGATTCGACGAACCCTTGCATTTTGCAAGCACGTCCTTCACACCGACACTCTCCAGCACGGCACGCATGGCACCACCGGCGATAACACCGGTACCGGGAGCTGCAGGCTTCAAAAAGACGCGGGCGCCACTGTACTTGCCAGTCTGCTCATGAGGAATCGTGCCCTTCAGCACGGGAACCTTGATGAGATTCTTCTTGGCATCGTCAACACCCTTCTGGATGGCGGCCTGGACCTCCTTGGCTTTGCCAAGTCCGTATCCGACAACACCGTTCTCGTTTCCAATAACAACAATAGCAGAGAAGCTGAAAGTTCTACCGCCCTTGGTAACCTTGGTTACACGATTGATTGCGACAAGACGATCTGTAAATTCGATTTCGCTTGATTTTACTCTTTTTACGTTTACTTCTGCCATATCTTATTAGAATTTTAAGCCGCCTTCACGGGCTGCGTCAGCTAACGATTTAACACGTCCATGGTAAAGATAACCGTTACGGTCAAAAACCACGGTATTAATTCCGGCTGCAAGGGCACGCTCGGCAACGAGCTTGCCGACCTTTGCTGCCATTTCACTCTTCGTACCACCCTTTTCAACAGTCTTCTCCAAAGAGGATGCTGCGGTCAGTGTTACGCCTTTGACATCGTCAATAACCTGGGCGTAGATCTCCTTGTTGCTTCTGAATACGGACAGGCGCGGCTTCTCGGCGGTTCCGGAAACCTTGTGACGAATTCTATATTTAATTTTTGTTCTTCTTATGTCTTTTTTTGTTGCCATAATTCATTCTTGTTTTATGCTGAATGTTGACTTCTTTTTTTTCTATTCAACTTTCAACCTACAACTTACTTGGCGGCAGCTTTACCAGCCTTCTTGCGAATAACCTCACCCTGGAAGCGGATACCCTTGCCCTTGTACGGCTCAGGCTTGCGCAGCGAACGGATTTTTGCCGCTGCCTGTCCAAGGATTTGCTTGTCTATCGATGTCATAGTGATGATGGGGTTCTTACCCTTCTCTGTCACCGTCTCAACCTTAATCTCAGGAGCCAGCTCGAAGAAAATCTTGTGCGAATAGCCAAGATCCATCTCCAACACCTGGCCGTTGGCCTGGACTTTATAGCCGACACCAATGACTTCCTGGACAACCTTGAAGCCTTCCGATACACCCTTCACCATGTTGGCGGCAAGAGCGCGGTAAAGACCATGCATGGCCTTGTGCTCCTTCGAATCCGAGGGGCGTGAGAAATGAAGCATACCATCCTCAACATTCATTGTGATGGCAGGGTTAACACTCTGCGTGAGCTGTCCGAGAGGACCTTTCACCGTCAGGACATTGTCGTCCGACACCGAAATCTCCACACCCTTGGGCAGTTTGATAGGTAATTTACCAATTCTTGACATTTCTTGTTCTCCTCTCTTTATTAGCTGATGTAACACAAAACTTCACCACCAACATTCAGGTTGCGAGCCTCCTTGTCGGTCATAAGACCCTTAGATGTCGAAATGACTGCGATTCCCAGGCCATTCAGCACGCGCGGCATCTCGTCAACCGACACATACTTTCTCAAACCAGGGCTCGAAACACGCTTCAACTCCGAGATGGCCGAAATCTTGGTCACCGGATGATATTTCAAAGCAATCTTTATCGACTGGTTAGGCTTACCCTCGTTCTCGAACTTATAGTTCAGGATATAACCTTTTTCAAACAGAATCTTGGTGATCTCTTTCTTCAAATTCGATGCAGGGATTTCTACAACTCTATGCTTAGCCGCTATGGCGTTTCTCATACGAGTCAAATAATCTGCAATAGGATCTGTTAACATTTTATTCTTTACTTTTTTCAGTCCCGTAGTTTTGGCCTTCGCCAACTTGCAGGGCTGTTGTTACTAATTTTTTTTACCAACTTGCTTTTTTTACGCCCGGAATAAGACCGTTGACTGCCATCTCGCGGAAATTGATACGCGAAACACCGAACTGGCGCATATATCCCTTCGGACGGCCAGTAAGCTTGCAACGGTTGTGCATGCGGATAGGACATGCGTTCTTGGGAAGCTTCTGAAGTGCAATGACTGCCTTCTCCACCTCTTCGGGCTCACCCTTGCGGACGATTTCCTTCAGAGCAGCGCGCTTGGCAGCATACTTGGCCACCATTCTTTCTCTTTTGCGCTCTCTTGCTTTGATTGATTCTTTTGCCATTTATATACTATTTTTGTTGATTCTTAAATGGTAAACCAAACTGTTTGAGCAGCGACATGGCCTCCTTGTCGGTCTTTGCCGAGGTCACGAAGGTGATGTCCATACCCTGGATGCGGTCAATCTTGTCGATATCAATCTCAGGGAAAATAATCTGCTCAGCAATACCGAAGGTGTAGTTGCCCTTGCCATCAAATCCCTTGTCGTTGATGCCGCGGAAATCGCGGATACGCGGAATCGAGGCGGTGACAAGACGCTCGAGGAACTCGTACATGCGCTCGCCACGCAGCGTCACGCGCACACCAATGGGCATGCCTCTACGGAGCTTGAAGTTCGAAATATCCTTCTTGGATTTGGTCGGGACAGCCTTCTGGCCGGCAATCAGCGTCATTTCCTCGACACCCTTGTCGATGACTTTCTTGTCGGCTATGGCAGCCTTGCCAAGACCCTGGTTAAGGGTTATTTTAAGCAAACGGGGGCACTGCATCACGGTCTTGTAACCATACTCGTTCATCAATGCAGGCTTAATCTCCTCGTTGTATTTGGTTTTTAAAGACGGTACGTATGCCATTACTTGATTACCTCCCCGGATTTTTTAGAATAACGAACTAATTTACCTGTTTTCTCGTCAATTTTACGTCCAACGCGGGTAGGAGTCTTGTCCTCCATCACCATGAGGTTGGAGATGTGAATAGGAGCTTCCACATCAACAATGCCGCCCTGAGTGTTCTTCGCATTGGGCTTAGTGTGCTTCTTGTTGACGTTGACTCCCTCAACGATGGCGCGATTCTTTTCAGGATATACCTTCAGCACCTTGGCAACTTTTCCTTTGTCGTCGCCGGCGATAACCTGAACCATATCCCCTTTCTTAACGTGCAATTTCATTTCTTTCTTATTGGTTTAATTTTTGTGAAAGGCACAAAATGTTTTACAATACTTCAGGAGCTAATGAAACAATCTTCATGAATTGCTTCTCGCGAAGCTCTCTTGCAACAGGTCCGAAAATACGGGTGCCGCGCAACTCATCCGAAGCGGTGAGCAGCACACACGCATTGTCGTCAAAACGGATATACGAACCATCGTTGCGACGGATTTCCTTCTTCGTGCGGACCACGACTGCCTTCGAGACAGCTCCTTTCTTAATATTGCCGGACGGAAGCGCATCCTTGATGGCCACTACTACAGTGTCACCAATCGTGGCATAACGTTTCTTCGTGCCACCAAGGACACGGATACACAGAGCACTCTTGGCACCGCTGTTATCGGCAACAGTCATTCTGGTTTCTTGTTGTATCATAATTACTTAGCTCTTTCTATTATTTCAACTAATCTCCAACATTTGTTTTTACTTAATGGACGAGTCTCCATTATTCTTACAGTATCACCAATGTTGCATTCATTTTTCTCGTCGTGAGCCATGAACTTGGTCGACCTCTTGACAAACTTGCCATACTTCGGGTGCTTGACCTTACGCTCTACAAGAACGACGATGGACTTCTCCATCTTGTCACTCACGACAACGCCGATTCTTTCTTTTCTTAAATTTCTTTCCATCTTCAGATCTGGATTTATTGCCGCTTACTTCTGCTCAGCATTCTCGCGTGCGCGGAGTTCTGTCAGGCAACGGGCAATGTTTTTTCTACTTTCTTTAATTTTGTTAGGATTCTCGATCGGCGAAACAGCGTGGCTCAGCAGCATCTTCTGATACATTGCTCTTTCGTTGTCCAGACGTTCCTTGATTTCAGCGGTTGAAAGCTCTTTTAAAACTAACTTGTTTTTCATCTCTTCTTATTTGTGTTAAGCTTCTTCAATGTAATCTCTTTTCACAACGAACTTCGTGGTGATGGGGAGCTTTTGGGCGGCGAGACGGAGAGCTTCCTTGGCAGTGTCCATAGGCACACCCTCGCACTCGAAAAGTATCGTGCCGGGCATGACGCGTGCCACGAAATACTCGGGAGCACCCTTACCCTTACCCATACGAACCTCGTTAGGCTTCTTGGTGATTGGCTTGTCCGGGAAAATACGGATCCAGATTTGACCCTCACGTTTCATGTGACGTGTGACCGCCTGACGTGCAGCTTCTATTTGACGTCCTGTGATAAAACAGGTTTCCAGGGACTTGATGCCGAAATTACCGAAAGCCAATTCATGACCACGATGGGCATTACCCTTAATTTTTCCTTTTTGCTGCTTTCTATATCTTGTTTTCTTCGGTTGTAACATTGTTACTTCTTTTTTATTTGATGTCTTTACGCTGTACACCCTCAGGCGTACAGCATATCAACAGCATTACTTCGTGTTATTATTTCTGTTGTTATTTCTCTTGCGGGGGCCTGCGCTCGGACGACCGAGACCAGCGGGGCGCTTGCTATCCTTGGCCGACTGTCCACCGACAGTGGAGGGAACCAGCTCGCGCTTGCCGTAGACAACACCACGGCAAATCCATACCTTGACACCCATGCGGCCATAGGCAGTGTGAGCCTCAGCCAGAGCGTAGTCAATGTCTGCACGCAGCGTGTGGAGAGGAGTACGACCCTCTTTGTAATGCTCCGTACGCGACATCTCAGCACCGCCGATACGACCAGAGATGGAGACCTTGATACCCTCGGCACCAATGCGCATCGTCGAAGCGATGGCGCTCTTGATGGCACGACGATACTGTACACGGCCTTCAATCTGCTTTGCAATGTTCTGAGCAACGAGGACAGCGTCCATCTCCGGACGTTTCACCTCGCTGATGTTGATCTGAACATCCTTGCCCGTAAGTTTCTTCAATTCCTCTTTCAGCTTGTCGACCTCCGAACCGGCCTTTCCGATAATCAGACCCGGACGCGCGGTATTGATGGTCACAGTGAGGAGCTTCAAGGTTCTCTCGATGTAAATCTTCGAGATTCCAGCTTTGGCGAGACGAGCATTGAGGTACTTTCTGATCTTATTATCCTCAACAAGTTTCTGCTCGAATTTTCTTCCGCCATACCAATTAGAGTCCCATCCACGGATGATACCTAATCTGTTTCCAATTGGGTTAGTTTTTTGTCCCATTCTTGAAATTCTTCTTTTTTATTACTATTTTTATTCTTCTGTTTGATCCTTGACAGTGGCGGCAGCCTCTTCAACACGGCTGGCGACAACCATTGTGATATGGTTGCTGCGTTTGCGGATTCTGTAGCCGCGTCCCTGAGGTGCTGTGCGCATTCTCTTCATCGTGCGTCCCTCGTCAACCATGACGGTCTTGACATAGAGCTGGCTGTCCTCGATACGCTTGCCCTCATTCTTGGCCTGCCAGTTGGCAATGGCCGAAAGAAGAAGCTTGCGCATCTTGGGAGCAGACTCCCTGGGGTTGTACTGAAGGATAGCCAGTGCCTTGTCGACATCAACGCCGCGGACGAGGTCGGCGACAAGACGTGTCTTACGCGGTGAAGTCGGATTATTCATCAGCTTAGCCACATAAAGGGTCTTCTTTGCTTCTTTGCGTGCTTCTGCACTATTATGTTTTCTACGTCCCATTGTTCTTTTTACATTTTAGGATATCGGGAAGATATCTTATTATTTTTTACCTTTGTCTTTTGATCCGGCATGTCCACGGAAGATACGCGTGGGAGCAAACTCTCCAAGCTTGTGTCCAACCATATTCTCAGTCACATAGACGGGGATGAACTTGTTGCCGTTATGCACTGCGATGGTCTGGCCAACGAAATCGGGAGAAATCATGGATGCTCTCGACCAAGTCTTGATGGTGACCTTCTTGTTGGACTGCTGTGCCTCGATAACTCTTTTTTCCAGCTTGTGGAAAATGTACGGACCTTTCTTTAATGAACGACTCATCTTTTACTTTAACTTTAATCGTTATTACTTCTTTCTTCTTTCGACAATGAACTTGCTCGACTGTTTCTTCGGAGCACGTGTCTTGTAGCCCTTTGCCGGGATACCCTTGCGCGAACGCGGGTGGCCACCAGTCTGACGGCCCTCGCCACCGCCCATCGGGTGGTCAACGGGGTTCATAACAACACCGCGGTTGCGCGGACGACGACCCTGCCAACGGCTACGGCCTGCCTTACCACCAACCTCGAGGTTGTGCTCAGGATTCGACACAATACCGACAGTGGCGCGGCACGCCTGAAGAATCATGCGCATCTCGCCAGAAGGCATCTTAATGATGGCATACTTGCCGTCACGTGACATCAACTGTGCATAAGCACCTGCCGAACGCACCATCTTGGCACCCTGGCCAGGACGGAGCTCGATGTTGTGAATCAATGTACCGAAAGGAATTTCGGCTAAAGTCAAAGTGTTGCCGATTTCCGGGGCAACGCCGTTACCTGACATAATAGTCTGACCGACCTTCAGGCCCTGCGGAGCGAGGATGTAACGTTTCTCACCGTCAGCATAGGTGACAAGAGCAATGCGCGAACTGCGGTTCGGGTCGTACTCTATAGTCTTCACGGTTGCGGGAATGCCGTCTTTGTCGCGCTTGAAGTCGACAAAACGGTAAAGTTGTTTGTGACCACCGCCGATGTAGCGCATGGTCATCTTACCCTGATTGTTACGACCGCCAGATTTGCGGATACCGTACACAAGGCTCTTCTCCGGTTTGCTGCATGTGATGTCGTCATTGGTGACAACAATCTTGTGACGCTGGCCGGGGGTTGTCGGTTTAATTTTCTTTAAAGCCATTTCTTTTTTTTCTTATTGTTCTCTTATCAGTGGAACTAACTATTATTAATTAACTTTCAATTAAATGCTGCTGTAGAAGTCAATCGTGTTGTCGGGAGCGAGAGTCACAACGGCCTTCTTGTAGGCATTGGTGCGGCCCTGGATGAAACCAGCCTTGGTATAGCGGTTCTTCGACTTGCCCGAATAATTCATGGTGTTGACATCTACAACCTTCACGTTGTAAAACTCTTCAACGGCATTCTTGATCTCAATCTTGTTGGCACGTTTGTCAACGATGAAACCATAACGGTTTTGTGCCGGTTTGAGCTCGATGCCTTTTTTACGTTGGATGCGGGTGAGTTTCGGCTCAGCGGCAGCCTCGGTAAGTCTGGTCATCTTTTCGCTGATGAGCGGTTTTATTAATATATTCATCGTGTTAAAAATTCTTAATCAGTTATACAAATACCGTTTATTTCGTTGTCAACACACGCGTGATTTCACTAATTGAACCCTCTGAAACAACAATATTTGAGGCGTTAACTATGTCGTAAGTATTTAATTGCGACACATTTACCACCTTTACGTTCTTCAGGTTACGAGCAGACAAAAATACGAAATTATTTTGATTTTCAATAACAAAAAGCGATTTTTTGTCACTTATGTTAAGCTTGCTCAGAACTTCGTTCATGGCTTTCGTGCGAGGAGCCTCGAAGGTGAAGTTCTCGACAACAGTGAATGCATTGTCGGCGACCTTGTAGCTGAGAGCCGAGCGGCGAGCCAGACGTTTCACCTTGATGTTGAGTTTGAAGCGATAGTCACGGGGTTTGGGTCCGAAAATACGGCCACCACCGACAAACACGGGGCTCTTGATATCGCCCGAACGTGCACCGCCAGTGCCTTTCTGACGTTTAAGCTTGCGGGTGCTGTGTGCTATCTCTGAACGTTCTTTGCTCTTATGTGTGCCCTGACGCTGGTCAGCAAGATACTGCTTGCAATCCAGATACATTGCATGGTCATTGGGCTCGATGGCGAAGATAGAATCGTCAAGGCTGATGGTTCTACCGGTTTCGCTTCCGTTGATGTTATAAACTTTTAACTCCATCTTTCCAGTTTTAAAATTGAACCTTTGGGTCCCGGTACAGAACCTTTAACAATCATTAAATTCTTTTCAGGGATAATCTTGACAACCTGAAGGTTTTGAATCTTCACGCGGTGGTTACCAGTCTGGCCGGCCATACGCATACCCTTGAAGATACGCGAAGGATATGACGAAGCACCGATCGAACCAGGAGCGCGGAGGCGGTCATGCTGGCCGTGAGTGAGATCTCCAACACCGCCGAAACCATGTCTTTTAACAACGCCCTGGAAACCCTTACCTTTCGAAGTTCCGACAATGTCGACAAATTCGCCTTCCTGGAAGACTTCCACTGTCAAAATTTCACCATACTTTTTCTTGTGGCCCTCCTCGAAACGGCTGAACTCTGCAAGATAGCGCTTCGGGGTGGTACCTGCTTTTGCAAAATGACCCTTCATAGGCTTGGTGGTGTGCGATTCTTTCTTCTCACCAAAAGCCAGCTGAATGGCTTCATAACCATCCTTCTCGATGGTTCTAACTTGTGTCACGACACAAGGACCAGCTTCGATAACAGTGCACGGTATTTGCTTACCGTCGGCATTAAAAAGACTGGTCATTCCGATTTTTTTACCTAATAATCCTGACATTTCTTTTTTTGATGGATTAATTTGTTGTTAGTTTTCAGCATACTTGCAGCCGTTAGGCCGCAGAGGCATTGGCTGAGTTAATTCACACTTTGATTTCTACTTCTACACCGCTGGGGAGTTCAAGCTTCATCAGCGCGTCGATGGTCTTGGTACGATCGTTGATCTCGATGTCCATAAGACGTTTGTACGAACTGAGTTCGAACTGCTCACGCGACTTCTTGTTGACAAAAGTCGAACGGTTTACAGTGAAAATCTTTTTGTTTGTCGGCAGCGGTATGGGACCATTGACCACTGCTCCCGTCATTTTGACGGTCTTTACGATCTTCTCGGCCGACTTGTCAACCAGGTTGTGATCGTAAGATTTGAGTTTGATTCTAATTCTTTGACTCACGGTTTTATTGTTTAGAGATCTTTATGAATAAATATATTTACTTTTCAGAATTGCATCCTGCTGCTCCTTCGAAACCACTGCATAATGGGAGAACTCCATTGTGGAGTTGGCCCTGCCAGAAGTGATGGTTCGCAGCGAAGTGACATAACCGAACATTTGCTCCAGCGGCACCTTAGCATGAACAGCCTGCACGCCAACCTTGGCATCGATGTTCTCGAGCATGCCGCGACGACGGTTGAGGTCACCGGTCACATCACCCACATAAGTGTCGGGAGTGAGGACCTCAAGTTTCATAATGGGTTCAAGCAACACTGCACCGGCTTTGCGACAAGCATTCCTGAAACCAATCTTGGCACACACCTCGAACGAAAGCTGGTCAGAATCGACTGGATGGAACGACCCATCTATTATGCGCACTTTCAAACTATCGAGCGGATAACCGGCCAATACGCCGTTGAGCATAGCCTCTTTGAAGCCTTTCTCAATACTCGGAATGAATTCCTTGGGAATGTTGCCGCCCTTGACTTCATTGATAAACTGCAGACCTTTGAAATCGTCATCGGCTGGACCGATTTCGAACAATATGTCTGCAAACTTACCCTTGCCGCCAGTCTGTTTCTTGTAAATTTCGTGGTGCTGCACGGTAGCAGTGATAGCCTCTTTGTATGCAACCTCGGGACGGCCTTGGTTCACCTCGACACCGAATTCCCGGCGCAGACGGTCAAGGATGATGTCAAGATGCAATTCACCCATACCACTGATAATGGTCTGTCCTGACACCTCATCTGTCTTGACACGGAAAGTCGGATCTTCTTCAACGAGTTTCTGAAGTGCGTTGGTCAACTTGTCCATGTCACCCTGAGTCAGCGGCTCAACAGCGATACTGATAACGGGATCGGGGAACTTCATTGACTCGAGAATGATGGGGTGATGCTCGTCACAGAGAGTGTGTCCTGTCTTGATGTCCTTGAATCCGACAGCGGCTCCGATATCGCCCGCCTCGATGCGGTCGAGAGGATTCTGCTTGTTGGAATGCATCTGCATAATGCGCGATATACGTTCCTTCTTGCCTGTATTTGCATTGTAGACATACGAACCCGCATCTAACGCGCCTGAATAGACACGGAAGAAACAGAGGCGTCCCACGTATGGGTCGGTGGCAATCTTGAATGCAAGAGCCGAGAACGGCGCATTGACATCAATCTTGCGCGATTCCTCCTTTTCGGTCTTGGGGTTGATGCCTTCCACATCGTTCAAATCGAGCGGAGAAGGAAGGAATGCGGCAACAGCGTCAAGCAAAGACTGTACACCTTTGTTCTTGAATGCCGAACCACACATCACTGGGGTGATCTTCATAGCCAAGGTGGCTTTTCTGATTTCGCCGATAATGTCTTCCTCTGTAATGGAATCCGGATCATCAAAGAACTTCATCATCAGTTCCTCATTCTCCTCGGCGACACCCTCAATGAGTTTCTGCCTGTATTCGGCAACAACATCCTTCAAATCCTCGGGCATAGGCACCTCGTAGAACTTCGAGCCGTTCGACTCCTCGTCCCATATAAGGGCTTTGTTGGTTATCAGATTGACAACACCCTTGTACAAATCCTCCTGACCAATAGGTATCTCGATAGGAATTGGATTGGCACCAAGACGTTCCTTTATTTGGTTGACAACAGAGAAGAAGTCCGCACCTGCACGGTCCATCTTGTTGACGAACGCAATGCGCGGAACCCTGTACTTGTCAGCCTGACGCCACACGGTTTCCGACTGGGGTTCAACGCCACCTACTGCGCAGAAGATGGCTATTGCACCATCAAGCACACGGAGCGAACGCTCAACCTCAACCGTGAAATCCACATGGCCCGGAGTGTCGATTATGTTATATTTATAGCGGTTGTTCTTCCAATCCCAATAAACAGTGGTAGCGGCAGAAGTGATAGTGATGCCACGCTCCTGCTCCTGAACCATCCAGTCCATGGTGGCCGAGCCCTCATGGGTTTCACCGAGCTTATAATTCTTGCCCGTATAGAATAATATACGCTCCGTCGTTGTCGTTTTACCGGCATCGATGTGGGCCATTATTCCAATATTTCTTGTGAAGTGAAGGTCGGACATTTTACTTGTTCGGTTAGGATTAAAAGAATCTTGTTGCTATAATATATATTGTATACAATAATATTAGAATCTGAAGTGCGAGAAAGCCTTGTTGGCCTCGGCCATACGGTGGATATCCTCTTTACGCTTGAAAGCGGCACCTTCTTCTTTGTAAGCTGCCTGAATCTCGGCGGCAAGCTTGAGAGCCATGGTCTTCTCACTGCGCTTGCGCGAGAAGCTGATGAGGTTCTTCATACCGATGGACTGTTTGCGCTCGGGGCGGATTTCAGTAGGAACCTGGAAGGTGGCACCACCGATACGGCGGCTCTTCACCTCGACCGAAGGAGTGATGTTGGCCAAAGCCTTTTTCCACACCTCAAGGCCGTCCTCTTTAGTACGGTCGCTGACCACGTCGATAGCCTCATAGAAAATCTTGTAGGCGATGGTCTTCTTGCCACCCATCATCAGGTTGTTGACGAACTTAGTGACGAGAACGTCATTGTATTTGGGATCCGGAAGGATTATTCTCTTTTTTGGTTTTGCTTTTCTCATTTCTTTATCAAGCTATAAACTTATTTTACAAACATTTTACTTTGCAGCCTGTTTCGGACGCTTGGCACCGTATTTGGAACGACGCTGACGGCGACCGTCAACTCCGGAGGTGTCGAGAGCACCACGGATGATATGATAACGGACACCCGGAAGGTCCTTTACACGACCGCCACGGATCATGACGATGCTGTGCTCCTGCAGGTTGTGGCCTTCACCAGGAATATAGGCGTTGACTTCCTTCTGGTTGGTCAGACGCACACGGGCCACTTTACGCATAGCCGAGTTAGGTTTCTTGGGGGTGGTGGTGTACACACGGGTGCAGACGCCACGACGCTGCGGACACGAATCCAAAGCGGGAGATTTACTCTTGTACTCCATTTTTTGACGTCCTTTGCGAACTAATTGCTGAATTGTTGGCATTGTTACTTTTTAATATTATTATTTCTAAATTAATGTTTTCGGTTCAATCTCATGGACATAATCTGCCCACAAAATGGAGTGCAAAAGTACAACCATTTTCAAGATTGGCAAAGCATTCAGATTTGAATAATTGTTAAAAAAAATTAAAATCTTTCTGAGCTATTGATCATATGATGTTTACAAAAATTATTTTTCTCATAAATACATGGTTTTGGTTGCTCTTTTTCAACATTTTTTTCATCACTTTTGGCACGCAAAAACGAGAATCAAAGAAAATTTATCAACACGATACTAACAGAATCTACGGGAGTAAATATTACAAAATTTAGCAACTTTCATCGTTAGACAATAAATAAAAACTATCTCCGTTTCATAACCGAATCTATGAAAGGACAAGTAAAAACATATATAGCTCTGATTTTCGTTGTCGTGGCCATCTTTACAGGCTTCTACATTGGTTCTGTCAAGACCGAACGAAAGTACTCAATGCGTTACAATCCTGACGCACCAGCATCCCTCCTGTTTCGATACAAACTCGACACCATCGGGCAATTGATATTGAATCAATACGTTGATGAAATCGACAACGACTCAATCATGGATAGGGTCTTTTCGAGCATGCTTTCATCTCTCGACCCCCACAGCACTTACATTTCACGCAAAGAATTGAATGACGAGATTGCCACTCTGCGCGGCAATTTCGAAGGCGTTGGCATAGTTGTTCGCATGATTAACGACACAGTGCGAGCAGCACAGGTTATTTCTGGTGGGCCGTCGGACAAAGCTGGAGTACAAGCAGGTGACTGCATCCTTTCCGTTGACGGCATAAAACTTTCGGGTGTCAAAATGTCGAACGATGACGTTGTAGCACACCTGCGTGGCCCACGAAAAAGTGTCGCCGATCTGAAAATCAAACGTGCCTATGAGACTGAACCTCGGCTTTTGAAGGTGGTACGAGACGTGATACAGACTCCTAGCCTCTCTTTCAGCAGCATGATAGACAAAGAGACCGGATACATCCACCTGACACGATTTAGCGAAAGCACTTATCCTGAATTCCGAAAAGCTGTAATCAACTTGAAAGCTCAAGGCATGAAACGCATGGTACTGGACCTTCGCGGCAACGGAGGCGGACTGCTGAGCACTGCAATAGCAATTTGCGACGACTTGCTGCCTGGCAAAGAGCTGATTGTATACACACAAGGTGCTCATCAGAAACGAGAGGAGGAACATTCAAAACCCGGCGGACTCTTCTCCAACGGCGAGCTGATAGTGATGATCGACGAGTATTCAGCATCTGCAAGCGAAATCGTGGCTGGAGCCATACAAGACAACGACCGCGGCTTGATAGTGGGCCGCCGCTCATTCGGCAAAGGTCTGGTGCAACAACAGGTGGCACTACCCGACGGGTCTGCCATGCTGCTTACCGTGGCACGGTACTACACTCCGTCAGGAAGGTGCATTCAACGCCCCTACGACAAGGGTACCGACAAATACTACGAAGAGTATATTCAGCAAATTCTGAACGGTTACACCAACGACTCGCTGCTTTCAAAAGTCACCGACCCTACCCCCTACCACACCTCCAAAGGCCGTGTAGTGTATGGCGGCGGTGGCATCTATCCCGACCATACGATTTCATACCAGAAAGACACCAATATCATTTATTTCAACCAATTAATAAGCAGTGGAGCAATTGACGAATACGTAGTCAACTTGGTGTCTTACACAGGTCATAAAATCAAAAAAAGCTATCGCACACCGGAAGAGTTTATAAGACTCTTCAAGGTAACCGACAACGACCTTGAAGCTGTGTACAGGAAAGCCTCTTCCAAGGGGGTGGCACGCAACAACAAATCCATTGCGGCATATAAAGAACAAATACGTTCACGTATCAAGGCTGAAATAGGCGAAATGCTGTATAGCAACGCAACATTCTACGAGGTTCTGCTTTGGACTGACACCGATATCAAAGAAGCAATGTCCCTTTTCAAATAAAAAACTCTGCATATAAATTAACCTTTAATCTCATCATATGAAAAAAATTGCAATCGTTATATTTATAACTGTCCTTACAGTATTCCAGGCAAATGCTCAGAGTACCAAAGTACATGGTTCCGTGTCGGGACTGAACAGTAATGCACAACTGGTAGTCAGCGTCGTCGAAGGTAATAAGGCATTGCCTCTCGACACAATCTCCCTCGATGCAAACGGCAACTATAGTTTCGAGACAGCACCTTCAAAATCTGCATTATACTTATTCAGCTTTATGGGTGTGAAACAGTGCGTCATACATGCCATGCTGATACCTGGCGACGACGTGACACTTGACATGACCTATGACGAAGGCCTCAACTACCTGAACATCACAAATGCCAAAGGTTCAAAAAACATGCAGGTGTATAAGGAATTCAACCAGGAGGTGTACAATTTCACAAAAGCGGCAAAAAAAATCGACGACGAATATAGCCAACCGTCCACAACAGAGCAACAAAAACAAGAACTCAGCAAGAATTTCGAACTGATGCAGGACGTTCACAACATGACAGTCCGAAAACTGCTGGAGAAAAACACCGACGTATTAATGAGCGCATTCCTTGTCACCTATTTCGAAAACGACATCGAGACTTATTTTGACCTTTTCGAAGCTATCGACAAAGGACTTGGAAAGAAATACCCGGACAACCAATTTGTACAATATGTAAGCTCCAAAGTCAAGACATCCCTTGGCCCCGGTCGTACAGCACCCGAGATAGCAATGAAAGACCCCGATGGCAAAGAGCGCAAGCTCAGCGACCTTAGAGGCAAGATAGTATTGATTGACTTCTGGGCCTCATGGTGCCGCCCCTGCCGCATGGAGAATCCTAATGTCGTGAAACTTTATCACAAATACCACGACAAAGGTTTTGAGATTTTCAGTGTGTCGCTCGACAAGACTCGCAACGACTGGGTCAGTGCTATCGAACAGGACGGACTGGTATGGCCAAACCACGTCAGCGACCTCAAAGGATGGACCTCTAGCGGCGGTGCAAGCTACGGCATAACCTCCGTGCCAAGCACCGTGCTGGTCGACAAATCTGGTAAAATAATCGCACGCAACTTGAGAGGAGCCGAACTTGAACGCAAACTAAAAGAAATCTTTGGCGAATAACTCACCACATTGCCAACACCCGCCATGTACTCATACGAATACCCTCGTCCGGCCTTGACCGCCGACATCGCCGTCTTCAACCTTGATGCCACCGAAATACTCCTTATCCGCCGTGGCAACGACCCATACAAAGGCTGTTGGGCCTTTCCTGGTGGATTCTTCGACATGAACGACCGTGACATCGAACAGACCGCAGCACGCGAGCTTGAAGAGGAGACCTCGTTGACTGGCATTCCACTCAGCATGGTTTGTGTCGCCTCACGCGACGGACGCGACCCACGAGGCCGTACCGTCAGCGTGGTCTTCACTGCTTACGTCGACCCGGCGACAGTTCATCCCCGCGGCGGTGACGACGCACAAGAAGCCCGTTGGTTCCCTGTGTCCAACCTTCCTGCCCTCGCCTTCGATCACAGCGAGGTCCTTAATAAAATCTTAAGCATGGAATAATTCTCTCTGTTACTCCCAATACTCAATCTCGTACTCACTGACACCTGCGGAAGTTTTGACATAAACAGCGTTACCCCTGTCATCGTAACGGATATATTCCACATCCGGCTTCTCAGGATCTTCATAGATGTACCAATATTGCCATTGTTCACTGTAGGTACCATCAGGACGGCACTTGATGAAGATTTTACCCTCCATTCCGAGTTCGTATTCTGTGCCAGTTATACTGGTCAGAACCCCATGTTTGTCATAATGGTAATCCATCGTGTCTGATTGCTCATAATAATAGCCGCTTTCAGCTATTCGACGACCTTCGTTATCGTAACGATATGTAACCTCGGAGGAAAAAAATATGTCATAGTGATTTTCAGCATCCATATACTCTCTGATTAGGTGTCCATGTTCATCGTAATCACGGATGAAATAGACGGTATCTGTTTCTACTTGATCAATAGTACGACGGAAAGAATACTCAAGTAAGCCGTTCTTTGGATGGGTCTTGTGGGTTAATAAATCGTACACATAAGTAGTTGAATCATGAAGCGTGTACGATACAAACCTGATTTTTTTCACCGTACCATCAGTACTGTAGTCGATATTGTATCTATACAACAACATATATTTCGGTGACGTCATGTCAACAGAGTAATCCAGACTATAACGCGCCATCTCCGTGAGACGACCTTGTTTATCATAAACATAACGGCATGAAGTGTCTGCCTCATAGCCACTGCGGTGAAAGCTTTGTACGAATGACAATGTCCGTTCACCTGTAACCGTGTCTATATCATATATTCGAATAGTACGTATATGGTTTGTATCACGATAAGGTAACCATGGCAAGTCAGTCTGTACATTCTGCGCCATGACGGAAGAAATACACACCATTACGAAAATAAACAGTGTAAAAGGTTTCTTTTTCATAGAATGATTTTTTTTGCTGATAATATAATCTTACCTAATATCGTTTTTCTAATAATTATATTGTGCATTCCCAACAATAAATAACAACTTACTTCGTTTGACGAGAAAACAAGCATCAAATAATAGTTTTATCATAATTATGAGCGCAATAACAAAAACAATGATAGAGATGGCATTGAGCCATGTCGACGACCCAGACCTCGGACAAAGCCTCACACAGCTTGGCATGATCGAGAATATCGCCATCGACGGAATGAAAGTGACCTTCGATCTCGTGCTGACCACTCCGGCATGCCCCATGAAGTCGAAAATGAAAGAAGACTGCATCAACGCCATTCACGAATATGTGGACCGCAACGCTGAGGTGGAGGTCAACCTCACCTCGCGCAAGGTCGAGCAACCTAAACCCGAGGAGATGTTCCCCAACATCAAAAACACCATCCTCGTAGCATCCGGCAAAGGCGGCGTGGGTAAATCAACCGTAGCTGTCAACCTGGCTGTGGCTCTGGCTAAGACTGGCGCCAAGGTAGGCCTCATCGATGCCGATGTATACGGCCCCTCCATACCCATTATGTTCAACATCACGGAACACGACATCTACGGCGAGCAGCACAACGGCAAGACCTACATGTCTCCTATCATAAAATACAACGTCAAACTGATGTCTGTGGGCTTCCTCGTCGACCCCGACAAAGCCATGGTGTGGCGCGGTCCGATGGCTAGCGGCGCACTGAAACAACTGCTCACCGAGACCTGGTGGGACGAGATCGACTACCTCGTGGTCGACATGCCTCCCGGAACAGGCGACATTCAACTGACAATAGCCCAAACGCTGCCCGTGACCGGCGCCATCATAGTCAGTACACCTCAGCAGGTGGCTCTGGCCGACGTGATACGTGGCGTGGAGATGTTCCAGAACCCCAACATCAATATCCCAGTACTGGGTTTTGTAGAGAATATGGCCTACTTCACTCCTGCCGAACTACCCAATAACAAGTACTACATCTTCGGCAAGGAAGGATGCAGCAAACTGTCGAAAGAGATGGACATTCCTCTGCTCGGCGAGATACCCCTGGTTCAAAGCATTGCCGAAAGCGGCGACAACGGCAAACCTGTGGCTCTCTGGAGCGAAAACCCGACTCCGGAAAGTGAAGCCTTCGACCGTCTGGCAGAAAACACCATCCGCGAGATTTGCAAAATCAGTAAGTAAAACCTTAAACTTTCACAACAATGACCGACGAACAAAAATCAATCATCGAGAAGAAAGTCCAGAACGCACTCAGCCAAATACGCCCCTATCTGCAACAGGACGGTGGCGATGTGGAATATGTCGACATGACTAATGAAGGCGTGGTGATGGTTCACCTACAAGGACATTGCGGCACATGCCCGCACGCCATGCAGACTTTAAAACAAGGCATCGAGGCGGCAATCAAGAAAGTCATCCCCGAGGTAAAAAGCGTCGAGAGGGTTTAGTATTATGGTTTACACAAAAACAGGAGACCAAGGCACAACATCGCTTGTAGGCGGCAGCCGCGTAATGAAATGCGACCCACGCGTGGAAGCCTACGGAACTGTCGATGAACTCAACTCTCATATCGGCCTGCTAGCCGAGATGACAAAAGAATTGGACGTCTGCAGCCAACTCAAGACTATCCAGAACGACCTCTTCGTCATACAGACCTTGCTGGCCACCGAGGACACCGCAACATACGCAAAACTGCCGCAACTAAACCCAGAAGCCGTGGCAACACTGGAAGGATGGATAGACAACATGGATTCCAGACTGCCGAAGCTGAAGAGCTTCGTGATACCAGGAGGCAGCATGGCCTCGGCCCAGGCTCATGTGGCCCGCACCGTCTGCCGTCGCGCCGAACGCTGCATCGTCACACTGCAAAATACCGTCGAAATAGAAAAAATAATACTGCAATATATTAACCGATTGTCTGATTATCTTTTCGTTACAGCACGCTATATACTTCTTCTCGAAAATAAAGAAGAAATTTTTTGGTCAGCTGGATAATATTTGATAACACTATGCGTTAAAGGGGAGAAAAGAAGGTTTATTTTTAACAACAATCAACACATTATCAAAAAGTTATTATTAAAGGCTAAAGACTGTTTATTATGTATTGGACATTAGAATTGGCATCTAAACTTGAAGACGCACCCTGGCCTGCAAACAAGGAGGAATTGATAGACTACGCACAAAGGACAGGTGCCCCGATGGAAGTCATCGAAAATCTTCAGGAAATCGAGGACGAAGGCGAGGCTTACGACAGTATTGAGGACATCTGGCCCGACTATCCTACAAAAGAAGACTTCTTCTTTCAAGAAGATGAATATTGATTTGTAGTTAATCATCAAAAAAACATGAAGGACAGGACAACATCCTGTCTTTCTATTTATAAAGCACCCTACTAAAATGAAAACCATAACTCTGATAGGTTCTGGCAATGTGGCAACTCATCTTGCAAAGGCCTTCCATAACGCTGGATACCAGATTCTGCAAATCTGGTCGCGCGAATACGACCATGCAGAAGCTCTGGCAAACCAGGTTTTTGCCGAACCTATCGACAAACTCAGTCTACTCTACCCCACAGCCGACGTGTATGTCTTGGCCGTCGCCGATGACGCACTATTCGACCTCGCCCTCGACCTGCGGCTGCGCGATGCCCTTGTGCTCCACACCGCCGGCGCAGTGTCGCTCAACGTGCTCAAACCTATAAGCCGCAAACATGGTGTTGTATGGTCTCCTCAGACCTTCATCCGCGATGTTGACATGGATTACAGCGAACTGCCCTTCTGCGTTGAAGGCTCCTCTCCGGACGTGACTACTCACATAATGGAACTCCTGCGACCAGTGTCGAGCCACCTTTTCGAAATCGACACTCAACAACGCCAATGGCTTCATTTGGCTGCCGTGATGGTCAACAACTTCGGCAATGCCGTCAACGCCATGGCACAAGACATCATCCAGTCGCACAACATACCATTCGAAATACTGCACCCGCTTATTACCATGACCGCCGAAAAAATAAAACACGGAGGCCTATGGCAACAACAAACCGGCCCCGCACGCCGTCATGACCAAAAGACCATTGACAACCAACGCCGCCTGCTAGCTGACGATAAAAAGATGCTCGAATTATACGACCTGCTGACCGAAATCATCCAAGAAAAGACTAAAAGCGGCAAATAGCATTGAATATACTATCATGCTCATCGATACTCACTCTCATATCTATTCCGAGGAATTTGACGACGACCGCAACGAGGTTATTGCACACGCCGAAGAGGTTGGTGTGAAGCTGATCCTCCTTCCCGCCATTGACAACGAGAGTTACGACCGGCAAGAGCAACTTGCCGCCTCCCGTCCCGACCTGTTCCGACAAATGATGGGACTGCACCCCACATCGGTGGACAACAATTACAAAAGCAATCTTGAACTGGTTCATGAAAAACTGTTTTCACAACCCCACAAATATGTCGGCGTTGGAGAAATTGGTCTTGACTTGTACTGGGACACCACCTTCAAAGAACAACAATGCAAAGTCCTCGAACAACAGATACTCTGGGCCGAGTCTCTTGACAAACCGATAGTCCTTCACGTCAGGAACGCCTACCAAGAGGTGTTTGAACTCCTACGTCGTCATGGAAGCATACACTACCGCGGCATTATGCACTGCTTCAGCGGAACACCCGACGATGCACAAACCGCAATCGAGATGGGTTTCCTGTTGGGCATCGGCGGAGTTGTAACCTACAAGAAATCCATACTACCCGAAATAGTTCGAACCGTCGGACTTAAGCACATCGTACTCGAAACAGACTCTCCATACCTCGCTCCCATGCCCTATCGCGGCCATCGCAACGAAAGTTCATACGTGACCATCGTCGCTCAAAAAATAGCCGAAATACTCAACATCTCACCTCAGGAAGTTGCCGAACTGACAACCGCCAACACAAAACAATTGTTCGGCATTTAATTTTTTAAATAACTATTTCATATTTAATTATTTTGTGTACTTTTGCA
This sequence comes from Bacteroidales bacterium, assembly GCA_017962445.1. Classification (GTDB taxonomy): domain Bacteria; phylum Bacteroidota; class Bacteroidia; order Bacteroidales; family P3; genus Colimorpha. The sequence continues at coordinate 24,758 of JAGCVI010000015.1, forward strand.
CACGGATATTTCTCTTGAATTATCCACAATATATTTATTTATACCCTTTTACATTTAAAAAGACAACAACAATATATGTCAAAAGAAGTCAAATTCAGTTTAGTCTATCGCGACATGTGGCAGTCGTCGGGCAAATACCAACCGCGCGTCGACCAGCTTACAAAAATAGCACCTGTCATCGTCGCTATGGGCTGTTTCGATAGAATTGAAACCAACGGCGGTGCATTTGAGCAGGTGAACCTCATGTATGGCGAGAACCCCAACAAGGCTGTCCGCGCCTGGACCAAGGAGTTCAACAAGGCCGGAATCCAGACTCACATGCTTGAACGTGCACTCAATGGTCTACGCATGTACGGCGTACCAAAGGATGTGCGCCAACTCATGTGCAAAGTGAAGAAAGCTCAAGGTGTTGACATCATGCGCTCCTTCTGCGGACTCAACGACCCTCGCAACCTCGAACTGAGCGTAAAATACGCCAAAGAGGCAGGTATGATTTCTCAAGCCGCCCTCAGCATCACCCATTCTCCCGTACACACCGTGGAATACTACATGAACTTGGTTGACAAGCTGGTCGAATTCGGTGCCGACGAAATAGCATTGAAAGACATGGCTGGTGTGGGTCGCCCTGCAACATTGGGTCGCCTTGTAAAGGAAATCAAGACCAAATACCCTCACATCATTGTCCAGTATCACGGCCACACAGGCCCAGGCCTCTCTATGGCTTCAACACTTATGGTTGCCGAAGCCGGTGCCGACGTCATCGACTGTGCTATGGAACCTCTGTCGTGGGGCATGGTGCATCCTGATGTAATATCCGTGCAGGCTATGCTCAAGGACGCAGGATTCCTCGTCAAGGACATCAACATGGATGCCTACATGGAGGCACGCAAACTGACACAGGAATTCATCGACGACTTCCTCGGCCTGTATATCAATCCCGCTAACCGTATCAGCACCTCTCTTCTTGTCGGTTGCGGTCTCCCCGGCGGCATGATGGGATCCATGATGACCGACCTGCGCGGCGTACACGGCGCAATAAACATGGCTCTCAAAAAAGCCGGCAAACCCGAAGTGAGTTTCGAGGAACTTTCTGTACAACTCTTCCAAGAGGTTGAATACATTTGGCCTAAACTCGGCTATCCTCCCCTAGTAACCCCATTCAGTCAGTACACTAAGAACATTGCCGTCATGAACCTCCTGGCAATGGCTCAAGGCAAACCTCGCTTCAGCCAGATTGACAAGGATAGCTGGAGCATGATTCTCGGCAAAGCAGGAAAACTGCCTGGTGCTCTGGATCCGGAAATAATAGAACTGGCCAAAACAAACGGACTGGAATTCTACGAAGGTGTTCCTCAGGACGCCTACCCCGACGCACTGCCGGAATACATCAAGGAGATGGAAGAAAAAGGATGGGATCGCGGCGAAGACGACGAAGAACTATTCGAACTGGCCATGCACGACCGCCAATACCGCGACTACAAGAGCGGCGTGGCAAAAGACCGCTTCTATAAGGAAGTTGAGAAACTCCGTGCCGAGAAATGCGCCGCCCCCAACGCACCAGCTGCCGAGCCAGGCACTATGCCCAACTACATGAAGGAACGCTACCGCAACGCCACCCCTGTAGTTGCCACTGCAACAGGTCAGCTGCTGTGGGAGATTGATTTCAACGATAAATCCATCGCTCCCGCTCCAGGACGTGAATACAAGGCTGGCGACACCTTCTGCACAATCCAGGCAAGCTACGCCATGATGCCCGTCACACTCACCGTCGGTGGACGTCTGGCAGACACGTGCATGCCCCAAGGTGCAATGGTCAAAAAAGGCGACGTCATTGGATGGCTGGAACCCACTGAATGAAAAAAAGTTTGTACAATTAAAAAATAAAGTGTAATTTTGCCGTTTGATATGTCTGCGTAATAGCAGCATTGTCAAACGGCAATTTTATTGAAAAACAAATAAATACAACAATATGGATCCACTAAGTCCTTTTGCGTTGATTATCGGAGCAATATTCGTCAACAACGTTGTTTTGGCTCAGTTTTTAGGCATCTGCCCGTTCCTTGGCGTATCTAAAGATGTCAAAAGTTCTCTCGGTATGGGTGGTGCCGTTCTCTTCGTGATGCTACTCGCCACTATCGTGACATGGCTCATCTATGAATACCTGCTCAAACCCTTTGACCTTATTTATCTTCAAACCATAGCCTACATCCTTGTCATTGCAGGTCTGGTGCAGATGGTCGAGATTGTTTTGAAGAAGATTGCCCCCGCTCTTTATCAGACCCTCGGCGTGTTCCTGCCTCTTATCACTACCAACTGCGCCGTACTCGGCGTGGCCATCCTGGTCATCCAGAAAGAGATGAACCTCCTGCAGAGCACCATCTACGCCGGAAGCATCGCCATCGGCTTCACCATCGCTCTGGTAATCTTCGCCGGCATACGCGAACAGATGGAGCTGACTGGCGTTCCCAAAGGAATGAAGGGCGTACCTATCGCACTAGTCACCGCAGGCATACTTGCCATGGCTTTCATGGGCTTCGGTGGCATTGTCCCGACACCTTGATTTTTTACCCCGAAATTGTTAAAATACACTCGAGAATAGTCTGAAAAAATCAGAAAAAAACATTTTTCTCAAACTCTATAACAATTATATTTTAGATTACAAATCAAATAATTACACAAATATTAAGAATTTTTAAACATTTATTTTCTCACTATTTGTAATTTTGACTGTATTTTTGCCACTTGAAACAACATTAATAATAACCAATTTAAATCTCAAAAAAATGAAGAAAGTATTTTTAGCATTAGCAGTTGTTGCTATGTTCTCTTTTGCTGCTTGCAATGGCAATGGCGACAAGAAAGACACCAAAGACACCACCAAGAAAGAGCAAGTTAACAAGGGTCAGCAGACCAACGATCCGGCTGCTGCTCAGACCGCTACTGAGCCCACCGCTACTGAGCCCACCGCTGACCAGCAGTAATTGTCTCAATTGCTAAATCGGATAAAACCGATAGAAAAAAAATAGACCGCCAATCGGCGGTCTATTTTTTTTGCTTAGAAACTGTTTTGATTTTGTTAATGAGATTTATTGGGCATAGAATCGAGGGATTTTTTTACGGCATTGAGGGCGCAATGGGGTTCCATTGTAACCGAAAGGCTGTGAACAAAGCACCGATTATATGGCATAAGAAATAC
>JAGCVI010000016.1 GCA_017962445.1 Bacteroidales bacterium
AGCTGCGGAAAATGCTACGAAACAGGCAGATGCGTCTTCGACGACATCGTGAACGAAGTCGCCCCGAAATTCGAGCAAGCCGACGCGCTGATCATCGGCTCGCCGGTCTATTACGCGGGCATTGCCGGCACGATGAAGTCCTTCCTCGACCGCCTCTTCTTCAGCACGCACTTCCGGAAGTGCATGAAGGTGGGCGCCGCGGTCTGCTCGGCCCGCCGCGCCGGCACCACCGCCACCTTCGACCAGCTGAACAAGTACTTCACCATCAGCGAGATGCCCATCGCGAGCACCCGCTACTGGAACATGGTGCACGGTCACTGTGCCGAAGACGTGATGCAGGATGCGGAGGGTGTGCAGTGTATGCGCATCCTCGGCCGCAACATCGCCTTCCTCGTCAAGGCCATCGCCGCGGAGAAGGAGCGCAACGGTCTGCCCGAAGCGGAGGAAGCGGTATTCACGAATTTTATCCGGTAAAATGACGAACGACAAACCCACAGGAAAAGACTATGTCGGCAGCGACGACCTCTACGCCGACGTGCAGCGCACCATGCAGCTCTGCGCCGAGATGAACAGCGGCTACCACACGGAGGCCGAAGTGCGCGACTGTCTGCGCGAGATCACCCGCAGCGATGTGCCCGACACCGTGCGCGTCTTCCCGCCGCTGAACATCAACTACGGACCGGGCGTACGCTTCGGCAACGACTGCTTCCTCAACTTCGGCTGCACGCTGTTAGCCATCGGCGGCATCACCATCGAGGATAACGTTTTCATCGGGCCTCACTGCGTGTTAGCCACCGAATACCATCCCGAAAACCCCGAAACCCGCCACACGCTGCTCACCAAGCCCATCGTGGTGAAACGCAACGCCTGGCTCGGCGCCGACGTGAAAGTGCTGGCAGGCGTCACCATCGGCGAGAACGCCATTGTGGCCGCAGGAAGTGTGGTGACGAAAGACGTGCCTGACAATATGGTGGTAGCTGGAAGTCCCGCCAAGGTAATCAGACCCATCGACCCAAACAAGAATGACTGACGGAAATATCAAACTATGTGTGGACAATAACAACTGACCGCCGCAAGGGGTTGAAGTGCCCTTTGCGGGCGGTGATATTTTGCCTGCATTCCAAAATAATGCGTATCTTTGCAGCATCAATTGAAACAATAAACTGAAATAGCAATGAAAAAACTAGCATTCATCATGGCAGCATTTCTGACGATGAGTCTGAGTGGCTGCGCGCAGAAAAACCAAACCCAAAATCAAGGAAAGGAGAACCCCGAAATGAAAAAGACCCTGATCGTTTACTTCTCGGCCACCGGCACCACCAAGGCCGCAGCACAGAAATTGGCTCAACAGTACAATGCCGACCTCTATGAAATCACCCCCGAGCAGCCTTATACTGCCGCCGACCTCGACTGGCGCGACAAGCAATCACGCTCAACCATCGAGATGAAGGACAAGAGTTCGCGTCCCGCCATCAAGGGCCGTTGCGAGAACATCGCCGACTACGACACCGTGTGGATCGGTTTCCCCGTGTGGTGGTACACCGCCCCCACCATCGTCAACACCTTCATCGAAGCGCACGACCTCAGCGGCAAGACCCTCAACGTATTCGCCACCAGCGGCGGAAGTACAGTCGATGGCTCCTACAACGACCTCAAGAAAGCCTATCCGCAGTATAAATGGGGCGAGAAGAGGCTGATGAACTAAACAAGAGCTAATCAAAACAGTTAGACCGCCGCAAGGGTTTCGATGCCTTTGCGGTGTTTTTTCTCAAAAAAAATTTTTTGTATCGCATACGATATAAAAATTTTTGTATTTTTGCATCGTGAACGATATAAATAAAAAACGTCACCAATAAACAAGTAAATGACTGATAATCAGCTTAAACTAAAAAACCAACTTTGCTTCCGACTCTACACGGCGGCGCGGCTCACCATGGGCGCGTACCACCCATACCTGGATCCGTTAGGCATCACCTACCCGCAATATCTCGTGATGCTCGTGCTTTGGGAACAGGACAAGCAGCCGGTCTGCGACATCGCCAAGAAGCTGCTGCTGGACACCAACACCGTGACCCCGCTGTTGCAACGGATGGAGAAAGCGGGACTCATCAGCCGCACCAAAGGCAAAGTGGATACCCGCCAGCGCATTGTCTCGCTGACAAAAAAAGGCAAGGCCCTGCAAGAGAAGGCAAAACCTATTCCTGATTGTCTCCGCAACGATGTCGCATTGAAAACGGGAGAGGAGGAGGAAATCTTGAACATCATTCCCGCATTGGACGTGTTAATCGATGGATTGAAAAAAGCAAAAAAATAAAATTTAACAGATTTATTCACATTTAAATTATCGCAATTATGACAAAAGAAGAAGCTTTGAAACAGTTCGCTATGGCTGGAGCTGTTTGGTTTGGAAACAGTAAACAACATTTCGCCTTCTCGGCTTACGACCGTTTCAACGGTTGGAACAAATTGGCCGACAAATGGAAAGAGGAAGCTGAAGAAGAATGGGCTGAGGCAGAAGAAGTTCTGAATCGTCTTGTGGAACTCGGCTGCAAACCCGCCGATTTACAGGAAGCCATGAAGACCATCGAATTCCCGTTCTACGACGATCCGAAGCAGCAGATCGAGTCGGACTACAACCCCGAAGCGGTGAAGATCATGAGCGAGATGGCTGCCGCCTTCGAAGATGATTATGTCACCCAAAAGCTGATTTACAAGTGGATTGAGGACGAAAAGGCGCACATGGATTGGGAAAGACAGTATCTCAACTACATCGACAAACTCGGCTACGAGAATTTCCTCATCGAGATGATGTAATGTATGCTTGGCTGTTAGCTATTGGCTATTAGCTTTTAGCTATTAGCTGTTGGCTGTTGGCTAAGGTTTATCCGCAAAGCCAATGGCTAATAGCTAAAAGCCAAAGTAACAGACATAAATACAAAGTGATAAACAATTAAATATCGAAAATTATGAAAGAAAAAGTTTTACAGGCCATGCGTGAGTTCGGACAGCCCGTAAACGCAGGCAAAATCGCTGAAATCACCGGTATCGACCGCAAAGAAGTGGACAAAGCTTTTGCAGAACTGAAAAAGGAAGGCGCCATCGTGTCGCCCGTCCGTTGCAAGTGGGAACCGGCAAAATAGTTCAAACGTATGGATATCAAAGCCGTAAAATTCCGTAAAGACGGATTCTACACCCAGCCCTTCGTGTTCGGAGGCGAGGAAGGACAAGACAAGTTTGACAAGAACATCCGCTATCGCGGCAGTCTTCAGAATTATCTGATCGACACGGGCAGCGAGGTGATTCTCGTAGATACCGGGTTGCCTGCAGGTACTCCCGAGGAAGTGCCCGATGAGAACTCTCCCATCTTCACAGGCAAGGACATCTGTAGCTATATGGATGCGTTCAAAGCTCTCGGCTACAAGCCTGAGCAGGTGACCAAGATTTTGCTCACCCACCGTCATGCCGAACACAGCGGTGAACTGAAGAGTTTCCCCAACGCGAAGATCTATGTGAACCAGGAAGAGATGGATGCCGCCGAGTTGCAGGGACTCACGAACCTCGTGCCCGTCAGCTATACCGACGGAGCATACTACAACTTCCCCGAGAGTCAGAAAATCCAGGACGGCATCTACCTCATCAAAGCCAAGGGCCATACCAAGGGCAACAGCATCATCGTGGTGGAAAACGACGGAGTGTTCTACATGCTTCACGGTGACATTACTTACGTTGACGAAGCGTTGTATGAGGACCAGCTCTCCGTGGTTTTCGAC